>CAWDYN010000006.1:0-61017 GCA_963806585.1 uncultured Thermoleophilia bacterium | reverse complement strand
CCGACCCCGGCGCGAGCGGCCGGCCCCCTTTCGAGCGGCTGAACCCATCGGCCCTGGCCGGCCCAGCAGGAAGCCCTGCGCCAGCTCGATGCCGAGGTCGCGCAAGGTGTCGAGTTCTGCCTGCGTCTCGACCCCCTCGGCGATGAGCTGGATGTCCATGTCGCCGGCGAACCGCCGCATGCCGGCCACGAGCGCCCGGCGCGCGCGGTCCGACTCGATGCCCATGATGAGCGCACGGTCGAGCTTGACCAGGGCCGGACGCAGCTCGAGGATATGGCGCAGGCTGGCGTAGCCGGAGCCTGCGTCGTCGACAGCGATCGCGCACATGTCACCGAGACTGCTCCACGGCCGACCGGAACCGCTCGTAGTCCTCGATCTCCTCGTGCTCGGTGACCTCGAGCACGATGGGGCGGTCGACGTCCTTGAGCAGCCTGCGCCAGCTCGGCGCTCTCCATGATCAGCCTCCGGCGAGACGTTGAGGTCGAGCCACGCGCCGTCCGGCAGATCGCGCGCTGCCGCCAGGGCCGCCTTCAGCGTCGCGAGCTCGAGTTGCCTGCCCATGCCCGCGCGCTCAGCCTCCGCGAACCGCAGGTCCGGGCGGACACGGTCCCGGAAGCGCGTCAGGCCCTCGTACCCCACGACCTGGTCGCGGCTGATGTCGACGATGGGCTGGAAGACGGGGACGAAAGCGCTGGCTGCTGATCAGGCGCGAGATGCCCAGCGCGTGCGGCCTCCGAGGCGTTGAGCTCGGTCAGACGCGCGCCCAGCAGCGCACCGCGATGTCCGCGACCTGGACGAGGGTCGGCAGGTGGCCCGCGAGCGTGCCCGGGGCGTCGTCCCCGCGCCGCTGATGTGGAGGAAGCCGATGACGTCTCCCGCATGACGCACCGGCGCGTAGGCGATGGCGGCCACGCCGCCTCCACGAAGACTTCGTTGTAGGGGTGCCGAGGTCGGTCCTTCCAGTCCGCGATCCAGGGACCGCGCCGCGCCGATCGAGCAGGTAGCGGGAGCGGCGACGCGGCACGGGCCCGAAGTCCCGCTCGACGGTCGCCCTCGAGCGGTGAACCCGTACGGACGGCTCGCTCGTCGGGACCGAAGATGAAGAGCCCGGCCGTCACTACGCCACTGAGCCGCGACAGCTGTCGCCCGATCGCCTCCGCGGTGGCCTCCGGCGAGGCGTCGCCGTCGAAACCACGGATCGTCTCGGCGACGAGGGCTCGCTCGCGGGCGACCCGCAGGACTCGGCCTCGAGCCGACGCTCCTCGGTGACGTCACGCTTGACCGCGACGTATCCGCTCACGCTCGCCGGCTGGTCACGGATCGGCGAGATGGCAGCCCGCTCCTCGAAGGTCGAGCCGTCCTTACGCCGGTTGACGAGATCCGCCTTCCATGTCTGGCCGGCGACGAGGGCGCCCCACATCGAATCGTAGAAGGCTCCGGCTGGGTGCCGCTCTTGAGGATGCGGGGGTTCTGCCCGACGACCTCCTCGCGCGAGTATCCGGTGATCCGCTCGAAGGCGGGATTCACGTACTCGATGCGTGCCTCCGCGTCGGTGATGACGACCGACTCCGACGACTGCTCGATGGCCGCCCAGAGGCGGTCGAGCGACGCGCGCGCAGCGCGCCGCTCCGTGGCATCGATGGCGAGGCTGATGTAGGCCAGCGGGTTCGCCATCGCTGGTCCACATGCACGGTCGAGCGCACGTCCAGCGCGAACTCCGAGCCGTCCCTCCGCGGCCCAGTCACCTCGCCGCTGTTCACGCCCGTGCCGCGTCCAGCTGTCGCCAGGTCCGCCACATCCGCTGGGGCCGCATCCGGGTAGATGGTCGCGAGGGGCTGCCCAGCATCTCGGGGGCCTGGTAGCCGAACATCTCTGGCCGCGCCGTTGCCCCAGTAGGTGACGCGGCCCTCGAGGTCCGTCGACCACGATCGCTTCGCGGACGTCGCGAGGATGTCCGCCTGGGACCGGAGCTGGCGCTCGGCTTCGCGCTCGGCGGTGACGTCGCGGAAGGTCGTGATGACGCGCTCCGGGGCGCCCGTCCGCGGCCGACTCGACCTGGCCGATGCCATGGACCTCGACGTGGCTGCCGTCCGGCCTCACGACGCGGAAGTCGAGTGTCGACGGTGCCTCCGCTCCTCGAGCAGTCGCGCGTACGCCGACTCCAGTCGGTCGATGTCGTCCGGGTGGACCCGTTCGAAGCAACGTCGACCTCGTCCGTCGGCGCCGACCCCGGCTCCAGGCCCAGCAGCGCCCACATGCCCGGTGACCAGACGTGCCTGTCGCCGTCGAGTTGCCACTCCGAGCTGCCGACGTGCGCCAGTGTCTCGGCGGCGGACAGCAGCGCGATGGCGATGCTCGAGCTCCAGCCCCGCCTCCTCTTGCTCGGTGACGTCGCGGTAGTTGAGGACGACGCCGTTCGACATCCGGGTCGTCGACGAGGTTGCGCACGAGGACCTCGAGCCAGCGCAGGCGGCCGTCCGGCAGCCGCACGCGCAGGCGCTCCCGGGCGACGGCCCCGGGTGTCCGCACCGCCTCGGCCAGCCTCGCTCCGGGACCGGCGCGGTCGGCCGGGTGGATCAGGCTCGCAAGAACCAAGCGCAGGAGCGCCCGAGCCATGTCCTCGGTCGGCGCTGCGTGATCTGTTCCGATGCAGGGCTGACGTAGGTCAGCGTCCCGTCAGCTTGCCGCGACGGCGAAGGCGTCCGAGGCCTTGGCCAGCAACGTCGCCCATCGTCGCTCCCGCCTCGCGGCCTGGCGCCCGCGTCGGTTGCTGAGGAGCAGCATCGCCCCCAGCGCGACGCTGCCACGAGGAAGACCTCGCCGTCCAGGTGACCGGACCAGCACTTGGAGCGCTGGCCGCGGCCGGCAGGACGAGCAGCGCGGTGAGCAGCAGGACCTTGTGTCGTGAACGGCTCTGCGTCGCGGCCGGGGCCGGCTCGGTCAGCTCGCGCATGGACGGAACGAGGGCGGCGGCGCCGATGAGCACGTAGCTGAGGGCCCACAGGACGTCCGCCCAGGCCTACTCGGCGGACCGCGCAGATACGTGGTGGAGAAGACGTCGGCCAGCAGGAGCGACGGCGAGAGCGGCCACGAGGCGGGAGGCGGCGCCCGTCGTTCGCAGCCAGGAACAGGTAGGCGACCGCACCGAGGAGCAGCATGTCGCCGAAGGGATAGCCCAGGACGACCAGCATCTCGCCCTAAGCCGAGGGCGCTGTCGTGGACGAGGGGTTCGACGTGGACGAGCCACAGGACCATCGCGCCGGCCACCCCGACGGCGACAGCGTCGACCAGGGCCGCAAGGCGGTGCTCGGGCATGCGACGGTGGATGAACAACCCGAGCCCAAGGGCCGTCAGCGGGTACGCGGCCAGGTAGGCGACATGGACCGCGCTAGCCCATCCTGGCTGCAGCGTATCCAGCTCGCCGCTGAATAGCAGGACGTCGCCGATGAAGAAGCCGACCTGCCCGGCCCACAAGAGGAGCCACGGCAGCCCTGCTCGCGGGGCGGAACAGTCGCGCCTGGCCGCGGGCCTCGTCCTCGAGCCGTGCCAGCGCGGCGTCGAGGACGCCCTCGTCCCGCTCGGCCCGGACCCGCGCGAGGCGCTCCAGCTGGTGCGCCGCCACCTCCTCGGGCACCCCGTGCACCGGCACCATGCTCTCGGCCGAGGCCTCGGGGTCAACGTGCACGTTGACGCCCACGACCTCGCGCTCGCCGTGCTCGATTGCCTGCTGCTCGCGGTAGGCGGCGTCGGCCACCGCCCGCTCCAGCGAGCCGTCTTCGATCCCGGCGATCGATGCCGCCGTTGCGCTCGATCTCCTCCATCGCCTCCCGCGCCCGGCGCTCGATCTCGTCGGTGAGCGACTCGAGGTAGTACGAGCCTCCCAGGGGGTCGACGGTCCGGGTCATGCCGCTCTCGTGGGCGATGATCTGCTGCGTGCGCAGGGCGAGCAGGGCGGCCTCCTCGGTGGGCAGGCCGAGCGCCTCGTCCCAGGACATCGTGTGCACCGCCTGGGCGCCCGCTGAGCACGATCGTCGAGCGCCTGCTAGGTGATGCGCACGATGTTGTTCTGCGGCTCGACCGCGGTCAGCGTGGTGCCGTCGCCGCCCGAGAACAGGCGCAGCTGGCATCGAGCGCGGATCCTTGGCTGCCGAACCGCTCCCGGATCAGCGTCGCTCCAGACGCGCCGTGCCGCCCGGTGCTTGGCGACCTCCTCGAAGAAGTCGCGCATCGTGGAGTTGTTGAAGCTGAGAGCTGCGGCGCGATGACGTCGACGTCGATGCCGCGGTCGACCACCGCCTGCAGGTAGGCGACCCCGTTGGAGAGCGCGATCGCGACCTCCTGGACGGCGTCGCGCCGGCCTGGCGCATGTGGTAGCCGCACACGCTAGATCGCGTTGAATTTCGGCAGCCTCGCGGCGCGCTACTCCATCACGTCCGCCGCCAGCCGCAGCGAGGGCTCGCGGCGGGTAGATGTAGGTCTTGCGGGCGAGGTACTCCTTGAGGATGTCGTTCTGGACCGTCCCGCGCAGCTCCGCGGCGCTCACGCCCTGGCGCTCGCCCGACCGCGATGGTACATCGCCAGCACGATCGGGGCGGTGGCGTTGATCGTGAACGAGGTCGAGATACGCGCTCCAGCGGGATGCTGTCGAAGATCGTCTCCATGTCGGCCAGCGAGGCGACCGCGACGCCGACCTTGCCCACCTCGGCCCGGGCCAGCTCCGCGATCGGAGTCGAGGCCCATCTGGGTGGGCAGGTCGAGGGCGACCGACAGCCCGGTCTGGCCGCGCTCGAGCAGGTAGCGGAAGCGCCCGTTGGTGTCCTCGGGCGTGCCCCAGCCCGGCGTAGAGCCGGATCGTCCATGGGCGGCCCCGGTACATCGAGGGGTACATGCCGCGGGTGAACGGCGGCTGGCCCGGGTAGCCCAGGCGGGGATCGTCCTCGGGCGGCCCGTAGAGCGGGGCCACCGGGATCCCCGAATCGGTCTGCGCCGGGGGCAGTCCTGCCGTCGCGGCCTCGTGGATCGCGCGCGGGGTGTCGGGATCGCCCATCGCCGTTGATCGTAGGACGCCCGGGGGCCCGGGGGCGCGGGCGGGGCAAACCTCATCCGAGCGGCCGATGCCGGGGCGCGGGGTCTCGTCTCTAGCGTGCGGGAACCATGGACACCATTGAAGAAGTCGTCAGTCAGAAGCACCTCGACGCCGGCGTCAACCTGGCCCGGGCCCTGGTCGCGACGCCGAGCGTGGTCGGCGAGGAGGAGCCCATCGGGCGCGTCCTCGAGCAGTGGATGAACGACCTGGGACTCCCGAACGTGGAGCTCCAGGAGGTCGAGCCCCACCGCTACAACGCGGTGGCGACCATCGACAGCGGGGTGCCGGGCCCGACGATCGTGCTCAACGGCCACATGGACACCAAGACCGTGTGCCACGGGTGGGAGCGCGACCCCTACGACGCCGTCGTGGAGGACGGGCGGCTGTGGGGGCACGGGGTGATGGACATGAAGGCCGGCCTCGCCAGCCTGGTCGCCTCGGCCGCCGCGATGCACGACTCCGGCGCCCTGACCAGCGGGAGGATCCGCGTCGCCGCCGTCTGCGGCCACATGGCCCAGCAGGAGGGCAGCGTCGCCTTCTTCGAGCGCTACCCCGACGCCGACCTGTGCATCCTCGGCGAGCTGTCGGACCTGCGTGTGTATCTGGGCCACCGCGGGCGCATCTACTTCGACGTGACCACCAAGGGGCACGCGGCCCACACGTACCTGCGCGAGCAGGCGATCTCGGCCGTCAACCAGATCGCGCGCGCCGTGCTGGCGCTGGACGCGATGCAGGTCGACTTCGCCGTCGCGCCGGAGGTGGAGCGGGTCTTCGGCTCGCACCTGATCCACGCGGTCGGCCGGGTGTACGGCGGCCTGCCGCCGGACGGCCCCTCGATGATCCCCGACCGCGCCACCTGCCGCATCGACTGCCGGGTGCCGCCCGGCGTGACCGCGGCCGACGTGCTCCCGCACATCACCACGGTCCTGGAGGGGCTGCGCGAGGACGACCCCGACTTCGCCTACGAGGTCGTCGAGGCCGACGTGAAGGCGTCGTACTACATCCCCGCGGCGTCGCCCCAGGTGGGCTGGATGGCCGACGCCGTCCAGGAGGCCACCGGTGCCCCGGCCGAGCTGTCGGGCGTGGGCTGGCTCGGGGACACCGCCTCGTTCGGGCACATGGTCCCCACGGTCATCTTCGGCCCGGGCCGGGAGCCCGTCTACTCCGCCAACGAGTGGCTCGACATCACGGACATCCACACCTCCGTCAGGGTCTACGCCGGGACGATGGTGCGCGCGCTCGCAGCCGCGGGCGGGTGATCTCCGCCCTCGAGGGGGCGCCTCCGGCGCCCGACCCGGAGGCCCTGCACCGCGCCAAGCTGGCCGGCCTCGAGGGCCGCATGGAGCGCGCGGGCCTGGACGCCCTCGTGGTGCAGGACATGCACTCGGTGCGGTGGCTGACCGGCTACTCGCCGTTCATGCGCATCACCCCGCCCACCGCGCACGTCGCGGTGGTGCGCCCGGGCGATCCGGTGCGCCTGATCCCCATCCCCTACTACGCCGGCGACGCCCGTCGCCGGGCGCCCTGGCTCGACGTGATCGAGGCCGGCGTCCCGGTCGCCGACCTGGTCGCGGGCGCGGCCCGCGTGGGGCTGGTGGGCGTGACATGGCGGCTGGGGTCCTCCCTCTCGCCGCCCGCGACGCTCGCGGACGCCACCGACCTGGTGATGGGCGCCCGGGCGAGCAAGCTGCCCGGCGAGGCCGACCTGGTCGCCCGCGCCCTGGCGGTGGCGCGCACGGGCATGCGCGCGGCCGCCGACGCCGCCGCGGCCGGCGTGAGCGAGCAGGAGGTCGCGGCCGAGGCCGAGCGGGTGATCCGCGCCGCCGGCGGCGACGGCCACGCGATCGTGGGCCGCGGCGCGATCGCCGCCGGCATGACGGAGCTCGCGGGCCCGGCGCGCCTGGAGCCGGGCGACTGCGTGCTGGCCGACGTCGGCTGCTACCTGGACGGCTATCGCGGCGAGTTCGCCCGCACGTTGGCGATCGGCGAGCCGAGCGCGGCCCTCGTGCGCGCCCACCGGGCGGTGCGCGAGGCCCTGGAGGGCGCCGAGCAGGAGCTGGCCGGGGGCGTCCCGGCGGCGCGCGTGGCCGGGGCCGCGCGGTCGCGGCTCGAGGCGATGGGCTATCCGGCGGCCACGCTGCCCTACCCGGTCGGCCACGGCCTGGGCGCGTCCGGGGGCGAGCCCCCCGCCATCGAGGCGGACTCGCCCGACGTGATCGGCGCCGGCAACGTCCTCAACCTCGAGCCCGGCGTCTTCGACCCGGCCGCCGACCTGGCCGTGCGGATCGAGGACACGTACCTGGTGGGCGCCGGCGGCGCCGACCGCATGACCCCCGAGAGCCGCGACCTGGTGGTGTGCTGATGGTGCCGCACGACAGCCTCCGCGTGAGCCTGACCCTTCAGGGCGTGCATCCGCCCGACGAGCTCTTCACGATCGCCCGCACGGCCGACGAGGCCGGCTTCTTCGGGCTCTGGCTCACCGATTCGAGCCTCCACTCCCGCGACTGCTGGACCCTGCTGGGGGCGCTGGCGCTGCGCACCGAGCGGCTGCGCCTAGGCACGGCGGTGACCCATCCCCGCACCCGCCACCCCGCGCTGGCGGCGGTCTGCGCCGCGACCCTCGACGAGCTGTCGGGCGGGCGGGCGATCCTCGGCGTGGGCGCCGGAGACCGGCCGGTGACCGAGCTGGGGAGGCGGCCCGCCCGGATCGCCGAGGTCGAGGCGATGATCTCCCTGTGCCGCGCCCTGCTGCGCGGCGAGTCACTCGACGCCGGCCCACCGTTCACCGTGCGCGGCGGCTTCCGCCGCCTGGAGCCCGCGCCGGACCTGCCCGTGTGGATCGCCGGCAGCGGCCCGCGCATGCTCGACCTGGGCGGACGGGCGGCCGACGGCGTCCTCGCCCTGGTGGGGACGTGCGACGAGTGCGTCGAGAGCGTCATGGGCGAGGTCGGCGCGGCCGCCGCCGCCGCCGGGCGCCCCACCCCCGAGATCGCCCTGATGGGCTACGGCGCGATCGGCGACGACGGCGAGGCCGCCTGGAAGGCCTCCCGCTCGATGGCCGCCTGGTTCGCCAAGACCGCCCCCCGCTACTGCGACCTGGCCGGCATCGACCCGGAGCTCGTGGCCCGCATCCGCCAGAGCTACTCCGGCGGCGAGTTCACCGAGGCCACGGCCGCCGCCGAGCTGGCCCCGCGCGAGATGGTCGAGCGCCTGACCCTGTCGGGCACCCCCGACGAGGTGTCGGACCACCTGGACCGCCTCGAGCGGGCCGGCGTCCGGCACGTCAACTACTTCCCCATCGGGCCGGACCGGCTCGGGTCGTTCATGGCCTTCGCGGACGTCGTCCGCGCCCGGGCCGCCCGCCGCCCGGCGGCCTGAGAGCCCCTTCCGCGCGCGGGGGCGCCGCCGGGGCCGATTCGCCCCGGCCGCGGACGGCGCGCGCCGCCCATCGGCCGCGGGACGGCGTTTGGCCGCGCGCACAGATCGCACTTGACGGCATGGTCCGCGTGGCCAGATCATGTGTCATATCTCATACGCTAGCGTGGCGGCCATGACGACCACCTCCTCATGGCTCCCGGAGCCCGTCGCGGGAGCCACCACACTCCGAGAACGTTCCTACGAGGCCATCAAGGACGGCATCCTGAGGCTCGAGCTCGAGCCCGGGGCGCCGTTGGTGGAGGCCACCCTGGCGGCCCAGCTGGGCGTCAGCAAGAGCCCGATCGCGCGACGCGCCTGCACCGGCTGGAGCGCGAGGGGCTGGCCATGCGCCAGCCCTTCAAGGGCGTGTACGTGGCCTCGCTGTCGCGCGACGACATGCTCGACGCCTTCGAGGTCCGCTCGGTGCTGGAGGCCCACGCCGTCGAGCGGGCGGCGCGCGGCATGGCCGCCGACCTGGTGGCCCAGGCCCGCGAGCACATCTCCTCGGGCCGGCTCGCCGTGGAGGCCGGCGACGCCGAGGCGGTCGACGAGTCGATCGACGGCTTCCACCGCACCATCCTCCTCGGGGCGGGCAGCCCGCTGCTCACCCACCTCCTCGGAAGCGTGTACGACCGGCTGGCCCGCGCCCGCGCGATGGCGGTCCACACCGGGACCCGCGGGCGCCGCTCCATGGCGGAGCACGCGCAGATCATCGACGCCATCGAGCGGTGCGACACCGCCGGCGCCGTCGCGGCCTCACATGCCCACAACGAGCGTCTCCTGCGGGAGATGACGGAGATGCTCGATCGTCACCTGCCACGCATTGGAGACGCACCATGAGTCCCGAGCGCCTGGAACCGATCGCGGTCGCGCTGGTGGATCCCCGCCGGCGGCTGCGCGCCTACGCCGACCACCTGGAGGCCCGCCGTGTGAGGGTGGTGGCGGTGGTCTCGGAGGCGCGCGTGCTGGCGCGCCTGCCCGAGGACTGCCCCCTCGACGCGGTGGTCCTCGGCGGCTCGGGCCGCAACGTGCCCGCGGCGATCGCCGGCGTCGGCGAGCTCGGCGGCGGCACGCCGGTGTCGTGTGCGGCGACTCGCCGGCCCGCGACGAGCTCCTGGACGCCCTGCGCGCGGGCGCCCAGAGCTACGTGGTCGCCCCGTGCGTGCCGAAGCCGGACGTCTGCGACGAGCTCGCCCTGGCGCTCCACGCGACGGCGCACGGCGGCACCTGGGTCTCGCCCGGGGTGGCGCGCCACCTGGTGAGCGAGGTGCGCGACAGCATGGCGGGCCGCTCCTTCGCCTCGCTCGCCGCGCTGCCCAACGTGACCCGGCGCGAGCGGCAGGTGCTCGAGCTGATCGGGGTGGGCTGCACCTACCGCGAGATCAGCGAGCGCCTGTTCATCAGCGCCTCGACGGTCAAGACCCACGCCCACAGCGCGCTCCGCAAGCTCGGGCTGCGCAACCGGGTCGAGGTCGTGCACTGGCTCTCGCAGATCTCCGCCGCCGCCTGAGAGGGGCCTACGAGGGGCCCTCCAGGTCGGGCCACTGGGCCGAGGAGTACCCCATGTCCCAGAAGGCGCGCTCGAAGCGCACGGCGGTGGTGAAGATGTCCTGGAGCGCGGCCTCGTCCTCGGGCGCCGGCATGGCGTCCAGGGCCTCGACGAGCGGCGCGACCACGGCCGCGTAGTCGTCGGAGGCGAAGAAGCCGACCCACTCGGAGTAGATCGGGTGCGGCGCCACCTGGCCGAGGCTGCGGGCGATGTCGCCGTAGCTCATCGCGCAGGGCATGATCGCCGCCAGGATCTCGGTCGGCCCGTGGCGCCCGGCGACCGAGGTCAGGAAGCTGGTGTAGGAGGCGCAGGCGGGGGTCATCACCGCGGGGTTGCGGGCGTCCGGGGCCAGCTGCACCGCCCGCTCCAGCAGGCGCCGGTTGGCCGGCACCTCCACCTCGATCAGCTGGAGGGCGTTGGACGCGAAGAGCGTCATCTCCTCCAGGTCGCGGGCCTTCGCCGCCCCGAGCTCATCGCCCGCGAGAGCTCGGGCAGGTACATGATGTTCTGCTCGACGTAGAAGCGGAACTTGCGCGCCGGCAGCGTCCCGGCGGCCATCTCGCGCACGAAGGGATGGGCGAACAGGGACTCCCACGCCTCCCCGGCCCCCTCCCGGAGGCGCTCGGTTCGCCCGACGGTGGTGGTGGTCATGGGGCGAGGGTAGGAGTCCGCCCACCGGAGAGGGATCGGCCGCTGGGGGGAGTTCCGAGCTCCGGCGTTTCCGAGCTTCAGGGTTTTCCGAGCTCTGAGCGTTCCGAGCCCCGGGGCCCCGAGCTCTAAACGTTTCCGAGCTTCGGGCCCCGAGCTCTGAACGTTTCCGAGCTCTGCGGAGAAGGGGAAGCGACGAGGCGTGAGCGGCCCTTCGGGCCGGACATGTGCGCGGGTAGGTCAGACCCAGCGGGTCGAGCTGGGCAGCGCTCGTGTGGCGGACGCTGCGCGCCCTGGGCGCCACCCGGAAGGACAGGCCCGGCTCCGATGTCGCCGAAGGCGACGAGACGGCCGGACCATGTCCGGCCGTACAGCTCGCCGCCGCAGGCGGCCAGCGAATGCAAATCCACCCGGCCAGGGTGGATTTGCCGCGGCCAGGCCGGGCCGCAAGAGCCCGGCCTCGCACGCGTGAGGAGACGGCGCTGTCAACAGACGAACAGGCACTCAGAGGAGACTGTCAGAGCTCGGCAAGCGCCGAAGCTCGAGGCCCCGAAGCACGGGCGCTGCGCGGCATCGGCGCCACCCGGAAGGACAGGCCCGGCTCCGATGTCGCCGAGGGCAACAAGACGGCCGGGCTCCGCCCGCCCGTACCACGCTCGCCCACCAGGCGGCCAGCGAATCCAGATCCACCCCGCCAGGGCCGATTTACGCGGCCAGGCCGGGCCGCAAGAGCCCGGCCTCGCACGCGTGAGGAGCCGGCGCTGTCAACAGACGAGCAGGCCCTCAGAGGAGACTGCCAGAGCTCTGAAGCCCCGAAGCACGGAAAGCCCCGAAGCTCGAGGCCCCGAAGCACGGGCGCTGCGCGCCATGGGCGCCACCCGGTAGGACAGGCCCGGCTCCGATGTCGCCGAAGGCGACGAGACGGCCGGGCTCCGCCCGGCCGTACACGCTCGCCGCCGCAGGCGGCCAGCGAATGCAAATCCACCCGGCCAGGGTGGATTTGCCGCGGCCAGGCCGGGCCGCAAGAGCCCGGCCTCGCACGCGTGAGGAGCGGCGCTGTCGACAGACGATCAGGCCCTCAGAGGAGACTGTCAGAGCTCAGAACGCTCAGAGCTCGGAAGCCTCGAGCTCTGAAACGCTCAGAGCTCTGAAACCCCGAACTCCGAAACGCTCAGAGCTCGGAACGCCCAGAGCTCAGAAAACCCCCGAGCTCTCGAAACGCCCAGAGCTCTGAACGCCCCGAACTTCGGAGACCCCCTCAGACCTCCAGGATCACCGGGACGACCATCGGACGCTGCTGGGTGCGCTTTCGCACCAGCGCGGCGACGACGTCGTGGAGCTGGTGCTGCAGGACGCCCGATCTCGGTCACGCGCTGCTCGGCCGAGGCCGTCAGGCTGCGCTCCACGGCGAGGCGGGTCTCCTCGATCAGCTCCTCGTCGGCGCCCGAGCCGAAGCCGCGGGTGACGATCTCGACCTCGCCCACCGGCGCGCCGTCCGAGGCGTCAACGCGCGCCACCACCAGCAGCAGGCCGTCGTCGGCGAGGTGCCGGCGGTCGCGCAGCACGCTCTCGGTGATGTCGCCGCCGCCGGCCTGGTCGACGTAGCTCAGGCCGGCGTGCACGCGGTCGACGATGCCGGCCGTAGTCCGCGGCTCACCTCGAGGACGTCGCCGTTGTCCAGGATCGTGATCCCTCGGCGGGCATGCCGAGCGCGCCCGCCAGCTCGGCGTGCGCGCGCTGATGGCGCGCCTCGCCGTGGATCGGGCGCGAACACGTCCGGGGCGCAGCAGCTCGATCATCAGCAGCAGGTCGCTGGCGCTGCCGTGGCCCGAGACGTGGACCTTGGGGTTCTCGCGCTCGGTGATGAACTCGGCGTCGGCGCGGACGAGGCCGGTTCACGATCTCGTTGACCGCCAGCTCGTTGCCCGGGACGGTGCTCGACGAGTAGAGCACGGTGTCGCCGGGCTCGATCTGGACCTGGTTGTGCTCGCCGCGCGCGATCCGGCTGAGGGCCGCCATCGGCTCGCCCTGGCTGCCGGTGCAGATCAGCACCTGCTCGTCGCGCGGGCGGGTCTCCAGCTCCCTCAGGCTCACCAGGGTGCCCGGCGGCGGCGTGAGGTAGGTCGTGCCCGGGGAGGGCGCGTCCGGGTCGGCCAGGTTGCTCGCCATCTTCACGTTGCGCGTCAGCGAGCGGCCCAGCAGGGCCACGACGCGCCCGTCGAGGTACGCCGCGTTCAGCACCTGCTGCACCCGGTGGATGTGCGACGAGAAGGTCGTCACCAGCACGCGGCCCCGGGCCGTCGCGAAGATGCGGCTGAGCTCGCTCTGCACGTCGCGGGTGGGCAGCGCCGACGGCGCGGGCCCCTCCTCGGCGTTGGTGGAGTCGGCCAGCAGCAGCCTCACGCCGCGGTCCCCGAGGCGCGCGAGCGCCGGCAGGTCGCTGCGGCGACCCTCCACCGGGCACGTACTCGATCCCGAAGTCGCCCGGTGTGGACCACCGTGCCGACGGCCGTCGAGAGCGCCACGGCCGCGCAGTCGGGCGTGCTGTGGGTGAGCGGGACGAACTCGGCCTCGAAGGGCCCCACCTGGACCGGCACGCCCGGGCGCACCTCGATGAGCTCGGCCTGGTCGAGCAGGCGGTGCTCCTCCAGCTTGAAGCGCAGCAGCGCGCAGCGTGAAGCGCCGCGCGAAGATCGGCACCTGGCCCACCGCGCGCAGCAGGAAGGGCACCGCGCCGATGTGGTCCTCGTGGCCGTGGGTCAGGATCAGCGCGTCGAGCATGTCGCGGCGCTCCACCACGTACCCGAAGTCCGGCAGGACGATGTCCACGCCCATCTGATCGTTCTTGGGGAACGTGATGCCGCAGTCGATGAGGACCATCCGGCCCTCCTGCTCGACCACGTACATGTTCTTGCCGATCTCGCCTGCCCCGCCAAGCGGGATCACCCGCACGCTGGCGCCAGTCGCCATTAGACCTTCCTCAGTTGTCGCGAAGTGCGCGGGTCAGGCCCGCGGGAGAATGCCCTGGCGCTCGAGCACGCTGCGCAGGATGTCGCGCTGCACCGGCGTCGCCTCGACCAGGGGGAGGCGCAGTCGCGCCGAGGGGATCAGGCCGGTCATCTCGAGCGCGGCCTTGATGAGAATGGGGCTGGTGGTCACGAACAGGGCCGCGTAGAGATCGGCCAGGGCGGCGTCGCGCCGCCGGGCCTCGTCGAGGTCCCCCTCGCGCGCCGCGGCCACCACCGCGGCCATCTCGTCGCCGACCAGGTGCGAGGCGACCGAGATCACCCCGACGCCGCCCATCTCCAGCACCGGGAACAGCATGTCGTCGTTGCCGGCGTAGAGGGCCAGATCGCTGGTGCGCGCCACCCGGCGGCACTCGGCCAGGTCCGGGTTGGCCTGCTTGATCGCCACCACGTTCGGGATCGTCCCCAGCTCGGCGATCAGGTCGGGCTCGAGGTTGACGACCGAGCGACCCGGGATGTTGTAGAGGATCACCGGCAGCCCGACCTCGGCGATCGCGGCCACGTGGCCGAGGATGCCGGCGCGCGGTGGCCGGTTGTAGTAGGGGGTGACCACCAGCACGGCGTCCACACCGACCTCGGCCGCGCGGCGGGTGAGGTGGACCGAGTGCGCGGTGTCGTTGCTGCCGGTGCCCGCGACGACGCTGGCCCGCCCGCCCACCTCGCGCACGGCCATGCGGTAGAGCTCGACCTCCTCGTCGTCGCTGAGGGTCGAGGCCTCGCCCGTGGTGCCGGCGACCACGAGCCCGTCGGAGCCATGCTCCACCAGGTGGTGGGCGAGGGAGATGGCGGCCGCCTCGTCGACCCGCATGTCGGCGTCGAAGGGCGTGGCCATGGCGGTCAGGATGGCGCCGAACACTCCGGGGAGTATAGACCCGGGCTCGGCGCCATCCTCGCCGGGGCGCGCTACGCGGTCGGCGCGCAGACGACCCAGATCTTGATCGGGACGCTCTTGGTGAAGTTGGAGTAGACCACGATCTGCCAGGTGCGGGGCGTCCCGTCCGGGTCGGCGACCACCTGGCCGCCGATGACCTGGCCGTCCTGGCTGTTGACGAGGCTCCCCGTGCCGCCGGTCGCGATGCCGTTGTTGCTGCAGGTCTTGAGGCCACCACCGCCTGGCTGGCCGTCCCCGCGACGGTGCGAGTCGAAGATCTCGGTCTGCCACCCGGTGATCTGCCCGGCGCCGCCGCCGCCGGCGCCCTTCTGGGCCACCAGATCCCACACGCCGGCCACGCCCGGCACCAGCCCCGGGGCCACCGCGCCCGTGGCCACGTAGGAGGAGCCGTTGTACTGCACCGCGTCATCGACGGCGTAGGACGCCGTGCCCGAGCACGCGCCCTTCCACGTCAGCCCGCGCGGGCCGGTGGCCCCCTGGGGGCCCGGTGTCGCCGGTGCCGCCGCTCGGCCCCGCGGGCCCCTGCGGTCCGGACGGGCCGACCGGCCCGGGAGCGCCGCGGCGCTCCGGCCGGGCCCTCTCGGTCCCGACGCCCCCGGCGGCCACCGCCCTGGCGAAACGCGCCTCGAGGGAGCCGATGCGGCCCTCGAGGGCCGGACTCTGGCGGCGAACGAGCGGCACCTGGCCCGTGAGGACCTTGGCCTGCCTGGGCAGCACCTTGAGCTGCCTCATCAGCGCCGGCGAGGCCACCGCCCGCTTGGCCTTCTTGGCCTTCTTCTTGGCCTTCTTCGCCATCGCCACCTGGGCCGACGGCGCCGTGGCCGCCGAGGCTCCTGTTATGCCCGCCGCCAGCGCGAAGGCGAAGAGCGCCGCGATGGCGATCGAAAGTATGGCGAGCACGCGGTTGTGGCGCATTGAAGGGTCCTCCCGTGCGGCGACATCGGACCGGCCGGGTCCCTGGATCCCCGCCGGGGGAGGCCACGGCGGTCAGGTGATCCGGACGCTCCATTCATCGGCACCCAAAAGGAAAAGCGTGACCCCGCGCGATGCCGTCGATCAGGCAGGCGTTCCCGGCGGCCGCGGCGCGGGTGGCGGCCACCGCGTCGAGCGCACGGCGCGCTCGTCGGCCGACAGGCGCTCGGTGCGCAGCATCCGCTCCTCGGCGTCCAGCGCCCGGATCACGCCGACCCGCGCCTGCTGCGGCTTGGAGGCGGACGCGATCAGGTGGACCCCGGCCGACGCCTGGGCCGACGTAGGCCGCGAGCGCCGCCTCGCGCACGGGCCCGGGCGCCATGTCCACGACCTCGTAGCGCATCGCCATCAGGTCGCGCTCCCAGGCGGCCACCGACACGCGGCGCTTCTCGACGTCGCGGGCCAGCTTGGCGCTGAGCTGCCCGACCGTGCCGCCGGCGCGCTCGGCGCAGCCCGCAGCTGCACCAGCGAGCGCCTGCTTGGTGGCGTCGTTCGCGGGGTCGGCCATCCAGGCCCGTCCGCTCTGCAGCAGGGACCTGGGCGGCGGCGGCCCCCTGGCTCTGCGCGCCAGGAGCGCCGCGAGGCCGACGAGCCGCGGCCCATGCCTACTCGCCCGTCACGTCCGCGGGATCTCCTCGCCGGTCTCGGGGTCGAGCCGGATCCCGTCGGTGATGCCGGTCCCGGGAGGCGCCCCGATCGTGAGCCACACCGCCTCGCGGTCGCTGTGGTTCTGGATGCGGCGCGGGACGTCCTTGTCGAAGCGCAGCCACTCGCCGTCCTGCACGGTCAGGACCTCGCCGTCCACCATCACCTCCTGGGGCCCGCCGGAGATGAGCTGGTAGATCTCCTCCTGGGTCGCATGGCGGTGGTAGGCCATCTCGTGGCCGGGCCCGTAGCTCCAGACCCGCAGCGCCATGCCCTCGGCGCCCAGCGCGCCCGCCAGTCGCGGGAGCAGGCCCCGCCGCCCCGCCGCTCGCGCGCCTCGACGTCACCCTCGGCGATCCTGCTCCATGCGTCGCTCATCGGCCCCCCTCGGGATGCGTTGCCGCCGTCATCCTAGGCGAGGACGCGACCGGGATCAGCCGTCGCCGAACAGGATGGGCTCGAGCCCGAGGGTCAGCCCCGGGCGCTCGCCGACCGCGCGCACCGCCAGCACGACCCCCGGCATGAAGCTCTCGCGCGAGAGGGAGTCGTGGCGGATCGTGAGCGTCTCGTCGTGCCCGCCCAGGATGACCTCCTGGTGGGCGACCAGGCCCGGGAGGCGCACCGAGTGGATCGACCGGGTCGCCCTCCATCAGCGCTCGCCGTCCGCAGCGCCGTGCCCGAGGGCGCGTCGAGCTTGCGGTCGTGGTGGAGCTCGATGATCTCGGCCTTCGCCATGTGGCGCGAGGCCTCGGCGGCGAACCGCATCATCAGCACGGCCCCGACGGCGAAGTTGGGGGCGATCAGGGCGTTCGCCGGGCCGCCCTCGGCCAGCTCCCGGATCTCGTCGACCTGCGCGGCGGCGAGGCCCGTGGTCCCGATCGACCACGTGGACGCCGGCCGGCAGGGCCTGGCGCATTGCCGAAGACCTCCCGGGAACCGTGAAGTCGACCATCACCTGCGGGCGGGCCGCGGCGAGGGCCTCGCCGAGGTCGGCATAGGCCGCCCGGGCGTCCCCGGCGAGCAGCGGGTCTGACGGCCGATGCGGCGACCCGCATGTCCGGCGCGCGGCCTCCACCGCGCCCACCACGGCGCGGCCCATGCGGCCGGCGGCCCCGGAGACACAGACGTCGATCACGCCGCGTGAGCCTACAGCGGGAGCCGTAGGGTTGGCCGGTGCGACTGATCCTCGTCCGGCACGGGCGATCGACGTGGAACGCGCAGCGGGCGGATGCAGGGCGCCGCCGATCCGCCCCTCTGCGCGGCCGGGCGACGACAGTGCGCGCGCCTGCGCGCGCCTGGTCGAGGCGCTCGGCCCCGACGCCGCCGTCACCTCCGACCTGGCGCGCGCGCGCGAGTCCGCGCTGCTGCTCGCCGACCTCCCCGCCGCGCCGGACGCGCGCTGGCGCGAGGTGGACCTGGGCGACTGGACCGGACGGCGCGCCGCCGATCTCGAGCCCGGGGCGCTGGAGGCCTGGCGCGACGGCCGGGCCGACCCCGCCGGGCGGCGAGACCTGGGACGCGGCGCGCGCGCGGCTGCGCGCGGCCGTGGCCGACCTGTCCGCGACCGGCGCGCGGCGCCCGCTGGTGGTGACCCACGGGGGCGCGATCCGGGCCACGTGCGAGATCCTCGGCGGCCCGCGACCGGCGCACCTCGTGCGGCGTCCCCAACGCCTCGCTGACGATCGTGGACACCGAGCCGCGCCCGCGCCTGCGCGCCTACGGCGCGGCGCCGCCCTGACCGGCCGCGTCGCCGCCGGCCGTCGGCCTATGCCGCGCGCAGCTCCGGCGCGAGGTCGGCGACGGCGGCGCGGATCACGTCGCCCTTGGGCCCGATGGCGGCGGCCGACATCGTCTCGGGCTGCCAGTGCTCGCGCGCGAGGCTCGAGCACGTCCTCGGCGCTCACCGCGTCGAGGCGGGCGATGATCTCGTCGATCGGTCAGCAGCTCGGTGCCGGTGAGCACCGCGCGGCCGATGCGGTTCATGCGGGTGCCCGAGCTCTCCATGCCGAGCACCAGCCGCCCCTTGAGGTGGTCCTTGGCGCGCTGCAGCTCGTCCGCCGGCAGCGGCTCGCGGCCGAGGCGCCGCAGCTCGGTGGCGATGATCCGGCAGGACGTCGCCAGGTTGTCCTCGCGCGTGCCCAGGTACACGCCCACCTGGCCGGCGTCGGCGTAGCCGATCACGTACGAGCCCACCGAGTAGGCCAGGCCGCGCTTCTCGCGCACCTCCTGGAACAGGCGGCTGCTCATCGACCCGCCGAGCACGGTGTCGAGCACCGACTGGGCGTGGCGGCGGGGGTCGTTGCGCGACAGGCCGGGGCCGCCCAGGCACAGGTGGTACTGCTCGGTGGCCTTCTCCTTGACCACCAGCGTCGGCCGGCCCGGCCGCGCGGGCTCGTAGGCGCCCTCGCCCGACGCCGCCGACAGCCCGCCGAGCAGGCGCTCGGACAGCTCCAGCACGCGCTCGTGGGTCACGTTGCCCGCCGCGGCCACCACCATGTTGGGCGCCGTGTAGTGGTCGCCGTGGTAGGCGCGCACGCCGTGCTCGGTCACCTCGCCGATCACCTGGCGCGTGCCGATCACCGGCCGGCCCAGGGCCTGGTCGGGGAAGACCGCGTTGCTGGCCAGGTCGTGGATCTGGTCCTGCGGGTCGTCCTCGTACATCGCGATCTCCTCGAGGACCACCTCGCGCTCCTGCTCCAGCTCGGAGAAGGCGGGCCGCTGCAGCATGTCGGTCAGCAGCGGGAAGGCACGGTCCAGGAGGTCGTCGAGCACCCGGGCGTAGAGGACGGTGTAGTCCTTGCCCGTCGCGGCGTTCACCTCGCCGCCGAGGCCGTCGAAGGCCTGGGCGATCTGCTCGGCCGAGAGGGTCGGGGTGCCCTTGAAGAGCATGTGCTCGAGGAAGTGGGAGATGCCCGCCTCCTGGGAGCGCTCGAATCGCGAGCCGACCCCGATCCAGATGCCGATGGCCACGGAGCGGGCCCCCGGGAGGGTCTCCGAGATGACCCGGAGACCCCCCGTGGTGACGCCCAGGACCGGCGGCGCGATCCCTGCCGGCGCGGTGCTCACTACTCGGCGGCGGTCAGGCGACGCCGGCGGCGGCGCGGCTGCTCGCCGTCGCCCTCGCCCTCGGCGGCCGCCCCGTTGCCGCCGCCGTCGGCGTCCTCCATGCCGACGATCCGCAGCCCGATGCGCCCGCGCGCCTTGTCCACCTCCACGACGGTCACGTCGACCGTGTCGCCGCGGTTGACCACGTCCTCCACCTTGTCCACCCGGCCGCGGCCGAGGTTCGAGATGTGCAGCAGGCCGTCGACGCCCTTGGTGAGCTCGACGAACGCGCCGAAGGTGGTGGTCTTGACGACCTTGGCGCCGGTGTAGGTGTCCCCCACCTCGACGTCCTTGGTCATGGCCCGGATCTGCTCCACGGCGGCGTCGGCCTTCTCGCCGTTGACGCCGTAGACCTTGACCGTGCCGTCGTCCTCGATCGAGATCTCGACCTCGAAGTCGGCCTCGAGCCCGCGGATCGTCTCGCCGCCCTTGCCGATGACGGTGCCGATCCGCTCCGGGTCGATCTTGATGGCCGTGATCCGCGGGGCCCACGCCGAGAGCTCGGTGCGGGGCTCGGCGAGCGTCCCGCCCATGATCCCGAGGATGTGCTCGCGCCCGGCCTTCGCCTGGGCGAGCGCGTCGCGCAGGATCTCGAACGTGACGCCGTTGATCTTGATGTCCATCTGGAGCGCGTTGATGCCGTTCGCGGTGCCGGCCACCTTGAAGTCCATGTCGCCGAGATGGTCCTCGTCGCCCTGGATGTCGGAGAGCACGATGTAGTCGTCGCCCTCCTTGATGAGGCCCATCGCGATGCCGGCCACGGGGCGCGTGATCGGCACGCCGGCGTCGAGCAGCGCGAGGGTGGAGCCGCACACCGACGCCATCGACGACGAGCCGTTGCTCTCCAGCGTCTCGGACACGAGCCGCAGCGTGTACGGGAACTCGACGTCGTCCGGGATCATCGGCAGCAGCGCCCGCTCGGCGAGCGCGCCGTGGCCGATGTCGCGACGCTTGGGACCGCGCATGAAGCCGGTCTCGCCCACGCTGAACGGCGGGAAGTTGTAGTGGTGGATGTAGCGCTTGGTGGTCTCGATGCCGAGGCCGTCGATGCGCTGCGCCTCCTTGGTGGTGCCGAGCGCGAGGCTCGTGAGCACCTGGGTCTCGCCGCGGGTGAACAGGCCGGAGCCGTGGACGCGCGGCAGCACGCCGGCCTCGCACTCGATCGGCCGGATCTGGTCGGCGGCGCGGCCGTCGGGGCGCTGCTTGTCGATCGCGATGCGGCGCCGGATGATGCTCTTCTGGAGCGCGTCGAAGGCGCGGCCGAAGGCGGCGGCGTCCTCGGGGTCGGGGTCGGCGCCCAGCACGGCCTCGGCGGCGGCGGAGCGGACCGCGGCGATCTTGTCGCGGCGCAGCAGCTTGGCCTGCTCGAGGGTGGCCTCGTTCAGGTCCTTGCCGGCGGCCTTCTCGATCGCCTTCAGCACCTTCTCGTCCACGGCCAGCGGCGCGATGTCCCACTTGGGCTTGCCGGCCGCCTTCTGGAGCTCGAGCTGGACCGCGCAGAGGGTGCGGATCTCCTCGTGGGCGATCTGCAGGGCCTCGAGCATCGTCTCCTCGTCGACCTCGTTGGCGCCGGCCTCGACCATCGAGATGGCGTCGGCGGTGCCCGCGACGATCAGGTCGAGCTCGGACTCCTCGGTCTCCTGGAGGGTCGGGTTGATGATGAACTCGTCGCCCATCAGCCCGATGCGCACCGCGCCGACCGGGCCGGCGAAGGGCAGCTCCGAGAGCATCAGCGCGGCCGAGGCGCCGTTGAGCGCCAGGATGTCGAACGGGTTGACCTGGTCGACCGACAGGATGGTCGCGACGACCTGGGTCTCGTTGCGGTAGCCCTTGGGCCACAGCGGCCGGATCGGCCGGTCGGTCATGCGCGCCGTCAGCGTGGCGCGGTCGCTGGGACGCGACTCCCTCTTGATGAAGCCGCCGGGGATCTTGCCCGCGGCGTACATGCGCTCCTCGACGTCCACCGTCAGCGGGAAGAAGTCGGCTCCGGGCCGCGGCGACTGCGCGCCGACGGCCGTCACGAGCACGATGGTGTCGCCCGAGCGGACGAGCACCGATCCATTGGCCTGCTTGGCCAGCTTGCCGGTCTCGAACGAGATCGGCGAATCCCCGATCTGCGCGGTAACGATCTCTACTGCCATGTCACATCCCTTGTCTGCCCCGCGCCACTCGGCCGGGGCGCCTCTTTGCCCGCGCCACCCGGCGCGGGCCCTCGAATCGTCTCGCTCTGCCCTTCGCCCGGGCCGGTCGCCTACCTGCGCAGGCCCAGGGTCTTCGTCAGCTCGCGGTACCCGTCGAGGTCGGTGCGCTGCATGTAGTTCAGGAGCCGCCGGCGGCGGCCCACCATCTGCAGGAGCCCGCGCCGCGAATGGTGGTCCTTGTTGTGGACCTTCAGGTGCTCCGTGAGGCCGTTGATCCTCTCGGTGAGGATGGCCACCTGCACCTGCGGCGAGCCCGTGTCGGTCTCGTGGCGGCGGTGGGTACCGATGACCCCCGACTTGGCGTCCTTGGTCAGCAATGTGTCTCCTGGCTCAGCCGCGGCGCAGCCGTGGCCGCCCCGGGTCGTGTCTGTCGTGCGGGGGATCGCAGCTGCGACACACACCCCGGCGGGGCGACGATAGCAGACCCCCCTCCGCCCTCAGCCCGGCGGCTCCAGCGCGCCGTTGACGTGCAGGGCCGCCAGCTCGCGGGTGCGGGCGATGTCGGCCTCAACCTGGGCCAGCAGGGCCTCGACGTCGTCGAAGCGCCGCTCGTCCCGCAGCCGCTCGATGAAGTCGAGGCGCATCGTCTGGCCGTACAGGTCGCCGCCGTCGTGGTCGAGCAGGAAGGCCTCGACGCGCAGCGGGCGCGGGTCGGCGCTCTCGAAGGTGGGCGCAACGCCGATGTTGACCGCCGCGGCGCTGCGGCCCGAGGCGAGCACGGCCCGGGCCGCGTACACGCCCCGGCTCGGCAGGGCGGTGTCGGCCGGGATCTCCAGGTTGGCGGTGGGCAGCCCGATCCCGCGCCCGCGCCCCTCGCCGCCCACCACGACGCCCTCGATCGAGTGCAGCCGCCCCAGCAGGGGGATGACCGCGCCGACCTGGCCGGTGGCGACCAGCCGCCGGATGCGCGTGGAGGAGATCGGCTTGCCGTCGTCGCTGGTGATGGTGCCGGGCGACTCGACGGCCAGCGCCCGCGAGCGGCCGAACTGGGCCAGCATCTCGACCGTGCCCGCCCCGGCGTGCCCGAAGCGGAAGTTGGCCCCCACCACCACGGTCTCGGCGCCCAGGGGGGGCGCGACCAGCATCTCGGCGAAGCGCTCGGCGCGGATGCGCGAGAAGGCCTTCGTGAAGGGGACCACCAGGAGCTCGTCGACCCCGAGGCGCTCGATCAGCTGGCTCTTGAGGGCGATGTGCGTCAGGACCCCCGGACGCAGCTCGGGCCGCAGCACCGCGATCGGCTGGGGCTCGAAGGTCATCACCATGGCGGGCAGGCCGCGCTCGGCGGCCCGGGCGATGGCCTGGCGGATCACCGCCTGATGGCCGACGTGGACCCCGTCGAAGGTGCCGATGGCGACCACGCGGCGGGGCGCGCCCAGGGGCAGGTCCCCGAACGACTGGTAGCGCCTCACGGCGCGTCCTCCAGGACCACGCTCGGGCGCAGCCCTCCGTCCGCGTCGGGGACGGCGATCGCCATCAGGCGCCCCTCGCGCAGCAGGGTGACGGCCTCGACCCCGCCGGCGGCCGCCGCGTAGGCGATCCGCCCGCCGTGGCGGACGCGCCCGGCCTCCTCCTCGGAGAGCTCGCGCGCCGGAAGGTGGCCCAGCCCGCGCAGGGGGTCGAGCCCACCGGTCGCCGCGACCTGCCCGACGGGGACGGCGTCCTCCACCGCCAGCTCCCCGACCCGGGTCCGGCGCAGCTCGGCGCAGTAGGCGCCGCACCCGAGCCGCTCGCCGATGTCGGCGGCCAGGCGCCGGACGTACGTGCCCGCGCCGCAGCGCACCTCCACGACGACCCGGCCCTGCCCCTCGTCGCCGACCAGGCGCAGCGAGTGGACGACCACCTCCCGCTCGGGAAGCTCGACCTCCTCGCCGCGGCGGGCGCGCTGGTACAGGCGCTCGCCGTCGACGTGGACGGCCGACAGCGCCGGCACCCGCTGGAGCTGGACGCCCACGAAGCTCGGCAGGATCGCCTCGACGTCGGCGGCGGACGCGGGCGGCCCGGACTCCTCGATCGGCCCCTCCGGGTCGAGCGTCGCCGACACCTGTCCGGTCTGGACGGTCGCCACGTAGGTCTTGTCGACGCCGGTCAGGTAGGGGGCCAGGCGCGTGGCGCGGCCCACCATCAGCACCAGCAGCCCGGTCGCGAACGGGTCCAGCGTGCCGGAGTGGCCCACCTTCGCCCGCTTGCCCAGGGCCCTGCGCGCGGTGGCCACGACGTCGTGGGACGTCGGCCCGGCGGCCTTGTCCACGAGCCACAGCGCCGGCGCCGGGGCGACGACGGCCTCAGCCATCGGCTCCGTTCGCATCCATGCGGTCCGCCATCTGGGAGTCGAGCCAGGCCAGGAGCTCGTCCGGCGCGCGGCGCGTGCTGAAGCCCGCCGCGGCGCGGTGCCCGCCGCCGCCCTCGTGCCGGGCGATCGCCGAGACGTCGATGTCGGGGTCGGCCGTGCGCAGCGACACGCGGTAGTTGCCCGGCGGGCCGGCCTCGCGCACCAGGGCCGCCGCGCGCACGCCGCGGACCCCCCGCATCACCTCCACGATGCCCTCGGTGTCGTCCCCGCCCGCCGCCGCGAAATCGTCCCCGGTGAGCACGGCGGCCAGCATCCGCCCGCCCGCGAGCCGGCGCGCGCGCTGGAGGGCCCGGCCCATCAGCAGCAGGCGGTCGAGCGGCTGCTCCTCGTACAGGCGGCGCGACATGGTCGCGGGATCGACGCCGGCCTCGATCAGCGCGGCGGCGGCGCGATGGGTGCCGGGACCGGTGTTGGCGTACCCGAACCGCCCGGTGTCGGTGATCATGCCCACGTAGAGCGGGTCGGCCACCTCGCGGGTCAGCGGCCACCCGGCGGCGGCGATGACGCCCTGGATCACCTCGGCGGTGCTCGAGGCGTCGGGGCACGATCAGGTTGAGGTCGCCGAAGCGGGTGTTGTCCTGGTGGTGGTCGATGTTGACCACCACGCGGGCCGCCTCGTGCAGGGGCTCGGCCCACATCCGCGCCTCGGTCGCGCAGTCCACCGCCACCAGGACGCGCTCGGCGACGTCGGGCGGCGGGACCGGGAGGAACTCCTCGCCCGGCGCCACCATGAACGCGAGGTCGCTCGGCACCGGCGGCGAGTCGGCGTGGGCCAGGACCACGTCGTGGCCGGCCGCGCGCAGGGCGCGCGCCAGGCCCAGCATGGAGCCGATGGCGTCGCCGTCCGGGTTGTGATGCGACGTGACCACGAAGCGCTCGCCGGGACGGGCCAGCACCTGCGCGACCTCCGCGGCGGAGGCGTCGCGCGGCTCGCGCGGGCTCACTGCTCGTCCTCGGGCTCGCGCGGCGGCATGTCGGCGGTGACCTCGTCGATGAAGCGGGTCAGCTCGACGGCGTCCCTCTGGGTCGTGTCGTAGTGGAAGGTCAGCTGGGGCGTGTGGCGCGAGCGCAGCTCCCGGCCGAGCCGCGACTGCAGCAGGCCGCGGGCCGACTCCAGGGCCTCCTGGCTGCCGCGCCGCTCGGAGCCCTTCAGGGTGGTGAAGTACACCTTGGCCTCGCGCACGTCCTGGGTCGCCTCCACGTGGGTGATGGTGACGAAGCCCAGCCTCGGATCCGAGAGGTCGCGGGCGATCCCCTCGGCCAGCACCTGGCGCAGGGCCGTGTCGACCCGGCGCATCCGCGTGCTCCGCGGGCGGCGGGCCACTACGGCTGGAGCCACGTCACGGCGGGCTCGCCCTCGACGCGCACCAGCTCGTGCGCCTCCCCGACCACCTGGAAGGCCTCGTCCGAGTGGAGGGCCCGGCGGACGTCGGCCAGGCGCTCCTCGGTCTCACCGGCGGCGCGCCCCACGATCGCGACCGTCAGGCCCGCGCGCTGCCAGAGGTCGTGGTGGTCGACCTCGGCGACGGCGCAGGCGAAGCGGCGCGCCAGGCCGCTCTTGAGCCGCAGGAGCTCCTTGCGCTTCGCCTTGAGGGAGTGCCCCTCGGGCAGGTGCAGGTCCACGGTCAGGATGCCGACGTACCCGCCCTCCATCGCGCCCGTACGTCCCGTGATTCGGAGTTCGACGGAGGCGGGCGCGATCGGGGCCGGCGGCGATGGGGTCGCGACCGCGGCCTGAGCGGTGCGGGCGACCTCGCGCAGCTCGTAGACCTCGATCGTGTCGCCCTCCTTGACGTCGTTGAAGTCCTCGATCAGCACGCCGCACTCGAAGCCGGCCAGCACCTCGCGGGTGTCCTCGTTGAAGCGCTTCAGCGAGGCGATGCGGCCCTCGTGGACGACGGTGCCGTCGCGCAGCAGCCGCACGTGGGAGTTGCGCCGCACCAGGCCCTCGGTGACGTAGCACCCCGCGATCGTGCCGATGCGGCTCGCCCGGAAGGTGGCGCGCACCTCGAGCTGGCCGATGACGTCCTCGACGATGTCCGGCTCCAGCAGGCCCACGAGCGCGTCGCGCACGTCCTCGATGGCCCGGTAGATGACGCGGTAGGTGCGGATGTCCACGCCCTCGCGCTCGGCCAGCGAGCTGGCCTCGGGGCGCGGGCGCACGTTGAAGCCGATGATGATCGCCTCCGACGCGGCGGCGAGCATGACGTCGGACTCGTTGATGGCGCCCACCCCGGTGTGGATGACGCGCAGCCGCACCTCGGTCTGCTCCACCTTGCCGAGCGCGTCGGCCAGGGCGCCGACCGAGCCCTGCACGTCGCCCTTGATGATGATGTTGAGCTCCTTGAGCCCACCCTCCTTGATGCGCGCGAAGAGGTCGTCCAGCGAGACCGGACGGCGGTTGGCGAGCACCTCGGCGCGCAGGCGCTGGTTGCGCTCGCCGGCCTGCTGACGCGCCGCCCGCTCGTTCTCGACCACGCGGAAGCGCTCGCCGGCGTCGACGACGCCGCCCAGCCCGAGCACCTCGACCGGCACCGAGGGACCGGCCGTCTCGAGCGTGGCGCCGGTGTAGTCGCCCATCGCGCGCACGCGTCCGAAGACGTCGCCGGCGACGATCACGTCGCCGACGCGCAGCGTGCCGCGCTGGATGAGCAGCGAGGCGACCGGGCCGCGGCCCGGGTCGAGCCGCGACTCGATGACCGTCCCCGAGGCCTCGGGCTTCGGGTTGGCCGTGGGCTCGGCGTCCGCGTCGGCCACCAGCAGCACCGTCTCGAGCAGCGTGTCGATCCCGCTGCGCTCGAGCGCCGAGACCTGCACGAACTCGTGGGTGCCGCCCCAGTCGGAGGGGATCACCTCGCGCTGGGAGAGCTCCTGCTTGACGCGGTCCGGGTTGGCGCCCGACCTTGTCCACCTTGTTGACGGCGACCATGAACGGCACCTCGGCGGCGCGCGCGTGGTCGATGGCCTCGATGGTCTGCGGCATCACGCCGTCGTCGGCCGCCACCACGATCACGGCGACGTCGGTGATCTTCGCGCCGCGGGCGCGCATGGCCGTGAACGCCTCGTGGCCCGGCGTGTCCAGGAACGTGATCTCGCGCCCCTGCGTGGTGCACCTGGTAGGCGCCGATGTGCTGGGTGATGCCCCCGGCCTCGCCGGCGGCCACCTCGGTCGAGCGGATGGCGTCGAGCAGCGACGTCTTGCCGTGGTCGACGTGACCCATCACCACCACCACGGGCGCGCGCGGCACCAGGTCGGCGTCGTCGTCGTCGAACTCCTCGGCCCGCTCGGCCTCCTCCTCGGCGTGCACGATGGTGACCTTGCGCTCGAGCTCGCCGGCGATCAGCTCGATCGCGTCGTCGGACAGCGACTGGGTGATGGTGGCCATCTCGCCGAGGCCCATGAGCAGCTTGATGATCTGGGCCGTCGAGATGTCGAGGATCTCGGCGAAGTCCTTGACCGTGGAGCCGGACGGCACCTCGACCATCGGCATGTCCGCCGGCGCGACCACCACGACCGGCTTCTCCTCGGCGCGCGGGCCGGGACGGCCGCCGCGCCGGTCCCGGCCCTGGGGGCCGGGGCCGCGACGGCTGGCCTGGGGGTCGATGACCACCCGGCGGCGCTTGCCGCGGGGGCCGCCTCCGCTGGCTCCGGGCACGCCGCCCGCGGGACGGCCGCCCTGGCCGCCGGGGCGCGGGCCGGCGCCCTGGCCTCCGCGCGCGGCCGGCCCGGTGGGGCCGGTCGGACGGGGCCGGTCGCCGCCGGGCGCGGGGCCCTTGGCGTTGGGGCCGGTGGGGCCGGTCGGACGCGGGCGCTCGGCGCCGGGCGCGGGGCCCTTGGCGTTGGGGCCCGTGGGGCCGGTCGGACGCGGGCGCTCGGCGCCGGGCGGCGGGCTCTTGGCGTACGGGCCGGTCGGTCCGGTGGGGCGCGGGCGCGCGGCCGGCTTCGCGGGGGTCGCGCTCGCCTCGGGGGCGGCGGCGGCCGGCTTCGCGGGCTCGCGCTCGCCTCGGGGCGGCGGCGGACGGCGCTCGGCGGCGGGCGCGCCGGCGCCTCGGCGACCGGCGCGGCCGCCGGCTCCGGGGCCTCCGCCGGCTCGGCGCGCGCGGGCTCCGGCGCCGGCGCGCTCTCGGCGGCGGGCGCCTCGGCGGGCGTCGCCGCCGGCGCGGGCGCGTCGGCCTTCGTTGGCGGCCTTGGCCGGCTTCGCCGGCGCCTCGGCCACGGGCTCGGGCGCCGGGCTCGGGCGCCGGCTCGGGCGCCTCGGCCGCGGCCGGCTCCGCCACGGGCTCGGCCTTGGGCGTGGCCTTCGCCTTGGGCTTGGCCTTGGGCTTCTCGACCTTGGGGGGCGGCTCGGGCTTGGGCTCGGGCTTCGGGTAGCGGTTGGGGTTCAGGACGTGGAGCGTCTCGGCCACATCGACCGTTGACGACGCGGTCTTCACATCGACCCCCGCCCGCTGCAGGCGCTGCAGCACAAGGGAGCTGGGAAGCCCCTCATCCTTCGCGATTTCGTAGATCCTCTTCTTTTCCATCGTGTCCCCCGTTCACCCCACTGACGAACTCCGCGCCCAGCGTCGGATCGATCCTCAGCTCCCCGCGGACGCGTGCCGCCCTCGGGAAGGCGCGTCGCGCGACGGCCCGCTCGAAGCACTCCTCACGCCGGCACACGTACAGCCCGCGGCCGCCGCGTCGGGAGCGATCGTCGCGGACCAGCAGATGTATCCCCTCGTGAGGGGCCGCCACGAACCGCGCGAGCTCCGGCTTCTCGTGCCGGGCCCCGCATCCGAGACAGCGCCGCTCGGGCATCCGCCGCGCGCGTTCTGCTCTTTCGTCCCCTACCTCTCGGCACCCTCCCCCTGGCCCTCCCACGACACCGCCGCCGAGACGGGCGCGAGCTCCAGAATCCGCTCCAGGCCCTCCTGCGTGCCGGTGTCCTCGATCTCCTCCGCCGTGAGCGGGCGCCCCAGAGAGGTCTCCACCCCGGCCAGGCGCGAGTGCGCCGGCAGCGCGCAGTAGCGCGTGCCGGAGACCGCGGCGTTCGGACAGCGCTTGCCGGTGCGCAGCATCGCCGCGCAGCGGGAGACGCCGGCCTCGGCCTCGTCCCCGAACTCGTCGCTCTCCTCCTCGCGGGCGAAGGTTGACTCGCTCTTGATGTCGATGTGCCAGCCGGTCAGCCGGGCCGCCAGCCGCGCGTTCATCCCCTCGCGGCCGATCGACAGCGACAGCTGGTCGTCGGGCACGATGACGGTCGCCTGGCGGCCGTCGTCGTCGACGAGCACCTCGCGCACGCGGGCCGGCGAGAGCGCCTTGGCCACGTAGCGGGCCGGCTCCTCGTTGAACGGGATGATGTCGATCTTCTCCCCGCGCAGCTCGCTGACCACCATGCGCACGCGCGAGCCGCGCGGGCCCACGCAGGCGCCCACCGGATCGACGCCCTGCACGTGCGAGACGACGGCGATCTTCGACCGCCAGCCCGGCTCGCGCGCCACGCCCCGGATCTCCACCAGGCCGTCGGCCATCTCGGGCACCTCGAGCTTGAAGAGCTCGCGCACCAGCTGGTCGGAGCGTCGGCTCACGATCACCTGGGGCCCTTGGTGGAGCTGCGCACCTCGATGATGACGGCCTTGATGCGGGCGCCGTGGTCGTAGCGCTCGTTGTGCACCTGCTCGCTCTCGGGCAGGAGCGCCTCGACGCGGCCGAGGTTGACCAGCGTGTAGCGGGAGTCCGACTGCTGGATGATCCCGGTCACCACGTCGCCGACGCGGTTGACGTACTCGTCGTACATCATCTCCCGCTCGGCCTCGCGGATCCGCTGCAGGATCACCTGCTTGGCGGTCTGGGCGGCGATGCGCCCGAAGTTGTCCGGCGTGACGTCGATCGCCTCGATCTCGCTGTCCTCGTAGGCGGCCCAGTCCACGTCCGGCGGCGGCGGCTCGTACTCGGCCGGATCGACCCCCTCGGGGATCACCGGCTCCTCGCGCGGCAGGGTCCGCAGCTCCTCGCCCTCGGGCAGCAGCAGCTGGAACACCCGCATCTCGCCGGTCTCGCGGTCGATGTTGACGCGGGCGAACTCGGCCGCGTCGGGCGTCTTCTTGTATGCCGCCAGGAGGGCGTCCTCGAGCGCCACGATCAGGGTCTCGGAATCGATCCCCTTCTCGCGCTCGATCTGCTTGATGGCCTCGATGATCTCTCGGTTCATCCCTCGCTCCCCCCAACGGACTGAACGGCGCCGGCCGAGGTGGCCGCCGCCGCGCGGACGATCGCGCGCGCCCTCATCCCTGCGCCTCGGCATCCTCGAACGTGTTGGCCCGACGGATCGCGGAGAACGGGATCTCCAGGGCCGCGTCGTCGAGCGCCAGCTCGAGCGACCGCTCGCCCACCCGCACAAGCGTACCCGTGCGCGACCGCGTGGCCCCAGGGGAGCCGGTCTCCACGTGCACCCTGCGGCCCACGGCCCGGCGGAAGTGCTCGGGCGTGCGCAGCGGCGGCTCGGGACCGGGCGACCAGACCTCCGCCCCGTACTCGTCCAGCAGCCCCGCGCCCTCGAGCGCGCCGGTCACCGCCGCGCACAGGTCGAGGTCCACCCCGCCGGGACGGTCGACGACCAGGCGGAGCGTGCCGCCCCGGTCGGGCAGGACGGTGAGCTCGAGCAGGTTGACGTCCGGGAGGGCGCCGGCGAGCACGTCCTCGATACGTCGCTCCATCTGCTGTTGGCCGGTGGCCGGCATGCGCTCCCCCCTTCCCATGGCATTTCGTCGCGCCCACAAAAAAGGTGGGTTCGTCACCCACCTGCACGCGCCACAGTTGACTTCCCTCGCGGAGGGATGACGATAGCACTCCGTCCCCGGTCGCGTCCTGGGCGGACGGGGCTCCGGGGCCCCGTCCGCCGCCCGCCGTCAGGGATCCACGCCCGGCCGGTAGGTGCCGAAGCTCCAGAGGTTGCCCTCCGGGTCGCGGGCCGCGTAGTCGCGTGACCCGTAGTCCGTGTTGACCGGCTCCCGGACGATCTGCGCGCCGGCCGCGCGCGCCCGGGCGCAGTGCGCATCGAGCTCGTCCACCACGACGTACGCCGCGCCCGACCCGGGCGGCGGCGCCAGCGCGCCCCAGCCGTCCGGCTTGGCCGAGCCGAGCATGAAACGCCCCGCGCCGTGGGCCATCTCGGCGTGCGCGATCGTGCCGCCGGGGCCCTCGTGGACCATGACCGGCACGAAGCCGAAGGCGGCCACCAGGAACGCCAGCGCGGCGGGGGCGTCGCGGTATGTGAGGGTCGGGAAGATGGTCGGTCCGTCGTCGCTCATCGGCTCCTCCTGGATCGGGTGACGTGGGCCCACCCTGGCGCGCTCAGCCTCCCCCGTCTTGGACGAACGTGATCGGGCCGCGGCGCAGCTCCCCCGGCGTGGCGGCGGCGAACGCGCGCACGTCCCGGTTGAGGTGCGCTTGGTCGTAGTAGCCGCAGCCGGCCGCGACCGCTCCCAGGCTCACGCCGTCCGGCCCGCCGAGCGCCTCCCGGGCCGCCTCGAAGCGGAGAATCCGCCCCGCCAGCTTGGGTCCCACCCCAACGCCGTCGCGAAAGCGCGCCGCCAGGTGGCGACCGCTGCAGCCCAGCTCCTGCGCCAGGGCGCGCGCGCCCAGGCGCCCGCGGCTGGCCCGCAGCCGCCGCCACGCCCACTCGACGTCGGGCGCCGGCCTCCGCGCCCGCTCGAGCCGGCCGCGCACGAAGTCGTCCACGACCGCCAGGCGCGCCGCGCCCGGCGGCGCGCCGGCCAGCGCCTCCAGCAGGCGACGCGCGTCGGAGCCCAACACGTCCTCCAGGTCCACGGTACGGCGCGCCAGCTCGGACATCGGCACGCCCAGGAGCATGCGCGCCCCCAGAGGGCTCAGGTCCACCTGCACACCCTCGGAGGCGCCGGGGTTCGACGTGTTGACGGCCATGTCGTGGATCCCCGCCACGAAGCCGCCCGGGTGCCGAGCGGCGACGGACGGGCCGCCAACCGGCCTCACGGCGAAGGCGTCGCCCAGGTTGAGGATGAGAGGGACGTCCATCGAGGCGCTCTGGCGCCGCACCATCGGGGCGAGGGGAACCTCCTCCCAGGCGACGTACCGGCGCACGTACCCGGCCACCGCGGGGTGCGGGGCGGCGGCCGTCATCCGCAGGTCCGCGCTCACCCGCCGAGGGTACCCGTCGTCCCGCCCGAGGCGCGTGACCCGGCCAGCTCGGCACTGTCGAGCACGATGGTCACGGGCCCGTCGTTCTCGAGGGCCGACCGCCATCGTGGCCGCGAAGCGCCCGCGCGCCACCGGGACGCCCTCGGCCTCAACGCGCCGCGGCGTAGGCCTCCACGAGCGGCTCGGCGACCGCGGGGGGCGCGGCGCGCCGCCCAGGAGGGCCGGTTGCCCCGGCGCAGGTCGGCCAGGAGCGTGAACTGGCTCACGCACAACAGCTCCGCGCCCGGCACGTCGCGCAGGGACAGGTCGAAGGGGCGCTCCGGCCCGGCCAGGACCCGCAGCCGCGCCGTCTTGCGCGCCAGCCGCAGCGCGTCGTCGGCGCCGTCGCCGTCGGCGATGCCGACCAGCGCGAGCAGGCCTGGGCCGATCGCGGCGATCCGCTCGCCGCCCACGTCCACCGCGGCCCAACGGACCCGCTGCAGCACGACACGCACGGCGGGATCGTAGTCGCCGCGTCCGGGTAGCATCGGCCCGTGAGCACCCCCCAGGAGCGCATGGAGCCCGTCCTCGCCGCGCTCGAGATCGAGGCCGAGCGCCGCGGGCCGCGCGAGTGGAGCGTGGCCGTGCCCTGCGCGACCCGCGGCGCGGTCGGGCGTGCTGGTCACCGCGCGCGAGCTGACGGTCACGCTGCGCGCGTTCGTCGTCCGCGGGCGCCGGACCGCGACGCGGCAGGGCGTCCACGCGCGGCTGCTGCACAAGAACCTGAGCACGCGCCACTGGCGCTTCGCGATCGACGACCTCGGCGATGTCTTCGCTCTGGCGGACGCACGCCTCGAGGGCATCGGCGTGGAGGTGCTCGACGGTCTGCTGGGCGAGCTCTCGAGCGCTGGTCAACGAGGTCTACGAGACGATCGTCCGGATGGGGTTCGAGGTGCCCGCGGGCACCGAGTTCGCGCCGCCTCCTGAGCCCGGCTGAGCGCGGACCGGGCCGACTACTCCAGCCCGGTCCCGAAGCAGCGGGCCAGCCGGTAATGGCGGCGGGCGAGCGGGTCGCCCAGGCGCGACAGGGAGCGGGCCAGGCCGTAGTGGGCGTACCCGTCGGTGGGCGACAGCTCGACGGCGACCTGGAACTCGTCGGCGGCGCGCCGGTAGGCGCGCGACGCCAGGTACGCGCGCCCGAGCGCCTCCCGGATCGACCCCTTGTCGGGCTCGAGCGCCTTCGCCCGCTCCAGCGCGATCACGGCCTGCGGGTACTCGCGCGCCTCCAGGAGCCAGCTGCCGTTGCGAAACGCCTCGTAGGCATCGGCGGGGCCGGTCATCGGTCAACGGTATCGCGGCGGGGGCGACGCAGCCCCAGGGCGGTCAGCGCCCGCCGGCCGAGCGGCGCCCGGCGGCGGATGGCGCGCCGCAGGCGCGACGACTCCCGCCAGGCCGCGGCGGCCTCGCCCGCGGGCGGCGGATCCGACGCGAAGCGGGCCCGCGAGGCGCGCGCGTAGAGCTCCGACGGATCGACGCCCGGTGCGCGCGCGGATGTCCCGCGCCCGCTCCGACGCCGACGCCGACGCCGACGGGGCGAGCCCGAGCGGCGCGATCGACGCCTCCAGGTCGCGCGCGGCCGCGACCACCCGGCTGCGCTCGTCGCCGCCGTGGCGTCCCGCGGGCGCGCCGCACCGCCCGGCCGGCGGGCGCCACGAGCGCGCAGGCCCCCGCCAGCCCGGCGACGCCCAGCCACCAGGGCGCGCCGCCCCCGCCCGCCCCGCCCGACGCGGCGGCGGGCGACGCCTCCTCGGGCGCCGGGGTCGGCTCGGGCGCCGGGGTCTCGGCCGTCGCGGGGGTCACCGGCTCGACCGGCGTGTCGGCCAGCCCGCCCAGGTCGACGTCGCTGCGGCTGGGGGCGTAGTCGGGCGAGGAGACCGACGACGGGTTGGGGGCCGAGCGGCCCGGCGTGGGGTCGAACGGAAGCCATCCGTGGCCCGGGAACCAGACCTCGACCCAGGCGTGGGCGTCGCGGTCGGTGACCACCCAGAGGCCCGAGCCCGCGTCGTAGCGGCCGCCGGTGTAGCCGACGGCCACCCGCGACGGGATCCCGAGGCTGCGCAGCATCACCGCCATGGAGCCCGCGAAGTGCTGGCAGTAGCCGCGGTGGCTGCCGAACAGGAAGTCCACCAGGGGCGGCCGGCCCGCTGGGGCATGCCGGCGGGCCAGTCGTCGGGCAGGCTCGTGGGGTACGGGGGCTGCTCGTCGTAGACGTAGTTCCGCCGCAGGTACGCCTCGATGCGGTTCACCGCGGCGTAGGGGGTGGCGGCGTCGCCCGCGACGCGCGCCGCCAGGTCGTGCACCGGGGCGTAGGCGCCGAGCGTGGCCTGATCCGCCGCCACGCCGGACCCCCACAGGGGCACCTCGACCGGATCGCCCCAGAAGGTGGCGCGCAGGCGGGTCGAGCCGGCACGGCACCTCGCCGGACCGTACGGACCGGCGGCGGTCAGCTCGGCCGGGGTCGCCTGGGGGATCAGGGCCTGCACCGTGTAGCTGTCGCCCCCCGTGATCGGCCGGTCCACGCGGATCGCGTCGCCGACCATGTCCGCGGTGCCCGAGAACGGCCCCGTCACCCGCTCGGCCCGGCCGGAGGCGAGGACCACCTGGGAGCTCGCGCTGCGCAGGGTGACGCGCTGCTCGATGTCCTCTCCCTCGGTGCGGTCTCCCACGTCCGCCGTGATCGTCGCCGTTCTGGACGACGAGGGGATCGGAGCCGCCGCCCTCGGAGAGGGTGAACGCCACGCCGTCGAAGTCCTCGAGGCTCACCGCCCGCAGCGGGCGCGCCGTGTCGGACGACACCGTGAGGGCCACCCGCGGCGTGGCGGGCCAGTCCAGCTTGCCGTAGGCCTGGCGCAGGTCCAGCCCCCTGCCCGAGGCGGTCGACGACGACCCCAGCTGCCAGTCCTTCCACCCCACCAGGGCTCGCCGGCCTTGGCGGGCCCGCGCGCCGAGGCCGGCGGCCACCAGCACGGCCACCGCCCCGAGGGCCACGGCGCCCGCCCGCGCGCCGCACGGCCGCGCGGCTCGCCGCGCCCCGCCAGCCGGCGAGCGCGAGCACGAGCCACGAACCCGGCGAGCGCCAGCGCCGCCGGCGAGGCGCCGGCGACGCGGGCGGCTCGACCGTCCAGCAGTAGGCGAGGCCGACGCCCACGGCCAGCAGCGCGCCCACCGGGCGGTGCCGGACGACGATCTGCCACGCCGCGACCCCGGCCAGCGCCGCGAGCGCGACGTCGAGGAGCGCCGCGAAGGCCGGATGCTCCGAGGGCGTGACGGGCAGGGCCGCCGAGGAGCCCTGCGCCAGGCCGTCCGGCAGGATGCCGCGGACCGCCTCCCAGGCCTGCGCGTCCAGGCCAGCAGGTCCCACGGCGACACCCGCAGCGCCAGGGCGAACACGACGATGATCGCGGCGAGCGTGGCGGCCGCGGGCGCCAGCGCGCGCCCCCGGGGCACAGCGCGGCGGTGGCGGGAAGCGCCCCGACCAGCGCAGAGCGACCACGATGTGCCACCCGCCGACGCCCTGGTACAGGCGCGTCCACGCCACCGCGAGCACCGCCACGCCACGGCGGCGGCCGCGGCCGGGCCCGGCGAGCGCGGCCTAGCGGGCGGCACGGGCCCGCTCCGTGGCACCGCCCAGCGCCGCCGCCACCGGTCGGCGGCGGGGACCACGACCACCTCGACGCCCGCGCCGTCCAGCTCGCCCGCGGCGCCGCCGCCGGGCCCACCAGGACGGCCGCGACCCCGACCCCGATCGCCCGCGCCTGGGCGGCCGCGCCGACCAGCGCCGGGTCCGCGGCGCACGTGAGCACCACGATCAGCTCGGGGGCCTCGGGGGCGGTCGCCTCGGCCCGCAGGGCGAGCGCCAGGAGCCCGGTCGCCACCCGGGCGCGAAGCGCGCGAGGGCCACCTCGATGGCCGGCCAGCCGCCCCGGCCCGGGCCAGGCGCAGCGGGCGGCGCGCCCGGTGTGGACCAGGGCGACCGGCTCGCCGCGCCCCGCCAGGTGGCGGGCGAGGGCCGCGGTGGCGCTGACCGTGGTCTCGAGGTCCTCTCCCCCGGCCACCGCGCCGTCCAGCAGCAGCAGGACCGAGCGCCCGGACCCCGTCGGCCGCCCGCATCTCCTTGGTCTGGAGCCTGCCGCGCTTGGCGGTCTGGCCCCAGTGGATGCGCGAGAGCGCGTCGCCGGCCTGGTAGTCGCGCACCCGGTCGAGCTCGCCGAAGCCCGCGTCGGCGCGGCGCGGCGGCGCGCGCCCATGCCGCGCGCGCGGGCGCCCACCGGCGCGCCCTCCAGCGTCGGGGCGCACGGCACGACCAGCAGGCTCGGTCGTCCGCCGGTGCCCCGGCGCGGTCCGCGCGGCCAGCCCGAACGGATCGCCGATCCGCAGCGCGCGGCGGCGGCAGGCGGTGGTCGCCGCGCGCCGCCTGCGCAGGCGCCAGCCGCGTCCGCCGTGCGGCGTGGCGTCGCCGGCGCCGCCCCGCCCAGCCGGGATCGACCGTCACGTCGAGGAGACGGTCGAGGCCGAGACCGGTGGCCCACCCGCGCACGCCCACGCGCGCAGGCGCACCGGCTCGCCGGCCGCGCAGCGGGCCGGCTCGATCCGGCGCTCCACGCGCACGCCGGCGGCGGCCAGCCACACGATCGCGGTCATCAGCACCGGCAGCGCAACCATCCCCGCGCCCAGGACCGCCAGGGCCTGCGGTGCCGAAGCCGCGGCTCGCCACCAGCGCCGCGACGCCGGCCCCGGCCAGGCCGAGCGCGCGGGCCGGAGGGCCGGCGACGCGCATCACAAGGGGACGGGCACCGCGGCGAGGGCGTCGGCGACGATCTCGCCGGCGAGGGCGCCGCGGGCGCGGGCGTCCGGGGTGAGGATCGATCCGGTGGCCGAGCACGGCCTGCGCAAGGCCCCGCACGTCCTCGGGCACGACGTAGGCGCGCCCGTCCACGACCGCGCGGGCCTTGGCGGCGCGCAGCAGGGCGAGGCCGGCCCGCGGGCTCGCCCCGAGCTCCGCGCGCGGATCGCGCCGCGTGGCGCCCACCAGCCCCACCACGTACTGCGCGAGCGACGGGTCGGTGTGAACGCGGTCCACCACCGCGCGTGCCGCGACGATCCCGGTGTCGTCGGCGATCGGCGCGACCCCCTCCAGCGCGTCGTGGCCGGCCAGGTCCAGCAGCATCTCCGCCTCGGCCTCGGCGCCGGGTAGCCGATCGCCACGCGGACCGCGAAGCGGTCGAGCTGGGCCTCGGGGAGCGGGAAGGTGCCCTCGTACTCCACCGGGTTCTGGGTCGCGATGATCATGAAGGGGCGCGGCAGGACCCGCGTCTCGCCGTCCACCGTGACCTGCCCCTCCTCCATGCACTCCAGGAGCGCCGACTGGGTCTTGGGCGACGCCCGGTTGATCTCGTCCACCAGGATCACGTTGGCGAAGACCGGCCCGGGCCGGAAGACGAAGGCCGCCGCGTTCTGGTCCCACACCGTGACGCCGGTGACGTCGGCCGGCAGCAGGTCGGCGGTGCACTGCAGGCGCGAGAACTCGCATCCGGCCGCGCGGGCGAGGCTCTTGCCGAGCACGGTCTTCCCCACCCCCGGGACGTCCTCGATCATCACGTGGCCGCCCGACAGCAGGGCGATGACGCAGTTCTCGATCGAGGCGCGCGGCGCGCGCACCGCGCCGGCGCAGGCGTCGACGAGCGCGCGCGCCAGCTCGGCGACCGGCGCCAGCTCACCGGGGTCGAGCGGAGGTGTGGCGACCGACGACGACACGCCGCGAGGGTAGTGCACGACGGGGCCCCCGAGCCTGGGCCCGGGCGAGGCACCGCCGGAGGGCGCTCAGCCGCGGGCCGCCAGGAGCGGGACGACGGCGTCGAGGATGCGCTCGGCGCAGGCGTCCTTGGTCATCCGCGCGACCGCCTCCTCCCAGTCGTCCCCGATGATCGTGATGGCTCGTTCGCCCGGCTCCGAAGCCGATGCCCTCCACCGACACGTCGTTGTGGACGATCAGGTCGAGGTGCTTGCGCCGGCGCTTGTCGCGCGCGCGGGCCGAGCCCGGCCGGCGCCGTGCTCGGCCGCGAAGCCCACGATCACCTGGCGGCCGCGCCGGGCGGCGAGGTCCGAGACGATGTCCGCGGTGGGCTCGAGGTCGAGCGCGAGCCGCCCCTCGGCGCCCTTGTCGATCTTGCCCTCGAGCGCCTCGCCGGGACGGAAGTCGGCGCACCGCCGCCGCCATCACCAGCGCGTCGCAGCCGGGAACTCGGCCAGCGCCGCCACGTGCAGCTCGGCCGCGGTGGGGGCGTCGATGTAGCGGACGTCGGGGTGGCGCGGCAGGTCCACGTTGGCGCTCAGCACCGTGACCTGCGGCGCCGCGCCGGCGCGCGGCCTCGGCGACGGCCCAGCCCATGCGCCCGCTCGAGCGGTTGCCCACGAAGCGCACCGGGTCGATCGGCTCGCGCGTGCCCCCCGCGCTCACCAGCACGCGCCGGCCGGCCAGCGCGCCGGCCGCGGCGAGCAGGCCCTCGACCGCGTCCGCGATGTCGGCGGGTCGCCGCGAGCCGGCCCACCCCGACCTCGCCGTCGGCCAGGAGGCCGGAGTCGGGTCGACCACCTCGCACCCCCCGCGCGCGCAGCACCGCCAGGTTGTGGGCGGTCGCCGGGTGGAGGTACATGCGCGTGTTCATGGCCGGAGCGATCACGACCGGCCCGTCGAACGCCAGGTGCACCGACCCGAGCAGCCCGTCGCCCATGCCCGCCGCCATCCGGGCGATCGTGTTGGCCGAGGCCGGCGCGACCAGCAGCAGGTCGGCGCCGCGGGCCAGCTCCAGGTGGCCGTAGCCGGGGCGCTCCCCGGCCGAACAGGTCGAGCCCCACCGGCCGCCCCGAGAGGGCGGCGAAGGTCGCCGGCCCCACGAAGCGCCGGGCGGCCGCCGTCATGACGACGGTGACCCCGTGGCCGCGGCGCTGGAGGATCCGCATCGTGTCGACCGACTTGTAGGCGGCGATGCCGCCCGACACGCCGAGGACGATCTCAGCCATCGGGGCCCTCCCCGAGCACCGAGGTGAGCACGCGCGTGAGGTCGTCCACCGCCACGTCGACGTCCTCGTTCACCACCCGGTGGTCGAACTCGTTCATCGCCGCGAGCTCGACTCGCCGGTGCGCACGCGCTGCGCGATCTCCCCCGCCGGGTCGGTCGCCCGGCGCTCCAGCCGCGCGACCAGCTCCTCGAGCGAGGGCGGCATGATGAAGACCGACACGGCCCCCGGGATCGTCCGCCGCACGGCGCGGGCGCCGGCCAGCTCGATCTCCACGACGGCGAGCGCCCGCGGACAGGATGCGGTCGATCTCCGAGCGCAGGGTGCCGTAGCTGTTGCCGGCGTAGACGACGTGCTCGAGGAAGTCGCCCGCCGCCACGCGGCGGGCGAACTCCTCGGGCGCTGAGGAAGTGGTAGTGCACGCCGTCGCGCTCGCCGGGCCGGATGCGCCGGGTGGTCGCCGAGACCGCGACCCGCAGAGACGGGGAACCGCGGCAGGACGCCCGTGATCAGAGTGCCCTTACCCGCACCCGACGGTCCCGAGACGATGATGACGCGGGGTCGCGTCGCTACCGGTGCAGGAGCTCCAGCAGCTCCGAGCGCTGTCGGTCCGACAGGCCCCCGATGGTCTTCCCCTGCGATATCCGGCAGGTGTTGAGGAATCTGCGTCGCCTTGACCTTCCCGTACTTCGGGACGGCCATCAGCATGTCAAACACCTTGGCCGTCAGCACGAACTCGGGCGGATTCGAGATCACCTCGCCGATCGACGATCTGCCCGCTCTTGAGGTCCTTCTTGAGCTGGGCCCGGCGCGAGCGGATCTCGTTGGCCCGACGAAGGGCCTCCATGCGCTGGTCCAGCGAGCGCTCCGGTGCCTGCGATTGGGGCTTCGGAGTGGTCGTCGCCATCGCCGGCCATTCTAGGTTCGCCGTCCGCCCGCTGGCAAGGCGAACTTTGCAGCCATTTTACGCCATTTTCACGCGTGTTGCAGGCGATAGCCACGACCCGTAACCGTCGCGGAATCTCGGCCTCAGGTTGAGCCTGAGCGCCCTGGAGAATGGTCGCTTACAGCGTAGATCGGCTCGGCCGGAACGCCCCGCCGGCCCGCGCGGGCCCGCCGAGGTCCTGCAGCGCCCGCGGCGGCGTGGCGCCCTCGGAGGCGATCGCGGCCGCGGCGGCCTCGCCCGCCTCGATGGTCGTGATGCACGGGATGCCCGCCCGGACGGCCGCCGCGCGGATCTCGAATCCGTCCGTGCGCGCGCCGTAGCCCGCCCCGGGGCGTGTTGACGACGAGGGCGATCCTGCCCCGCCGCGATCATCTCCCCCACGTTCGGCGAGCCCTGCGAGATCTTCTGCACCGTCTCGCACCTCGAGCCCGGCGGCGCGCGCAGCGCCGTCGCCGTGCCCGAGGTCGCGACCAGGTCGAGCCCGGCGCGCGCGAGCCGCGACGGCCAGCGCGACCGCCTCGGGCTTGTCGGCGTCGCGCGCCGAGATGAACGCCGCCCCCGAGCGCGGCAGCGCCTGCCCCGCTCCGCGCTGGGCCTTGGCGAAGGCCTCGGCGAAGCTGCCGCCGAGGCCCATCACCTCTCCGGTGGCCCGCATCTCCGGGCCGAGCACCGGGTCGGCCCCGGGGAAGCGCGCGAACGGGCAGCACCGCCTCCTTGACCGCGACCTGGCGGGGCGGCGCCGCGACCGGCAGGCCGCAGCTCGCCGAGCGACGCGCCCAGCATCAGCCGCACGCGCGTGGCGGCACCAGGGGCACGCCGGTCGCCTTGGAGACGAACGGCACCGTGCGCGACGCGCGCGGGTTGGCCTCGATCACGAAGACGCGGCCCTCGCCGCACGGCGAACTGGACGTTGAGCAGCCCCACCACGCCGAGGCCCTTGGCCAGGGCGGCGGTCTGCTCCTCGAGCTCGGCGACCAGGCCGGGGCCCGCGCTCTGGGCCGGCAGCACGCACGCCGAGTCGCCGGAGTGGACGCCGGCCGCCTCGACGTGCTCCATCACCGCGGCGATCCAGCAGTCGGCGCCGTCCGAGAGCGCGTCCACGTCGAGCTCGACGGCGTTCTCCAGGAAGCGGTCCACCAGCAGCAGCGCCCGCGGGCCGCTCGCGCTCGAGGTACGCGCGCAGGGCGTCGGGCGAGTCGCAGATCGCCATCGCCCGGCCGCCGAGCACGTAGGAGGGTCGCACGAGCACCGGGTAGCCGACCTCGCGCGGCGGCGGCGAGCGCCTCCTCGGCCGCTCGCGCGCCACCGCCCAGGGCGGCGCCTCCAGCCCGAGCCGGCTGAGCAGCTCGCCGAAGCGCCCGCGGTCCTCGGCCAGGTCGATCGCGTCCGGCGAGGTGCCGAGCACCGGCACGCCGTCGCTCGGCGAGCGCGCGCGCCAGGCGCAGCGGGCGTCTGGCCCCCCAGCTGGGCGATCACGCCCGAGCGGCCGCTCGGCGGCGCAGATGTCGAGCACCGCGTCGATCGTGACCGGCTCGAGGTACAGGCGGTCGCTGACCCCGTGGTCGGTCGAGACCGTCTCGGGGTTGCAGTTGACCATCACCGAGGCGTAGCCGAGCTCGCGCGCGGTCTCGGCGGCGTGGACGCAGCAGTAGTCGAACTCGATGCCCTGGCCGATGCGGTTGGGGCCCGAGCCGAGCACCACGATCGACTCGCGGTCGTCGCGGGCCAGCTCGTCCTCGCTCTCGAACGCCGCGTAGTAGTAGGGCGTGAGGGCGGCGAACTCGGCGGCGCAGGTGTCCACCGCGTGGTAGGTGGGCCGCACGCCCGAGCGCGCGCCGCCGGCGCCCCACCGCGAGCTCGGTCGCGCCGACCGCCGCGGCGATGTCGCGGTCGGCGAGGCCCGGCGCGGCGCGCGCGTGCGCAGCGCGTCCGCGTCGAGGGCGTCCAGCGGGCCGCGACAGGCCGGCGCGGGCCGCGGCGAGCTGGCCGAGCTCGGTCCAGGAACCAGGGGTCGATGCAGGTGGCCGCGTGCATCGCCTCGCGTCGCTGACCCCGCGCTCCAGCGCCCACAGCACGATGTCGTACCGGTCCCAGGAGGGTGTGCGCAGCATCTCGAGCGCCTCGCGCGGCGTCGCGCGGGGCGCGCGGGGCGACGTCCAGCTCGCGCCCGGCCATGGCCTTGCCGAAGGCCTCGCCGAAGGTGCGCCCGAGGGCCAGCACCTCGCCCACGCTCTTCATGTGGGTGGTCAGCTCGGCGAGGCGCCGGGCACCTTCTCGAACGCGAAGCGCGGGATCTTGACCGCGACGTAGTCGAGGGTGGGCTCGAAGCTGGCCGGCGTGACGCCGGTGATCTCGTTGGGCAGCTCGTCGAGGGTGTAGCCCGACCGCCAGCCGGGCCGCGATCTTGGCGATCGGGAACCCGGTCGCCTTGGAGGCCAGGGCCGAGCTGCGCGAGACGCGCGGGTTCATCTCGATGACGACGATCTCGCCCGTCTCGCGGTTGAGCGCGAACTGCACGTTGGCGCCGCCGGTCGACACGCCCACGGCGCGGATCACCGCGATCGCGGCGTCGCGCAGGCCCTGCAGCTCCTGGTCGGTGAGGGTCATCACCGGCGCGACGGTCACCGAGTCGCCGGTGTGCACGCCCATCGGGTCGATGTTCTCGATCGAGCACACGATCACCGCGTTGTCGGCGACGTCGCGCACCACCTCGAGCTCGATCTCGGCCCAGCCCAGCACCGACTGCTCCACCAGCACCTGCCCGATCGGGCTCGCGGCGAGGGCCTCCTCCAGGCGGCGCTCGAGCTCCTCGGGCGTGTGGGCGGCCCCGCCGCCCTCGCCGCCCAGCGTGAAGCCGGGCCGCAGGATCACGGGCAGGCCCAGCGCGGCCGCCGCCGCGCGCCCGGCCTCGATGTCGGTCACGACGTGGCTCGCGGGCGTCGCGAGCCCGGCCGCGGCCATCGTGTCGCGGAACACCTCCCGGTCCTCGGCCCGGCGGATGGCGCCGACGTCGGCGCCGATCAGCTCCACGCCGTAGCGTCGAGCACCCCGCGCGGCGTCAGGTCCATCGCCAGGTTGAGGGCGGTCTGCCCGCCGAGCGTCGGCAGCAGCGCGTCGGGGCGCTCGATGCGCGATCACCGCCTCGACGGCGACCACGTCCAGCGGCTCGACGTAGGTGCGGTCGGCCACCGAGGGGTCGGTCATGATCGTGGCCGGGTTGGAGTTGACCAGGACGACCCGGTAGCCCTCCTCGCGCAGCGCGCGGGCGCCCTGGGTGCCGGAGTAGTCGAACTCGCCGGCCTGGCCGATCACGATCGGGCCGCTGCCCAGGATCATGATCGTGTGGAGATCGTCGCGGCGCGGCATCAGGCGGCGTCCTCCGACGCGCTCGACGAACTCGGCGGAACATGTAGCGCGCGTCGCGCGGCCCGGGGCTCGCCTCCGGGTGGTACTGCACCGACCAGGCGCGCAGCTCGGGCGCCGCGATGCCCTCGACCGAGCCGTCGAACAGGCTCGTGCGGGTCACCTCGACCCCGTCGGGGAGGTCGTCGGCGACCACCGCGTAGCCGTGGTTCTGCACCGTGATCTCCACGCGCCCGTCCTCGGAGCGGCGCACCGGGTGGTTTGCGCCGCGGTGGCCGAAGGCGAGCTTGCGCGTGGACAGCCCCAGGGCCTGGGCCAGCATCTGGTGCCCGAGGCAGATGCCGAACACCGGCACCTGGCCCAGCAGCTCGCGCACCGCGCCGATGACCGGCGTGACCGCCGCGGGGTCGCCCGGGCCGTTCGAGACGAAGACCCCGTCGGGCCCCAGCGCGAGCACGTCGGCCGCCCCGGTGCCGGCCGGGACCACCTCGAGCCGGCAGCCGGCGCCCACCAGCCCCCGGGCGATGCTCTCCTTCATGCCGCAGTCGATGGCCACCACGCGCGGCCCGTCGTCGCCCAGGCTCCGGGCGGCCCCGGCCGCCTCGGAGGCCAGGTCGCGCCCGTCGAGCACCGGGTGGGCGCGCACCCTCTCGAGCAGCTCCTCGGGGCTCAGCTCGGTGGTCACGCCCGCCGCGCATCGCGCCGTTGTCGCGCAGCCGGCGCACCAGGCGGCGGGTGTCGCAGCCCTCGACGGCGACGACGCCGCGCTCGCGCAGCCAGGTGCGCCAGCCCGTCGGGCCCGCCGGCGCCCGCCCGCGTCGCCGGCGCGCGCCATGATCACCGCGCCCGGCCAGGCGCGGTCGCTCTCGTCGTGGCCGGGGCCGGCGCCGTAGTTGCCCACCATCGGGGCGGTGAAGCAGAGGATCTGGCCCATGTAGGAGGGGTCGGTGACGGCCTCCTGGTAGCCGGTCATCCCGGTGGTGAAGACCATCTCCCCGAGCGCCGTGCCGCGGCGCGCCCACGCCGCGGGCCTCGAGGACGAGGCCGTCCTCGAGGACGACCCAGGCCGGCGTCATCGCACCAGCCGGGAGATCGCCTTGAACTCGGGCGATCCGGCGACCTCGAGCATCTCGAAGAGGGCCATCTCGGCGCTTGTGAGCTGCGCGCCCGCCGCGGACATCTGCTCCAGCGCCAGCTCGCGGTTGGCGGGGGTGCGCGACGAGACCGCGTCGGAGGCCACGTGGGCGCCGTAGCCCGCGCGCGATCAGGTCGAGCACGGTCTGGTTGACGCAGACGTGCGTCTCGATGCCGGCGACCACCCAAGTGCGTGCAGCCGCTCTCGGCGAGCGCGCGGTCGAACGCCTCGACCCCGCAGGCCGAGAAGCGCAGCTTCTCGATCGGGACCGTCCCCTCGGGCAGCCGCTCGGCCAGCTCGGCGACGGTGTGGCCGAGGCCCTTGGGGTACTGCTCGCTCACCAGCACCGGGCGGCCGAGGGCGCCGAAGCCCTCGGCGAGCAGCCCGCAGTTGGCGACGGTGGCGTCGAAGCCGTCGATCACCGGCCGGAAGGCCTCCTGGACGTCGATCAGGATCAGGCCGGTGTCCTCGCGCTGGAGCAGCGCCGGGTTGCGGGTCACGGGATCCGCCATGCGATCTGCCCTCCTGCGATGGTGAGGGTGATCCGGCCGTGGAGCTCCTCGCCGGTGAACGAGGAGTTGCGCGACTTGCTGCGAAAGCCGCCGTCGCCCACCACGAAGGCCGTCTCGGGGTCGATCAGCGCCACGTCGGCCACGGCGCCGTCGGCGAGGGTCGGCACCGGCAGCCCGACCGCCGCGGCCGCGTCGCTGCTCATGCGCCGCACCAGCAGCTCGAGCGGCAGCAGCCCGGTGCGCACCAGGCGCGTGTAGACCACCGGGAAGGCCGTCTCGAGCCCGGTGACGCCGAAGGGCGCCTCCTCGAACGGCACCTCCTTCTCGTCGGCGTCGTGGGGCGCGTGGTCGGTCGCCACGCAGTCGAGCGTGCCGTCGGCCAGGGCGGCGATGAGGTCCTGCCGGTCCGACTCCTCGCGCAGCGGCGGGTTCATCTTGTGGCGACTCGGGTCCAGGGAGACGATCGCCTCGTCGGTAGCACCAGGTGGTGGGGCGTCACCTCGCCGGTGATCCGGATGCCGCGGGCCTTGGCCCTGCGGATCTCCTCGACCGTCTCCGAGGCCGAGACGTGGCAGATGTGGATGTGGGCGCCCTCGTACTCGGCGAGCGCCGCGTCGCGGGCGACCGCGATGCTCTCGGAGACCGGGGGGATGCCCTCGAGCCCCAGGCGGCTGGCCATCGCGCCCTCGTGCACCACGCCCCTGCCGGACAGGTGCCGGTCCTCCTCGTGCAGCACCAGGGGCAGGCCGGTGATCTGCTGGTACTGCAGCGCCCGCCGCATCACGCGCGCGTCCGAGACCGGGTAGCCGTCGTCGCTGAAGCCGGCGGCGCCGGCCTCGGCCAGCTCGGCCTGCTCGGTCAGCTCGTCGCCCGACTGGCCCACCGTGATCGCGGCGTAGAAGCCGACCCGGATCACGGCGTCCAGGTCGCCCTGGTCGAGAAGGGCCGCCAGCACCGGCGCCGTGTCGATGACCGGCGTCGTGTTGGGCATGGAGACGATGGTGACGAAGCCGCCCGAGGCGGCCGCGAGGCTCCCGGTCGCGATCGTCTCCAGGTCCTCGCGTCCGGGGGTGCGCAGGTGGACGTGGGGATCGACGAAGCCGGGCGCGGCCACCATCCCGGTGCCGTCGATCTCCTCGAGGCCCGTCCGGGTCGCCGCCCACCACGCCGTCGCGGACGACCAGGTCCCGCACCTCGTCGATGCCGGCGGCGGGATCCAGGACCCGGACGCCGCGAATCACGAGCGACGCCGGCGGCCCGGGCCGCTGCGCCAGGCGCACCGCCATCAGGCGGCCACCGCGCCGATCGGGTGCTCGGCCGGCTCGGCGCCGCCCGAGGGTCCGGCCAGAAGGTCGTAGAGCACCGCCATCCTCACCACCATCCCGTTCGCCGCCTGCCGTTCGATGAGCGTCTTGGGGTCGTCCGCCAGGTCGCCGGAGATCTCCACCCCGCGGTTGATGGGGCCCGCGTGCATCACGCGCTGGCCCGGGCGCAGGCGCGCGTGGCTGACGCCGTAGGTGGTGGCGTACTCGCGCAGCGAGGGCACGAAGCCCCCGGGCCCCATGCGCTCCAGCTGCATGCGCAGCACGTACACGACGTCCGCGTCCTGCACGTCGCGGATGTCCGTCGAAGTCTCGACGCCGAGGGCCTCGTGCGCGTCGCGCGGGAGCAGGGTCGGGGGCGCGATCAGGGTCACGCGCGCGCCCATGGTCTGGAAGCCGCGGATCCCCGAGCGCGCGACGCGCGAGTGCGCGACGTCGCCGACGAAGGCGATGTGCAGCCCGTCCAGCGGCCCGACCTCGCGCTCGATCGTGTACAGGTCGAGCAGGGTCTGGGTGGGGTGCTCGTGCTTGCCGTCGCCGGCGTTGATCACCGCGGCGTCCGTGTAGCGGGCGGCGAGCTGGCACGCGCCCACCGAGGCGTGGCGGATCACCAGGACGTCCGGCAGGTACGACGCGAGCGTGATGACCGTGTCCTTGAGGGTCTCCCCCTTGTCCACGCTCGAGCCGGAGCCCTTGACGTTGACCACGTCGGCCGACAGCCGCTTGCCGGCCAGCTCGAACGAGGTCGAGGTGCGCGTCGATGACTCGAAGAACATGTTGATGATCGTGCGGCCGCGGAGGGTCGGGACCTTCTTGATGTCGCGCTCCATCACCTCGGCGAACCGGTTGCCGACGCGCAGGATGCGCGCGATCTCCGACCGGTCCAGATCGGCGATGGTCAGCAGCGATCGGCGGCTCATGGGGTCCCCCGGCTCTCGCTCTCGAGCACGACCTCGTCGCGCCCGTCCACCTCGGACAGGAGCACGCTGATGCGCTCCGCGCGCGAGGTGGGGAGGTTCTTGCCGACGTAGTCGGGCCGGATCGGCAGCTCGCGGTGGCCGCGGTCCACCAGCACGGCGAGCTGGACCAGCGGCGGGCGGCCGTAGTCGAAGACCGCGTCGATCGCGGCCCGGATCGTGCGGCCCGTGAACAGGACGTCGTCCACCAGGATCACGGCGCGCTCGGAGACGTCGAAGTCGAGCAGCGTGTCGCCCACCACCGGCAGGGCGCGGCGGCGGTCGGAGATGCCCACGTCGTCCCGGTAGAGCGCGATGTCCACGGTGCCGATCGCGGGCGTCGTGCCGGCGAACTCGCCGATCAGGTCGGCCAGGCGGCCGGCCAGCGGGACGCCCCTGGTGTGGATCCCGACCAGGGCGAGGCGGGACGGGTCGGCGTGGCGCTCGACGATCTCGTGGGCGATGCGCGCGACGGTGCGGCGCACCTGGTCCTGGTCGACGAGCACCTTGCCCTTGACGCGGCTCACAGACATGCGGGCACGCGGACGCTCGGGACGCATCGGGCCATCGTCGCTCCTTCTCGGTCTCTCGGGACCGGGTTAAAGGTCAACCAGGGGCAACGTAGCAGAGGCGCCCGACACCTCGTCAGCCCCACCCGCGCGCGGGCCTCCGCCGCGGACGGGGTGGACGATCGGCGCACCGCGCTCGGGGAACGGGATCTCGACCTGATCGAAGTCGCGCGGCACGAGCACCCGGTCGAAGGCCGATTCGGCCTCCCCGCGCAGGTCGCGCGGGGCGAAGCGGCTCGACAGGTGGGTGAGCACCAGCAGGCCGACGTCGGCCTGCCGGGCGAGCGTGGCCGCCTCGAGCGCCGTGCTGTGACGGGTCTCCCGGGCCCGCTCGCGATCCTCGTCCAGGAAGGTGGCCTCGTGCACGAGCACCGAGGCCCCGCGCGCGATCTCCAGGGTGGCCTCGCACGGCTCGGTGTCGCCGCGACACGACCACCCGCCGGCCGGCCCGCGGCCCGCCCATCACGTCGTCGGGGCGCACGGTGCGCCCGGCGGGGGTCACGACCTCGCCACCCCGCTGGAGCACCCCGAAGTCGGGTCCCGGCGTCACCCCCAGGGCGCGCGCGCCCTCCGGGTCGAAGGCCCCCGGGCGCGGGTCCTCCACCAGCGCGTATCCGAGCGAGGCGATCGAGTGGCGGGTGGGGTACGCGACGACGCGAAAACCGTCGCCGCGCAGCACCTCGCCCTCGTCGAGCTCCTCGATCTCCACGTCGAAGGGCAGGCGCCCGATGAGCGGCCGCAGGGTCTCCATCAGGCGGATCAGCCCCCGGGGCCCGACGATGGGCAGGGGCCGGTCCCTGCCCCGCAGCCCGTAGGTCTTGAGGAGCCCCGGCAGGCCGAGGTAGTGGTCGCCGTGCATGTGGGTCAGCAGGAGCAGGTCGAGATCGATCAGCCCCAGCCCCGAGCGCAGCAGCTGCCGCTGGGTGCCCTCGCCGCAGTCGATCAGCCAGCGGTCGCCGCCGCGCGCCACGAGGGTCGCCGCCGTCCCGCGGGCGGATGTCGGCACCGAGGCCGCGGTGCCGATGAGGGTGACGTAGAGGTCCACGGACCTAGCCTAGTGCCCCGGGCCGGGGCCCCCGCGCACGAGGCGCGGATCGAGTGGGCCCGCCGGGTCGTCCACCGCCCACAGGCGCACCGCCGGCGCGCGGCCCTCCTCCAGCACGATCTCGGCCATGCTGTGGCGCGCGGCGCGCCTGCGGTCGGTGGGACTGCCCGGGTTGAGGATGAAGAAGCCGTCCGGGGCGGTCTCGTGCAGGGGGATGTGCGAGTGCCCGAACACGACGGCGCCCACGCCGGGGAAGCGCCGCCGCAGCCGCTCGAGGCGGCCCGCCTCCGGACCGGCGTCGTGGACGACGCCGAGGACGAGGCCGGGCGCGTCGACTTCGGCGGTGGGCGGCAGGGCCGCGCGGACCGCGGGCTCCTCGACGTTGCCGTGCACGCCCACGAGCGGGCCGATGCCGCGCACGAGCGCGAGGGTCGCCGCGTCGGACCAATCGCCCGCGTGCACGATCAGGTCGGCGTCGCGGAGGCGGGCGAGGCAGGCCGGGGGCAGCACCGGGCCGCGCCCGGGCAGGTGGGTGTCCGAGATGACCGCGATCCGCACCGTCGCCCCTTCCGCCGCCGGACGTTAGTCTGCCCGGCGTGAGGGGACCGCTGCCGCGTGACGGAGCGCTCATCCTGGCCGCGGTGGGGCTGGCCCAGGTGCTCGTCACGCTCGACTACTTCTCGCTGACGGTCGCACTGCCCCAGATGGCGCGCGACCTGGACGTGACCACCACGAACCTGCAGTGGGCCCTCACCGCCTACCTTCTCTCGTTCGCCGCGCTGCTGGTGGCGGGCGGGCGCATCGGGGACATCCTCGGGCGCCGGCGGGCGCTGCTCGCCGGCGTGGCGCTGTTCGGCCTGTCGTCGCTGGTCTGCGGCCTGGCGGCCGACGAGGTCATGCTGGTGGCCGCCCGGGTGGTGCAGGGCGTCGGGGCGGCGATCCTCTTCCCCACCAGCATGGCGATCGTCTCCCAGTCCTTCGACGAGGAGGCCCGCCCCCGGGCGATCGGGATCGTGGTCGCGGTGTCCGCGCTCGGCACCGCGCTGGGACCGCTGGTGGGAGGCGTCCTCACCGACGCCCTGGACTGGCGCTGGGTCTTCTTCATCAACGTCCCGTTCGCGATCCTCGCGTCGGTCATGATCCTGCTGTTCGTGCCCGACTCGCGCGACGAGAGCGCGCCGCGTCACATCGACGTCCCCGGCATCGCGACCCTCGCGATCGGCATCGTGGCGCTGACCCTCGCCATCGACCGGGGGCCGACCTGGATCGAGGACGACGCCGCCCTGCTGGCGGGGTCCCTGATCCTCAGCGCGGCGGCCCTGGTGGCGTTCGTGATCATCGAGATGCGCGTCGCCAACCCGCTCATCGACCTGCCCACCTTCCGGAGCCCGGCCTTCGTGATGGTCACGCTGAGCGGGTGCCTGTCGAACTTCCTCTTCGCACTCGCCGTGTTCGTGGCGACCCTGTGGCTCCAGGAGGTCAAGGACCTCTCGCCGCTCGCGTCCGGCCTTGCCTTCCTGGCCATGTCGGTCGGCATCGCGGGGGGCGGCCCATTGTCGGGCCGGCTGGTCAAGCGCTTCGACGTCGGGCTCCTGATGGCCCTGTCGTCCCTGGTGGGCGCGGCCGGCGCGCTCGCGATCTCGTTCATCGTCAACCTGCCGGTCTGGCTGCCGGCGTTCCTCGTCCTCGGGCTCGGCGTGGGGACCAACTACGCGCTGGTGAACCAGGGCACCCTGGCGGTCGTCCCCCGCCGCCAGGCCGGGGCGGCGTCGGGCATCGCCCTGACCGCCCTGGTCATCGCCGCGGCGCTGGCGACGGTGATCGGCGCCACGCTCCTCGAGGAGTTCTCGGGCTCGTCGATCGTCGACCAGGACGCGGTCGGCGACGTCATGCGCATCGGCGCCGCGGTCGCGCTGTCCGCGGCGGTGCCGGCGACCCTGCTGTGGCGGCGCCGCGCCCGGGCCGCCGTGGTCTAAGCTGTCGGCCGCTGCGCGCGTAGCTCAGTGGATAGAGCGCTGGCCTCCGGAGCCAGAAGTCGCAGGTTCGAATCCTGCCGCGCGCACTTCGTGAGACCCCGCATCGTTAGTGGGGTTTCGTCGTTCTGGGAGCGGACCCGCCCGCGATGGCGGCGCGCTCGTCTCCTGGACGAAGGGCGCGCCGGCCGCCGAGCGTGCCCAGGGTCCCGTGAGCGGCGCTGCGTGCGGACCGCCGTGTCTCCCGGCGCCGCTCGACCCCGCACCGCGGGGCCACCTCGGCCCGCGGAACCGCGCGCCCGGGGAGGCCGGGCGGCCAGGACGCGCGGCGGCGGCGGTGAAGACACACGCCTGATGTACCTGCGGCATCACGCCACGCGTCCCCTCGGCGCCACTTCCACGCGCCGGGCGGCATCGAACGGGCGGAGGCGCCCCGCCCGATCCGGGCGACGGGCCGCGCCGGCCGGCCGCGATCACCGCGGCCGGCAGCCCTCACCGGCTGGCTCGGCACGCTGCGCGTGCGGCAGGCCGACGACGACGCCCGCGGCGCGATCCGCTAGCTGATCCCGCACGGGCCCGGGGTGGGCGAGTTCGTGCTGCGGTTCGGCGCGCTCACGGTCCTCTCCGCGGCGATCGCCGCCTTCGGACTGCTGGCCGATTCGGGCCCGGACGGGGATGTCGATTTCTTCGTGCTGCCGGGCGTCCGCGCGGACCGGCCGGCGCCGCTGGTGATCGCGGGCGACGGTGCGGTGCAGTTCGACCGGCGCGAGGACGTTAACCGCCTGATGACCTACCTGGCGACGCCCGACGGCGCCCGGGCCTGGGCCGGGAGCGGCGGCTACATCAGCGCCAGGACGACCGTCGATCCGGCACCTACTACTCGGGCGTCGACCAGCGCTTCGCGTCGCTGCTGCGCGAGGGGCGCACCCTGCGGTTCGACGGCTCCGACCTGATGCCCCCGCCATCGGCACCGAACTGCTCTGGAGGCAGATGACGGCCTGGATCTCGGGGGCCGACCCGCTCGACGCCGTGCTCACGACCATGGACGAGGCCCGGGCGACCGGGGGCTGACCGCGACCCCGTCCCGGTGGACGGGGGTGACGCGGGCCCCGCCAGCGGGTATACGACGGCATGCACGTCGCGCAGCACGCGGTCGCGGACGGCCGCTCCGGGGGCCGGTGAGCGACGCTCCATCGGGCGGCGGCCGCTGGAGACGCTTCCTCGACGCATTGCGCGAGCGCCTCTGGTTCTGGCCCGCGGCCCTCGCGCTCCTGGCGGTGGTCGCGGCGGAGGCCCTCGTGCGCTTGGACCGGACGCTGGACGCGGAGAACGCCCGTCCGCTGTGGGTGTTCAGCGGCAACGCCGACGCGGCCCGGGCGGTGCTCTCGGTCATCGCGACCGCCACGATGACGGTCCTCGGGGTGACCCTGTCGATCACCCTGGCGGTGCTCGCCCTCACGGCCCAGGGGTACTCGCCGCGCGCCCTGCGGCGCTTCATGCGCGACTGGGTGATCCAGGCGGTGATCGCGGGCTTCGTGGCGACGTTCGTGTTCGCCCTCGTCGCCCTGCGACTGGTGCGCGAGGAGCAGGTGCCCGGCATCACCGTCAACGTCGCTGTCGTGCTGGGCTTCGCCGTCCTGGGGCTGCTGGTCCTGTTCTTCCACCACATGGCCTCCGAGACGCGGGTGGAGCGCCTGATCGACGCGATCTGGGAGGAGACCCGCGCCGCGATCGCCGCGGGGCTGACCGAGCCGCACGCCGGCGACGAGGGCACGGCGCCCGCCGCCGGGCCGCCGGCCGGGAGCGCGTACGCCACGCGCACCGGACGGGTCCGCTGGATCGACGACGCCGCCCTGGCCGCCGTCGCGCGGGAGTCGGGGGGCTGGCGTGCGTCGAGCGGGCCCCGGGGGACTTCGTCGCCGAGGGCGAGCGCGTGGTGGGCATGCGGGGCGGGAGCGCGCTCACGGCGGACCAGGTGGACCGCCTCTCGGCCGCCGTGATGCTCGGGACGCAGCGGAGCATGACGCAGGACGTCGCGTTCGGCCTTCGGCAGCTCAGCGACGTGAGCCTGCGGGCCCTCTCGCCCGGGATCAACGACCCCACGACGGCCGAGGAGGCCATCCTGCGCCTCTCGGATCTCCTGCGCCGGGTCGCGGACCGTCGCCTGGCACGGTCGTCGAGGACGCCGACGGGCGCGCCCTCGTCGTCCGCCCGCGGCCGTCGTGGGACGAGCTGGTCGGGCTGGCGTTCGACCAGTGCGCGCACCAGGCCGAGGCGCAGGCCGACGCGGCGACGATGCTGGTGCTCCTTGACGCCCTCGCCCGGGTGTTCGCGGCCACCGACGCGCCGGACCGCCTCGCCCCGCTGCGGGCCCGGGCGCAGAGGCTCAGGGACGGCGCCCGGCGCAGCCTCGCCGACCCCGCCGAGCTCGCGCGCGTCGAGCTCGCCGCCGAGCCGCTGACGTGACCGGCGCGCCGTCGTCGCCGGACGTCCGGCCCGGTCGCCGTCGCGCGTTGACAGCCGCTCGCGGGCGGGCGTAAGAACGAGCCGCGACCCCGGGATGCCCGGTCCCCGGCACCCCCGGCCGGTCCTGGGTCACACTTGGCACGCAACGTGGAGAGGAGGCCGTGATGGACGAGCACCCAACCCTGCCCTACCCCGGCCCGCCGGCGGGTGACGATCCCGCCCCCGCCGAGCCGCCCCTCGGGGAGTCCTGGATCGCCGACGGGATCGTCGCGAAGGTCGCCGCGTCCGCGGCGCGCGAGGTGGACGGCGTCGAGGGGCTGCGCGGGGGCATCTCCCGGCGCGGCCTGATCCGCGCCTCGGACCGCCGCCGCGGCGGCGCGATGGTCCAGGTGCGCGACGGCGTCGTCAGCGTGTCCGTGCGCCTGGTGGTGCTCGAGGGCTTCGCGATCCCGCGGATCATCGCGTCGGTGCGCGAGCGCATCATCGAGCGCGTCTGCTTCGCCACCGGCATGGCTGTGGACCACGTTGACATCGGGGTGGTGGACGTGGTCCCGCGCCCGGCGGCGAAGGCCGTGAACGCCGACGCTCCCCCCGCGCCCGCCTGACGCGGACACGAGGGAGCGACGCGAACCGCGGACGAGGTCTCGGCGTACGCCGGCTAGGCGGCCACCGGCGGCCGAATGGGACTCGGCGTCGAGGTGATCGTGGTGCAGGCGATGGAGTGGACGGGCGTCGAGCCGGGTGGTGCGACGGTGGCCCGGTTGCAGCGGCGGCCGGTGATGCCCTCGTCGATCCGGAGCGTCACGAGGAGGCTCAGGCGGCCACCGGCCCCGAGCGGTGCAAGGGTCCACACCAGGCGGCCTCCCCGCAGTCTCGAGCCGACGGGGATCCTCGCGAGCGACATGCCGGCAGGCAGGTCATCCCTCAGCAGCAGCCCCCGCAGAGCCCCGCGCCCCCGATTGCGGACCCGGATGCGGTAGGTCACCGTGCTCCCGCCGGCCGCGCGCTTCGGACCGGTCTTGACGACGGTGAACGTGGGAGTCGACTGGTGAGGGCGGCGAGGCGTCACCGAGCCGGGCGGCCGGTGGACCACCGGCCTCTCGTGCTCGGTGAGCGGAGAGCCGGGCACCTCCCGGTCCGGGTACGATCGCGCCCGGCGGCCTGACCCGGAGCCCGGCGGCGCAGTCCTCGAACGCGACCGTCGCGGCAACGGCATACGCCGCGGGCGTGATGAAAATCGTCTCCTGCGGATCGTTCCCGGTCCCGGCGCGTGCGGCGCGGGTGAGGTCGCCGCCATCGGCGGCGGCCGTGACCGACACGCCGCCCGGCACCGCCGAGGCGACCGTCGCGGTCGCGACGCCGGTCGGATCGAAGCGCACCTGGGCGGGCGCGACGACCGCCCCGGCCGTGGCCGACAGGAGCGCCACGCTGCCCGGGCGGCCGGTCAGCCGGAGGGCGACCGGGCCCCCGCCCGCACAGCTCATGCCGCTCTGCGGGGTGATCGCGATCGGACCGGCGATCCCGCGCCCGGCGGCCAGCAGCCTGAGGGCGGCCGCGCGCGCGTTGAGGGGCGCGTCGCTGGTGGGACCCGCCTCGCGCAGCTGATCGGTGAGCTGCCAGACGGCCACCTGCAGCGCGCCCGCCTCCAGCACACGGGCGCTCGGGAGGGCCGCGATGATCAGCGGCTCGGCCTGCTGGACGAGCCACGCGGCCTCGCCGTATCGGGGCGAATCGAGGAGGGGCTCCTCGGCCGCCGTGCGCAGGGAGACCTGGTAGTCGACGCCGTCGCTGATCCCGTGATGGACGTTGACGCAGAAGCCCTTGCGCTCCACGGGGGAGCCGCCGGCCGGGGTGATGCGCAGGCGAAAGAGACCGGGCGACGCGGTGCTCCGCTGGCCCGTCGGGGTGATGAGCTGAACCGAGCGGTACTGGGAATCGGTCCCCAATAGCCGGAGGGTCGCGGGCGGCGCGGACGACGCCAATCCGGGAAGGATGGCGGCGGCCACGAGTCCCGCGAGCAGGGTCACCGTGTGGATGGCGCGCGGCCGGAACGATGACGACATGGCTGCCTCGAGATAGGCGAGATCGGGAGACGCGCCAGGTCCTCTTCTCAACGCGTAGCTTTACATCGCCCGGAAGGAGTATGTATTTAGCCCCGCGGTAGCGCGGGGCGAGATCGGGAGCCCCTCGAAGATCTCCAGAGCCGGATGGGCCGCCGCACCGTGGTCGCCGCGCTCAGGCGGTGACCGCCGGCTGGATCGGGCGCCGCCGGGACGTGATCATCGTGCAGGCGCGCGCCCGGGCCGGGGCCGAGCCGGCGCGCCTGACCGTGACCCGGTTGCACCGGCGGCCGGTGACGCCGCGGTCGATGCGGACGGTCACCGCCAGCGAGCGCGCCCTGCCGGGCCGCAGGGAGCCGATGGTCCACACCAGGCGGCCTCCCCGCAGGCGCGAGCCCGAGGGGATCCTGGCGAGCGACATGCCGGCGGGCAGGTCATCGGCCACGGCCAGCCCGCGCAGGGGCGCCCTGCCCCGGTTGCGCACCCGGATGCGGTAGGTGACCCTGCTGCCGGCCATCGCCCGGGCGGGGCCGGTCTTGGTCACGGTGAAGGTGGGGCTCGACTGGTTGGGGCGCCGCGGGGCCGCGGTGCCCGGGGTGGACCCGGTCGGCGGAGACGGCTTGCTCAGGGCCGACAGCGGCCCGTCGGGCGCCCCCGGCACGCCGGTTCCCAGGGGGACGGCCGGGCCGGCGTCGAGGGGGACCCGGCAGTCGTCGAAGGGCACGCTCGTGGACGCGGCGTAGCCGGCGGGCACCACGAAGATGGTCTCCTGGGGCGTGCTGGCCCCCGCGCTGGCGCGGGCGGCGCGGGTCAGCGTGCCGCCGTCGGAGGCGGCGCTGACGGTGACGGCGCCCGCGGCCGGCGACGTGACGGCCGCCTCGGCCACCCCGGTGGCGTCGAAGCGCACCTGCGTCGGGCTCACGGCGCCGCCGCCGGAGGCGGTCAGCGTCGCGGTGCTCCCGGGGCGGCCGGTGAGCCGCACGGTGACGGCGCTGCGCCCCGCGCAGCCGCGGGCGTCGCCGTGCGAGATGGTGACGGGTCCGCCGATGGCGCGCCCGGCGGCGAGCGCCCGCAGGCCCGCGGCCCGCGCGTCGAGGGCTGCGTCGTCGGTGGGAGCGCTGTCGCGGACCTGGTCGGTGAGCTGCCACACGGCCACCTGGAGGGCGCCGGCCTCGAGGGCTCGGGCGCTCACCGGCGCCGCCGCCACGAGGGCCTCGGCCTGCTGCACCAGCCACGCCGCCTCGCCGTAGCGGGCCGACGCCAGGAGCGGCTCGTCGGCAGCCGTGCGCAGGGAGACGCTGTAGTTCGTGCCGCCGCTGATCGCGTGGTGCGCGTCGGCGCAGAAGCCGCGCCGCTCGACCGTCGCGCCGCCGGCGGGCGTGATGCGCAGGCGGAAGAGACCGGGCGAGGCCGTGACGCGCCGGCCGTCGAGGGTCGTGAGGTGCACGGAGCGGTACTCCGGATCGCTCCCGAGCAGGCGCAGGGACGCCGGCTGGGCGGCGTCGGCCGCGGCGGGGAGCAGGGCGACGCCGACCAGCGCGACGGCCAGCAGGCCGATGGCTCTGCGGATGGAGGGGCCGGGAGATGACCGCATGTGACGCGCCTCGGGATAGGACGTTCGACGGATGCCCGCGCCGGTCGTCCCGGCACGGCTCGCAAATCCAATCGGTGCGCGGGGGTCCTGCTTTAGGCATGAGGTAGGGTCGCCCGCATGTCGGATCCCCAGCAGGTCCACTCGCTCGCGCTGCCCGCCGGCGCCGAGCCGCCGATCAAGGTCTACGTCAATGGCGAGGAATGGACCGAGGGCGAGGACTTCGTCGTCGACGGCGGGGTCGTGCGCTTCAGCAGGCTCCTGCGGGCCCAGCCGCCGATGGGCTTCGGCCGCAAGGTGATGCTGGCGATCGGGATCGGCGTCTACGGGGACCTGAAGGGCGACTCCCTGGACATCCAGTACCGCGTGGGCGACCGGACCGTCGTCACCCCCATGCGCCTCACCGGCCCGGAAGCGGAAGGGCCCCCTCCGCGAGCCTGACGAGCCCGGCGCGCCAGTCGTCGGCCGGCGCCCAGCCGTGCTCGGCCAGGCGCCCGGTGCGCACCGCCAGCGAGAGCCCGAGGGCCTCGCTCATCGCGCCCCCCATCGAGAACGCGGCGAAGCCCGGGGGCAGATGGTCGGGGCGCGGATGGCCGGGCACGCCGCACACCACGCCGACCACCTCCGACTGGGTCGGGATCTCCGCCTCGGCGGCGCTGTAGGTCCCGGGGGGCGCGTGCAGCGCCGCCAGCAGGGCCGCCGCGGCGTCGTCGGCCGACAGCAGGGCCCAGCGGTTGCCGCCCGGGCCGACGATGCGAAAGCGCCGGGTGCGCAGGCCCACGATCAGGTCGCGCGCCAGGCCGCCCGGGCCGTACACCCAGGGGACGCGCACCACGCGCGGCGAAGCGGGCGCCAGCGCGCCCTCGGCGGCCATGGCGGCCGCGGCGAGGGCGGGCGGCGACGCCGGGGGGTCCTCGTCCACGGCCGGGCTGTCGCGCTCCCCGTAGGCGAGCGCCGTGGAGAGCATCACCACCGGCCGGCCCCCGGCGAGGGCGGCGAGGGCGGCCGCGCCGGCGGCGGCCGGCCGCGCGCGACGCCGGGCGGCGCCCCGCCGCAACGGCGGATCGAGGCGCGGCAGGCCCAGGTGGAACACCGCCTCGGCGTCGGCGGCCTCGCGCTCCCACTCGCCCAGGTTCGCCAGGTCGGTGTAGAGCGGCTCGGCGCCGAGGTCGACCAGCGCCTGCCGGGCGCTCATGGTGCGGGCGGTGCCGAGCACGCGCACGCCCGCCGCGCGCAGCCGCGCCACGAGCGCCCGTCCCACCAGGCCGGTCGCGCCCGTGACGAGCGCGACCCGCGGGAGGTCAGCCCCCGGCGACGGCGGGGAGGATGGTGACCTCCTGGCCCTCCGTGACGGCCGTGTCGATCCCGTCGCCGAAGCGCACGTCCTCGCCGGCCACGAAGACGTTGACGAACCGCCGCAGCGCGCCGTTCTCCATCACCCGGTCGCGAAACCCCGCGTGCTGGGCGTCGAGCTGGTCGATCAGCTCGCGCACGGTTCCCGGCGTGCACTCGACGACCGACGCGCCTCCCGCCAGGGGGCGCAGCGGTGCGGGGATGCGGACGGTCACGGGCATGTGGTCTCCTCGGGGGCGGGGGGCGGGACGGTCACGCGATCAGGCGCGCCTCGCCCATCGCGGCCTCGAAGCTCGCGACGGTCGGCTGGATCGGGTGGCGCTCGACGCGATCGGCGACCGCGTCGAGGGTCTTGAGGCCGTCGCCGGTGATGTAGAGCACGACGCGCTCGTCGGGGCCGATCCGTCCGGAGCGGGCGAGCTTGGTCAGGGTCGCGGTGGTGACGCCGCCCGCGGTCTCGGTGAAGATGCCGGTCGTGCGGGCGAGCAGCTCGATTCCCTCGACGATCTCCTCCTCGGTGACCGCCGAGATGGCGCCCCCGGTCGACCGCGCGACGTCAAGGGCGAAGACCCCGTCGGCGGGGTTGCCGATCGCGAGGCTCTTGGCGATCGTTGACGGCCGCACCGGCGCGACGAAGTCGAGCCCGCCCGCGAAGGCCGCCGCCACCGGGCCGCACCCGGCGGCCTGGGCGCCGTCGAGCACCGGCACCTCGCCCTCGACCAGGCCGGTCTCGATCAGATCGCGGAAGCCGCGGTTGATCTTGGTGTACAGCGAGCCCGAGGCGATCGGCACGACGCAGCGGTCGGGCAGCGTCCAGCCGAGCTGCTCGGCGACCTCGTAGGCCAGCGTCTTGGAGCCCTCGCTGTAGTAGGGGCGCACGTTGACGTTGACGAAGGCCCACGGGCGGTCGCCCGCCAGCTCCATGCAGAGCCGGTTGACGTCGTCGTAGTTGCCGTCCACCGCCATCAGCTTGGTGCCGTAGACCGCCGTGGCGACGATCTTCTGCTCCTCGAGGTCGGCCGGCACGAAGACGTAGCTGTCGAGGCCGTGCGCCGAGGCGTGGGCGGCGACCGAGTTGGCCAGGTTGCCGGTCGAGGCGCAGGCGACGACGCCGTAGCCGAGCTGCTTGGCCTTCTCGAGCGCCACCGAGACGACCCGGTCCTTGAAGCTGTGGGTGGGGTTGGCGGTGTCGTTCTTGACCCACCTCCCCCAGGCCCAGCGCCTCGGCCAGGCGGGGCGCCTTGACGAGCGGCGTCATGCCCGTGGGCAGGCCCGCGTGGACGTCCTCCGGGGAGCAGGGCAGGAAGTCCCGGTAGCGCCAGAGGGAGTGCGGCCCGGATGCGATGCGCTCGCGCGTGACCGTGGCGGCGATCCGCTCCATGTCGTAGGTCACCTTGAGGGGGCCGAAGCAGTACTCGCACACGTACGCCGCGGTGAGCTCGGTCGTGCGCTCGCATTCCTTACATCGCAGCGCGGTCGCCGCCGTCACGTGCGTCACAAGCCCCCCGATCCCGTCGCCGCAGAAATGAAAAAGCCCTCGAGCCGGGAGGCCAGGGCAAGGATCCACAGGATCGACATCGTGCTCTCGCATCTCCCAGGTCATGCCTGTGGAATCGCCACCTGGCGCGTGTCTGCGCTGGTTGCCGCGGCTTCAAAGGGCCAGTCCCTCCACCGCTCTCGATGCGGCTCGCAGTATAGGGACGCCGCGCGACGGACGTCAAACCCCGTCCGCCGCCCCCCTCTCGCCGAGCGTGCCCCGCACGCCGCCGCGACAGTCGAGCTCCACCCCCGGGTGGGCGCGCAGGGCCTCGACCAGGCGCCGCTGGCGCCACTCCCGGAAGTAGTCGGGCTCCACGTCCGCTCCGGCGGCGATCCGCGCCAGCAGGTCGTCGCCCGGCGCCGGGCGCTTGCCGCTCGCGTGATCGCGGAGGTTCCCCACCGGGACCAGGCACCGGCTCTCCAGGTCGCGGAAGCTCATCCTCCGGGCGGCCAGCGCCGAGCGCAGAGCCGGCCCGAAGGGCTCCGTTCACCAGGGCAGCGCCGCGTCCGCGCTCACGGACCGACGATAACCGTGCGGCACGCCCCCGTGTTACGGGTGCCCGCCGGGTCGGCCGATACGATGCCCGGCAGCGCCATGACCCCCACTCCCCCACCCGACCCCGCCCCGGCCGGCGATCCCGCCGAGCCCGCGGCCGACTGCCCCCGCGCCGACGCCCCCGCGCCCGAGGCGGCCCCCAGGCGACGGTGGCTGTCGCGTCGGCGGGCGACCGAGCCGCCGCCCGCCGACGCCGCGGCCGCGCCGGCTCCGGAGGCGCCCCCCGAGGGCGAGCACGAGACGGCGGCGATCCCCGAGGCGACCACCCCCGCTCCGCCGGCGCAGGACGGCCCGCGGCGCCTGCGCCGCAACCGCAAGAGGATCCTCTCCCATCGCGAGGTGGCGGTGTACGACCTCGGCGGTCTCGCCTTCGAGCTCTTCCGGCGCGACCTGCTCACCGAGGAGGTCATGGTGCGGCGGGCCCAGGAGGTGGCGGAGCTTGACGACACGGTCCGCGACATCGACGCGCGACTCGGCGAGATCGACCGCGAGCGCCGTGAGCCGCGTAACCGCGTGCCCGCCGATC
>CAWDYN010000005.1:0-208266 GCA_963806585.1 uncultured Thermoleophilia bacterium | reverse complement strand
GTGGAGGATACCGGGATCGAACCGGTGACCTCTACGCTGCCAGCGTAGCGCTCTCCCAGCTGAGCTAATCCCCCAGAGGGGCGCAGTATAGAGGGCGTCTGCCCTCTTCCCAACCTAGGCGGAGGCGGCCGCGAAGGACTGCTTGGGGGCCTCCCGCCAGAGGCGATCGAGGCGGTAGAACTGCCGCGCCTCGGGCGTGAAGACGTGGACGACGACGTCGAGCAGGTCGATGAGGATCCACTCGCCCTCGCGGGCGCCCTCGACCTTGCGGGCGATGGTGCCGTGGTCGTCCTTCATCCGCAGGCGCACCTCGTCGGCGATCGCCTTCGTCTGGCGCGGCGTGGAGCCGGTGCAGACGATCAGATAGTCGGTGTAGGACACCAGACCCTGCATGTCGAGGATCACGATATCCCTGGCGTTCTTGGATTCCGCGATGGCGGCGGCGGCCAGGGTCAGCTCGAGCGGGGTCGCGAGGTGTCCTTTCGGGACGGGGGCGAAGTTGGGTGCGAGGGTACCAGACCCTCCTGTCGCAACGCCGCCTGCACCTCGGGCGGGACCAGGTGGCCGATGGGCTCGCCGCGCGGCCATGCGCATGCGGATCATGCTGGACGAGACGCCGATGAGCGGGACGTCCAGCAGGTCGCAGCGGCCGGGGGCGACCGAGTCGGCCATCTCGGCCAGCTCCTCGTGGGTGGTCTCCCCCCTTCCCACCACCGCCAGGCGCGCCAGGGCGAGGATCTGGTCGGGCTCGCGCCAGCTCGGAAAGCCGGCCAGCTGGTCGGCGCCGAGGATGAACCAGAGGGCGACCCCGGGCTCGGCGGCGCGCATCGCGCGCAGGGTGTCGGCCGTGTAGCTGGGGCCGTCGCGGCCGAGCTCCATGCGGCTCACGGCCAGGCCCTCGTGCTCGGCCACGGCGCGCTCGAGCCAGTCGGCGCGCCGCTCGGCCGGGGCCACGTCGCCGTTTGGCTTGTGGGGCGGGTGGCGGGCCGGCACCAGGCGCACCTCGTCGAGCCCGAGCTGCCACCGGGCCTCGTGGGCCACGATCAGGTGGCCGATGTGCGGCGGGTCGAAGGTGCCGCCCGAGCACCCCGATGCGCCGCGCCGTGGCGTTACCGGAGGTGGCCGTCCCCGTTGACGAGGTAGGTGTAGGTGGTGAGCTCGGCCAGGCCGATGGGCCCGCGCGCGTGGAGCTTCTGGGTGGAGATGCCGATCTCGGCGCCCATGCCGAACTGGCCGCCGTCGGTGAAGCGGGTGGAGGCGTTGATGTAGACCACCGCGGCGTCCACCGACTCCTGGAACTCGCGCGCGGCGGCGATGGTGGTGGTGACGATGGCCTCGCTGTGGCCCGAGCCGTGGCGGGCGATGTGCTCGGTGGCCTCCTGCAGTGAGTCGACCACGCGCACGGCCATCACCAGGTCGAGGAACTCGGTGGCGTAGTCGAGCTCGGTGGCCTCGGCCAGCTCGGCGCCGGCGTCGCCGAGGATGTCGAGCCCGGCGCGGTTGACGCGCAGGGCCACGCCCTGGGCGCCCAGGCGCTCGGCCACCAGCGGCAGCACGGCCGGGGCGGCGTCGCGATGAACCAGCAGGGTCTCGGCCGCGTTGCACACGCCGGGGCGCTGCACCTTGGAGTTGACCGTGATCTTGGCGGCCATCTCGGGGTCGGCGTCGGCGTGCACGTACACGTGGTTGTTGCCCGAGGCCGCGTAGATCACCGGCACGCGGGCGTGCTCCTTGAGGAACTCCTTGAGCGAGTCGCCGCCGCGCGGGATGACCAGATCGAGCGCGCCCTCCATCTGGATGAGCTGGCGCAGCTCCTCGCGGTCGGAGCCGAGCAGCGCGACCGACCAGCGCGGGGCGTCGGCCTCGATCAGGGCGCCGGTGAGGACCTCGGCGATGATCAGGTTGGAGCGCTTGGCCAGGTGCGAGCCGCGCAGGATGATCGCGTTGCCGCTCTTGAGGCTGAGGGCGACCGCGTCGGCGGTGACGTTGGGGCGGCCCTCGTAGATGACCGCGATCACGCCCAGCGGCACGCGGCGGCGCACGATGTCGAGGCCGTTGGGAAGGCGCCGGCCCGCGTCGACGGCCCCGATCGGGTCGGGCAGGGCGGCCACCGCGCGGATGCCAGCGGCCATGTCGGCCACGCGGTCCTCGTCGAGCAGCAGGCGGTCGATCAGCGCGGGGGCGGTGTGGGCCCGCTTGGCGGCCTGGACGTCATCGCGGTTGTCGCGCAGGATCTCGGCGGCGCGCCGCTCGATCGCGTCGGCCATCTCCCCGAGCACCGCGTCCCGGCGGTGACCGGGCATGCGACTGATGATGCGGCTTGCCGCATGCACGTCCGAGACGACGCGTTCGAGACCGGTCACGATCCGCCCATTAGACCACGGTTGACCCCCCCGGCGTCCGTGGTCCGGCCGTCGGCCAGCACGAACTCGTCGCGGTGGATCACCTGGGGGGCGGCGTCGGGCACGCGCTCGCGCACGGCGTCCGACTTGAGGCCCGCCACCAGGCGCAGCTCGTCGGCCGACATGGCCGAGATGCCCTTGCCCACCAGGCCCTGGCCGGCCGGGCCCACCACCTCCACCGCGTCGCCGGCCTGGAAGCCCCCCTCGGACGACACCACGCCCACGGCCAGCAGCGAGGTGCCCCGCTCGCGCAGGGCGCGAGCCGCCCCCTCGTCCACCACGATGCGCCCCAGGGTGGGCTTGGCGTGGCGCAGCCACAGCTTGAAGGCCGCCTCGGGCCGGGCGGTGGGGCTGAAGCGGGTGCCCACGTGGTGGCCGGAGGCCACCCCGGGGATGACTCCCTCGTCGGTGCCCGAGGCGATGACGCAGGTCACGCCGCCGCCGGTGGCCATGCTGGCCGCCGCGACCTTGCTGGCGATGCCGCCCCGGCCCAGCCCCGAGCCGCCCATGGGGGCCAGGCGCACGTCCTCGGGCCGGATCTCGGCCGGCACGTCGCCCAGCAGGCGCGGCCCGTCGGGGCCCTCGGCGTAGAGGCCCTCGCGGTCGGTGAGCAGCACCAGCCAGGTGGCGCCCATCAGGATGGCCACCTGGGCCGCCAGCACGTCGTTGTCGCCGAAGGTGAGCTCGTCGGTGGCGGTGGTGTCGTTCTCGTTGATGACGGGCACGGCGCCCATCTCGGCCAGGCGGCGCAGGGTGGTGCGGGCGTTGAGGTACGAGGCGCGGGCGGCCAGGTCGCTGGAGGTGAGCAGCACCTGGGCCGGCACCACGTCGTGGGGCGCGAAGGCCTCGGAGTAGCGCTGGAAGAGCACCCCCTGCCCCACCGCCGAGGCGGCCTGCAGGTCGGGCAGCGCGGTGGGCCGGGCGCCGATGCCCAGGCGCCCCAGGCCGCAGGCGATGGCCCCGCTGGTCACCAGCACCGGGTGGTGGCCCTGGCGGCGCACGCGCACCAGGTCGCGCACGCGCGCCTCCAGCACCTCGCCGCGCAGGTCGCCGCGCTCGTCCACCAGGGTCGAGGACCCCAGCTTGGCCACCAGCACCGCCATCAGGCGCGCGGCTCGGCCAGCGCGGCCAGGATGCGGTCACGCAGGGCGTCGATGCCGGTGCCGGTGACCGTGTCCACGGCCGCGTCGGCCCAGTCGGTGGGCTGCTCGGCCTCGTCGGCGTGGGTGGCCACCACCAGCTCGGTCACGCCGGGGGGCATGAACGTGGTGAGGCCCGCGCGCACGCGGGCGATGCGCTCGGCGGCCGGCTCGGGGTCGGCGGCGTCCACGCAGTGCAGCACGATCCGGGCGCGCTCCAGCTGCTCCAGGCGGGAGTCGCGCCGGGGCGCGCCGTCGGCGCCCAGGCCGGGCAGGTCGAGCGCGAGGTAGATGCCGCCCTCGGGGTGCTCCAGGGGGCCCGGGGCCGGCTCGAGCGTGGAGTGCGGGTAGGCCGCCACGTTCGCGAACGCCCCGGTGAGGGCCACCAGCAGGGCGCTCTTGCCCGCGTTGGGCAGGCCCACCAGGGCCACGTCCACCGGCAGCCTCAGCTCCAGCGTGAGCCAGGCCTCCTCGCCCGGGGCGCCGGGCACGGTGGTGCGCGGGGCGCGGTTGGTGGACGACTTGAAGGCCTTGTTGCCGATGCCCCCGTCGCCGCCGCGGGCCACGGCCACCGTGTCGCCCACCGTGCGGAGCTCGGCGATGGTGTGGCCGTCGCGGATCACCCGGGTGCCCGGCGGCACCGACACGCGCAGGTCGGCGCCGGCGTGCCCGTGGCGCGCCTTGCCCTGCCCGTGGCCGCCGTTGGCGGCCCGGTGGTGCACCTGGTGGCGAAAGCGCGACAGGTCGACCACCTGATCGTCGGCCACCAGCAGCACGCGGCCGCCGCGGCCGCCGTTGCCGCCGTCGGGGCCGCCGCGCGGGATCTTGGGCTCACGCCGGAACGACATGCACCCCATCCCCCCACGTCCACCCTCGACGTTGATCTGGGCCCGATCGGTGAAGGGCACCGCCGAGCGCGCCCGATCCCTACTCAGCCCGAAACCGTCGCCGCTCGCGGCGCGGTGCGCACGGATCGCTGTCGCCATACGGGTCTGGACTCGACCCGAGGGATCACCCTGCGGGTGCTCCCCCAAACCCGTCTGACTCGGCGCCCGCGCACCCCGCATCCACGATCGGTCAACGGGTTCGGGCTCAGACCGCCGCCGGCTCCTCGGGGTGCACGAAGATGCGCCGCCCCTTGCGTCCGTTGGTGAACTCGATGCGGCCGGTGACCGTGGCGAAGATCGTGTGATCGCGGCCGATGCCGGTGCCCTCACCGGGGCGGAAGCGGGTTCCGCGCTGACGGACGATGATCGAGCCGGCGGGAACGATCTGCCCGCCGAAGGCCTTCACCCCGAGCATCTTCGGCTTGGAGTCGCGGCCGTTGCGGCTGGAGCCGCCACCCTTCTTGTGTGCCATCTCGAGACTCCTGCGGGCTCAGGCGGTGATGGACTCGATGCGCACCCGCGACAGACGCGAGCGGTGCCCACGGGTCTTTCGCGAGTTGCGCTTCGGCTTGTAGGTGAACACGCGGATCTTCTTGCCGAGCAGGTGCTCCTCGACGGTCGCGGTGACCGCGCCCCCGTCGGCGATCCCCTCGCCGTCGCCGGTGGCCAGCACCCGCGGCTCGAAGGTGGAGCCCTCGTCGTGGGCGAGGCGATCGACGAGCAGTCGCTCGCCCGCACGAACACGGTACTGCTTGCCCCCAAGGGCGATCACGGCGTACTCCGGCACGTTCCCTGTCCTGACCGATTGACGAACGACGGGGCATGTTAGCGGGCCGGCGCCCCCGGCGCCACGGACCACGATGCTTGACCCTCCCCGGGGGGCGTGTAGAAGGACCGGGTGCCGTCCATCTTGCGTTGGAGCCTGGTCGTCGTCGCGCTGGGCCTCGTGGCCGGGCACGCGCAGGCCGCGACCCTGATCGTGGCCACCGACCGCGACCCCGACAGCCTCGACCCGGCCCAGGCCTACGCCTCCGAGAGCTGGCAGGTGCTGGTCAACGCCGGCGAGGGCCTGGTGGCCTACCGGCGCGCGGGCGGCACGGCGGGCACCCAGGTGGTGCCGGCCCTGGCCGAGGCGATGCCGGCGGTGAGCGACGGCGGCCGGCGGCTGACCTTCACCCTGCGCCGCGACGCCCGTTTCGGCGCGCCGGCCAACCGGGCCGTGCGACCGAGCGACGTCAAGGCGAGCCTGGAGCGCCTGTTCGTGGCCCGCTCGCCGGGCCGCGCCCTGTACCGCCCCATCCGCGGCAGCGAGGCGTTCGAGCGCACCGGCACCGGGGGCATCTCGGGCATCGTGGCCCGCGATTCCACCCGGCAGCTGGAGATCTCGCTCACCCGCTCGGACCCCTCGATCCTGCAGGTGCTGGCCCTGCCCTTCGCCTTCGTGGTGCCGCGCGGCACGCCGGCCTCCGACCAGAGCACCGCCGGCATCGCGTCGGCGGGCCCCTACCGCATCGACGACTACACGCCGGGCCGCAGCATCGACCTGGTGGCCAACGCCGGCTACCGCGCCGGCGCGGCGGGCCCGGCGCTGGCCGGCCCCGAGCGCATCCGCGTGGCCATCGGCGAGGAGCGTGGCGCGGCCGACCGGGCCGGCATCGACTACCAGCAGCGCCGGCCCACCCGCGACGAGGTGGTCGCGGCCCGCCGGGTGGGCGTGCGCGTGGCGCGCCGGGTGGAGGGCAGCACCCACTACTTCTTCATGAACACGCGCCGTGCGCCCTTCGACGACATCCGGGTGCGGCGCGCGGTGAACATGGCCATCGACCGCCGGGCGCTGGCGCGGGCCTTCGAGGGCGCCGCGGTGCCCACCGCGCAGGTGCTGCCCCCGGGCACGCCCGGCTACCGCAGGGTGAGCGTGGCGGCGCCCCGGGTGGCGGCGGCGCGCGCCCTGGTGGCCAAGGCCGGGAAGCTCGGGGCGCGGGTGACCGTGTGGGGGCCCACCAACGAGCCCTCGCCCATGGTGACGCGGATGCTCGAGCGCACCCTCACCCAGATCGGGCTGCGCCCGCAGCGGCGCCTGTGGGAGCGCTCGTCGCTGCTGGCCGCGCTGGCCGACCCCTCGGTGGGCTCCCAGATCGGCTACGTGCGCTGGCAGCAGGACTACCCCGACGGCGCCGACTGGTTCCCCCAGCTGCTGTCCGGCGATGCGGTGCGGGCGGGCGCCAACCGCAACTACTCGCTGCTGACCGATTCGCGGCTCGACCGCCGCATCGCCGCCGCCGGCGCCCTGTGGAACCCGACCGCGCGGGCCGCCGCGTGGGCGCAGGTGGACCGCTCGGTGCGGGCGCGGGCGGCCTGGGCGCCGTTCGCCAACAGCGTGCGCACCGACATCGTGTCGCGCCGCGTGGGCGATTACGTCTCGAGCCCCGTCTACGGTTTCCTCTGGATGCGCGCCCAGCTCGCCGATACCCGCAAGTGAACCTGTGGCCCTGGGGCGGCGAGGGGCACGGCCCCCTGCCGCTCCTGCTGCTGGTGCTCACGATCGTGACCGGCGTGGTCGACGCGGTCAGCTTCATCGCGCTGGGGCGGGTGTTCGTGGCCAACATGACCGGCAACGTGGTCTTCCTGGGCTTCGCCGTGGGGGGCGCACCCGGCCTGTCGGTGAGCGCCTCGCTGCTGGCGCTGGCGGCCTTCCTGGTGGGCGCCCTGGCGGGCGGGCGCATCGGGCGGCGGCTGGAGGGCCACCGGGGCCACCACCTGGCGGGCGCCGGGGCGTTCGGCGTCACCCTGATGGTGGCGGCGCTGGTGGTGGCGGCGGTGGCCGAGCATCCGCGCTCGGAGGAGCCCCGCTACGCCCTCATCCTGCTGCTGGCGTGCGCGCTGGGCATCCAGAACGCCACCGCCCGGCGGCTGGCGGTACCCGACCTCACCACGTCGGTGCTGACGCAGACCCTCACCGGACTGGCCGCCGACTCGCCCCTGGGCGACAACCGCCGGGTGAGCATGCTGCGACGGGTGCTGCCGGTGGTCGCCATGTTCGGCGGCGCGTGCATCGGCGCGCTCCTGGTGATGAACGTGGGCCTGACCGCCCCGATCGGGCTGGCGGCGGGCCTCACCGCGATCGCCGCCCTGCTGGCCTACCGCCTGTCGCGGGGCGACCCGCAGTGGACGCGGCGCCCCTGATCGCCGGCCGGCGGTTCGGGGGGCGCTCCACCGGGTACTGAGGCCTCGTCCGCCGTTCGCAAGGGGAGGAACCACATGCTTTGGACCATTCTGGTCATCATCGTGATCGTGCTGGCCGTGATCGGCTTCTTCGCCGTCGTGCGGGGCCGCGCGTAGCGCCCACGACCCTCTCGACGCTCGCGCCGAGAGGGTCGTGGCACCGCTCTAGAAGGTCCCGCCGCCTCCGCCGCCACCACCGGGCGGGTCGGCGACCGGCCGGCAGCCGTTGGCGAGCAGCGCCTGGCCGTCCGCATCCCAGTTCTGGAGTAGCCGACCCCCTTGTATGTGAAGGGGGGGATGACGTCGCGGGCGTCCTGGTGGCCGTAGTGGCCGTTGGCCACCCCGGCCGCCGCCGGGTGGATGAGCACGTACGGGTTGGTGGCGCTGCCGGTGGCGTGGCAGATCGACACCTGATTGGCGGCCCCGAGGGCCGGCGTGGCGATCATCGCGGCGCCGGCGAGCGCCAGGGCCGAGATCGTGAGCAGTCGCATGAAGAGGGCGTCCTTTCGGGTCGCGCGAGCGCATCCGTGCGCACCGCGTCACCCGAGACATCGGCACCGGGGAGACGACGGCTCCCCCCCGGTGCGTGAACCGGCCGGGCCTATCCGGCGGTTCGCGAGGAGACGCGGCGGCGCGCCGAGGCTCCCCGGGTGGCCTTCTCCTTGGCGGGCGCCGCCGACGCCTTGGCGTTGGGCTGATCGTTGGCGCCGATCACCTTGGCGTCGTGAAGCGACATCGAGGGGTCGCCCTGCAGCGTGATCTTCAGGCCCACCGCCGTCTCGAGGTCGGCCAGGCGCTCGCCGTCCTCGCCCGAGAGCACCGCCGAGATGCGCGGGTTGACCAGCACGGTCACGGCGTCGGCGGCCCGCCCCGCCAGGGTGCGGCGCAGGTGCCGCTCGATGGTGATGGCGTGGGTCTCGTCGCTGGGGATGACGCCCACGCCGGCGCAGGTGGGGCACACCTCGGTCATGATCTCGCGCGGGCCGTCGGAGATGTTCTGCCGGGTCATCTCCACCAGCCCCAGCGGCGAGATGTCCATCACGTAGGTGCGCGTGCGGTCGCCGGCCAGGGCCGAGTCCAGCGCGGCCTTCACCGCCTTGCGGTTGCGCTCGTCGTCCATGTCGATGAAGTCGATGATGATGATGCCGCCGATGTCGCGCAGGCGCAGCTGGCGCACCACCTCGGTGGCCGCCTCGAGGTTGGTCTTGGTGATGGTGTCCTCGAGCCGCGAGCCGCCCTTGCCGACGTTGCGGCCGCTGTTGACGTCGATGACCGTCATGGCCTCGGTGTCGTCGATCACCAGGTAGCCGCCCGACGACAGCGGCACGCGGCGCTCCATGGTGGCGGTGACCGAAGCCTCCACCCCCTTGGCCTCGAACAGCGGCTCCTCGTCGGTCCAGTGGCGCACGCGGTCGGCCATCTCGGGCGAGGTGCGCCGCAGGAAGCCGGTGATGCGCTCGAACTGGGCCTCGTCGTTGACCAGCACCTCCTCCACGTCCGTGTTGAGCAGGTCGCGGATGACGCGCAGCGAGATGTCGGCCTCGGAGTACAGCAGCGTGGGGGCCTTGGCCAGCCCGCCGCGCTCCTGCAGCGTGGCCCACAGCCGCTTGAGGAACGTGAGGTCGCGGGCGATCTCGCGCGCCGACGCGCCCGAGGCCGCCGTGCGCACGATGAGCCCGCCGGTCTCCAGCGGCAGCGCGTTGCAGATCGACCGCAGGCGGGTGCGCTCGTCGTCGGACAGGCGCTTGCTGACCCCCACGCCCTCGCCGAAGGGCACGTACACCACGAAGCGCCCGGCGAGCGACAGCTGCATGGTGAGGCGCACGCCCTTGGTGCCCATGGCATCCTTGGTGGCCTGCACCATCACCTCGTCGCCGCGCTTGAGCAGGTCGGCGATCTGGCGCTTGCGCTTGGGCACGCCCAGGGCGACCACCTCGTTGACGTGCAGGAAGCCGTTCTTCTCGAGGCCCACCTCGATGAAGGCGGCCTCCATGCCGGCGAGGACGTTCTCCACCCGGCCCTTCCACACATGGCCCACGACGGAGCGATGCCCCCGTCGTTCGATGTAGCACTCTGCGGCGCGGCCGTCCTCGAGGATCGCGACGCGCGTCTCGGCGCGGTCGACCGACACCAGGATCTGCTTTTTCAGGACGATCTCCCCTCCGAACGAGGAATCAGCGGCGGATGAGCGCGAGGGCGCGGTCGACCGCCGGACGGATCCGGTCGATCGCCTGGCCCTCGAACATGTCGTGGCCCGCCTGCGCGCGCAGGAGCGCGGCCTCTCCGACGGCCCGAGTGGCCCCGTAGGCGACCGTGCCGCGCACGGCCCAGCCCACCCCGGGGACGAGGCCGGAGGCGCTGCGGGCGAGCGCCCTCCAGCCGAAGCCCGCGCCCACCACGGCCGCCGCCTCGGCGACGCGCTCGGCGCCCCCGGGACGGTCGTGGATCGCGGCCAGCTCGGCCACGAGGCGGACCTGGATGAGGGCGAGGACGGGAAGGTTGACGCCGGGCAGCGGCAGCGTGCCGACCACCCCGGCGCGGCGCGAGGCCCGCTCGACCATGTCGCGCCCGACCCACGGGCGCAGCGCGTGATACTCGCGCGCCGCGGCCGAGGCGTCGTCGCCCAGCGTGCGGATGATCGCCTCCAGCGCGATCCGCGCGCCCTCGCCCTCGAGGGAGGGCGTGTGGGCCACGTTGGAGGGCTCGATGTGGTGCCCGGCCAGCAGGCGCGCCTCGACGGCGGGCGCGTCGGCGGGGTGGCCCACCACGATCGCCAGGGCCCGGCCGCCCGAGTGGCGCCGGCGCGCGAGCGCGGCGAGGCCGACCGAGGGGTCGGTGTCGGCGGTCACGGCCATCAGCGCCAGCGCGTCCTCGCTGGGGCCCGCCTCGGGGCCGCCCAGCAGGTCGCGCAGGATCTCGGTCTGGGCCGGGTCGCCGGGCAGGATCCCGATGCGGCCGCCCTCGCGCGAGGTGGCGTCGGCCGCACGCACGGCCTCGGCGTAGGGCCGGGCCAATCTGGCGCCTCGCGCGGCGAGGCCCATGACCTTCACTCGCCGGCGCCTATCCGCGGATGGCCGAGCGGCGTTGATAGATGCCCAGCAGCAGGCCGACGGCGATCATCGTCGAGAGGGTGTGGCTTCCGCCGTAACTCATGAATGGCAGGGGGATCCCTGTGATCGGCATGATGCCCACGGTCATGCCGATGTTAACGAACACCTGGAAGCCGAGCATGGCGACGATGCCTCCGGCCACCAGCATGTCCACCTGACTGGAGGCCCTGGCCATGGTTCTGAGCCCCCTCCAGATGACCAGCGCGAACAGCAGGATCAGCAGCGCGCCGCCCACGAAGCCGTACATCTCGGACGTGACCGCGAAGATGAAGTCGGTGTGGTGCTCGGGGATGAAGTCGCCGTTGGCCTGGGTGGCGCCGTCGGGGCCCTTGCCCAGCGCGCCGCCCGATCCGATGGCGGTCTTGCTCTGGTCGAGCTGGTAGCCGGCGTCGCTGGTGTCGCGCTCGGCCCCGATGAACGCCGTGAGGCGCTCCACCTGGTAGTCCTGCAGCACGTGCACGCCGGCGCTGGGCAGCACCCACAGGACACCCAGGATCAGGATGGCCAGCAGCGATCCGGCCACGGCGAAGTGCGACCAGGGCACGCCCACCAGGAACAGGATGGCGCCCAGCACGGCCATGTACACCAGCGAGGTGCCGAGGTCGGGCTGCACGAACACCACCGCCGCCGGCACCGCCGCCACCCCGCACAAGAACAGCGTGAAGCGGGCGGTGCCCACGTCCTCCATGCGCTCGATGGCGATGCCGGCCAGGATGATGGCCAGGGCGACCTTGCCGATCTCGGACGGCTGCAGGTTGAACGGCCCGATGTCGATCCAGCGGTTGGAGCCCTTGACCGCGGTGCCCACGATGAACACCACGGCCAGCGCGCCCAGCAGGCCGCCCCACAGGCCCCACGCCCAGCGCGCCAGCCGGTCGAGGTTGAGGCGCATGGCGATCACCATCAGCACCGCGCCGACCAGGATGAACAGGATCTGGCGGTCGACGTAGAAGCGCGGCTGGCCGGGGACGTCGCGGCGGGTCGCCTCGCCCACGATGAACACGCTGATGGTGCTGATGGCGACGACGGCGGCCAGCAGGATCCAGTCCATGCCGCCCACCGCCGCGCGCAGGCGCTCGGACAGCCCCGAGGGGGCGCTGCGGCGACGGCCGCCGGCGACGGTGCTCATCGGCTCTCCACCGTGGGCTCGCCGCACAGCCCGGCGTCGAAGTCGAGGTTGGCGGCCATCGTCGCGCACACGGCCGGGGCGGCCGCGTTGGCGCCGGTGCCGCCGCGCTCGATGACCACCGCGACCACGATCTCGGGGTTGTCGTAGGGCGCGTAGCCCACGAACCAGGAGTGGTCCTCTCCCCCGTCGCCCGGCTCGGCGGTGCCGGTCTTGCCGGCCACCTTCTTGTCGTCGGGCAGCTGGGAGAACACGCCGGTGGAGGTTCCGTCGGGGCCGTTGGCGGCCTCGTACAGGCCCTCCTTGATGGCGGCGAGGTTGGCGGCGTCGATGCCCAGCTGGTGGGTGGGCCGGCCCTTGGCCAGCTGCTGCACCACGCGCCCGTTGGGGTCGCGCACCTCGCGGCCGATGGTGGGCGTGCGCACCGTGCCGCCGTCGGCGATGGCGCCGTACACCGTGGCCATCTGCAGCGGGGTCACCTGCAGGTACCCCTGGCCCACGCCGAGCTGGATGGTGTCGCCCGCCAGCCAGCTGCGCTGGAAGTCGCTGTACTGGGTGCCCTTGAAGCGCTTCTGCTTCCAGGGCGGATCGGGGACCGTGCCGGCCTCCTCGCCGGGGATGTCGATGCCGGTCTTCTTGCCCAGGCCGAAGGTGCGGGCCTCGTCCTGCAGCGGGTACACGTGGTTCTTCTCGCTCTGGCGCGGATAGAGGAGATCGGCCACCTGGTAGAAGTAGGTGTCGCTCGAGACCTCGAGGGCCGTCGGCAGCGTGACGAATCCGTGCGAGTGGCCCCGGAAGTTCGAGAACTCCTGCTTGTAGAGCGTGATCGACGAGGGCGAGTCGAGCTGCGTCGACGGGGGTGATCAGCGCCGACCTTCAGGGCGGCGGCCGCCGTGATCGGCTTGAACGTGGAGCCCGCCGGGTACTGGCCGGCGATCGCGCGGTCGAACAGCGGCCGGGTGTCGTCGGTGGTGAGGCTCTCGATGCGCTTCTCGCTGCGCGTGACGAAGACGTTGGGGGCGTAGGTCGGGTACGAGGCCAGCGCCAGCACCTCGCCGGTGCGCGGGTCGAGCGCCACGCCGGCCGCGCCCTGGGCGCCGGTGACCGCCGTGGCGTTGGCGATGGCCCCCTCGAGCGCCTTCTGGGTGGGCCCGTCGATCGACAGCACGATGTCGCGGCCCGGCACCGGGCTCTTGGCCGACACGTAGCTCGCGGCCCTGGGGCTCGCCGGCGGCGTTGACCTCCACCACGGTCTCGCCGGGCGTGCCGGCCAGGATACTTCTCGTACGTCTGCTCGACGCCGCTGACGCCGATGGTCTCGTTGCCCTCGTAGCCGGCCTTGCGGTAGGCGGCGATCTGCGAGGGCCCGATGCGCCCGGTGGAGCCGAGCACGTGGGCGGCCAGCTCGCCCTGGGGGTAGGTGCGCAGATAGGTCTGCTCCAGCTGGATGCCCGGGTAGTCGCGGCGGCGCTCGGCCATGTAGCGGTACAGGTCGGGCTTGATGTTCTCGGCCAGGACCACGGGCTCGAGCGGCCGGTCGTCGCCGGCGTTGACCTTCTTGATGAGCTCCTTGGCGCTCACCGGCTCGCCGAGCTGGCTGAGCTTGCGCGCCAGGCGCGTGAGCACCACGGTGCGGTTCTCGCCGGTCAGGTCGCGCGGCAGCGCGACCAGGTTCTCGCCCAGCTTGTTCTGCACCAGCGGCTGGCCGTCGCGGGTGAGGATGTTGCCGCGCGGCGGGCTGGGTGATGACCGTGCGCAGGCGGTTGCCCTCGGCCTCGGCCGCGTACTCCTCGGAGCTGATCACCTGCAGGAACCACAGGCGCACCAGCAGCACGCCCGAGCAGGGTCATGGCGATGCCGCCGAGGATGGCGATGCGAACCGCCGTCTGCGGGGTGAGCGCGGGCGCCCAGCCGCCGCCCGCGCCTCCGGGCCGGCGCCGGGGGGGCCGGCGCGGTGGGGTGCTGGTGGTCATCCGCGCACCACGTACGGCTCGATCGCCCGCGGCGCGCCCAGCAGGCGGCGCCCCACCAGCAGCATGGGCGGGCTGAGCAGGGCCGTGAGGGCGACGGTCGGGAAGATCACCTGGCCCACGAGCTCGGAGGCCGGCATGTCGTTGCCCAGCAGCAGCTGGAAGGCCAGGTAGCCGATCTGCACCGCCAGGGTCGCGACGACCGACAGCACCAGGGGCGCCAGCAGGCTGGCCGACTCCTCGCGCTCGCAGTAGCGGCCGCACCACGCCCCCACCGCCAGGTACAGCAGGGCCATCACGCCCAGCGTGCCCACCGGCGCGGTGAGCTCCACCAGCAGGCCGGCGCTGAAGCCCGCCACGGCGCCCACCAGGGTGCCGCGCAGCAGGGCGATGACGACGATGGTCGGCGCGATCAGGTCGGGGATGCCGCGGGCCACGTTGACGTAGGGCATCACCGACACCTCGAGCAGGACCGCCACGATCACCATGGCGGCCACCCAGCCCAGTCCGTTGCCGCCACCCCGCGCGCGCGGGCGCGGGGTGGCGGGGCCCACCGCGCGCATCGGCCCCGTGGAGCCGGTGGTCGTGGTGGTCTTGGCCGGGCTCACCCGCCCGCCGCCCGGCGCTTGGCCTCGCGGCTGGTGGGCGTCAGCACGATCAGGTAGGTGAGCTGGCGGGGGTCCACGAACGGCGTCACCTGCACCGTCTGCTGGACATCCACCTCCTGGCTGCCCACGCTGGTGACCTGGCCGATGGGGATGCCGCGCGGGTAGATCGAGGGCAGCGCCATGGGCGCGAAGCCGCCGGTCACCACCGTCTGGTTGGGCCGCACCGGCGCCGCCCGCGGGATGCCCGTCATCTCCAGCTGGCCCGGCGTGGTGGACTGCACGAGCCCCTGGTAGTTGCCCGCCTGCGGGATGGAGGCGCCCACCTGGGTGCGCCCGTCGGTGAGGAAGGCGACCTGGGCCGAGTTGGCGCTGACGGCGGTGACCACGCCCACCAGCGCGGCGCCGCGGGTGTTGCCGGCCACCACCGGCGAGTTGCGCACGACCCCCCGCGACGAGCCGACGTCGATGCGGGCGCTGCGGTACCAGTCGGTGACCGAGCGGGCGTAGACGAGCCCGGTCACCGGCGCATAGTCGCCCTCGAGCGCCTTCTCGGCGCTGATCGTCTTCTCGACGCCCAGCAGCGACTCGAGCTCGGTCAGCTTCTGGTCGCGCACCGCGTTGTCGGCGGCCGCCGCGCGCAGCACCTCGTTCTCGCTCTCGAGGCTCGCGGCGCGGTCGCGCGCGTCGCGCAGGCTGCTCGACCAGCCCCAGCCGTCGCGCACCGGCTGCACGGCCCGGGTGGCCACCTCCTGCACCGGCGACACCACGCTGGCGGCGCCGTTCTGGACGCTGTGGAAGGGGCCGCTGCCGGACTCGCGGAAGTAGCCGGTGAAGATCACCAGGCACAGCACGACCAGACCGGCGATCACCGCGCGACGGACGGTGGACCGTCGGCGCGCGATGCCGCTGCTCGCGGGAATGGCCATCAGCTACCCCGGCTCGACCGGGTACCGCTCAGTAGCGCTTCCGGTGTCGGCCGTTCGTGGACGAGGCCTTCTGCATCACCTCGAACTCCTCCAGCGAACGCCCGGAGCCGACCGCGACGCAGGTCAGCGGGCGACTCGGCGACGTGGATCGGCATCTCGGTCTCCCGGCGCAGCCGCTCGTCGAGCCCCTGCAGCAGCGAGCCGCCGCCGGCCATCATGATCCCGCGGTCCATGATGTCGGACGCCAGCTCGGGCGGCGTCTTGTCGAGCGTGCTCTTGACCGCGTCGATGATCTGCACCAACGGCTCCTCGAGGGCGTCGCGGACGTCCTCGGAGGAAAGCACGACCGTCTTCGGAAGCCCCGTGATCATGTCGCGCCCGCGGATCTCGGCCTGGACCTCCTCGCGCAGCGGGTAGGCGGAGCCGATCTCCAGCTTGACCTCCTCGGCGGTCTGGCTGCCGATCATCAGCTTGTACTCCTTCTTGACGTAGCTGATGATCGCCTCGTCCAGCTCGTCGCCGCCGACCCGGATCGACTGGGCCACCACGATCCCGCCGAGCGAGATGACCGCCACCTCGGTGGTGCCGCCGCCGATGTCCACGACCATGTTCCCGGTCGGCTCGGCCACCGGCAGCCCGGCGCCGATCGCCGCGGCCATGGGCTCCTCGATCAGGAACGCGCTGCGCGCGCCGGCCGACAGGGTGGCCTCCTCGACCGCGCGCTTCTCCACGCCGGTCACGCCCGAGGGCACGCAGACCACCACCCGGGGGTGCGCCCAGCGGTTCTGGTGCACCTTCTGGATGAAGTGGCGCAGCATCTGCTCGGTCACGTCGAAGTCGGCGATGACGCCGTCCTTGAGCGGGCGGATGGCGCTGATGTTGCCGGGGGTGCGGCCGAGCATGCGCTTGGCCTCGATGCCCGACGGCGTGCACCTCGCCGGAGCGCTGGTCGATGGCGACCACCGAAGGCTCGGACAGGACGATGCCGCGGCCACGCACGTAGACGAGCGTGTTGGCGGTGCCGAGGTCGACGGCCATGTCGCGCCCGCCGAAACCGGTCAGGTAGCTCCAGAAGCCGATCGCTGCCTCCCCCTGGTTGGCGGTCAACGGCCGAACGATCCTGCAAGGCGCGGCATTCTACTCGACGCCCCACGATCCGGACACACCGGCGGCCCGGGCCCCCGGTTCGCGGCTACGCTACGCCCCTCGGCCCGCCACCGCCAGTCGCGGCGGCCGCCGCCGAGGCCCCGGGCGCGTTGCTACCTTTGTCGGATGGCCTCGCCCCCCCTGTTCGCCGACGACAACAGCTCGTATCGCCGAGCCGCGCGCCGGGCAGAGCAGGAGGAGCGGGTGCGCGAGGAGCGCCGCCGCCAGATCCTGGAGACGCTGCGCCGGCTCAAGGAGGAGGCCGGCGACGAGTCGATCCTCGCCGAGCGGGAGCGGGAACGCCGCCACCAGGACCTGCTGGAGCGCTACCCCCCGCTGTTCTAGGGCCTGTTTCGCGAATCGGGCCCTAGGGGCTCGTGGCGGTGGTGGAGACGCCCGGGCCGAGGGACGAGCAGGTGGGCGTGAGCAGCACGAGAGGCTCCGCCGAGGGGCTGGTCACGGTGACCTCCACCGGCGTGCGCACGGGCACGCGCGCGCCCGCCGCCGGCCGCGACGAGACCGCCCGCAGGCGCCGGTTGACCTCGCGCACCGGCAGGCCCGTCTGCGTGCCCGGGATCACCCGCGTCGGCGCGATCGCCAGGTCCTCGGCGCACGGGCCGCGGTCGCGCCATCGGGCGTCAGCCCCGACACGTCCGGCACCCGCACCATGGCCACGGTGGTCCCTCCCCGTCGCTCACCCCGCACCCGGCGAGCGCGAGCAGCGCCAGCGCCAGCGCGCCGATGGCCGGGATCGCCGTGGCCATGGGCGTCCTGGGGGATGCGCCAATTGACGTGTCACGAGATGTCAATCGGCGCCCCCGGCGGAGCCGGCCTGCCAGGCCTGCCTCAGGAGGGCGGCGATCTCGTCCACGCCGTCGGGCCTGGAGCCCGCTCGGGTTGGGCACCACCCACACGGAGGCGCCGGCCAGGGGCTCGTCCTGCAGGCCCATCGGGGCACGGGGCTCGGCCGAAGGCGGTGCGGTAGGCGCCCATGCCCAGGATGCGACCACGGTGCGGACGCGGCGGCGCGCCACCAGGGCGGCCAGGCGCTGGCGGCCGGCGCGCAGCTCGTCGGGCGTGAGCTCGTCGGCGGCGGCCGTGGCCCGCGGCGACCAGGTTGGTGATGCCGATCCCGAGGCCGGCAGCTCGCCCTCCTCGGCGCAGCTCGACGAGGCGGGGAGTCAGTCCCGCCGCGTGCAGGGCGGGCCAGAACCGGTTGCCGGGCCGGGCGAAGTGGTGGCCGCTCCAGGCGGTCCAGAGCCCGGGATTGATGCCCACCACCAGCAGCCGCAGGTCGTCGGCGACGACGTCGGCCACCTCGCGGCCGTGCGCGGCCTCGAGCTCGCCGGGGCCGGGGCGGATGGCTCCGGGGGAACGGGCGCCTACCCCGCGCTCGCGTGCGACGGGCCGCGGCCGCGGCGTCCACCATCGCCGCGGCCAGGCGGACGGCCTCGGCGCGGGTGATGCGGCCGGCGGCGGTCAGGGAGCGCCAGGTGGGAAAGGCGACGGCGTGGGCCAGGGCGGCGTCGCGGACGCGCTCGCGACGGCCCCGCGCCGGCCGGCCGGCGGCGAGGATATCGACGGCCTCGGCGAGGAAGGCCCGCAGCGGCGCCACCGTGGGCCGCAGCGCCTCGACCAGGTCGAGATCCCGCATGACGTTGCTGAACATCGGCTCGGTCTGCTCGTAGTAGGCGTAGATCTCGTCCAGCGCCCGCGCGAGCCGCCGGTCGGGATCGCCGATGGCGCGCCAGGGGGCGGGATCGGGCAGCGGGTGGGCCTCCATGTAGTGCGCCGAGCAGGCGTCGAACAGCGCCGCGTCGTCGGGGAAGTGACGGTAGACCGTGTGGCGCTGCACCCCGGCGCGCTCGGCCACCGCGCTGACGGTCGTGCGCGCGGGCCCGATGGTGCCGTGGAGCTCCGCCGCGGCCGCGGCGATCCGCGTGCGGGTCTCGGCCATCTCGGCGGCGCGCCGCTTGAGCTCGTACTTCCGCTTGGGTGCTTTTTGATCGACCATCACTGTGCATCCAATCTTGACAGATCGGCCCCGCCGTGCCTAGGCTTCATTCACCAAACAGATGTGTACTACGAAATGGAGGACGACATGTTGACCGCAGCCACCCACCGACTCGACCTGATGAACGTCTGGTTCGACAGCGACCCCGAGAGCGCTCGCGTGAGCGCCGCCTTTCCGATCAACCGGGCGGCGGGCTCGCGCGACAGCGCCGTCGTCTACTTCGAGATCGCCCCGGGCGACCGCCTGCCCGTGCACACCGACAGCGCCGAGGAGACCCTCTACATCGTGGCCGGCGAGGCGCAGGCCGAGGTCGGCGACGAGAGCGGACGCCTGACGGCGGGCGATCTGGCCCTCATCCCGGCCATGGTCCCGCACGGCCTGGTCAACGTGGGCGACCGGACCGTCAAGGTCGTCGGCTTCTTCTCGGAGTCCACCGTCACCTCGACCTTCCGCGAGCCCATCCAGCCGATCGGCTCGCCCGTGGTCGAGCAGGGCGCCCCCGCCCCGGCCACCGCCTGAGGCCCACCATCCGGCTCCCCGGGGGATGCGCCGATCGGCGTGTCGCGAGACGTCAACTGGCGCATCCCCGGACGAGCGGGGCTCAGGAGTGCTCGGAGCGCCGCTCGATGGCGTAGTTGACGGCGGCCTGGATGGCCTCCTCGCTGGCGTCGCCGGGGACGCCGCGCTGGCCGTACTGGGAGCCCCACAGGGCCAGGATGGAGCCCGCCGCGTCGGCCAGCTCCTTGGCCTTGTGGTAGCCGCCGTACTCGACGAAGCGCGCCTTGCGGCCCGTCTGCCAGCGCCAGATGGTGTCGCCGTCGGCCTCGTGGATGATCGCGTACTGCTTCTCGCTCATGGCCGCCGCCTCCCGGTGTGGTCCGCGCCCAATTGTCGTCGTGGTGGGCCCAGGGGGCCAGGCCCACGTCCTCCAGCAGGGCGCCGAGGGCGCCCAGCGGCAGGCCGACCACGGTGGTCGGGTCGCCCTCCATGCGCTCGACCAGCGCCGCGCCGGCCCCCTGGATGGCGTACCCGCCCGCCCGGTCGCGCCACTCGCCGGTGTCGGCGTACCAGCGCATCAGGTCTTCGGACAGGGGGCGGAACGACCACGCGGGCGTCGTTGACGATCGGCCGCTCGCCCCGGGCGGTGATCAGGCACACGGCCGTGCGCACCAGGTGCGCGCGGCCCGACAGGTCGCGCAGGGCCCACAGCGCCTGGCCCCGGTCGGCGGGCTTGCCCAGCGCCCGGCCCTCCAGGAGCACCTCGGTGTCGGCGCCCAGCACCGCCCCGCCCTCGGGGATGCCGAGGCGGGCGGCCGCGTCGCGGGCCTTGGCGCGCGCGTTGTCGAGCGGGTCGTCCCCCTCCGCGACGCCGGAGACGACGACCCGGAACTCCACCCCGAGCGTCGCCAGCAGCGCGCGCCGCTGGGGCGAACGCGACGCGAGGAGGATCACCCCAGCTCGGGGAAGTGCAGCGCCAGCTCGCGCGCGGCCGACTCCGGGCCGTCGGAGCCGTGGATCACGTTCTGCCCCACCTCGAGCGCGAAGTCGCCCCGGATCGTCCCGGGGGGCGCGTCGAGCGGGTTGGTCGGGCCGATGAGCATGCGCAGCGCGCCGATGGCGCCCTCGCCCTGCACGGCCAGCTGGACCACCGGGCCCGAGACGATGAAGTCGACGAACTCGCCGAAGAACGGCCGCTCGCGGTGCTCCCCGTAGTGCTCCTGCGCGACCGCCTCGGTCAGCACCGTCTTGCGCAGGGCGACGATCTCCAGGCCGCGCCTCTCGATGCGGCTGATGATCTCCCCGGTCAGCCCGGCCGACACGCCGTCGGGCTTCACCATCACGAACGATCGCTCACTCATAGGACTCCTGGTCGCTTCGGGGTCGTCTCCAGCGCGGGTTGCGCCCGGTGTCGCTGGCGCTGCCACCGGCGCCGCCGGTGCTCTCGGGAAGCTCGCGCGAGGGACGGGTGCGCTCGCCGCTGCGCTTGGCGGCGGCCGAGCCGCCGTCGTCGGTCGGCAGCGTGGCGCGGTCGAACAGGCGCATGCGGAACTCGAGCTCGGTCGAGGCGCTGGTCGATGTCGCGCACGTCGTCGGTCGAGGCCACGCCCGCCTGGCGCAGCGCGCGCTGCAGGTTGGCCGGCTCGGACGTGAGCCCCTCGCGCGCGAGGATCTTGCCCACGATCTCCTGGCCCTCGGCGTCGCCCAGCTCGCCCAGGCGCTGCTCGAGCGCCAGCAGCTCCAGCTCGCGCTCGCGCGCCTCGTCGAGGTACTCGGGCGGCCGGATGATGAGGTAGATGACCGAGCCGAGGAACGGGATCACCACCGACAGGGCGACCGACAGGGCCACGAAGGAGGCCGACTCGATGCGCCGCTGGGCGTCGCGATAGGTCCAGTACACGAGCGCCACCCAGAGCAGGAACACGAACACCTGCAGCAGGAAGCGCGTGACCGTCCAGGCCCCCGAGTCGAAGAAGTTCGAGACCGACTCGAAGGGGTCCGAGCTGCTGGAGGTCGAGCCCGAGGCCTGCGCCGCGAGGAACCGGATCAATCTGAAACCTTTCCCATGACGATCTAGTTCGCCTCGTCGTGGGGGGATCCCCCCTGGGCGCGCGCGAGTGTAGCAGGGGGGTCCGTGAGCCCCTCCAGGATGCGCGGGCGCAGATCGGCCAGCAGATAGAGGCTACCGGCAACCACGACGACGCCCTCGGATCCGGTCCGGGCGCGTGCCGCCGCGAGCGCCGCCACCGGGTCGCCCACCGCCCGCGCGTCGGCGCCGGCGGCCCGCGCGAGGGCGGCCAGCGCGTCGGCGTCCACGGCGCGCGCGTGGCTGGAGCGCGTGGCGACGACGAGGTCCACCACCGGCGCCAGGGCCGCCACCATCGCGGCGGCGTCCTTGTCGCCGAGCACCGACACCACCGCCACGACCGGGCGGCGGCCGTCGACCACGCGCGGCAGGGCACGGGCCATGGCCTCCATCCCGGCGGGGTTGTGCGCGCCGTCGAGGATCACCGCCGGCGGGCCGGGGAACACCTCGAGGCGACCCGGCACCCGCACCGCGGCGACGGCGGCCGCCAGGGGCGCCGGGTCGAGCGCGCCGCCCAGGAGCATCTCGGCCCCGGCCAGGGCCACGGCCAGGTTGTCGCGCTGGAAGTCGCCGTGCAGCGCCAGCGGCAGCGCGCCGTAGGCGGCGTGCGGGGTCACCACCTCCACCCCGTCGGCGCCCGCGCGCGCCGACAGCCCGGCGCCGTAGCGCAGCGGGCGCAGGCCCCGGCGGGCGCACTCGCCCTCCACCGCGCGCTCGGCCCGCGGGGTGAGCGGCCCCACCACCAGGCGGTCGGAGCCGCCGGGGCACCACCGCCAGCTTCTCGGCGGCGATCGCCTCCTCGGTGTCGCCCAGCAGCTCGGTGTGCTCGAGGGCGATGTTGGTGAGGGCCACCGCGGCGCCCGGGGGCAGCACGTTGGTGGCGTCGTAGCGCCCGCCGAGGCCGGCCTCGATCACCAGCGCGTCGAGGCCGGCCGCACGGAAGCCCCAGAAGGCGGCGGCGGTGAGCGCCTCGAACTGGGTCACCCGGTCCCCCTCGGGCAGGCCGAGCCCCTCGCCGGCCTCGCGCACGGCCGTCACGGCCGCGGCGAACTCGTCGTCGGTCATCGGCCGCTCGCCCACCTGGAAGCGCTCGGTCCAGTCGGTGACGTGCGGCGACAGGTAGGTGCCCACGCGGCGCCCCTGGCAGGCGAGCGCCGCCGCCGCCAGGCGGGCGGTGGACGACTTGCCGTTGGTGCCCACGATGTGCAGCGCGGGGGCGACGCGCTCGGGGTGCCCGAGGGCCTCGAGCAGGGCGGCCATGCGCTCCAGCCCGAAGCGCATGCCGAGGATCTCGAGTCCCGCGATCCACTCGCGGGCCGCCCGCGGACGCATCAGCCCAGGGCGGCGATGCGCGAGCCGAGGGCGTCGCGCTCCGCGGCGTATCGCGCCGCCTTCTCGCGCTCGCCGTCGACCAGGTGCGCCGGGGCCCGCTCCACGAACCGCGCGTCGGCGAGCTTGCGCGTGGCCCGCTCCAGCTCGCTCTCGACCGTGGCCAGCTCCTCGTGCAGGCGGGCCCGCTCCACCTCGGGATCGACGGCCTCGGCCGCCGGGCCCAGCAGGATGGAGCGCCCGTCGGCCAGCAGCGCCGTCGCGAGGGTGTCGCGGACATCGTCGGCCGCGGCCGAGACCGCGTCGAGCGCGGCCACGGAGGGGTGCGGCGGGGGATCGACCACGAGCGGCGTGCGCGGCGGCAGGCCACGGCGCGAGCGGTAGGCGCGCAGCGCGGTCACGACCTCCTGGACCGCCGCGATCTCCTCCTCGGCCTCCGGATCGACCGGGCCGGGCGCGGCCGGCGGCGCGTGCACCGCCATCAGGCCCTCGGCGCCGGGCATGCGCGACCAGCACTCCTCGGTGACGAAGGGCATCAGCGGATGGGCCAGCGCGAGCAGCTGCTCGAGCGCGTGGCCGGCCACGTCGGGGTCGGCCTCGCCGGCCTTGAGCAGCTCCAGGTACCAGTCGCAGTAGTCGTCGAAGACCAGGTGGTACACGAGGTCGGCCAGCTGGGACAGCTGGAAGCCGTCGATCATGGCCCGCGACTGCTCCACCGCCGCGGCGACGCGCGAGACGATCCAGCGGTCGGCCAGCGTGACCGGCGCGGGCGCGGGGATGCCGGCCCGCCCGCCGCGGTCGACCACCAGGCGCGAGGCGTTCCACAGCTTGGTGACCAGCTGGCGCCCCTGGTCGATGCGGTCGGCCGAGTAGCGCACGTCCTGGGTGCTCGACATCATCAGCAGGCCGAAGCGCAGGGCGTCGGCGCCGTGCAGGTCGATCTGCTCGATCGGGTCGACCCCGGTTCCGAGCGACTTGCTCATGCGGCGGCCGTCGGCGGCCTGCACGACCGAGTGGATGTAGACCTCGGAGAAGGGCTCCTCGCCCATGTACTCCACGCCCATCATCACCATGCGCGCGACCCACAGGAAGATGATGTCGCGCGCCGTCGACAGGACCTGGGTGGGATAGAAGCGCTCGAGCTCGGGGGTGCGCTCGGGCCAGCCGAGGGTGGCGAAGGGCCACAGCGCCGAGCTGAACCAGGTGTCGAGCACGTCGGGGTCGCGCACCCAGCCCTCGCCGGCGGGGGCCTCCCGGCCCACGTGGACCTCCTGCTCCGAGGACCGGCCGCCGCCGAGAGCGGCCGAGTCCGAGGAGCTCGGGCACCCCGGTACCAGACGGGGATCTGGTGGCCCCACCACAGCTGGCGGCTGACGCACCAGGGGCGGATCTCGCGCATCCAGTTGAGGTACACCTCGCCCCACTTGGGCGGGGTGAAGCGCACCCGGCCCTGCTCGACCGCCGCGATGGCCGGCGCGGCCAGGGCGGTCATGTCGCAGAACCACTGCAGCGAGACCAGCGGCTCCACCCGGGCGCCCGAGCGGTGCGAGAAGGGCACGGTGTGGGTGTAGGGCTCCTCGCCGCGGATGAGGCCCTGCGCGCGCAGGTCGGCCACCACGCGCTCCTGGGCCTCGGCCGGCGTGAGCCCGGCGTACGCCCCGGCCTCGGCGGTCATGCGCCCGTCCTCGCCGATGACGCCGATCACCGGCAGGTCGTGGCGGCGGGCGATCTCGAAGTCGTTGGGGTCGTGCGCGGGGGTGACCTTGAGGGCGCCGGTGCCGAAGTCGGTCTGGACGTACGCGTCGGCCACCACCGGGATCTCGCGCCCCATCAGCGGCAGGATCACGGTCTTGCCCGACCACCCCGCGGTAGCGCTCGTCGTCGGGGTTCACGGCGACGGCGGTGTCGCCGAGCATCGTCTCGGGCCGCACCGTGGCCACCACCAGCTCGCCGCCGCCGTCGGCCAGCGGGTAGGCGATGCTCACCAGGCTGTCGACGACCTCGCGGTCCTCCACCTCCAGGTCGGAGATGGCCGAGCCGAGGCCCGGGTCCCAGTTGACCATGTAGCGGTCGCGGTAGATGTAGCCCTTCTCGAAGAGGTCCACGAACACGTGGAGCACCGCGTCGGCGTAGGCGTCGTCCATCGTGAAGCGCTCGCGCTGGTAGTCGAGCGTGCACCCCAGGCGCTGGAGCTGCTCGATGATGGTGCCGCCGTACTGCTCCTTCCACTCCCAGACGCGCCGGTTGAACTCCTCGCGCCCGAGCTCGGCGCGGGACACGCCCTGGGCGGCCAGGCTCTTCTCCACGACCGCCTGGGTGGCGATGCCGGCGTGGTCGGTGCCGCAGATCCACAGCGTCTCGTCGCCGTCCATCCGGCGCGAGCGGATGAGCACGTCCTGGATGGTGTTGTTGAGGGCGTGCCCGATGTGCAGCGCGCCCGTCACGTTGGGCGGCGGCATCGCGATGGCGTAGGTGGGGCGGTCGGTCTCGGGGTCGGCGTGGCCCACCCCGGCCTCGCGCCAGGCCTCGGTCCAACGCGGCTCGACCTGGGACGGATCGAAGCGGCCGGACGTCTCGGACCTCACCTGACCCTCGCCGGACGCAGGAGCTATGCGGACTCCTCGGCGGCCCGCTCGGGCGCCTCGGTGACCAGCGTGGGCGGCAGGCCCTTCTCGATCGTCTCGCGGGTGACGACGCAGCGGCGCACGTCGTCGCGCGAGGGCAGCTCGAACATGACGTTGAGGAGGGCCGCCTCCATGATGGAGCGCAGGCCGCGGGCGCCGGTCTCGCGCTCGAGCGCCTTGTTGGCGATCGCCTGCAGCGAGTCGTCGGCGAACACGAGGTTGACCTCGTCGAAGCTGAAGAAGCGCTTGTACTGGCGCACCAGGGCGTTCTTGGGCTCGGTCAGGATCTGCACCAGGTCGTCGCGCGACAGCTGGTGGACCGCCGAGATGACCGGCAGGCGACCGATGAACTCGGGGATCAGCCCGTAGTTCATGAGGTCCTCGGGGAGCACCTCGCTGAACGCGTCGTGCGGGTCGTGCTCGTGCTTGCTGCGCACGTCGGCGGCGAAGCCCACGCCCTTGTGGCCGGTGCGGCGCTCGATGATCTTCTCGAGGTTCGCGAACGCGCCGCCGCAGATGAACAGCACGTTGGTGGTGTCGATGGTGAGGAACTCCTGGTGCGGGTGCTTGCGCCCGCCCTGCGGCGGCACCGAGGCCACCGTGCCCTCCAGGATCTTGAGCAGCGCCTGCTGGACGCCCTCGCCCGACACGTCGCGCGTGATCGACGGGTTGTCGGCCTTGCGCGCGATCTTGTTGACCTCGTCGATGTAGATGATCCCGGTCTCGGCCTTCTTGACGTCGAAGTCGGCCGCCTGGATCAGCTTGAGGAGGATGTTCTCGACGTCCTCGCCCACGTACCCGGCCTCGGTCAGCGCCGTGGCGTCGGCGATCGCGAAGGGCACGTTGAGGATGCGCGCCAGCGTCTGGGCCAGCAGCGTCTTGCCGCAGCCGGTGGGGCCGAGCAGCAGGATGTTGCTCTTCTGCAGCTCGATCTCGCCGTCGCCCGCCGACATCATGTTGACGCGCTTGTAGTGGTTGTAGACGGCGACGGCCAGCGTGCGCTTGGCCTCCTCCTGCCCCACCACGTAGTCGTTCAGGACGTCGTAGATCTCACGCGGGCGCGGCAGCGAGTCGGGGTCGAAGCTGACCGGGGTGGTCAGCTCCTCGTCGATGATCTCGTTGCACAGGTCGATGCACTCGTCGCAGATGTACACGCCGGGGCCGGCGATCAGCTTCTTGACCTGCCGCTGCGACTTGCCGCAGAAGCTGCAGAGGAGCTGCTCGTTGGACTCGGTGGTCTTCGCCATCGTCGGGGCCCCTTCGGTGCGCTAGTGGCTCTCGATGACCCGGTCCACGATGCCGTACTCCTGGGCCTCCGGAGCGCTCATGAAGTAGTCGCGCTCGGTGTCCTTGGCGACCTTCTCGATGGGCTGTCCGGTGTGCTTGGAGATGATCACGTCCAGGCGCTTGCGGAGGTCGATGATCTCACGGGCGTGGATCTCGATGTCGGTCGCCTGGCCGCTGAAGCCGCTGGAGACCTGATGGATGAGGATCTTGGCGTTCGGAAGCGCCATCCTCTTGCCCGGGGCGCCGCCCGACAAGAGCAGGGCGCCCATGCTCATCGCGATGCCCACGCAGATCGTCTGACACGTCGGGCTTGATGAACTGCATCGTGTCGTAGATCGCCAGGCCCGCGTACACCGACCCGCCGGGCGAGTTGATGTAGAGCGAGATGTCCTTGTCGGGGTCCTCGCTCTCCAGGTGCAGGAGCTGGGCCACGATCAGGTTGGCGATCTGGTCGTCCACCGGCGTGCCGAGGAACACGATCCGCTCGTTGAGCAGCCGCGAGTAGATGTCGAACGAGCGCTCACCGCGCGAGGTCTGCTCGACGACCATTGGGATCAGAGGGCTCATTCGGTGGGCTCCGTTCGGGTGGTGCGGGTCACTTGGGGTCTCCGGGCGTCCAGAGCTTCCCCGCCGGGGCATCCTTCCCTGCCGTGCCCGGCGTCACGATGCCGGACTCGGACTTCGCCTCGTCCTCGGGGGTCCAGAGCTTCTCACGCGCCTCGGCCTGGGCCATGGGGATCGCGACGGTGCGCTCGATGATGAGGTCCACGGCCTTCTTGAGGCGCATGTCCTGGCGCAGGGCGTCCCAGCCGCCGTGGTCCCTGAGCTCGTGCAGCAGGCGCTCGGCGGCACGGCCGGTGGCCTCGGCGTCGGAGCGGACCTGCTCCTCCATCTCCTCGTCGCTGACCTCGATCGCCTCGGCCTCGGCGACGGCCTCGACGACCAGCTCGCGGCGCAGCGCGGCCTCGGCGTCGGGGCGCAGCTCCTCGATGATCTGCTCGATCGGACGGCCGGTGGCGGCCACGTAGTCCTCGAAGGAGACGCCCTCTGGCAGCTGCTGGGCGGTCTGCTGCAGGATCGTGCCGATGCGGCGGTCGACCATGACGCTGGGCACCTCGACGGTGGCCTGGTCGGTGACGGCGTCGATCGCCATGCGGCGAAAGAGCTCGTCGACCTGCGACGCGGCGGCCTCCTCGAGGCGGCGCTCCAGGTCGGCGCGCAGCTCGTCGAGCGTGTCGAACTCGCTCACCTCGAGGGCCAGGTCGTCGCTCAGCTCGGGCAGCTCCTTGGCCTGCACCAGCTTGACCGTGGCCGTGTAGTCGACCGTCTTGCCGGCCAGCTCGGGCCGCCCGTCGCCCTCGTCGTAGGTCAGCGGGAAGGAGACGGTCTCCCCCGCGCTGAGCCCGGTGAGGCGGGAGTCGAACTCGGGCAGCAGGCGCCCGCCGCCCAGCTCGACCACGTAGTCGCGCTGCGCCGCCTGGCGCATGGGCGTCCCGTCGATGGCGCCGTCGAAGTCGATCACGACGAAGTCGCCGGCGGCCGACGGGCGCTCGACCGGCACCAGGCGCGAGGCCTTCTCGCGCAGGGCGTTGAGCTCGGCCTCCAGGGCCCCCTCGGGCACCTCGGCGTCGGCGCGGCCGACCTCGAGGCCGGTGTACTCGCCGAGCGTGGCGGTGGGGCGCACCTGGACCGTGGCCTGGAAGGTGAGGTCGCCCTCCTCGGGCACGCTCTCCAGGTCGAGGTCGGGGTCGTCGATCGGCTGGACGCCGGTCTCGGCCACCGCGGCGGAGTACCAGCCGCCCAGCGATCCCTTGAGCATCTCCTGCACGACGGCGTCGCGGCCGACGCGCTGGACGATCACCTCGGCCGGGGCCTTGCCCGGCCGGAAGCCCGGCACGCGCACCTCGCGTCCCAGCTGGCGTATCGCGCGGTCCATGCCCTTGCGGACCTCGTCCTCGGGGACGGCGACGTCCAGGCGGACCTTGTTCTCCTCGAGGGTGGTGACTTCGGCGGTCAGCGGCATCTGGCCTCCCGCCGCACGGCGGTACGGGGATATGCGGGTGAGAGGATTCGAACCTCCAAGGGTTGCCCCACTAGGACCTAAACCTAGCGCGTCTACCGGTTTCGCCACACCCGCCCGAGACCGGCCGAGGGGTGAACGATGGGATTCGAACCCACGACCGCCTGGACCACAACCAGGAGCTCTACCAGCTGAGCTACGTCCACCGAGAGACGGGCCGCAGGCCCGCGCCGGGAGCATAGCGAACCTCCGCCGCCATGCCCCTTCCCGACCCCGCGGGGAGCGCTCCGGTGGCGTAACGTGGCGGCGATGCGGCCCTCTCTCGCCCCCGGCCTCACGCACGAGCTGCGCTTCACGGTGCCGGTCACCAAGACCGTCCCCCACCTCTATCCCGAGTCGCCCGAGTTCGCCGCCATGCCCGAGGTGTTCGCCACCGGATTCATGGTCGGGTTCGTCGAGTGGGCGTGCATCCAGGCGATCGCCCCCCACCTCGACGAGGGCGAGCTCTCGCTGGGCACCCACGTTGACCTCAGCCACATCGCGGCGACGCCGCCCGGCGTGGAGGTGGTGGCGCGCGTGCGGCTGGAGGAGGTCGCCGGCCGCCGCCTGGTGTTCTCGGCCGAGGTTGACGACGCGGTCGAGGCGATCTGCGCCGGCCGCCACGAGCGCTTCGTGGTGGACCGCTCGCGCTTCGAGTCCGGGCTGGCCCGCAAGGGGGCACCACCCGCCGGCTAGAGGTCGACGACGACCTTGGTGGCCTCGCCCGAGCGCGCCAGGCGGAATGCCTCGTCGATCTCGCCCAGTGGGACGCGGTGCGAGATGAGGTCGGCGGTCGCGACGGCGCCCGAGGCCAGCAGCACCAGCGCCTCGCGGGTGTCGCGCGGACCGGCCGAGTAGGTGGACTGGATCGTGACCTCGCGGAAGAAGACCGCCCCGAGGTCGAGGGGCACCGGCGTCCCCGGCCGCGACGGGGCGAACAGCTGCACCACGCCCGCCGGCCCGGCCAGGTGCAGGGCGCCGGCGATGGCGCCGGCGTCGCTCGTGCACACGAAGACCTGGTCGGCGAGGGCCGCCCAGGGCGCCGCGCACCGCGTCCGGATCGGCGGTCGCGAGGGCGATCGCACCGGCGCGGGCGGCCAGCTCGCGGCGGTCGGCGCGCGGCTCCACCGCCACGACCCCGGCGGCCCCGGCCGCCCGGGCGGCCGCGATCTCGAGCAGCCCCATCGCGCCGGCGCCCACCACGGCCACCCGCGATCCCGGCCCGACCCCGGCCCAGCGCTGGCCGCGCACCACGCACCCCAGCGGCTCGATGAGGGTGGCCTCGGCGTCGCCCACCTCGGGCGGCAGCGCCAGCACGTCGAGGCGCACGTTCTCGGCGGGCACGCGGACGAGCTCGGCCAGGCCCCCGGGGTCGATGCGCGTGCTGCGGAACGTCTCGCACAGGGTGTGGCGGCCCGCGCGGCACAGAGCGCAGGCCATGCACGGCACGTGGTGGTGCACGAAAACGCGGTCGCCCGGCGCGAAGGGCGCGCCCGCCCCGGCCTCGACCACCTCGCCCGCCGGCTCGTGACCCAGCACCACGGGCGCCCGCGGGTCCTGGTACCACTGCATCAGGTCGCTGCCGCAGAGCCCGCAGGCGCGCACGCGCACCACCAGCTCACCGGGCCCCGCGACCGGCTCGGGCCGCTCCTCGAGCGTCATCCGGCCGGCACCGTGGTAGAGGGCGACCCTCACCGGCCGGAGGCTATCCGGTCGTCAGGCGAAGGCGCTGAGGCCGGTGATCTCGCGGCCCACGATCAGGGCGTGGACGATGTCGGTGCCCTCGACCGTCGAGACCACCTCCACGTCGCCCAGGTGCCGGCCCACCTCGTTCTCGAGCAGGATGCCGTTGCCGCCCAGCAGGTCGCGGGCCTCCCCCACCACGGCCTTGGCCCGCTCGGCGTTGTGCATCTTGGCCATGGAGGCGATGGCCGGCGTGAGGCGCCCGGCGGCCACCAGCTCGGCCAGGCGCATGCAGAGCAGGCGCATGCAGGTGAGGTCGGCGAGCATCTTGGCCAGGCGGAACTGGGTGATCTGGAAGCCGGCGATCGGCGTCCCGAACTGCTCGCGCTCGTGGACGTACTCCACCGCGCGCTCGTAGGCCGCCAGGGCGTGGCCGAGGGCCCCCCAGGCGATGTTGGGCCGCGCGGTGGTGAGCACGCGGGCGGCGTCCTCGAACGAGGTCGCGCCGGGCAGGCGGTTCTCGGCCGGCACGCGCACGTCGTGCAGCTCGATGTCGGCCTGCCACGAGGCGCGCTTGCCGATCTTGCCGGTGATGAGGGTGGCCTCGAAGCCCGGCGCGCCCTTCTCGACCACGTAGGCGCCCACGTCGCCCTTGGCGTCGCGGGCCCACACCACCACGAGGTCGGCGAACAGGGCGTTGCCGATCCAGCGCTTGGCGCCGTCGAGCACGTAACCGTCGCCCAGGCGCCGCACCCGCGTCTCCAGCGCCACCGCGTCCGAGCCGTGGTCCGGCTCGGTGAGGGCGAACGCGCCGACGAGCTCGATGCGCCCCATCGGCCCCAGCCAGCGCTCCTTCTGCTCCTCGGAGCCGAGCAGCGCGATCGCGTTCATCGCGAGGCCCGAGTGGACGCCGTGGAAGGTGCTCACGCTGCCGTCGCCGCGGGCCAGCTCCATGGAGACCAGCCCGGACTGGAGCGGGGTGAGGCCCGGAAGGCCGTGGCCGGTGTGGGTGCCGCCGCACACGCCGAGCGCGGCGAGCTTGGGCAGCAGCGCGAAGGGGAACTCGGCGCGCTCCCAGTAGCCGTTGATGACCGGGCGGACCTCGGCGTCGCAGAAGCGCCGCACGCGGTCGCGGATGGCCCGGTCCCCGTCGGTCAGGAGCTCGTCGGTCAGGTAGAGGTCGGCGCTCCCGTCGCCCGCGGTGCCCCCCATGACGCCCCCCTTCGCCGGCCGTCCCCTCCGGGTGGACGGATCGACGCGCAGCCTGCCAGGGTTGGGGGGCGCCCGCCCGACGGCGCCCCACGACCCGGAGGATCGACGATGGCCGTCTGCCAGCACTCCAGCTGCACCTGCGACGCCAAGAAGGGCGAGCGCTTCTGCTCGCCGTGGTGCGAGGCCAACCCCAAGGCCACCGAGTGCCACTGCCACCACGAGCACTGCGACGCCCCGCACCACCACTGAGTGGGCCTACGAGGCCGGAGTCCACGACCACCGGCTCGCTGCAAACTCTCGCGACTCGTCGTCCTCAGTCGGGGCGATGCCCTCCAGGCATCACACCCTCCCTGCGTCCTAGATTCGCTCGGTTTTCGCGGCCGGGCGGCCGCGTCCCGACCTCGCAGGCCCACTCACTCGGGCCGGAAGCCCAGGGGCGAGCTGGCGATCTCGTGGGCCGAGATGACCCGGTCCACGAGCCCGTAGTCGCGGGCCGCGTCGGCGGTGAAGAAGCGGTCGCGGTCCATGTCGGCGGTGATGCTCTCGACGGGCTGGCCGGTGTGCTCGGCGTAGATCTCGTTGACCCGCTGGCGCAGGGCGAGGGTCTCGCGGGCGTGGATCTCGATGTCGCTGGCCTGGCCCTGGAAGCCGCCGCTGGGCTGGTGGATGAGGATGCGGCTGTTGGGCAGCGCCATCCGCTTGCCCGGCGCGCCGCCGGCCAGCAGCAGCGACCCCATGCTCATGGCGATGCCGAAGCAGATGGTCTGCACGTCGGGCCGGATGAAGCGCATGGTGTCGTAGATCGCCAGCCCGGCGTAGACGCCCCCGCCGGGTGAGTTGATGTAGAGGGCGATGTCCTTGTCGGGGTCCTCGCTCTCAAGGTGCAGGAGCTGGGCCACGATCAGGTTGGCGATCTGGTCGTCGACCGCCTGGCCCAGGAAGACGATGCGCTCGTTGAGCAGGCGGGAGTAGATGTCGAACGAGCGCTCGCCGCGGGGGCTCTGCTCGACGACCATGGGGATGAGCGGCATCGGCTATCCTTTCGACAACTCACAGGTTGTCAGCACGATAGCAACCAATCAGTTGTCAAAGGAGGCCCCGTGCCCGCACGACGCGAGATCGAGCTCGAGGCGACCCCCGAGGACGTGTGGGACGCGCTCTCGACCGAGGAGGGGCGCGAGCGCTGGCTGGACGAGCCGGACCGCGAGATCCACGTCGAGGTGGCCGAGCCGCCCCACCGCCTGGTGTGGTGGTGGTGGGAGGGCGACGAGCCGGCGACGCGCGTGGAGTTCCTGGTGGTGGCCGCGCCCGCGGGCGCGCGGGTGGTGGTGACCGAGTCGCGGCCCACGGTGCCCATGGCGCGCCTGGCGGCGTGCCTGACCCCGGCCCTCGCGTGAGCGACCCGCTCGGCGCGGTGTTCTCCGCGCTGGCCGACCCCACCCGCCGCACCATGGTGGAGTCGCTGCTGCAGGAGGGCACCACGACGGTGCCCTCCCTCACCCACCGCCTGCCGATCACCCGGCAGGCGGTGGCCAAGCACCTGGCCGCCCTCCAGGACGCCGGGCTCGTGGAGCGCATGCCCGGCGGCGGGCGCGAGGTGCGCTACCGGCTGCGCGAGGGCGCCCTCCACCCCACCGCCACCTGGCTGCGGGCCACCGAGCGCGCCTGGGACGACCGCCTGGCCCGCCTCAAGCGCAGCGTGGAGGCCGGCCCGCCGGCCTGAGCGTCAGCGGGCGATGGTGAGGGTGGCGTTGGTGCGCAGGCGGCCCGAGCGCAGGGAGAGCCGCAGCTTGAGCGGCTTGGACCCCGGCCGGACGCGGACGGTCACGGCGCGCACCTTGCGGTTGACCGCGACCGGCTTGCCGGCGCCGCGCAACACGGCCGCCACGGTGGAAGCGACCCGGACGCGCACCGACCGCGCCCGCCTCGTGACGCGCTTGGGGGCCTTCACCGCCAGGAAGAAGGGCTTCACCGGCTGAACCCGCAGGCGCACCGAGGCGGTCGTCTCCCTGCCGCGACGGTCCCGGGCGACGACGCGCAGCGTGGGCCGGCCCGCCGGGAGCCCCAGGAGGGAGACCCGCGCGCCCGTGGCCAGCACGCGCCTGCCGATCATCCACTTCAGGCTGCGGCCCGACAGGCGGCGGCCGGCGTCGTCGTAGGCGCTCACCTCGCCCACCACGACGGCGTCGGCGCGCACCCGCCCGGCAGCCGGCGAGATCAGGTTGACCGTGGGCGGGGCGCCCAGTGACTTCAGCGGCGGCGAGGTGACCACCGTCTCGTTGAGGCCGTCGGAGGCGCGGACGCGCACCCTCGCCCGGGTGGCGGCGCCGAACAGGCGGCTGGGCAGCGTGGCCGAGCCCTTGTCGGGGCCGTCGTACACGCGGCGGAACGTGCGGCCGTTGAGCGCGTACTCGACCTGGATGCGGACCTGGGCGCGCGGGTCGCGGTCGGTGGCGCGCCACCTGACGGCGACCGTCCTGCGGGCGCCCAGGACGGTGCGGGCGCGCGGCGACAGCAGCGTGAGGCGCGGCGCGGAGGCGCTGCGGGCGACATCGGCCACCTTCACGCCGTCGCGCTGCACCTCGACCCGCGCCACGGGGCCGTCGGGCAGCGTGGCCGAGAAGGTGAGCGCCACGCCCAGCTCGCCGTCGGTGGGCTCCGAGGTGCGCGCCGAGACCCGCGACAGCTCGGCGCCGTCGGCGGCGTAGGCGACCACCGTGATCGGCCCCGGGGCGCCGGCCGACGGGGCCCCGTCCACCCGCTGGGCCCGGCTGATGACCGCCTGGCCGGTGGGCAGCACGTAGCCGGCGACCGCGATGTGGCGGGCCGTGGCCGTCAGCCGCAGCGGCGACGCCGGCGCCGCCGCGGGCCGGGCGGTCTCGGCCTGCGACGGGCGCAGGAACGCGGCCGCGCGCTCCCAGTTGCGCGGCGAGATCCACGTGTTCCACTCGGGGTTGTTGGCGGCGCAGTAGGACATGAAGTCGTACGCGGCCCCGGCGAGCGCCGGGTCGGGATCGGTCGTGACCCCGGAGGGGGCCTGAACCGGGTCGGCGATCATGCGGTAGGGCCCGGTCGCGCCGCCCGAGCCGGCGGCCCGGTCGAGGCCGATGCCCTGCAGGTAGCCCCTCTGATCGGGCGGCCAGTCCTCGCCCACCTGCCCGTTGGCGCCGCCGCCGCACGCCCCCGAGGCGTGCTTGACGCCCAGTCCGTGCAGGAACTCGTGGGCCATGGTCGTGAGGGGGCGCGTGGCGTCCAGGATGCCGACGGCCTGCGTGTCGGACCCGACCACGCCGTGGGTGACCCCGTCGAGGGTCCCCGGCTCGAGGCCCACCACGAAGTACCGCGAGCGCGGCTCCACGTCGTCGGCCCAGTCGGTGAGCCGCTCGAGGGCCATCAGCCGCTTGTCGTCGCCGGTGATGTCGCGCGAGGTCTCATCGCAGATGAACAGGAAGCACGACTCCTCGGTGATCCGCGACGCGTTGACGATGTCGCTGACGTCGATCACGGCCCGGTACGGCTCGACCGCCAGGCCGACCGGCAGGACGTCCCGCACCCGGTTGAACGCCTTGTCGGCGTCGCGCGGCTTCTGGTTGCCGTTGGCCGACAGCAGCACCGGCAGCGTGAGGATGTTGGCGGTCGCCGTGAACGGCACCTCCAGGCGCCGCCGGTCGTTGACCTCGCACTCCGGCGTCGCGCAGCCGCCGACGGCCGGGTTGAAGCCGGCCGGGTTGACCTCGGCCTCCAACGTCACCTCGGATGCGGTGGTCCAGTCCCACGGGAGGGTGAACGTGTAGGCGCCGAGCGGGTCCCTGCGCTGCGACAGCCCGACCGGACCCGGCCGGGGGACGATCACCGTGGGGCCGCCCTCGGGCAGCAGCACGCCGGGCTGCAGCGGGCGGCCGTTGCGGAAGCCGCGCAGGACGATGGGCACCCCGGTGAGGCCGCCGGGCGGGCCCTGGATGGCGTTGGCGTACACGCGCACCACCGTGCGCCCGCCGCGCTGGAGCGTGACCCCGTCGTACCGGGCCACCCCGCCCGCGGGCAGGTCGCGCACCGCGTCGACCCGGGCCGTGAGCGTCTGGGTGCCCTGGGTCACCTCGATGCCGGAGACCTCGAGGTCGAAGGTCTCCCCGAGCGAGACCGGCGGCGGGGCGCACGGCGGGGGCGGCGTGGCCGGGTCGCCGTACTTCTCCACCCGGTTCTGGCCGGCGTCGGGCACGTACAGGTTGCCGCGGCAGTCGACGGCGATCTGCTGGGCCGAGGCGAAGATCTTCCGCTCCGGGTCGGCGGGGTCGACGGCCGCGTTGGGGCTCTGGCTGCCGAACGCGGAGACGCCGCCGCCGCCGCGGGTGAACCGCCCGACGCGCCCGCTGCCGGTGTCGGCGACCCAGAAGTCGCCGCTCGGGTTAACCGCCACGCCGACCGGCGCGTTGAAGATGCCGCTGAACGTGTTCTCGATGCGCGCGTCGAGGCTGATCAGCTGGATCTGGCTGACGCCCTCGAGGGCGACCACGGCGACGTCGTCGGACGTGAGCGCCACGCCGCGCGCCGGCGACGGCAGGAAGAGGCTGTTGAGGTGGCGGCCGTCGGGCCCGAAGATGTGCAGGTTGGGGTTGGACGCGTCGGTGACCACCACGCGACCGTCCTTGGCCACCGCCACGCCGCTCGGGTTGGTGAGCCCGAAGGTGCCCGTGTACCGGAACTCGCGCAGGTAGCGCCCCCCGGAGCTGAACTCCACCACCCGCGAGTTGCCGGAGTCGGCGACGTAGAGGTTGTTCTGGGCGTCGACGGCGAGGCCCTCGGGCAGCAGCAGCTCGCCGCCGCCCGACCCCGGCCCGAAGCTGGCGATGAAGGTGCCGTTGGCGTCGCTCTTGCGGACGCGGTTGTTGTTCGTGTCCGCCACGTAGACGCTGCCGGCGAGGTTGACGGCGACCGCGCGCGGACCGTTGAGCGGCTCGTCGGGGCCGCCGGCCTGGCCGAACTCGGTCAGGTACCCGAAGTCGGCCCGCGCCGGCCCCGCCACCGCCAGCGCGAACAGCGCGCACAGGCAGAGCAGCAGGGGGAGCGATGGGCGCGGAAGGGTCACCGGACGCGATAAGAACAGCTGAGAGGTACCTGTGTCGAGAGCGGATTCGCGCCACCGCGCGATCGCGCTCCTAGTGCGCCACCCGCACCACCTCGCCGGCGCCCAGACGGCGCTCGCCCCGGTCGGTTCGCACGCGCAGCCGCCCGAGCTCGTCGGTCCCCTCCGCGAGGCCGCTGACCTCGCCCTCGGGCAGGCTCACGACGATCGACCGGCCGGCCAGGGCGTCGCGGGCCGCGAAGGCCTCCAGCGCGGCCTCCGGGCCGCCCGCCATCCAGGCGGCGTAGCGCTCGCCGAGGGCGGCGAGCAGGGCCACCAGCACGTCGGCGCGCGCGGGCGGCTCGCCGCGATCGGACAGGGAGCCGGGGCTCCAGCGCGCGTCGTCGAGCGCCGGGGCCGAGCGCACGTTGACGCCGATGCCGGCCACGGCCCACGCCACGCCCTCCTGGTCGGCCGACATCTCGCACAGGATGCCGGCCACCTTGCGGCCGTCGATGAGGATGTCGTTGGGCCAGACGATGCGGGCGTCGGGCCCCAGCGCCTCGGCCGCCGCCACGGCGGCCACGACGGGCAGCAGGCCGGCGTCCACCGGCGGCACCCCCGGGCGCAGCAGCACCGACACCAGCAGGCCGTGGCCGCGGGCGGCCATCCAGCTGCGCCCGCGCCGGCCCCGACCGGCGGTCTGGATGTCGGCGCCCAGGACGGTGCCCTCCGGGGCGCCGGCGCGCGCGAGGGCGATCAGGTCGGCGTTGGTCGAGCCGGTCTGCGCCCGCCACGTGACCGGCCCGGCCAGGGGCGGCCGCAGCCGGGGCGCCACCAGCAGGGGCACGACCGGGTCCTCCCCCTCCCCGAGGCGGTAGCCGTCGTGGGCGCTGACGACGTCGACGCCCTCGCGGCGCAGCGCCTCGACGTGCCGGTGGACCGACGCGCGGGAGGTGCGCAGCGACGCGGCCAGGGCCTCGCCCGAGACGCCCTCCTCGCCGGCCTCGACGAGGGCGGCCAGCACACGCTCGCGGCGCTCGGCCGCGTCGTCGGCCGCCGGCGGCGCTCACTTGCCGATCAGGATCTTGCGCACCTCGTCCTCGCGGCCCGGCTCGAGGATGGCCAGCACCTGGTCGCCCGCCGCCAGCACCGTGGAGCCCACGGCGATCTCGGCCGTGCCGCCGCGCACCACCGAGATCAGCCGCGATCCCACCGGAAGGCCGAGCCCGTCGACCGCCTTGCCCACGCAGGGGCACTTGGTGCCGATCTCGACCTCGATGATCTCGAGGTTCTCCTTGCGCAGCTCCAGCAGGTGCACCAGGTCGTGCTCGGGGACCTCGTGCTCGATCAGGGCCATGATCCGCAGGGTGGAGCAGATGGTCGGGGCCACGCCGAGCAGGTCGAAGTGGACCTGGTTGCGCGGGTCGTTGACCCGGGCGATGACCTTCTCCACCCCGTAGCGCTCGCGCGCGAGCTGGGAGATGACGAGGTTGTCCTCGTCGTCGCCGGTCACCGCGACGACGATGTCAGGGGGCCGCGTCACCCCCGCCAGCTCGAGCACGTACAGCTCGGTGCCGTCGCCGTGGACGACCCGGTGGCCGAACTCGCCCTCGAGGACGTCGGCGCGCGCCGGGTTGTGCTCGACGACCACCACCTCGCGGTCGCGCTCCACCAGCGAACGGGTGACGTTGGCGCCGATCTTCCCGCCCCCGACGACGATGGCGAACATCAGACGACCTCCCGGGCGTTGCCGGCCCATTTGACCAGCTTCTCGATGGCGATCTGCACCGGCGAGATGATCTCGAAGCCGCGGTCGGCGTAGGCCTCGGCGCGCGCGGGGTCCTGGATGCGCGCGGCGACGTGGGGCACCGAGTAGCGCCTGGTGGCCACCTGGGCGATGACGAGGTTGGTGTTGTCGCCGTCCGTCGCCGCGATCAGCGCCGCCGCGTCCGCGACGCCGGCCTCCTCGAGCACCTTGGCGTCCATCCCGTGCCCCAGCACCAGCGGATGGCGCCAGTCGGGCCCGAGGCGGACGAGGTTCTCCTCCTTGAGCTCGATCACGGTGACCTCCCAGCCCTCCGCGGCGAGCCTCTGGGCGAGCGCGGAGCCGACACGGCCGCACCCCACGACGATGGCGTTCATATCCGCATCATGACTCCTCGGCCTCCAGGAGGACGCCCTCGGGGTAAGTGACGACCATCACCTCACAGGGCGCTCCGCGCAACACCTCGTCGACGGTCGGGCTGAAGAATCGCTTGTGGCTGCGCCACCGCGGCGCCGATCCCAGCACCACGAGGTCGGCGTCGGTCTCCTGGGCCTCGGCGATGATGGCCTCGCTCAGCGAGCGGGCGCGGACCAGCCGGGCGCGAAGCTCGACGCCGTGCTCGTCGGCGATCTCGGCCACCTCCTCCAGCGCCGCGCGGGCGCGCTCCTCCTCCTCGCCCATCACGGCGTCGAGGGGCTGCGACAGGGGCACCTTGACGACGCACAGCACCCGCACCTCGGCGCCGCGCTCCTCGGCGAGCTTGATCGCGGTCGCCAGCACCTCCTCGCCGATGTTGCTGAGCTTGAGGGGCACCAGGATGCGGCGGGTCTCGCGCTCGGGCTCGGCCACCAGGTCGGGCACGGCGGGCGTCGCGCGCCCCAGCAGGCTCTCGCCCCCCGCCCGGCGCGAGACCAGGTACACCACGACGCCGATCGCGAGCCAGACGGGCCCGGCCACCAGCGCCCCTCCGTGGGTCGCCAGGGAGGTCACCCACAGCGACGGCCGTCAGCAGCGCGCCGATCACCGGCACCACGGGGATCCAGACGCCCCGCCACAGGATGTTGCCGGGCACGCGGAACGGCCGCGGCAGGTCGGGCTCGCGCGCGCGCAGGCGCACCACCGCCAGCTGGGCGGCGGTCATGGCGATGAGGACGCCGAAGCTGTAGAGCCCGGCGAGGAAGCGGGCCCCGTTGCCCAGGACCTCGGCGAGGACGATCAGGACCGGCGCGATGACGGCGGCGGCCAGCGTGGCGGCGCCGGTGGGCGACGCCCCCCGCTCGGGGCGGGCGAAGGCGTGGGGCAGCATGTCGTAGCGGGCCATCGAGTAGGCCAGCCGCTCGCCGCCGGCCATGGCGGTGGCCATCACGGTGATCAGGATGAGTCGCCTCGGAGACGCCGATCGCCGCCGTGAACCAGCCCCGCCGCCGGGCAGCTCGTCGCCGATCGCCGTGGCGACGCCCAGCAGCGGCGCCTGCAGCCAGTCGGTGCCCAGGCCCCCGGCCACGCCGTCCGGGGCGCCGGGGCTGGGCTGCACCGGGTACGCCGAGACGCCGACCATCGAGACCGCCACGTTGATCACGACCACCGCGCCGATCCCCAGGAACAGCGTGCGCGGCAGCGTGCGCCCGGGCTCGCGCACCTCGGCGGCGAAGTTGGTGACCGTCTCGAGGCCGGTGTAGGCCAGCGTCGCCAGCGAGAGGGCGACGACGATCGAGAACCACGACGGGGTGGTGCCCAGGTCGAGGCCGACGGTGAGGGCGTCCGAGTGCCACACCAGGGCGAAGCCGAGGATCGCCAGCGCCAGCTGCGCCACCACGGCGACGCCGGCCATCACCACGGCCACCGCGTAGAGCCGGATGCGGCGGATGCGGCGCACCACCGCCAGCGCGGCGATCACCCCGATGCCCACCACGGCGTCCCACGGGCTCTGCGTGATGCCGTCCCAGCCGAACGCCCCGCCCAGGTAGTGGGGCACGAAGAGCGCGGTGAGGGCGATCACCACCAGGTAGTCCAGGAACAGCGCCCAGCCGGTCACGAAGCCCAGCGGGTCGCTGAACGCGCGCCGCACGAAGGTGGCGGCGCCGCCGGCCTCGGGCATCGCGGTGGCGCCCTCGGCGTAGGAGAGGGTGACCACGAGCACGAGGAGGCCCACCGCGAGCAGCACCCACGGGGTGAGCGCGTCGGCCCACAGGGCGACGATGCCGAGGGCGAAGATCAGCGACGAGCCGATCTCGCCGTAGGCCACCAGGCCCAGCGAGCGGGCCCGCAGGCGGCGCGTGGTGTCGGTCAGCGGTTTCGCCACGTCACCACGCCCAGGTAGATGCGCAGGCCCCCGCCGAGGATGAACAGCCCGCCGATCAGGAGCCCCAGGCCGCCGCCCACGCCCAGCGCGATCGTGCGGGCGACCAGCAGCAGGCCCATCAGCACGACGACGGCCGCCAGCACGAGCGACGCGGCTCCCTGCCTCACGCCACCGCCGCCTTCTCGGCGACCCGCTCGGCGACCACGATCACGCGGCAGGGGCTGTGCTTGAGCACGTACCGCACCGTGCGCCCGAACACCGGCGCGCGCCGGCCGATGCCCCGGCGGGGCGATCCGATCACCACGAGCTCGGCCGTGCGGGCGCCGGCGTCGGCCACGATCGCCTCACCCGCGCTGCGGGCGCGCTCGAGGCGGGTGACGGCGCGGACGCCGTGCGACTCGACCAGGGCCCGGGCGTCGTCCAGGAGGGCGTTGGCGACGCGCTCCTCGGCGGGCAGGTCAACCGTGAGGGGCAGCTCCATCGGGATCTGCAGCACGTGCACGATGGCGACGCGCGCCCGCCGCTCGGACGCCGAGACGCGCCGCGGTGAGCAGCGCCTCCTCGGAGGCGGCCGAGCGCGTCACGGGCACCACGATGGAGCGGTACTCGATCTGCAGGGCCGGCCCCAGCACCAGCACCGGCGCGCGCACGGTCTGCGCCATCGGGATCTTGAGCACGCCGCGCCGGTAGACGGCGTAGACGACGAAGCCCAGCGCGATCCAGCCGATCCCGGCGTACCGCGTGAGCGGATCCTCGACCACGACGACCAGCCAGGCCAGGCCCGGTGGCGAGGCCGCCGACGATCGCGAACAGCGGCCAGTCGATGCCGCGCCACCGCAGGTTGGGGCGGGCGCGGTAGACCAGCTCCTCGTCGCGGCGCCGGATCCGCAGGGCGACGATCGAGACGTGGGCGACCGTGAACGAGAGCATCGCGCCGAACGAGTACATCGTGCCGAGGAAGTCGGTCTGCCCGGGCAGGAGCGCGATGATGGAGAACACGCCCGCGAACAGGATCAGCGCCAGCACGGGCGTCTTGAAGCGCGGATGCAGCCGCCGGAACGGCGCCGGGAGCTGCCGGTAGCTGGCCATCGCGTAGGTGATGCGCGACGCGCCGATGACCCCGGCGTTGGCGGCGATCAGCAGGATCGTCGCGGCCAGCACCCCCACGTAGATCTTGAGCGCGTCGAGCGTGACGCCCTCGATGCCCAGGTTCTCCACCAGCCCGAGCACCGGGTCGTTGGCGAAGCCGCCGTCCTCGGGCGGCAGGCCCAGCGGGGTGGTGTAGCCGTCGGGGCCCAGGCTCACCGGCAGGGCCGAGAGCGCGACCGCCGGCAGCGTGAAGTAGATGGCGTAGACGGCGATCGCCACGAGGCGGATGGAGCGGGGGATGTCGCGCGAGGGGTCGCGGGCCTCCTCGGCGAGGTTCGAGATCGTCTCGATGCCCGTGTAGGCGATCATCGCCACCGGGATCGCGAGGAAGAAGGCGCTCCAGGTGGGGGCGACGCCGAAGTCCACGTTGTCGACCAGGATCGACGGCGAGAAGATGAGCGCGAAGCCCAGCAGCACGAGCAGCGCCTGGGTGGCGAAGTCAACCACGGCCAGCGCGATGTTGAGCTTCGCCGCCTCCTTGACGCCCGACGATGTTGATCCCGACCAGCAGCACCACGATCAGGGCCCCGACGATGACGTCCCACGGGTTCTGCTTGAGCGGGGTCCAGAAGATCGACAGGTAGTGCGGCACGAAGAACACCGAGATGGCGATCGTGATGATGTAGTTGAGCATCTGGGCCCAGCCGGCCCCGAAGCTCACGATCTCGTTGAAGGCCTGGCGCGCGAAGCTGGCCGAGCCGCCGGCCTCGGGGAAGCGCACCGTGCCCTCGGCGTAGGTGGCCGCCGTCAGGGCGAAGATCAGGCCCGCGATCAGGAAGACGACCGGCGTGAGCCCCAGGGCCAGCGCGGCGGTGACGCCCAGCGCGTAGTAGATGGACGAGCCGACGTTGCCGTACGCGGTCGCGAAGAGCGCGGGTGCGCCGAGGACGCGTTCGAGGCCCTGCTGCTGGCGGCGTCTGCCGGGCACTGGCGGCACTCTACGTGCCCGGACCGCCGGATCCGGGTCGGTCGGCGGGATCCGGCGGCGCGACGGCGCAACTCCACCGCCCCGCGCGGCCCGCGCGGCGCCGAGGATCAGCCGGAGACCGGCTCCAGCGCCCGGCGGGCGGCGCGCTCGATGCGGTCCACGAAGGGCACCCGGCGCTCGGAGGTCCGCGCCTCGAGCCGGTGCCCCAGCACCCGGGCCGCGGCCGGCGTGCGGGCCATGCGCCAGACGGCGTTCGGCATCCGCTCGGCCGCGGCCCGCGCGACCCATGCGCCCGCGGCGTGGACGGCCAGCGAGCGCTCCAGGCGGCGGTCGTAGGGTGCCATCGACCCGGCCCGGCCGGCGAGCACGTCGAGCGCCGCCTCGCTGACGAGCTCGGAGCTGGTGAAGGCCTCGAACATCCCGTCGCCCGAGAAGGGGTCGAGGATGCCGGCCGCGTCGCCCACCAGCGCGGCCGGCCCGCGCGCGGCGCCGCCCCACGACCTGCGCAGGGGCATGCGGTAGCCGCGCAGCCCCCCGAGCTCCTCCAGCCGCGTGCCGTGCTGGGCGCACAGACGGGAGAGGTGATCGCGCAGCCGCGGGCCCTCGCCGGCGAAGCCGCCCACGCCGAAGTTGACGTGGTCCCCCTTGGGGAAGATCCAGCCGTAGCCTCCGGGCACGACCGCCAGCTCGAGCAGCATCGCCCCGCGGTGGCGGCGCTCGCGCTCGGGGGTCATCGGCGCGTTGCCCTCCAGGGCGACGCCGTAGCTGCGCTCGGTCGCGAGGCCCAGCGCCTTGGCGCTCACGCCGTTGACGCCGTCGGCGCCGATGACCACCTGGGCCGCCACCCGGCCGACCGCCGTCGAGGGCCACCACGGCCCCCCCGCCCTCCGGCACCTCGATGGCCCGCACGCGCACGCCGTCCCGGAAGTCGGCGCCGGCCTCGGCCGCCCGCTCGGCCAGGAAATGATCGAGGCGGCGGCGCTGGGTCATCCACGCGAGCGGCCGCGCATAGCGGTGCCGCACGAGGTTGCCCGCGTACCCGGACCGGATGTCCAGGCTCGTGACCACGTCCTCCACCACCGGCCACACGTCCACCGGCAGCACCTTGACGGCCCGCATGGTGAGCCCGCCGCCGCAGGGCTTGTCGCGCGGGAACGACTGGCGGTCCAGCAGCATCACGCGCGCGCCCGCGCGGGCCAGGCGGTAGGCCGCCGTGGAGCCCGCCGGCCCGGCACCCACCACCACCACGTCCGCCCGCTCGCTCAACTGGATCTCTCGGCGCAGCGTCACCGGCGGATCATGGCGCACCGGACGGCCGGCCGCGGCGGGATCAGGCCGCGTCGTCGTCGGCGATCCGGCCGTCGGCGATCCGTACCAGGCGGTCGGCGTAGTGAGTGATGCGATCGTCATGGGTGACGATGATGGCCGCGGTGCCGCGGGATTTCATCTCATCCCGGATCAGCCTCACCACCTGGTCACCGAGCTCGCCATCCAGCGACGACGTGGGCTCGTCGAACAGGACCAGGTCCGGTTCGTTCATCAGCGACCGGCCGATCGCGACCCGCTGGCGCTGCCCGCCCGACAGCTGGGCCGGCAGGTTCTTCGCGCGGTCGTCCAGGCCCAGCTCCTCGAGCAGCTGGTCCGCCCGGGCGCGAGCGGGGGCGCCGGTCCGCGGACCGATCTCGTCCACCACGAGCAGGTTCTCGCGGCACGTGAGGAACGGGATCAGGTTGACCGTCTGGAAGACGAAGCCGACCGACGTCCGCCGGAACTCGGTGAGCTGACGGGCGCTGTAGTCCGAGATGTCCTCGCCGCCCACGATCACCGAGCCCTCGGTGGGTGTGAGGAGGCCGCCGGCGATCGAGCAGAGGGTGGTCTTCCCCGACCCCGAGGGTCCGACCAGCGCGATGATCTCGCCGGCAGCGACGGTGAGGTCGGCTCCGGCGAGGGCGACCACCTCCTCCCCGCCGACCTCGTAGACCTTGCGGACGCCGCGCATCTGCAGCGCCGCGCCGGCGGTGCTCTGGGTCATGACGGACTCCATGGGGATTCGCCGGTGGACTCGGACAGGCGTCGCGCCGAGCCGGTCACTGCTCGCCGCCGATGGCCGACGCGGGATCGACGCGCAGGACGCGCCGCAGGGAGAAGGCGCACCCGATCAGCGCCGCCACGATCAGGTAGGCCACGCTGCTGAGCAGTCGCGCCGGCGTCGCGACGAACGGAATCGCTCCCGCGGGGATCGCCGCGTCCAGCACCAGGGACGCCGCGATCCCGATGGCCGACGCGACGACGGTCACGATCACGGCCTGCAGCAGGACTCCCGCGAACAGGGTGCCCGAGCTCGCCCCGATCGCCTTGAGCACGCCGTAGAGCCCGATGCGCTCGACGGTGATGAGCGCAAAGAAGAGCGCGACCACGACCACGGCGATCACGACCGTGACGCCGATGATCTGGTTGAAGACCGTCCGCTGCTGCGAGACGCCCGGCAGCGCCTCGATCGCCTGGGAGATGGTGAGCGTGGAGGTCGCGCCGGCGGTGGCCGCATCGATGGCGTCGGCCTGAACCCCCGCCGCGTCGTGGACCACGAGCGCCTGCACGACCCCCTCGTCCAGCCGCGCCGCAGGCCGGTTGGCCGCGAGCACCGTGCGCCACGTGTCCAGCGAACCCCACAGCGTGCCCTGCCCCGAGTAGCGGCTGTCATCAAGGAATCCGATCACCTCGACCGGGGTGCGGGCCGGGCCCAGCCGTACGACCGAGCCCCGTCGGACGCCCTCCGCGCGCAGCGACTCGTCGGCGTAGACGCGTCCCGACCCGGGCACGGCCGCGGGTACGCCCCTGGGAGCGCGCCCGTAGCCGAAGAGCACCACGGGCACCAGATCGCGCGGACCCTTGCCCGCGATGCGGGCCCCGAGCTGGACGCTCCCGAGGCCCGAAACGCGCTCGGCGCCGACCGTGTCCTGCACGGCCTCGCGCGCCTGCGGCCCGATGCGGCTGCGCACCAGCGAGTCCTCGGAGGCGGATGAGAAGACGATGAGGTCGGCGCGCTGCGCGCGCAGGGCGCCGGTGCTTCCGGCGATCAGGCCATCGAGCAGCCCACCGAGAAACATCAGGAGCAGCGCGATCAGGGTCAGGATCGCCGTCGCGACCACGAAGCGGCCCGGGCGGCGGCGCATCTCGCGAACGGCCAGCCTCATCGCGCCCCTCCGCCCGTGGTCGCCTCGATCGGGTCGATCGCCAGCACCCGGCGCGCGGCCGCCACCGCGCTGGCCAGCCCCAGCACGAGGAGCAGGACGCCCCAGATGAGCACCGCCCGCGGATCGAAGCTCAGCGACAGCGAGCCCAGCTTCGACTGCGAGAGCGGCAGGAAGAGCAGCGTCCCCACCGCGATGCCGCCGCCGATGATGATCAGCACCTGGACCAGGAGGGAGCGCACGAGCACGCCCGCCGGCGCGCCGATCGCCCGCAGGAGGGTGAGGGATCGGGATTTCTGCAGGGTGACGATGAGGAAGAACAGGCCGGTGACGAGGGGCACGACGAGCGCGAACAGCAGGAAGATCAGCTGGAACGACCGCTGCACCTGCGCGACCCCCGGCGACTCCTCGGCCGCCTGGGTCCGGGTGAGCGCGTCGGCTTCGGGGGAGGCGTCGTTGATGCGGGCGGCCAGCTCCTCCGGTGCGAGCCCCGACGCCGGGCTCACCCCGATGGCGCTGGGGAGGATCGCCCCGGCGTCGGGGTTGGCCGCGCGGACGGCGTCGGCGTAGTCGGCCCAGGCCACGAACAGCGTGGGCGTCACCTGGATCTGGGCGTCGGCCGCGAGGCCGACCACGCGCAGCCGCGGGCCCTCGCCGGCGGCCCCCGCGACGGCGACTCGCTCGCCCAGGGAGAAGTCGCCGGCGCTACCGACGGCCTCGCCGGCGGCGCGCGGCAGGCGGCCGGCGGTGAGCGCGTCCGGCGCTCCCAGGTCGGCCCTCTCGTAGCCGATGAGTGCGGCGTCGGAGGGCTGTCCGCCATCGATCGAGGCCGTGAACGTCGCCTGGCCGATGTCCCCGCTCGCGGCCACGCCCGGCACGGCCACGACCCGCGCCTTCAGCGCCGGCGTGATGACGCTGCCCTGCAGGGTCCGCTGGCCGTCGACCGAGTAGACGAGCACCGGCGCCGACTGGCGCTCGATGGCGCCCACGAACGAGGTGATCAGGCCGGCCTGGAGCGCCTGCTGGGTGAGGATCAGGAACACCAGCAGCGCCACGGCGGCCATCAGCAACCCGAAGCGGGCCTTGGCGCGGCGGATCTCTCTGAGGGCGAGGAGCGTGTTCGGTCCCGTGGGTGTGCGGACGCGCCGGGAGATCCTCGAACCGCCCGGGCCGGCCCCGACAATCTGTCAGGCGGCCTCCACCACACGTCCGCCGTTGACCACGATCCTCCGCGTGACCCGCACCCGCTCCAGCATCCGCCGGTCGTGGGTGACGAGGATGAGCGCGCCCGCGAAGTCCTCGAGGGCGACCTCCAGCTGCTCGATGGCCTCGAGGTCGAGATGGTTGGTGGGCTCGTCGAGCACGAGACAGGTGACCTGCCGGCCCGCGAGGATGGCGAGCAGGGCGCGGGTACGCTCGCCGGGCGACAGCTCCTCGGGGGCGCGGGCGACGCGGTCGGCGTCGAGGTTGAACTTGGCGAGCAGGGTGCGGGCCTCCTGGGCGGGCAGCCCGGAGCGCGCGGCGACCGCGTCCAGCAGGCTCGGCGCGCCGAACAGGGCCGTTCGCTCCTGCTCGACCTCGCCGACCACGACGGACGGCCCAGTGCGTCCGCGGCCGGCGGCCAGGGGCACGCGACCGAGGAGCGCCGCGATGAGGGTGCTCTTGCCGGCCCCGTTGGGGCCGGTCACGACCACCCGGTCTCCGCGGCGCACCTCGAGGTCGACCGGACCCAGCCGGAAGGACCCGCGCTCCACCACGGCGCCCTCCAGCGCCGCCACCTGCTCGCCGCCGCCGCGGCCCGAGGCCAGCCGCAGCTGCAGGCGCCAGCCCTCCCACGGCTTGCCGACGGCATCCAGCCGCTCGATCGCGCGCTCGGTCGCGCGCACCTTCGACGCCTGCTGCTCGGAGCGCTCGGAGCGCATCGCCCGGCCGATCTTGTCGGGATCCTTCGGGCGGCGCTTCTCCCGGCGCACGCCCTCGTCGGACCACGCCCGCTGGCGACGGATGCGGTCCTGCAAACGGTCCCTCTCGCCCGCGTAGCGCGCGTGGGCCTCGTGCTGGCGCTCCCGAGCACGGTCCCGCTGGGCGACGTAGTCGGTCCAGCCCCCCGCGTACTCGTTCACCTCGTGCGAGGGCTCCACGATCTCCGCCACGCGACGCACGCAGCGGTCGAGGAAGGCGCGGTCGTGGGAAACCGCGACCACCGCGCCGCGATGGGCATCGACCAGCCGCTCGAGGATCTCGAGGCCGCCGAAGTCGAGGTCGTTGGTGGGCTCGTCGAGCAGGAGCACGTCCACGCGCGCCAGGATCAGCGCCGCCAGGCCGACGCGGGCGGCCTGGCCTCCCGAGAGGGCGCCCATCGGAACGTCGAGGCGGTCGGGCGGAAGGCCGACCTCGGTGAGCGCCGCCCCGGCGCGGGCGGAGAGGTCGTCGCCACCGAGGGCCAGGAAGCGCTCCAGGGCCTCGGAGTACTCGTCGGCGCGGCCGGGATCGTCGGCCAGGGCCGCCGTGAGCGCGTCGAGACGCGCCTCGGCCCCCGCCACCCCCGTGCGCCGGGCGAGGTGGCGGGCCACGGTCTCGTCGGCGACCGGCCGGCCGCGCTGGTCCAGCAGACCGACCCGCAGCGTCGGCGGCGCCCGCAGGACCCGCCCGGAGTCGGGCGACTCGACGCCGGCCATGATCCGCAGGAGGGTCGATTTGCCGATGCCGTTGGGGCCGACGACGCCGATCCGGGCGTCGTCGGGGACGATCAGCGACACGGCGCTGAGGACCGTGCGGGGTCCGTAGGCCGTGCAGACCCCATCCAGCGAGAGCATCGCGCCAGGGTGGCAGATGGACCGCTCCCGTGCGGGCGTCGGATCCACCCCCACCCCGACCCGCCGAGGATCCGGGCCCGCGGTGGGCCGTCGCCTAGGGGAAGCGCAGGTTGTAGTTGGCGAGCCACTCCGACGCCGCCGCGCCGACGGCGTAGGCGCCGGGGCCGTTGGCCAGCACCCTGCGGTTGGCGGCCGTGGAGCTCGCCAGGGTCCAGCTGCAGGTCATCGCCGTGGCCCCGCACGTGGCGGGAGCGCCCTTGGGCAGCTCCGTACCCCCGGTGATGACGAAGTGCAGCTGCTTCCAGCGGCCGCCGTAGCGCGAGGTGACCGACAGGAACTCGGGCACCACGCGGCGCCACTCCTTGGCCGTCATCGCGGACGTCCCGGACCCGGGGTTGCCGTGGTACATCTCGAGCCACAGGCCCCCGGCGCGGGCGAGGCCCGGCATGACCGCGCGCCAGGTGGTGAAGTGGGGCTTGCCGTCGCGACCCAGGTTGTGATGAGGGCCGCGGCCGACGGCGATCGCCGTGCTCATGGCCGGCGCGATGTAGACGTGGACCCGACTCGCGTAGGTGCCCCCGTACGGGGAGCGCCTGTCGAGCATGACCATCGCGCGCGAGAAGCGGGCGCCGAGGGAGTCCGGGTCGACCTTGGGCAGCGGCACCTTCGGGTAGCGCCCCGCACGGCGCGCCGCGGCGCGGCTGGCGAAGCGCCGCGGCGCCACCTTGGGCGGGCGGCCGTCGGACATCGACCTGCCGGCCTCGTCCACGCTCACCAGGTGCGACGCGCATCCGAACGCGCCGCAGCCGTGGTCGATGGCGACCTTCAGGCGCGAGGCGATCTGCCGCGCCGAGAGCCCCGTGAACTCGCGGGCGTTGATCTTCGCCACGCGGTAGGCGGCGTCGGCGGGGCCGTAGAACAGGTGGCCGCCGGACTTCTCCTGGCGGTGGGCGCCCCGGTCCGGACTCAGCCCGCGCTGGCCGTCGGACGGCGTCACGATCGCCTTCACCGCCGGGTCGCGGTCGTAGAGGATGCTCATCGGCTGCGCGCTCGCAGACGGCACGAACGCGACGCTCGCGGCGATTGCGGCTCCTGCGGCGGCCAGCTGGCCGCGACGGATCGTCCCGATCTGTGACACGGAGGCTCCTTCCGTGGACTCATTTGCTCGACGGGCCGCCGCCCGACGGGGTCCGCCTATGCCACCCACTCGCGCGGGTGAAGGGCGGGCAGCTCGAACGCCAGAACGCGTTCGCGCGCGACGGGCGCCGGCACCACCCCGCGCCGGCGCGCTGCTGCACTGCTCCTGATGGTCGCGCGACGAGGCGCGAGGGCGCTCAGCGCCTCGTACGCCTCCCGGCCGCGGGCGAAACGCGCACACGCGCCAGGATCCCCGGGGCACACATCGGGGTGGTTCGCGCGAGCGAACCGGCGCCATGCCCGATCCAGCGCCGGTCGATTGAGTCCGCCGGCCGGAAGCCCGAGGGTGTCGAGCGCCTGCGTCGTGCAGATTCCGGCACCGCGCGGCGGGCCACATGTTGGATTCCGTTCCACCATTGCATAGTAGACCTACCCCGATCGCCGGACGTGGGAAACAGTTGACGCCGACCGCCCGCCGCGTCCGGCCCATCCCCTACTCGATGGTGAGCGTGGGCAGGATCCCGGTCATCTCGAGGGTGCGGCGGGGCATGCCCGCCACGTTGCGCAGGATCAGGGGACGGTCGCTCTCCTCGAGGTGCAGCTCCACCGTCAGGATCGTGCGCACACCGGTGGAGCCGAGGAAGCTGAGCTCCTCGAGATCGAGCACGAGCGGCCCCGCCGACACCGAGGCGATCTCCTTCAGCCGCTTCTCGAGGGCACCGGCGGTCGCGATGTCGAGCTCCCCGGACAGGAAGAGCAGCGTCCGGTCGCCGGAACTCTCGACCCGCCCGCGAAGTAACGAACCGGCACCGAAAGACTCGGGATAGGACAAGCGATCTCCTGCTCGAGGGGGCGCGAACGGGCGTCGCGGACCCGGCGCACCGTTATCTCAGATCACCACCGGCTTCACCAGACGAACGGGGCACGGCCGCCTCAGCCACGGGCGAGCTCGGCCCACACGAGCACCCGCGCGTTCTCCTCGACCCCCCACTCCTCGCTGAGCAGGTCAACGATCATCAGCCCGCGGCCGCCCGGGTCCCGTCCCGGATCCACGACCGGCGGCGGCCTGCCGCCGAATCCGCGCCCTCCGTCCTCCACCTCCAGCCGCACGCGCCGCCGGGCGCGCAGGCGGAAGATGATCCGGTCGCCGGGCGGCGCGCCCGCGTGCATCACGCTGTTGGACACGAGCTCGGTCGCGACCATCAGGATGTTCTCGACGACCTCGGACGGGAGGGTGCGATCGAGGGCCATCGCGACAGCCGCGCGGACCCTCGATGCGGCGTCCGGGGTGGGCTCGAGCTGCATTTCGATGGTCATGAGTGCCGGATCGCTCACCGTGCCCGTTTCCCGCCGCCGGCCCGATCTGAGCCAACGCTACCCCCTCGCACCACCCCCGAACCCCACGTCGGCGCACGCCCCACCGCACGAGCGGATGGTGGCCGGCCGCGAGGGAGCGGATGGACGAGCGGTATGGTTGGGGCCCTCCCCGCGCCGCGCCGGCCAGGGACGCGAGCCCCCACCCAGGCGGACGAGCCGTTGAGCGAGGACGACCAGTCGCGGGCCGGTCGCATGGCTCCCGTGATCGCGGCCTCCCGCCGGCCGGTGCCGGCGGGCGCGATGTGCCGGGCGGCCGTCGCCCCGCTCGCCGTCTCGGGCACGAGCCTGATGGTGGTGCACGACGGCGTGCTCTCCCCCCTCGGCTGGTCGAACGGACCGGCCCAGAGGCTCGGCTCCCTCCAGCAGGCGCTGGGCGAGGGCCCCTCGCTCGACGCCCACCGCACCGGGGCCAGCGTCTCGGAGCCCTGCCTCGCCGCGCCCCGGCATCCGCGCTGGATCGCCTTCACGCCCGCGGCGATCTCCGAGGGGGCCGCCGCTCTCTTCGCCTTCCCGCTGCGCCTGGGCGCGGTGCGGCTGGGCGCGCTGACCCTTCACCGGACGCACCCGGGCGAGCTGTCGCGCCGGCAGTACGGGGACGCGCAGACCGTCGCGGAGCTCGCCGTCGCGGTCATCCTCGGCACCCAGGCGGGCCTGCCCGACGACGGCCTGAGCGCCGACATGGAGGAGCTCATCACCTACAGCGCCCCGGTCCACCAGGCCTCCGGGATGGTCAGCGTCCAGCTCGGGATCAGCGTGGGCGAGGCCGTCGTCCGCCTCCGCGCCCATGCGTTCGCCACCGATCGCCCGCTCGCCCAGGTGGCCGCCGACGTCGTCGCGCGGCGCCTGCGCCTCGACGAATGAGCGCGCGCAGACCGCCGCGCGGCGCATACTCTTCCAACGATGCATGGCACGCGCGGAAAGGAGGGCACCCCGTGACCCGCGAGCAGCGGCTGAGCGCCACCTTCGTCGAGCTGGCGGACAGCCTGGTCAACGACTTCGACGTCGTCGAGCTGATGGTGCTCCTCACCGAGCGCTGCGTGGAGTTCCTCGATGCCGCCTCGGCCGGCCTCCTGCTGGCCGACGGGGCCGGGAACCTCAACCTGATCGCCGCCACCAGCGAGGCGACCGAGGCGGTCGAGCTCTTCCAGGTGCAGAACGACGAGGGCCCGTGCAGCGACTGCTTCCGCGCCGGGCAGCCCGTGAGCAGCGGCGACCTCGCCGCCGCGCCGGCCACCGCGCTCTGGCCCCGCTTCGCCCAGGTGGCGACCGCGGCCGGGTTCCGTGCCGCCGACGCCTTCCCCCTGCGCCTGCGCGGGCAGATCCTCGGGGCCCTCAACCTCTTTCGCACCCAGCCGGTCGCCCTCGCCGACGCCGACGGCATCGCCGCTCAGGCCCTCGCCGACGTGGCCACGATCGCGCTGCTGCAGAACCGCGCCATCAACGACTCGCACGTCGTCGCCGAGCAGCTGCAGCAGGCGCTGACCAGCCGCATCGCGATCGAGCAGGCCAAGGGGATCATCGCCGAGCGGCTGGGCTGCGACATGGACGAGGCCTTCCGGGTGCTCCGCGCCCACGCCCGCCGCGACGGGCGCCGCCTGGCCGAGGTTGCGCAGCAGGTCGTGACAGGCGCGCTGCGCCCCGACGCCCTCCGCGTCCGGAGGGACGGCTGACAGCACGCGCCCGCGCCTCACCCACCGACCCGGCTCGCCGGCCGCGGCCCTCGCGTTCATTGCGTGAGCGCCGATACACGCAACATGGCCTTCGATCGCGGGACGCGGGCACCACTGATGCGCGGCGCGGTCGTCGACCCGGCGCGGCTGTCGGCACTCGACGAGCTCGATCTGCTCGACACCGAGCCCGAGGAGGCCTTCGACCGGATCACCCGGCTCGCGTCGCTGTGCCTGGCCGCTCCGATCTCTCTGCTGAGCCTGGTCGATCACGACCGGCAGTTCCTCAAGAGCAGCGTCGGCGTCCCCGACGGCCTGACCGACATCCCCATGGCGGCCTCCTTCTGCCGCTTCTCCGTCGAGACCCGCGCCCCCCTCGTCGTGGACGACGTCCGCGAGGACCCCCTGGTGACGGACAACCCGCTGGTGGACGCGCACGAGCTGCTCGCCTACGCGGGAGCGCCCCTCGTCACCGCCGAGGGCCACGCGGTGGGGACCCTGTGCGCGATCGACTCCGCCCCCCGGCGGTGGAGCGAGCGCGAGGTGAGCATCCTCACGTCCCTCGCCCAGATCGCCCTGGACGAGATCGACCTGCGCGCATTGCGCCATCGCCAGCAGCGCCAGCAGGACGCCCTGCGCGCGCGGATCGGAGAGGGCGACACGCGGTTGCGAGAGGCGCGCGACGAGCTCAGCGAGTCCCGCGCCCAGCTCGGGCGGGCGCGCGAGGACGCCGTGCGCCGCATGGCGCGCGCGGTCGAGGCGCGCTCGGAGGAGACCGGCGACCACATCGCGCGCATGAGCGAGCTCTGCGCCGTCCTCGCCCTGGGCCTGGGGTTCAGCCCCCAGCGCGCCGACCTGCTGCGCCTGGCGAGCACCCTCCATGACGTCGGAAAGATCGCCGTGCCCGACGCGATCCTCACCAAGCCTGGGCCCCTGACGGTGGGCGAGCGCGCCGAGATGGAGGACCACGTCCTGGTGGGCTACGAGATGCTCCGCGACTCCGACGACGCGGTGCTCGGCCTGGCCGCGGCGATCGCCCTCACCCACCACGAGCGAATCGACGGGCTCGGCTACCCGCGCGGCCTGCGGGGCGACGACATCCCGATCGAGGGTCGCATCGCGGCCGTGGCCGACGTGTTCGACGCCCTCACCAGCGACCGGGTCTACCGGTCGGCGCTCCACCCGCGCGCGGCGTTCGCGGTGATGGAGGAGGGCCGGGGCACCCAGTTCGACCCCCGGGTGCTCGACGCCCTCGCGGGTCACGTCGAGATCGCGATCGCCGATGCCGAGGCCGCGGGCGAACTGCCGCCGGAGCCTCCGCCCGCCTAGGCCTCAGCCGTCCCGGGCGCGATGTTCAGCCGCTCGAGCATCCTCGTCAGCTCGAGGGAGCGCCGGGGCGCGCCGTTCACGTTGCGCAGGACGAGCCGCCTGCCATCGCAGGCGAGGGCCTCGTGCGCGGAGATCAGCGCACCGATGCCCGTCGAGCCGAGGAACTCCAGGTGCAGCAGGTCGAGGTGGACGTCGCACGGAGACGACCGGGCGACCTCGTCGATGCGCGCCAGGAGCGCGTCGGCGCTGGCCAGGTCGAGCTCGCCGAACACCGAGATCTCGACGTGGCCGTCCACCCGCGCGACCAGGGCGCGCAGCAGGCCGTAGGGGTCGAGGGGCTCGCCGTCGGCGACCGTCATCCCGGCCCTCCGGCGCGGCTCCCGCCCCGCGGCCCCCGGCCGTCGTCGACGAGCCTCTCGACGCACTCGATGGGCAGGCCCACCACCAGCCCGTGGAAGCGCGCCGCGCACCGGCCGTCCCCGAGAGCGACCACCGTCCCGGTGTCCCCGGGCTGGAGGCGCATCATGCTCTCGGGCGCGATCGGACGGGGAGCGGTCACGACGATCCGATCGCCCACCCTCACATCGCGGTGCCGCGACGGCCGCCCGCGCGTGCGATCGCGCGGCCCGGCCTCATGAGCCTCGTTGCCGGAACCGGAGGGGGCCGGACTCTTCGCCTGTCCCACAGGGCAATCCCCGCGCGTCGCGCCGTGCCAGGCGATCCACGTGAACGCGGACTTCCCGTGCTGCGCAATTGCGACCGGCGCCGGTCCGGGGTGCGCGCGACCTGCGCCTGGAGACAGTTTAGACCTTTCCGCCCCCCCGCCTCGACGCGGGGCTCCGCTCAGGCCGCCGTCACCGCCGCGCCGTCCGGGGACGGCCCCAGGAAGAAGATCTCCACCGAGATGTCGGGGTCCAGGTGGACCTGGCTCATGAACGCGACGACCGGCCGTAGGAGCGCCTCCTCGACGACCCTGCGGAACTCGGGCTCCATCACATCCTGGAAGCTGCGGCGCAGCGCGTGCACCTGCGGTCCCTGCCCGCGCTCGATCAGAGTGCGCTCGACGGGCGTGAGCGTGTCGCGCAGCACGCAGACCACGCCGTCCGCTCCGAGGCGCTCGGTGCGGGCCTGGGTGGGGCCCTTGCCGAAGTACTCGGCGTGAAGTCTCACGATCCCCCGGGTGACGGCCGAGATCGGCGTGCGCTCACCGGTGGCCGGCGCATCGACGGTTTCCACTGGTCTCCCCTTCGTCCACTTCGGTGTGGCGAGGGACGAGGAAACGGTCATCCTCAGAGAGCGGGTCGCGCGCCCCAGAGCCCGGCCGACGCGCCGCGACTCGCCTGTGCAGGTCTCGTCGCGTCGTGGCGGATGCATCCGCGGGGTCCGACCCGGCTTCGCGCTCGACGCGCCCGTTGTCGAGGACCTCAGGGGGAGAGTACACCCCTCCCCCGTCAGGCCGGATCGGCGTTCCTCGCGGGCGGGCTCAGTCCCGCCGGGCCTCGCACCCGCACTCGTCGCAGGGACAGCACTCGGGGCACGTGCACTTCTCCGCCATCGCTCACCCCCTCTCGGCGCAGCAGGAACAGGAGCAGCTCTCGCCGCACCGCGCGACCTCCCAGAGTCGCCCGGCCGCGTCCAGCAGCGGAGGGACCTCGGGGCACGTGGCCGCGTAGCGCACCAGCCTGCCGTCGCGCTCCCGCGCCACCAGCCCGCACTCGTGCAGGCACGAGAGGTGCTTGGAGACCGATGGCTGGCGCTGCTCGCAGGCCTCCACCAGCTCCGAGACGGTGCGCGGGCCGGCGTCCACCAGGCGCCGCAGGATCGCCAGGCGCGCCGGCTCGCCCAGCGCGCGGAAGAGGCCCGCCAGCTGGGGCGCGGTCGGCGCCGCGACGACGCGCGGCGGGTCCAGGGCGAGAGCACACATTCCGATAGAGGAATACAATTCTCGCCGCGGCCCGTCAAGGGCGGGTCCGTCCGGCGGGCGTCGTCTACGGTTCGCGCTCCCACGTGATCCTCGGGCACTCCAGGAGGCGAACATGACCACATCGGACGCGAGCGGCGGCAGGTCGCCATCCGAGCTCATCTCGCAGCGGATCGCCGACCTCGGGGACTGGCGCGGCGAGACCCTGGGCAGGATGCGCCGCCTCATCACGGAGGCGGACCCGGACGTCGTCGAGGAGTGGAAGTGGAAGGGCACTCCGGTCTGGGAGCACGACGGCATCATCTGCACCGGCGAGTCCTACACGAGGGTCGTGAAGCTCACCTTCGCCAAGGGCGCGTCGCTGGAGGACCCGGCCGGCCTGTTCAACTCGAGCCTCGAGGGCAAGGTGCGGCGCGCGATCGACATCCACGAGGGCGAGCAGATCGACGAGGACGCCTTCACGGAGCTCGTGCTCCAGGCGATCGCCCTCAACGGCGCCGCCAAGGCGAAGCGGACGCGGAGGGCGACGCCCTAGCGACCCTCCGGCGACGGGCGTGCGGCGACCGCCGACCGGCGCCGCTACTCGACGTTCAACTGCTCCTCGAGGCCGGTCAACGCCAGCACCCGACGCGGCATCCCGCCGACGTTGCGCAGGACGAGGCGCCTTCCCTGCCCCGAGAGCTCGGCCTCCGCCGACAGCAGCGAGCGGATGCCGGTCGAGCCGAGGAACCGAAGCTCGCCGAGATCGAGGCAGACGTCGCCGGTGGTCTCCGCCGCGAGCAGCCGGAGGCGATCGCAGAGGGCCTTGGCGCTCGCCAAGTCGAGCTCCCCGGCGAGCGCGTACTCGCTGCGGCCGTTGTCCCGCCGCAGGGTGCCCCGCAGCAAACCGTTGGGGCCCAATGGTTCGGGTTCCGCCACTCGCATTCCTGTCGATCCGGGTCTGGGGACCAACCGTCGAGAGCATTTTGTACCCAGGATCATCGCGACGCGCAAGATGCGCCGGGGAGAATCAGATGTCCCGCATGCGCGGGGGTTTCTCCGGGGTCCGCGCGGTTCGGGGTGCGCGGCGGGGGGCAGGAGAACGGTGCATCCGATACCCGGCGAACGGAGGGTCCATGCCCCGGGGAAGCAGCCCCAAGCGAGAGCGCCAGTACGAGCACATCCGCGACGAGCAGCGCGCGAGGGGCACGTCGAAGAAGCGCGCCGAGGAGATCGCCGCGCGCACCGTCAACAAGGAGCGGGCACGCTCAGGGGAGTCCCGCACCGCCTCCAAGACGTCCACCGACGACAAATCGTCCGGGCAGCGCGGCGGTGAGCGCTCCGGCACGGACCGGCCCCGCGGACGCACCAAGGACCAGCTCTACGCGGAGGCGAAGAAGCTGAACGTCCGGGGCCGGTCCTCGATGTCGAAGGCCGAGCTCAAGAGGGCGGTGGACAGGAAGAAGTAGATGCGCCCCGCGGCCTAGCCGGCCGGGTCAGCGCGCACCGACGCGGCCGCCGGATCGTCTCCCGAACCCGGCGCCTGGCCGGGGAGGGCGACGCCCTCGACGAGATCGCCAGGTAGGCGCCGCCCGTCGCGTCCGGCACCGTCCATGCGCCCGGCAGGATTCGAACCTGCGACCAACGGCTTAGAAGGCCGTCGCTCTATCCAGCTGAGCTACGGGCGCTCGACCGCGGACGGTAGCGCACGCCGCCGACGCCCCAGTGCGCTCAGGATCCCGGGTCCGGCGCGATGACGCGCAGGCCGCGCCGCCGGATGGTGAAGGCGATGTCGCCGGTGGCCTCGCGGGCCTCGCCGTCGTGGGCGAGGACGGCGGGCTCGAGCAGGCGCACGTCCAGGCGCGAGCGCAGGCTCTGGTCGAGCCAGCGCGAGCGGCCCCGGCGGGCGACCAGGATGGCCCAGAGGGTGGCCAGGCGGGGCAGGCGCCCGGCCGCGGAAAGGATGCGCACGTCGAGGAGGCCGGACTGCAGGCGGTCGCGCCCGGTGAGGCCGGTGCCCGAGTAGGGGTTGTTGCCCACGAACACGAGGAAGACCCGGTCGCGGACGCCGTCGATCTCCACCTCGATGGGCGCGCTGGCGCGCAGGACTCCGGCGGCGGCCACCAGGAGCGCGACCCGCTTGGGCAGCCGCGGCTCGAGGGCCTCGCGGCGGCGCACGAGGTCGCCGTACACGCCGATCGACGCGTTGTTGACGAAGGCGGCGCCGTTCACGTCGGCCACGTCCACCTCGGCCACCGCGCCCGCCCGCAGACCCTCCAGGGCGGTCTCGGGATCGGCCATGCCGAGGTCGCGGGCGAAGTGGTTGAGGGTGCCGCCCGGCACCACCCACAGGACGCGCGCGCGCTCCCGGGCCACCTGGGCCGCGCACCCCACCGAGCCGTCGCCGCCGGCGACGCCCAGCACCCCGACGCCGTCGTCGGCCAGGTGGCGCAGGACCTCGTCGAGGTCCTCCCCCTCCCCCAGCTCCCGCACCGGCACGCCGTCGAGGTCGATCCGGTCGGCGCTGCCCGAGCCGGGGTTGACCACCAGGGTCGCCCGGCCGGGATCCGCCTCGCGGACGACGCCCTCCAGGACGACGCCCTCGTCGGCGCGCCGCCGGCGGCGGCGGAGCGCCATCGCGCCGGCCAGCGCGGCCAGCGCGGCCAGCGCGACCGCGGACGCGAAAGGCCGCGGCCCCCGCCCTCCGAGTGGAGAGCGGGGGCCGCGGGCCGGTCCGGCGTGTGGCGTGCGTCTAGCCGAGGTACTTCGCGGTGTCGATGTTGTGCTCCTCGAGGAGCTTCTTGAAGGTCTCGGTCATCTCCTCGGGGTAGTCCGGGAGGCCGCCCTCGGCCAGGACCTGCTCGGCGCGCTTCTTGATGTTCGGGCCGAAGTCCCAGTCGTCGTCGTTCAGGAGGCGACGGACTTCCTTCTCGGGCCACGACACGACGCCGGGGTCACGGCTGAACTTGGCCGCGAGGGCGTCCAGCTCGTCGATGCGCCCGGAGGTCGGCGCCTGCTCCTGGATGACGCCCTTGGCCGCCAGGGCCTCGTCCACGGCCGGGTCGGCCTCGAGCGGCGTGCCGTAGGCGCCCTTGTGGAAGAGCTTGTTGAACTTGAGGCGCGGGCGCTGGCCGCCGGCCTTGAAGTCCTCGAGCGGGTAGCCGAAGGCGTGCGCCCAGGTGAACTTGAGGTTCGGCGTGAGGCCGAAGGCCTTCTCGACGCCGCCCGGCTTGCGGCCGAAGGCGATGAGGATGCTGCCGATGCCCAGAGCCGAGGCCGCGAGGGTGGCGGCGCCGGCCGCCTGGCCCGTCTCGAACCGGAGGAGGTTCTCGGTGCGCTCGGTCGGGAAGCTCATGAGGCGCGGGACCGTCTGCGTCATCGTGAACTCGTAGTTCCAGCCGTGGTACTTGGTGAGCGCGCCCGACAGCGACAGGGTCGACAGACCGTCGTTGGCGCGGCCGTACCAGGCGTTCAGGTTCGTCAGCCAGAAGATCAGGTGCGAGCTCTGGTTGATGATCTGGACGTTGAAGCCGGAGACGCACTCCTCGATCTCGTCCCAGAGATCGGAGGCGCCGCGCTCGACGACGATCGCCTCGGTCGCGTTGATGTTCCCCTGGCACGACGCGAAGCGGGCGGTCTGGAGGATCGTCTGGATCTTCCAGTCCTCGACCTTCTTGTCCGGGTCGTAGTAACGAATGCTGCGACGGTCCCCGACGGTCTGGAGAAAGGTCTTGTCGGGAATCTCGGCTGCGCTTACGGACATCTTGCCCCCCTGGGGTCGCATCGTCGGTCGTGTGACTGCAGGGCGGGCTGCACACGGGACCCGCCGGCGTGGGCAATCTACACCGAGGATTCGCCTTGTGGCGACCGTTGCGAACGATGTTGCCGTTTCGGCTCGCCGGGTGAGACGCGCGCACCGAGGCCCGGCGCGCCGTCGATCGAGCCGGTAATCTCCCGCGCCATGCCCAAACTACTGTTCATCTCAGTCCCCACCGACGAGGTCCTCAACAAGGAGGGGAAGGTCCGCTTCCCCGGCACCGAGGCCGCCGTCGCGAAGTTGAAGGAAGCCGGTTGGGAGGTCGACGAGATCGACCCGACCTGGCCGAAGCCGCTCGAGTCCGCCAAGGAGGGCGGCTACGACGCCCTGCTCGTCTCATGCTTCAAGGCCGTCCCGCGCTCGCGCGACGCCGCCTCGATGCTGTCGCGGATGCAGGAGACGCCGGTCTACACCGTCGGCGTGCTCCAGAAGGACGAGGCGTTTCGCACCATGGCGCCCGAGGTGGGCGTCCTGCGCAACATCGGGGAGCTCCCGCCCCCCTCCTGAGCCCCTCCCCCGGCTCAGCCGGTGAGGTAGGCGATCGTCGCGCCATCCCCGCCCTCCTCGGGCGGGGCGGGCTCGGCGCGCTCCACCAGCGGGTGCCGGGCCAGCTCCTCGCGCACCACGCTGCGCAGCGCCCCGGTGCCGTGGCCGTGGATGACGCGCACCTGGTCGATTCCGGCGACGGCGGCGGCGTCCATCCGCTCGCGCACGGTCCCGCGCGCCTCGTCGACCCGGCTGCCGCGGACGTCGATCTCGAGCGAGGCGGGCGGCCCGGCGGGGGCGGCGGCCCGAGGGGCCGCACGCTCCTCGCTGAACTCGGCCCGGCGGGAGGCGGCCCGGTCGGGCCGCAGGCGCGACAGCGGCAGCCGCATCCGGGCCGAGCCCCCCTGGACCTCGGCCCGGCCGCCGTCGATCGAGAGGATGCGGCCGCGCACGCCCATGGCGGTGTCAACCACATGGTCGCCCACCGCAAGCGGCACCTCGGGACCCGGGTCCTCGACCCGGGGCTCGGGCGCGCTCAACGCCCGGCGCGCGCGCCGGGACGCGTCCGACGCCTCCCCCAGGAGACGGTCGCGCGTGCGGGCGCGCGGACTCGCGTCGGCGGCGGAGGCGGCGTCGGCCGCGCGCACGGCCTCCTCGCGGCGGGCCTGTGAGATGGCGCCCCGCAGGGCCGACAGCTCGCGCTGCAGCCCCGCCAGCTCGGCCTCGGCGCGGGCGCGGGCGGCGGCGCGCTCGGCCTCGGCCCCCTCCCGCGCACGCGCGATGCGCGCCTCGAGGTCGGCCTGGCGCCCGGCGGCGCGCCGTTCGGCCTCCTGCGCCTCGGCGCGCGCCCGCCGGGCCGCATCGCGCTCCTCGTCGGCCGCCGCGCGCGCGGCGGCCGCCTCGCCCAGCAGGGCCTCCAGGGCCCTGCGCTCGGGCGGGCCGGCCATCCGCGCCGCCTCCACGACCGCGGGATCGAGGCCCAGTCCCTCGGCGATGCCGAGGGCGTGGGAGGCGCCCGGCTCGCCGAGCTTGAGCTCGTAGAGCGGCCGCAGGGTGCGGATGTCCACCCCCACCGCCGCGTTGGCGGCCCCCTCGCGCTCGCTGGCCCACGCCTTGACCTCGGGGTGGTGGGTGGTGGCGAGCACCAGCGCCCCCTGCTCCACCAGGCGCGCGATGACCGCCTGGGCCAGGCGGGCGCCCTCGTCGGGGTCGGTCCCCGCCGCCGGCTCGTCGAGCAGCACCAGCGAACGCGCGCCGGCCGCCCCCATCACGGCGATCAGCCGGCGCACATGGGCCGAGAACGTGGACAGGCTCTCGGCGATCGACTGGTCGTCGCCGATGTCGGCGAGCACGCGGTCGAACACCGGCAGGCGCGCCGAGGCGGCCGGGACGCGCAGGCCGCACTGGTGGAGCATCGCGAACAGCCCGAGGGTCTTGAGGGCGACCGTCTTGCCGCCGGTGTTGGGGCCCGAGACGACGAGGGCGCGGACGCCCGCCAGGGGCAGGTCGATCGGCACGGCGCTCGCGGGATCGAGCAGCGGGTGGCGGGCGGCGCGCAGGTCAACCTCGGCGCCGGGCTCCACCGGGCAGCCGTCCCACGCCCGCGACAGCCCGGCGCAGGCCAGGGCCAGGTCGAGGGCCGCCAGGGCCCCCACCAGATCGGCGAGCGGGTGCGCCTCCTCGCCCACCATCCGCGACAGCGCGCGCAGGATGCGCTGCTCCTCCTCGTGCTCCTGGGCGGCGAGCTCGCGGACCCGGTTGTTGGCCTCCAGCAGCGCCATCGGCTCGACGAAGATGGTCTCGCCCGAGCCGGAGCTGTCGTGGACGACGCCCGGCACGGCCGAGCGCGCGGACGCCTTCACCGCGAGCACCGGGCGGCCCCCGCGCACCGTCGTGAACGACTCCTGCAGGTGCGGGCGCAGGCGCGCGGCCAGCTCGCGCAGCAGGTCGGCGGCATCCCTGCGGGCGGCGGCCAGGCGCCGGCGGACCGAGGCCAGGTCGGCCGATGCCCCGTCCCTCAGGCCCCCTCGCGGATCGACGGCGCGCTCGAGCGCCGCCTCCATGCGGCGCGCCGGGCCCGGATCGGGCGCCTCCACCACGGCCACCAGGCGCGGGGCCTCCTCGCGGTGCTCGCCCAGGGCCTCGCGGGTCTCCAGCCAGATCCGGACCGTCGCCAGCACCGCCAGGAGCGTCTCGGGCTCCAGCACGGCGCCGCGCGCCGCCTGGGCCGCGGCGTCGCGCACGTCGCTCGCGCCCCCCGGGCCGCCGACGCCGCGCTCGCGCAGGCCGATCGCCTCCTCGGTGTCGGCCAGGCGGTCCGCCACCACGCCGGCGTCGGCCGACGGCGTCAGCGCGCGGGCCAGGTCGCCGCCGGCGGGAAAGGAGGTCAGCCCGGCGAGCCTCTCGCGCACGGCGGGCAGCTCGAGCAGCTCGGCGCTCCGCGGATCCACCCCTCCAGAGTAGAGCCCCGGCGGGCCCGCTACGTGGGGTGCTCCAGGGCCGCGGCCTCCTCGGAGGGCAGGGACGGAGCCGCCGTGCCCTTGCGGATGCTCCACCACTCCTGCAGGCACACCTGCACGATGCCGGCGATCGGGATCGCCATCAGCGCGCCCACGAAGCCCAGGACGGTGGCGCCGATGAGCACGGCCAGCAGGATCCACAGCGGGTTGAGCTGCACCGTGTAGCGGTGGATCAGGGGCTGGAAGATGTTGTTCTCGATCTGCTGGTACACGACCAGGAAGATGATCGCGGCCACGCCGATCGGCCACCCCTGGAAGAAGGCGACCGTGATGTACGGGATGCCGCCGATGGTCGCGCCGACGAGGGGCACGAGCGACGCGAAGCCGGCCCAGAACGCCAGCAGCAGGGCGAAGGGCACCCCCAGGATTGTCAGGAACAGCCACACGGCGAATCCACCGGTCAGGGCCACGGCGAAGATGCCCACCACGTAGCCGGAGATGACCCGGTAGATCCGGTCGGCCACCCGCTGGGCCCGGTCGCGGCGCTCGCCCTCCAGCTGGGCGAGCATCCAGGCGCGCGCCTTGGGGCCGTACAGGCTGAGCAGGAAGCAGATCACCGCGATGCTGATGAGCGCCACCAGGCCGTTGATGACCCGCTGGGCCAGCTCGAAGGCGGTGTCGGGCCCGGCGACGCCCTCCAGGGCCGACGTGGCCTCGCTCTCGACGCGGTTGAGGATGTCGTACTCGCGGTCGAGGTCCTGCACCACGCTGGACTGCGAGACCTGGTCGATGTACTCGGGAACCTGCTTGGTGAGCTCCTGCCCCGCGTCGATGAGCGGCGGGACGAACAGCAGCGCGGCGCCGCCCACCACCGCCGTGCCCATCAGGTACACCAGCAGGATCGCCATCGCCCGGCGCAGCCTCAGCCGCTTCTGGAGCAGGTTGACCAGGGGGTTGATGGCCACCGCGAGGAAGGCGGCGACGCCCACCCAGGTGATGACGCCCCGCGAGAGCCACACGAGGTAGGCCACCGCGGCCACCGATCCGAGGACGGCGACGATGTGAAGGATGGTGCGGGTGGAGGGCCCCTCGGAGATCACCCCGGTTGGTTTCTCGGTCCGGGGCGCGAGTCCTGGGCTACGCCTCGGGCGCTCGCGATTCCGCGTCGCCCGGCACCAGCAGGCCCAGGACCACCCCGAAGAGGGCGTGCATCGCGACCTCCTGCGCGAACACCCGCCGGTCGCTCACCAGGGCCGGCCAGCGACCCGAGCGCCGGTCGGGGTGGACGCGGTCGAGCAGCGCCATGCCGGGCCAGGTGGCCAGGGTTTCCACCATCGCGAGCGCCAGGCCCGCGCGGGGACCGCGCCCCCCGGTGCCCGCGAACACCGCGCCGAAGGCGGCGCCGTTGGCGATGTGGACGGCGACGCCGGCCGCGGCCCAGCGCCGCCGGCTGACCAGGCGGCCCAGCAGGCGCACGTCGGAGAAGTCGGTGCCGAACGCGCGGGCCGCGAGCGGCTCGGCGGCCGCCCAGACGGCCGCGGCCGCGGCTCCGGCCACCGCGCCGCGGCCGGCGGCGCGGGCGTCGATCACCGCGCCACCGCCTGCGCCGTCGCGGCCAGGCGCCGGGCGGCGGCGACGCCGCAGGCCGCGACGCGGTGGTGGTCGTGCCCGCCGAACGACGCCCCGGTGAGGGCGTCGCCGGCCACCAGGACGCGCGCGCCGGGCGGGTTGACGCGCGCGTCGTCGAGCCGGCCGCGCGGGACGGCGTAGCGCCAGCGCTTCACCTGGGCCCACTCGGGCCGGGCGAACGCGGGGCCGAGGCGGCCCGCGAGCGCGGGCAGGGCGTCGGCCAGGACGGCCTCGTCGGAGGCGTCGAGGAGGGCGCCCGAGCGATCCGGATCGAGGCGCGCGACGACGGCATCGACGCCCTCATGCGCCTCCCGGCCCTTGGAGGCCTCGAGGCGCACGTCGGCCATCGCGCCGACGGGGGTCGGGGCCGCGGCGTGGCCGCGGTCGGTGAGGACGCCGAGGAGCACCATCACCGCCGGATCGTAGGCCAGGCCGCGCAGGGCGTCAACGCGATCGCCGGCCTCGGGGCTCCGCGCCAGGAGGTCGGCGGCCTGGGGGGCCGGCGCGGTCACGATGACCGCGTCCACCACGCCGTGGGTGTTGCCCTGCTCGTCGCCCAGCTCGATGCCGGCGGACCCCTCGCGCAGCGCCACCACCCGGACGCCGCGACGCACGTCCAGCCCGGCCGCGAGCAGCTTTGGCAGCCGAGTGGCGCCGGCCGGATCCACCAGGCCGTCCGGCGTCTCGCGCAGGGCGGCCGGCTGGGCGTCGATGGCGGCGCGCAGCGCCGAGCCGGGCGGCGCCGCGAGGGCCGGGCTGCCGTGGTTGACCACCGCCTCGCCCACCCGGCGCGACGCGAGGCGGCCGCCGACGCCACGGCTCTTCTCCAGCACGACCACCTCGTGGCCGCCCGCCACCAGCTCCCGGGCGGCGAGCAGACCCGCCAGTCCCGCGCCCACGACCGCCACGCGCATCGCCGCCTCCCGATCCCCGTCGTGGGCCGCCCCGGCGAGGTTACCCTGGGTCTCGTGACCTCGGACCGCGACCCGGCCTCCAATCCGCTGCTGCTGCTCACCGGCGCCAGCGGCTACGTGGGCGGACGCCTTCTGGGCCGTCTCGAGGACGCCGGCCGGCGCGTGCGCTGCATGAGCCGCCGGCCGGCCGAGCTCGCCGCCCGCACCGCCGCGTCCACCGAGGTGGTGGAGGGAGACGTGCGGGACCCCGAGTCGCTGGCCGCGGCCCTCGAGGGCGTCCACACGGCCTACTACCTGGTCCACTCGATGTCGGGCCGCGACGACTACCGCGCGGCCGACCGCGACGGCGCGCGGGCCTTCGGCGCGGCCGCGCGCGCGGCCGGCGTGCGGCGCATCGTGTACCTGGGCGGCCTCGGGTCGGGACCGGACCTGTCGGCGCACCTCGCCAGCCGGCAGGAGGTCGGCGCGACGCTCGCGGCCTCGGGCGTCCCCACCCTCGAGCTGCGCGCGTCGATCGTGATCGGCTCGGGCAGCACCTCGTTCGAGATGGTGCGCGCGCTGGTCGACCGTCTGCCGGTGATGATCACGCCGCGCTGGGTGGACACCCGCACCCAGCCGATCGCCATCGAGGACGCCGTCGAGTACCTCGCCCAGGCGGTGGACGTCGATCTGCCCGACGGCGGCCGGGTGGTCGAGATCGGGGGGCCCGACCGGGTCTCCTACCGGAGACTGATGGACGAGTACGCCCGCCAGCGGGGCCTGCGCCGCACGATGATCCCGGTCCCCGCCCTCAGCCCGCGCCTGTCGAGCCTGTGGCTGGGCCTGGTGACCCCGGTCTACGCCCGCGTCGGCCGCGAGCTGGTGGAGGGGCTGCGCAACGAGACCGTCGTGCGACGACCCCTCGGCCCTCGAGCTCTTCCCCATCCGCCCGCGCGGCGTGCGCGAGGCGATCGCCCGGGCCCTGGTCAACGAGGACGGCGAGTTCGCGGCGACGCGATGGTCGGACGCCCTCTCGTCGGGCCCCGCCGCGCGGTCGTTCGGCGGAGCCGCCGTCGGGCGCGCGCCTGGTCGATTCCCGCGTGGCGCGCGTGCCGGTGCCGCCGGAGGCCGCGTTCCGGCCGATCCTTCAGATCGGCGGGCGGCGCGGCTGGTACTACGCCACGCCGCTGTGGCGTCTGCGCGGCCTGCTGGACCTGCCGTTCGGCGGCGCCGGCACGCGCCGCGGGCGACGCGACCCCGACCACCTGTGCCCGGGCGACACGGTCGACTTCTGGCGCGTGGAGGACGTGCGAGCCCGACCGGCTGCTGCGCCTGTCGGCGCGAGATGCGACTGCCGGGCCGCGCGTGGCTCCAGTTCGAGGTGGAGGAGAGCGAGGGCGGCTCGACGATCCGCCAGACGGCGATCTTCGACCCGGTCGGAGTGCTGGGCCGCCTGTACTGGTACGGCGTCTGGCCGATCCACGGGCTGGTGTTCCGCGGGATGATCCGCGGCATCGCGGCGGCGAGCCTGGCCGGCCCTCGCGCCCCGGCACGCGACCAGGTGAAGACATGAGCGAACACGAGGACGGGCTGGCCACGGCGCTGGTGATCTGGATGGCCGACCACCGCCCCGAGCTGGACGCGCGGATGGCGGAGGAGGCGTCGTTCGCGATCCACGAGGAGTTCATGCTCGCCGAGAGCGGCACGCTGCCCGACCGGGAGACCCGCATCGAGCGCGCCCGCCAGGCCAGCGCCCGGGCGTGGATGCGCCACCTGGGTCGCGCGATGGACGCCGTGTGGCCGGCCGCCGACGACGGCCTCGCCGAGCGCATCGAGCGCTGGGCCGCCGAGCACCGCGAGCGCCGCGAGGCCCTGATGCTGGAGGAGCAGGCGGTGGCGGAGAGGCGGGGGGCCTCCGGCGATCCGGCGGCCGACCGGCGCGACGCCGAGCTCGCCGCCCACTGCCGCTTCTTCGCCGAGACGCTCGCCACGGTCGCGGCGACGATCGCCGATTCCGGCGAGAGCCCGCCCGAGTTCTCGCGCCGGGTCACCGCCTGGTCGCGGGCCAACGTGGCGTGGCGGCGCGAGATCGAGGACCAGGCGCGCCGGGCGTGGGGCGCGGCGGCGCCCCCCGGATCGGGGAACGCCCTGACGGCGGCGGCCTCGGCCCGCGAGCTCGACGAGACGCGCGTCCAGGAGGCCGCCGCGGTCTGGGCCCATGTGCGCGTGCTGGCCGAGGCCCTGGGGCACGTCCTGACGACGCGACCCGAGGCCCCGGCCTGACGGCGGCGGCCGCTACCGCACCTGGCCGCGCACGTCGGCGACGCCGATCGGCAGGCCCGCGGTGAGCGCCGTGACCCCGAAGGCGGCGTTGAGCGCGGCCGCCGACTCGGCCGTCAGCGACACCTTGGCGTCGCGCACCACCGCCGTGCGGCGGGAGATGCCCACCCGGGCCGCGGCCAGGTCGAGCGCCAGCGGGACGCGGGTGGCCGAGTCACCGACCTGAGCCGTCAGGTTGGGGCTGCCGGTGACGTTGATCGCGGAAGTTCTTCAGCTCGACCACCGTGGTCCCCGCCGTGAGGGCGATGCCGCCGCTGTGGGCGATCGTCCCCACGAAGGTGCCCACCCGCAGCCGCCCGGAGGTGATCGGGAAGCGCAGGCCCGCCGCCGTGGCCGTGCCGGGGGCGATGACCGACGGTGCGACGCCCAGCGACGCGAGAGCCTGGGCCGTGCCGGCGTCGAGACCCAGCGTGGTGCCGCCGCCCCGACAGGAGCACCTGTGCGGGAGTCGCCTTGAGGTCCACCCGGCCGATGTCGACGCCGCCCGGCAGATGGGTGCCGAACGCCGCGTTGAGCGCCCCGGCGGCCGTCGGCGTCAGCGTGGCGCGGGCGCGCACCACCCAGGTGCCGATCCCGCCCGAGCCGCGGCGGATGACCTTGGCGCGCGACAGATCGATGCCGGCGAGGGGGATGCGGGCCGAGCCCACGGCGGCCGTCAGCACGGGCCGTCGCGACGCGGTGTTGACGATGAAGTTGGTCAGGCGCACCGTGGTGCCGTGGGCCGAGAAGGCGAGACCGCCCGAGTGGGCGACGCGCCCGACCGCCGTGGCGGGGTCGATGGCCCCACCGGTGATCGGGAACGCCACGCGCAGGCCCTTCGCGGCGGCCGGACCGACCGGCGCGACCGACAGCCCGGCATCGGTCAGGACCCCGGCCGTGGCCGCGTCGATGTGAAGGTCGGTGCTGCCGCCGGCGACCGGCACGGTGGCCGCGCCGGCGGCGGGGACGCCGATGGCGGCGCCCGCGGCCAGGGCCGCGGCGAACGCGCCGAGGCGACGGCGGGTGATTACTGATGACACGGGGTTCCTCCTGTGGTGGATTGCACGGAGGTATCCGAGAGCGGGGGGCCGATCGGTTGTGTCATCCGAGGACCTGTCCCCGCACGTACCCATGAGCGATGACGCACACCTCACCACCGGACTGCGCCGCGGCGACCCGGACGCGCTCGCGGAGATCCACCGCCGCTACGGCGGCGTCGTCTTCGGCTACCTGCGGCGGGCGCTCCGCGACCCGGGCGCGGCCGAGGACGTGCACCAGGAGGTCTTCCTCGAGGTGTGGCGACGCGGGCCCGCGTTCGACCCGCAGCGGGCCTCGCTGGGCACGTGGATCATGGTGATCGCGCGCAGCCGCGCCATCGACCACCTGCGCAAGCGCATACCGGAGCCCCTCGATCCCCAGGGGCCGGGGGCGCTGATGCGCGAGGACGAGGATCCGTCGCAGTCGCCGGAGACGCTGGTCGAGCGCTGGCGGATGGCGGTGCTGCTCACGCAGCTGCCCGAGGACGAGGCCCGCATGCTGCGCATGCGCTTCCACGAGGGGCTCAGCCAGGCCGAGATCGCCGAGCGCACGGGCATCCCCCTCGGCACGGTCAAGACCTACATGGTGCGCGCGCTGCGGCGCCTGAGGGACATGATCGAGTCGGGCGCGTGAGCCGCGACGAGGACATCGTCGACTACCTCCTCGGCGAGCTGTCGGCCGAGGACCGGCGGCGCGTGGAGCAACGGCTGGCCGAGGACGACCTCTTCCGGACGGAGGTCGATCGGCTGCGGCCGCTGGTGACCGAGCTCGAGGCGCTCCCCGAGGAGGCCTGGGAGCCGGGCGACGTGCCCCCGCTCCCGGTGCTGCCCCCTCTGCCGGCCGCCGCGCCCGAGTCCGGGCGACGCGTCTCCCTGAGGCCCTGGCTCGCCGTGGCGGCGGTCGTGGTGGCCGTCGCGGTCGGCGTGGCCGTCGGCGTGCTGGTGCGCGACGGCGGGGACGGACCCGCCACGGGGCCCTCGATCGCGCTCGCGCCGCTGGGCGGCGCCGACCGCGCCGCGCGGGCGACGGCGACGATGGTGGACGACGCGAGCGGCATGCGCCTGGACGCCAGCGGCCTCGCGCCCAGCCCCGCCGGCGAGTTCTACGAGGTGTGGCTGCTGGACGGCCCCGAGCGCGTCATGTCGCTGGGATCGTTCCGCGTGCCGGCCTCCGGGGACGCGCACGTGACCGTGCCGCTGCCGGTGGATGCCGGCGACTTCCGCTATGTCGACGTGTCGGTCGAACGGGAGGACGGCGACCCCTCGCACTCGGGCGACTCGGTGCTGAGGGGGCCGACGGGCTCGGCCTGATCGCCGGCCCCGGGACGTCCCCGGGGCATCGGCGCGTGTGGGGTCAGGCGGTCGCGGTCTCGGGCGCCGGCGGAGCCGGATCGGCCTTCAGCCGCCGGATCAGGTCCGCGACGTCCGCGGTCCTCTGCTCGAGGTCCCGCTGGTGCTCCTCCAGCCGCTCGAGCCACTGCTCGCGGTCGACGGAGAAGTGCTCCATACGTCGGGATCCGCATCGCGGGCCGCCGTGGTGGCGTGGTCCATGTCTCATGTGTTCACCCCCTTTCCTCGTTCGTGTCGCTCGAGGAAGTCGGTCACCAGGCCTCGCGCCCCGGCGAGGGCGACCGCCCACGCCGCGAGCAGGGCCTCCCCCGAGGGGGTCAGCCGGTACACGCGCTTGGCCGGTCCGGTCAGGGACTCGTCCCAGACCGAGGCGACCACGCCCTCCTCCTCCAGGGACCGCAGCAGGCGGTAGAGGTTGCCCAGATCGACGCGGCGCTCCTCGCGCGCGAGCGCGGGGATCTCCTCGAGGAGCTCGTAGCCGTGCATCGGCCGCTCGGACAGGAGCTGCAGAAGGGCCGGCTCGATGAACCGCTCGACCCTGGCCCGCACCTCCCACTCCCCCGGCGCCACCTCGCGCCGGGTGCGCGCACCGCGCCCCCCCGGCCGGCGAAACGGCCCCGGTCAACCTGGATGTCCATGTCCGTGCCTCGGTCCCATGCGGCGCAGTATAGGTCAAATACATATGTGATGTCGAAGGGTGGGTGTTTTCGAGCTCCGGGGGTCTCCGAGCTCTGAGCGTTTCCGTGCTTCGGGGCTTTCCGTGCTTCGGGCCCCGAGCTCTGAACGTTTCCGAGGAGTGCGGAGAAGGGAAATTGCGTCAAGCGTGGGGTCCGCCTCTTGGCGGGCCGGCCCGACGCGCAAATGCGCCCTAGGTCGGGCGCATTTGCATCGCGCAGCGGCCCTTCGGGCCGGACATGTGCGCGGGTAGGTCAGACCCAGCGGGTCGAGCTGGGCAGCGCTCGTGTGGCGGACGCCGCGCGCCCTCGGCGCCACCCGGAAGGACAGGCCCGGCTCCGATGTCGCCGAAGGCGACGAGACGGCCGGACCATGCCCGGCCGTACAAGCTCGCCGCCGCAGGCGGCCAGCGAATGCAAATCCACCCGGCCAGGGTGGATTTGCCGCGGCCAGGCCGGGCCGCAAGAGCCCGGCCTCGCACGCGTGAGGAGCCGGCGCGGTCGACAGACGAGCAGGCCCTCAGAGGAGACTGTCAGAGCTCGGAAGCCCCGAAGCACGGCCGACGGGCGCTGCGCAGCATGGGCGCCACCCGGCAGGACAGGCCTGGCTCCGATGTCGCCGAAGGCGACGAGACGGCCGGGCTCTGCCCGGCCGTACAAGCTCGCCGCCGCAGGCGGCCTGCGAATGCACATGGGCCCGGCCAGGGCCCATTTGCCGCGGCCAGGCCGGGCCGCAAGAGCCCGGCCTCGCACGCGTGAGGAGCCGGCGCTGTCGACAGACGAAAAGGCCCTCAGAGGAGACTGTCAGAGCTCTGAACGCTCCGAGCTCGGAAGCCTCGAGCTCTGAAACGCCCAGAGCTCTGAAACCCCGAACTCCGAAACGCTCAGAGCCCTGAAGCCCAGAGCTCCGAAACGCCCAGAGCTCCGAAACGCCCAGAGCTCCGAAACGCCCAGAGCTCCGAAACGCCCAGAGCTCTGAAAATCCCAGAGCTCGAGCGCTCAGAGCCAGCTCCGAAAACCCCAGAGCTCCGAACGGAAGAAAGCCCTAGGCCCCCACGCCGATCCCGTTCGACGATCACGTCCACGTGGGCCCTCAGCGCCTCGGGCTCGACGTTGCCGGAGCCGACCACCATGGCCTGCAGGAGCGGTCCGGTCAGGAGGTCGGCGAGGGCGTCGGGGGCGACGTCCACGCGCAGCTGGCCCTCCTCGGCGCCGCGGCGCAGGATGGCCACCAGGCGCTCGCGCCGGGGCTCCAGGATGCTCCGCTCGAGCTCCTGGGCCAGATCCGGGTCGGAGACGCTCTCGAACAGCACCGAGCGCAGGAATCGCGCCTCGGGACCGGTCACCAGCAGCTCACTGTCGTCCACCAGGCTCGTGTACAGGTCGTCCCGGGCCGAGCTGGTGAAGTCGGTCGTCACCGGCGCCCGCAGGTCTGCGACGGCGGCCACCATCAGCTCACGCCGGTTCGCCCACCGCAGGTAGATCGTCGGCTTGCCCACGCCGGAGTGGTCGGCGATGGCCGACATCGATGCTCCCTGGATGCCCACCTGCGCGGCCACGGCCCGGGCCGCGTCGAGAATGCGCCGGTCCGCGCCGGGATCGCGCGGCCTGCCGCGTTTGCGCTTGGGAGGCGAGGCCTCGCCGGTCGTCTCCTGATCGATGGTTACACCCCTTTTTCGTGCCGAGCCGAGAGGATAGGTCACTCCAATAACTTACAAAGTAAGACGGCGTCACCACGTGATCGCCCGCGGCGCTCCGGGCTCACGCCCATCCGCGGCCGCTCCTCTTCGCCGTGAGTCCCCGGGGGGTCCGAGACCCCCCGCCCAGCAACGAACCGCGGACGGAATGATACGGCCAACACCGGACGCGGGGAAAGTGCAAGGTGCGCTAGGCGCGTAGTTCACCGTGCGGTAGGCGCCCGCGCCTGCCCTCCCGCGGTCAGCCCTCGGGGGCCCCGCCGATCTCGCCGGTGACCAGGAAGCGGACCCGCGCGCCGAGCTCGGCGGCGTTGTTCGCGACCCGCTCGATGTGCCGCGCGACCAGCACCGCCGCGGCCGACCAGGCGCGCATGCCGGCGCCGCTCGGCGCCCGGGTCACCGCGCTGAGGACCCGGTCGAGCATCTGGTTGAGCGTCTGCGCCTCGCTCACCGCGCGCTCGCCGGCCTCGAGGTCGCCGCGGGCCACCGCCTGCACGGCGCCGGCGAGGGCATCGACGGCCCGCTCGCCCATCTGGCGGATGATCTGGCGCACCTCCTCGAGTTCGGGCTCGGGGGGCGGCACGGACCCGGCCAGGCGGGAGATCGCGACGGCCAGGTTGCCGACGCGCTCGAGGGCGACGGCGGTGATCAGGCCGACATGTAGCAGGCGCAGGTCGCCCGCGAACGCCGACCAGTTGCGGTGGAGCTCGAGGATGCGCTCCTCGAGGGCCGCGCTGCGCATGTCGACCTCGCGGTCGGTCCCCTCCACGATCTCGGCGACGGTCTCGTCCGACGCGTCCCAGCCGGCGATGGCACGCTCGACCTGCGCGAGCACGAGGCCGGCGAGATCGGCGAGGTCCTCGCGCAGGGCCGCGAACTCGCTGGCGGGCTGGGTGGGCTGAGATGTCATGTGGCGTCACTCCAGACCGGGTCGCGCTTTTCCAGGAACGCGGAGATGCCCTCGCGGGCGTCGGACGAGCCCGCGTCGCGGCACATGATGGCGCTCGCCCGGCGGTACGCCTCGTCCAGGGGCAGGCCCAGGTTGTCCTCCACCGCGCGCTTGCCGCGCGCCACCACCGACCGCCCCGCGGCCGCGATGCGCCGGGCGAGCGCGAGCGCCTCGGCATCGAGGCGCTCCGCCGGCACGACCCGGTTGACCAGCCCCCAGTCGGCGGCGGTGGCGGCGTCGATCGGGTCGCCGGTCAGGAGCATCTCCATCGCGCGGGCGCGCCCGACGGCGCGCAGCACCTCCACCATCGGGGTGGTGCAGAACAGGCCGATCCGCACGCCGGGCGTGGCGAACGCGGCGCGCCTCGGAGGCGACGGCGAGGTCGCAGGCCGCCACCAGCTGGCACCCGGCGGCGGTGGCGAGCCCCTGGACGCGGGCGATGACCGGCACCTCCAGCGCGTGGACGGTGAGCATGAGCTCCGCGCACAGGGCGAACACGCGCTCGTGCGCGGCCGCGTCGCCCTCGGCCAGCTCGCGCAGATCGTGGCCGGCGCTGAACACCGGCCCCTCGGCGCCGATGATGACCGCCCGCACGCCCGGATCGGCTCCGGCCTCGCGAAGGCCGTCGCACAGGGCGCCCATCGTCTGGGTGGAGAGCGGGTTGCGCCGCTGCGGCCGGCTCAGCACGAGCGTGGCGATCTCGCCGTCGCGTCCGGCGGTCACGGGGGCGGTGGAGTTGAGGGCCTCGGGCATGTGGCGGGGATCCAGCTTCCCTCGAGGGTATCCCGCCCGGGGTGCGCCTGTCGCGATCCGGGGCCTGGGTCGGCCATAGTGTTGCAGTGCAGGTTCACCTGATCGACGGAACGTACGAGCTTTTCCGCCACCACATGGGCCTGCCGAGCGAGGTCGCGGCCGACGGGCGCAGCGCCACGCGCGGCGTGATGCGCTCGGTGCTGGAGCTGATCGCGGGCGGGGCGACGCACGTCGGGGTCGCGACCGACACGGTCATCGAGTCCTTCCGCAACGACCTGTGGCCCGGGTACAAGACCGGCGCGGGCATCGAGGCGGCCGCTGCGGGACCAGTTCCCGCTGCTCGAGGAGGGCCTCGCCGCCCTGGGCGTGACCGTGTGGGGGATGCTCGAGGTGGAGGCCGACGACGCCCTGGCCACGGCGGCGGCGCGGGCCGCCGCGGACCGCGCCGTGGAGCGGGTGGTGATCTGCACGCCCGACAAGGACCTGGCCCAGTGCGTCGTGGGCGAGCGGGTGGTGCAGCTGGACCGCCGCGCCGACGCGGTGCGCGACGAGGACGGCGTGCGCGCCCGGTTCGGCGTCTCCCCCGCCTCGATCCCCGACTACCTGGCCCTGGTGGGCGACTCGGCCGACGGCTTCCCGGGGCTGCCGGGGTGGGGCGCCAAGAGCGCCGCCACCATCCTCGCCCGCCACCGCCACATCGACGCCATCCCCGACGACCCGGCCGACTGGGACGTCGCGCTGCGCGGAGCGGCCCGGCTGGCGGCCTCGCTGCGCGAGGGCAGGGAGCTCGCCGGCCTCTTCCGCCTGCTGGCGACCCTGCGCACCGACGTCCCCGGCGTTCTCGAGGGCGGCGTCGGTGAGATCGCCTGGAGCGGGCCGGCGCCCGAGCTGGCCGACATGTGCCGGCGGCTCGGCGCTCCCGAGGTGCTCGACCGCGCCGGCGCCCTCGCACGGGCGCGCGGCGCGATCTGAGAGCCTGCCGACGGTCAGGCGGCGACCGGCTCCCGGCGGATCTCGGCGACGAGCTGATCGAGCACCGCGCCGAGCTGCTCGCGGACCTCGTCGTCGGTGAGCCGGCCGTCGTCGTCGAACTTCTGGTCGGAGTAGCCGACGGCCACGTCGCCCTCCACGACCCGGGCGCCCATCGCCCCGAGCACCTTGCGCAGCTCGGCCTGCGCCCACACGGCGCCGAACGCCCCCGTGCTCGCCCCGACGACCGCGACCGGCGTGAACCGCAGGGGGTTGTCGACCAGCGGGCGGGAGGCCCAGTCGAGGGCGTTCTTGAGCGCGCCCGGGATCGAGTGGTTGTACTCCGGCGTGGCGAAGAGCACCGCGTCCGCGGACGCGAGGGCCTCCCGCAGCCGCTCCACGGCCGCGGGGCGTGGCTCGCGGTCGATGTCCTCGTCATACGCCGGCACGTCCCGCAGTCCGTCGAGGATCTCGAAATCGACGCCGGCGGGCAGCTCGCGCGCCGCGGCGCGCAGGAGCGTGGTGTTGTGGGAGTCGCGCCGCAGGCTCCCGGAGATGCCGAGGACGTTCATGGTCATGCCTTTCCGAGCTCGAGCTCAGCGGTCAGCTTGACGTCGTTGCCGACGGCGAAGCCGCCGGACGGCAGGGGGGCGTTCCAGTTGAGCCCGAACTCCGTGCGATCGACCGTGCCCTGCAGGGTCACGCCGATCTTGGCGGTGCCGGTGATGTCCTCGTGCGGTCCCACCAGCTCGCCCCGGAGCTCGAGGGGCCTGGTGACGCCCTTGAGCGTGATCTGGCCACGGACGACCAGCTCGCCGTTCTCCAGCGCGACGTCGTCCGACTCGTAGCGCACCTCGGGGTGGCGCTCGGCGTCGAAGAAGTCCGGCGACTGCACGTGGGCGCTGAGGTTCTCGTCCTGGAGGACGACGCTCGCGACCCGGCCCACGCCCACCAGACGTGCGGTTCCATCGTCGCCGGCGGTGAGGGTGGCCTGGAAGTCGGTCATGGAGCCGCGGAAGGTCGCGACTACCATGTGCTTGACGGCGAACCCGAGGGACGAGTGAACTGGGTCCGTGACCCACGTGCCCGTCGGAACCGCCGTGACCTGCTGGGTGGTGCTCATCGTCGGTCTCCCTGGTAGTGCGCTACATTTGACTACGCAACGAAGTTAGCGAGAGAACATTGAGCAGTCAAGGGTTGAACCCTACAACCGATTCGCACGTCGCGGCCTGGGTCTCCCTCATGGGCGCGCACGCCGCGATGACGCGGGCGTTCAACGCCGACCTGCAGGCCGGGCACGGCATGACCGTCATGGACTTCGAGGCGCTGCGACGCCTGGATCGCGCCGAGGACGGCGAGATGCGGCGGGGCGACCTGGCTCAGGCCATCGGGCTGACGCCGTCGGGCATCACGCGGCTGCTGGAGGGCCTGGAGAAGGCCGGCCTCGTGTGCAAGCGCTTCTGCTCGTCGGATGCGCGGGTGTCGTACGCGGTCATCACCGAGCGCGGCCGCAAGGCCCTCGGTCGGGCCGCCGACGAGCACCTGGCCGCCCTGATCGCGCTGCTCGACGAGCGCTACACCGACGAGGAGGTCGGGCGGCTGGCCGAGCTGCTGGCGCGCCTGCCCGGCGGCGGCGAGACCCCGCAGTGTCCGACCGAGGCGACCGAGCTGCCCGGGGCCTGAACGGCCCGAGGGACGTTTTCCCCTCCGTCCGCCGGGGTACCGACCCGGGTGTAAAGGACGTCGAAGGGAACGCGCATGAGCGACGGCCGCAGCATCCAGCACGACCTCCCGGCGGAGCCCCACGCCGAGCCGCGCGAGGAGACGATCGCCAAGGCGCTCGAGGAGACGGGCACGGGCTCGGTCGATCCCTCGACGCGCCGCGGGGTCAACTTCTTCCTGGCGCGTTCCGTGCTCGCGTGGGCGACGGTGGGCGCGATCGTCGGCGCGGTCGCGGGCATCGTGCTGAGCCTGGCGCCCGGCCCCTTCGAGACCGGCAGCGTCGCGGGGGCGATCGGCTACGCCGTGGTGCTGGGGGCCGCGGGGGCCCTGGTCTTCGCGATCATCGGGGGACTGATCACGGTCGAGCGCGAGGACGGGCGGGTGGAGCGAGACGTGGAGCAGAGGACCGGCCGCGGCCCCGAGCCTCCGGGCGACCCCAGCTGACTCAGCGCGGGGCGGCCCCGGCCCGCTTGGCCAGCTTGGCGCGGGCGTGGCCGACCAGCTCCACCTTGCGCAGGCGGACGGCCTCGGGGGTCACCTCGACGCACTCGTCGTCGCGGACGAACTCCAGCGCCTGGTCCAGCGAGATCCGGCGCGGAGGCACGAGGCGCACCAGCTCGTCGCTCGTCGATGAGCGCATGTTGGTGAGCTTCTTCTCCTTGGTGGGGTTGACGTTGAGGTCGTCCCCCCGGCCGTTCTCGCCGATGATCACGCCCTCGTAGACGTCCTCGCCGGGGCCGACGAAGAGGGTCCCGCGCTCCTGCAGGCCGAAGAGGGCGAACGCGACGGTGACGCCGGAGCGGTCGGCGATCAGGCTCCCGCGCGGGCGGGTGCGGATCTCGCCCATCCACGGCTCCCAGCGGTCGAAGACGTGGTGCAGGAGGCCGGTGCCGCGCGTCTCGGTGAGGAACTCGGTGCGAAAGCCCACCAGGCCGCGGGCCGGAAGCAGGTACTCCATGCGCGCCCAGCCGGTGCCGTGGTTCACGATCTGCTCGAGCCGCCCCTTGCGCAGCGCGAGCATCTGGGTGACGACGCCGAGGAACTCCTCGGGGACGTCGATCGACGCCCGCTCGAGCGGCTCGCAGATGGCGCCGTCGATCTCGCGGGTGAGGACCCGGGGCTTGCCCACGGTCAACTCGAAGCCCTCGCGGCGCATGGTCTCGACCAGCACCGCGAGCTGCAGCTCGCCGCGCCCCTGCACCTCCCAGGCGTCGGGGCGCTCGGTGGGCAGGACCCGGAGCGAGACGTTGCCGACCAGCTCCTGCTGGAGACGGTCGGAGACCTGGCGGGCGGTGACGTACTTGCCGTCGCGCCCGGCCAGCGGCGAGGTGTTGATGCCGATCGTGAGCGACAGGCTGGGCTCGTCGACGGCGATCACCGGCAGCGGCCGGGGGTCGTCGGGATCGCCGAGCGTCTCGCCGATCGTGACCTCGGGCAGGCCCGCGACCGCGACGATCTCCCCCGGGCCGGCGCTGTCGGCCGGCACGCGGTCGAGCGCCTCGGTCACGTAGAGCTCGGTGACCTTGGCCGGCGCCACGGTGCCGTCGGCGCGGCACCAGGCCACAGCTGCGCCCGAGCGGATCGTGCCCTCGTGGACGCGGCAGATCGCCAGGCGGCCGACGTAGCTGGAGGCCGCGAGGTTGGTGACGAGGGCCTGCAGGGGCGCGCCCTCGGTGTAGCTCGGCGGCGGGATGTGCGTGCGCAGCACGTCGAAGAGCGGCTCGAGGTCATCGCCGCGCTCGTCGGGCGTCAGCGAGGCCTGGCCCTGCTTGGCCACGCAGTAGACGATCGGGAACTCGATCTGGCTCTCGTCGGCGTCGAGGTCGAGGAAGAGCTCGTAGACCTCGTCGACCACCTCGGCGGTGCGGGCGTCCGGGCGGTCCACCTTGTTCACGACCAGGATCACCGGCAGCCGCGCGCTGAGCGCCTTGCGCAGCACGAAGCGGGTCTGGGGCAGCGGCCCCTCGGACGCGTCCACGAGCAGGAGGACGCCGTCCACCATGTGCAGGCCGCGCTCCACCTCCCCCCCGAAGTCCGCGTGGCCCGGGGTGTCGATGATGTTGATCTTGAGATCCCCGTGGCGGACCGCCGTGTTCTTGGCGAGGATCGTGATGCCCTTCTCGCGCTCGAGGTCCGTCGAGTCCATGACGCGCTCGTTGACGTCCTGGTTCGCGCGGAAGGCGCCCGACTGCCACAGCATGGCGTCGACGAGCGTCGTCTTTCCGTGGTCGACGTGGGCCACGATGGCCACGTTCCTCAGGTCGTCCCGAGTCGGCACGAGGGGCATGGTACGCATCCCGCGCCCGATCGCCGCATCGCCGGGCCGCGGGCCCGCCCTATCCGGCCTGGCGCCGCTCCTGATCGACCGCCACCAGACGTCCGCCGACCTCGTCCACGCGGCCGGTCGCGATCAGCAGGCCGAGCGCCCGCGTGAGCTCGTCGGCCCCAATCGCCGCCGGCGCCACCGCGAGGCGCTCCGCCACCAGCGCCGCGAGCGTGCGCGGGGCCACTCCGCCCGGCGCCGCCGCCGCGGATTCCACGATCGCCCGCTCGATCTCCCCCCGGTCCGGCGCACCGCCGGGCGCCACCGCGCGCAACGATCGCCGCCCCACTGCCCCGTCGCCTGCCTCGGTCATGCGAAGATCCTCCGTCCGCCCGTGGGCCGAGGATCCTACCCTCGCGCCCCTGTCGAACACATGTTCGCACCACGGAGGCGTTTCCCTTCCCGCCCCTTTGACGCGTTCACGACCCGCGATTACGGTACCCCGGATTCCCGATGGATTTGCTTGGTTTTCATTCCCGAGAGGAGCTCGATGAGCACCGCGCCCCCGCCTCCGCGCCCGGAGACGATCTCGCTCCACGGCGGCCAGGAGCCCGACCCGACCACAAACGCCCGAGCGGTTCCGATCTACCAGACCGTCGGCTACGCCTTCGACGACACCCAGCACGCCGAGGACCTCTTCGGCCTGGCGGTCCCCGGCAACATCTACACCCGCATCATGAACCCGACCTGGGACGTGCTCGAGCAGCGCATCGCCGCGCTCGAGGGCGGGATCGCCGCGGTCGTGACCGCCTCGGGCCAGGCCGCCGTGACCTACTCGGTCCTCAACGTCACGCGCACCGGTGACAACATCGTGGCCCTCTCGACGCTCTACGGGGGCACCTACAACCTCTTCGCCCACACGCTGCCGCAGTACGGCATCGAGGTGCGATTCGTCGATCCCGACGCGCCCGGCGACCTGGCCGCCGCCGTGGACGACAAGACGCGCCTGGTGTTCGCCGAGACGGTCGGCAACCCGCGCGGCAACGTGGTCGACCTGGACGCCTGGTCCGAGGCCGCCCACGCGCTGGGCCTGCCCCTCGTCATCGACAACACCATCGCCACCCCGATCCTCACGCGCGGGCGCGACCACGGCGCGGACATCGTGGTCCACTCCCTGACCAAGTTCATCGGGGGCCACGGCACCTCGATCGGCGGCGTGATCGTGGACAACGGCACCTTCGACTGGACCGCCCACGCCGACCGCTACCCCGGTCTCACCGCGCCCGACCCCTCGTACCACGGGGTGGTCTGGAGCGACGCGCTCGGCCCCGCCGCCTACATCGGCCGCGTGCGGACGGTGCTGCTGCGCAACACCGGGGCGGCCCTGTCGCCGTTCAACGCCTTCCTGTTCCTGCAGGGCGTGGAGACGCTGCCGCTGCGCATGGAGCGCCACAGCGAGAACGCCCTGGCGGTGGCCAAGCACCTCGAGGGCCACCCGCAGGTGACCTGGACCTGGTACCCCGGCCTGCCCTCGTTCGAGTACCACGAGGTGGCCTCGCGCATCCTCAAGGGCGGCTACGGCGCGATCCTCACGTTCGGCATCAAGGGCGGGCGGGACGCCGGGCGCACGTTCATCGACTCGCTCGGGCTGTTCAGCCACATGGCGAACATCGGCGACGCCAAGTCGCTCGCCATCCACCCGCCCACCACGACGCACTCCCAGCTGAACGAGGCGGAGCTGGCCAAGGCGGGCGTCACCCAGGACATGGTGCGCCTGTCCGTGGGGATCGAGCACATCGACGACATCCTCGCCGACATCGACCAGGCGCTCGCCGCGGCGGCCGTTTGAGTCGTACCTCGTGGGGGTTGCGCGGCGCGGGCCACCGGAGAAGGATCGTCCGGTGACCCGCGCCCGAACTCTCCGCGCCGGCGCCCTCGCCGCCGCCGCCGTCCTCGCCACCGGCGCCTCTGCGCTCGGGGCCCCGGGAGACCTGAGCCTCGTCTCGACCTCGTCGGGCGGCGTCCAGGGGGCCGCGCCGGTGGAGGCCTCGGCCGTGTCGGCCACGGGCCGCGTCGTCGCGTTCACCTCGGCGTCCGCCCTCACCGCGGCGCCCACCGGCGGCAAGGTGCAGCTGTACGTCCGCGACCGGGTCTCCGGGACCACGCTGCTGGCATCCTCGAACGCCGCGGGCCAGGCGGCGAACGGTGACGTGGACGCCGAGGACGTGGGCAACGTCCGGTTCGCGGTCTCCGGCGACGGACGTTACGTCGTGTTCGCCTCGGTGGCCACGAACCTCTCGCCGGGCGACACGGACGCGAACACGGACGTCTTCCGCAAGGACCTGGCCACGGGCGAGGTCACGATCATCTCGGTCAACTCCGCGGGCGAGAAGGCCAACGCGGCCGTGGGCGGCGACCCCGACGTCTCGTACACCGGCGACGTCGTCGCCTACACGAGCGGGCTGGCCACCAACCTCTTCCCCGGCGACGGCAACAACGCGTCCGACGTGGTGGTGCGCGAGGTCGCCGCCGGGGCGACGGTGCTGGCGGCGCAGACGACGGCCGGGCTGCAGGCCAACGGCACCACCGAGCGCCCCGCGGTCAGCGCCGACGGGCGCGCGGTGGCCTTCGAGGCGCCGGCGGGCACCTTCAACCTCGACCCGGGCGACGCCCTCAACCGCGGCAACGACGTCTTCGTCCGCAACCTCGCCGCCGGCGCCCTCGCCGCGGCCAGCGATCCACTGCGGACCACCGGCTCGGGCTTCCCCGACATCTCGGGCGACGGCCGGTTCGCGGTCATGGAGACCGGCGAGCGCTACGACCCGGCCAACGACCCCAACGCGCTCAACGACGTCTACCGCCGCGACATGGGCACCGGCGCCTACACCCTCGTGTCGGCGAAGGACGGCTCCGACGCCGCCGGCAACGCGGCGGGCACCCGCCCGGCGATCTCGGCCGACGGCGGACGCGTCGCGTTCACCTCAGCCGCGACCGACCTGACCGCCGACGCCAACGCGGTCGCGGACGTGTTCACCCGCGACGTCGCCGCGCGGGGCACGCGGCTGGCGTCGGTCGCCGGGACCACCCAGGGCTCCGCGCCCAGCGACCGCGGGGCGATCGCCGCCAACGGCGGGCTGGTCTCGTTCATCTTCACGGACCCGACCCCGGCGCCGCCGGGCGTGCGCCTGATCGCCACGGACGTCAACCTGCAGCCGGACGCCTTCGCCAAGGAGATGGCGCCGACCGACCTCGTCCCCCCGGGGCTGGCGCTGAGCGGCCCGGCGGATGGGGCGACGCAGATCGCCTCGCAGGTGCCGGTGGGCGGATCGGTGAGCGACGCCTCGGGCGTCGCCTCCCTCACGATCAACGGCGTGCCGCTGCCGCTGACCGCGACCGGGGGCTTCTCGACCGCCCTGCCGCTGGTGCTCGGCCCCAACGCCATCACGGTGCGGGCGACCGACGGAGCGGGCAACGTCAGCGAGATAACCCGAACGGTGACGCGCACCGACGTCCCGCCGGCGGCGAGCCGTCCGCGCCTGACCGCGCTGAAGGCCGGCTTCTCGCGGGGCCGCCTGGTCGTGCGCGTCACCCTGACCGCCAGCGCGCGCGTGAGCGTGCAGCTGCTGCGGCGCACCGTGAAGACGAAACCGCGACGGCGCGTGGTGCTCTCGGGCGCGACCCGGCGGGTGACCCGCTCGCTGGTCGCGGGCACCCGGCTGATCAGGATCACCCCGCCCAGGAAGCTGCGGCCCGGGAGCTACGTGGTGCGCGTGCGGGTGGTGAGCTCGCTGCCGGGCGCCTCGGTCCGCACCAGCCGCGTGCTGCGGGTGAAGCCGGTCCCGCGCAGGCGGTAGTCCGCCTCAGCCGATCCCCCGCAGGAGCGCGCCGAAGTCGATGTCGCCGAGGTCGATGTCGCCGAGGTCGCGGATCTCGCCGGCCCCCCGGATGAGGTCCTCGACCGGCGCGCGCTCGGCCACCGCCCGCAGCAGGCGGGCGACGACCGAGTTGAGCGATCCGCGGTCCTCGGCCTCGTCGATGGAGCGCAGCAGCCCCGAGCGCACCGCCTTCTCGACCGTCGCCGGATCCCAATCGACCCTGGGGCCGACCGACGGGGCGCCGAACGAGAGCACGAGCTCCTCCCGCGTGACGCCCAGGTCGCACGCGGCCCCGGCCAGGCCGTCGAGGACGATGCCCTGGAGGGTCGCGTCGAAACCGCCGCGCGCGCGGTCGGTGGTGGACGTGCACGGATCGGTGGTGGTGGAGCGCCCGAGCTCGGCGCCCCCGGCGGCGGCCTCGGCCCCCACCAGCAGGACGCCGGCGGCCAGCAGGCCGCCCAGGGCGCCGAGGGCCCGGCGGGGCGGCCCGCGGCGCGGCGCGGTGACGATCGCGGCGCGGCGCCAGGCGATCCCGACCGGGATCAGCGCCAGGAGGGCGAACAGGGCCGAGACGAGGTAGGCCGAGCGGAAGCTGCGGGTGAGGGCCGATTCGATGGCGTCGAGCAGGTCGTCGCGCACGCCCCGCACGTCGGCGTCCTCGGCGGCCCCGATCTCGTCGAAGGGGGCGGCGACGTCGGGCACGGCGCCGCGCGGGGTGCGGTCGAACTCCTCGGCGAGCGCGAGCGCGACGGGGATCTTCTGCTGCAGGTCCAGGGGCGCGTCGAGAATGACCTGGGTGGCGTTGGCCGTCGCCCTGTCCCCTCCCGCGTCGAGGTCGAAGGCCAGCAGCGGCGCGACGATGATGAGCACGATCACCAGGCCCACGTGGCGCGCGCCGACCGAGGCGGCGCTGTTGGCCCCCAGGTCGCGGTCGGCCGACACGGACGCGGCCGTCAGGGGCGGAACCAGCAGCCCGAAGCCGGCGCCGCAGACGGCGAGGCAGGCCGCGGCCCACCACGCGCTGACGGCCGGGAGGAGCGCCAGGGCGACGAGGCCGGCGGCCAGGAGCAACGACCCGGCGGCCGGCCCCCACCCCGGACCGGCCCGCGAGGACAGCGGGTGGACCAGGACGGCCGCCAGCGGCAGGACGCTGACGACCAGGGCCCCGAACAGCGGGCCGAAGCCCCATACGGTCACGATCATCAGGACCGCGAGGAACAGGGCTCCCACGAGGGCGCCGAACGCGAACAGCAGGCCGACGTTGGACCAGAGCGGGATGCGGCCGGTCGCCGGCCCGGGCGCGCGCAGGCGCAACACGGCGGGCGTGGCGACCGAGACGAGCGCGACGGCGGCCACGGGCGCCTGGGCGATGAAGATGGCGCGCCAGTCGAACAGCTCGGTCAGCACGCCGCCGACGGCGGGGCCGAGCACGGCGCCGAGGGTCCCCGCGAGGCCCCACCACGCGCGCCCGATCGCGGGCGACCCCGCGAGCAGGGCCATCACCGGCAGGGACGCGGCCAGCAGCAACGCGGCCCCGAACCCCTGCGTCGAGCGCAGCGCGATGAGCGCGGTGAGGTCGTCGACCAGCCCGCACGCCAGCGAGGAGGCCAGGAACACCGCCAGGCCCGCGATGAGCAGCGGCGCCGGGCGCACGCGGCGCACCACCGGGACCAGCGCCAGGGCCACGAGGGCGACCACGGCGTTGTAGCCGGTGATCACGAACGAGACCTCGGGGATCGTGGCGTCGAGCTCGCCGTAGATCTCGGGCAGGCCGAGCATCACGATCGACGAATCGGCGAAGGCCAGGGCGACGGCCGCCGCGAGCATCAGGGCGCGCCCGCGCCCGTCGATGGTCATCCTCCCGCCCACGAACCCCCCGGACCGAGACGACGCCCAGTGTGGCAGCGCGACCGTCCGCGGGTGGTCCCGGCGGGCGCCCGGACGGTTCAGCTCTGGTTCAGAAGCCTCCCTCGGAGCCCATGGGGCCCGACCGGGTTCGGATCAGGCGACGGGGGTTGACGCAATCCCCGTCCTCGACGCCAGGCGTCCGGCGGCCTTGCGCGCCGCGCGCCCCGCCTGGGAGCCGACCCAGGCGACGTCCCACAGCGGGGGGTCCAACATCCGGCCGCCGGGCAGCCCGGCGACCAGGACGCCCGCGGCGAGGCGTGCGCCGCCGCGACGGTCGCCCTCGCGGAACCGCCGCGCGGCCACACGCGCCTCGCCCTCGGCGGAGACGTAGGTGAACGGGGTGATCCGCGGCTGGACGATGCCCGACGAGTCGCCGCGCACCGCGGCGATCCCGAGCGCGGGACCGTCGAAGCCCGCGCACATCGCCAGGCCGATCGAGGCGGGCGGGCGCAGGTTGACGTCGTGGACCAGGATCTCACCGTCGCGCTCGAAGAACTGGGCGTTGCCGAGCCCGACGTAGCCGACGTGCTCGAACAGGCGCCGCGTCGCGTCGAGCACCCCGCGGTGGTCGCCCACGACCTGCAACACCGAGGGCGTGCCGGCCCCGCGCGGCGAGGTGGCGAGCACCCGCGCGGCCACGCCGGCGAAGCGCCCGTCGGCGGCCCGCACGCAGTGGGCCACCCAGTGCGCGCCCACCAGGCGCTCCTCCACGATCGCGCCCAGGCCCTCCTCCACGAGCGCCGCGACGGCGCGGTCCCGTGCGTCCTCGTCGAAGACGGTCACCACCGGGGGCACGCCGTTGGTCTCCGCGGTGGAGCGGTGCGGCTTCACGACCGACGGCAGCGGCGGCCAGGGCCCAACGGGCCCCCCGGCGCCCACGGCGACGGTCGCGGGCCGTCCGACTCCGACCGCGGCGGCGGCCGTCCCGAGCTCGTCCTTGTCGCAGAGCATGCGGTACTGGCGGGCGTCGGGTCCGGCGATCGGAACGCCGTCCAGATGCGGGGCGTGGCCGGCCAGCAGCCGCCCGATGTCCTCGTCGAGCGGCAGCACGACGTCGACGGCGAGCTCACGGCACGCCTGGCGCACCCAGCGCAGAAAGCGCGCCGGCTCGCGCGTGGGCGACGGATAGCGCAGCGGCCGGCGCGCGCCCGGCACCCGGCCGTCAGCGGCGCCCCAGGGGTGGGCGGGCAGCACCTGGTGACCGGCCCGTGCCAGCGACCGGCAGACCCACGGACCCGGGCGGTGCCCCACCCACAGCACCAGCACGCGGGCTCGAGGGTGTGGCGTGCCCGCCGCGGCGGGCGCGGGGGGGTCGGGCCATGTCGGTGCGGGCAGCGCCACGCCGACAGTGTTCGCGCATGAACATCGGAAACGCTGGGAAACGCCTGAGGATCCCATGTGGAGGCGATCCCACGCGAGGGACCCCCCTATCAGCCCTCCACGGCGGCGCGCAGGCGCGCCTCCCACCCGCGCGCGTGCGCGATGGGCTGATCGCCGGGCAGGCCCGCCAGCAGGTCGCACTTGGGCCGGCGCGACAGCTCATCCCAGCTCCGGCCGCTGACGTGGGTCGCGTTGTCGTGGAACAGGCTCTCCACCACGAAGCGCCGGTACGGCCCGAACCCGAACACGCCGCAGCCGCGGTAGCCCGCCCGCCCGACGGCCACGAAGTCGGGCCCGAGCTCCAGGACCCGGCGCAGGCGGTGGCGCGCGACGGCGCGCACCGGGGGCGCGAGCTCGTCGATCGCCGGCCCGAAGCGCGCGGCCACAGCGCCCGGGTCGAGCGGGTCGGCGGCGCACACCGTCCAGTTCAGGTGGGTCAGCGGGGACCGGGGCGGCGGCGGCCCGGCGCGCAGCAGCAGGCAATCGCCGAACACCTCCAGCAGGAGGTTGATCGTGTGCGTGAGCCGGGCGTCGTCGTCGCCGCGGCGGAACGACTCGGTCGCGATCAGGTGCCTGCCGCGGGCGTCGGCCGCGACCCGGAGCTCCACGTTGGGACCGGGCACCCGGGAGCGCGGGTAGCGCGCGTAGCTCCAGTTGTGGACCCGCCGCTGGTCGGGGGCGCCTCCGCTCGGCACCGAGGTGAGCGAGGGCACCCGCTCCTTGGGGCGCGTGCGCTCGGGACGGTCGTCGCCGTCGGCGTTGAAGCGCGTGCGCCGGCCGACGATGGCCGGCAGCAGCACCTGCCCCTCGGCGACGGGGGGCGCGAACCCGACCGCGGCGAGGCGCTCGCCGCGTTCGCCGAGGTCGCCGACCACGGGCGCGACGACCCCTCCGCGCGGCACGCCCAGAAGATGGGCCCCCAGGCGGCTGATCCTGCGCTGCTCGATCCTGACGAGGGCGGGCGGCGCCTCCCGGCGCGGCCTCACTGCATCATCACGGGCTGCGATCGGTGGGTGGGCACCTCGTCCATGCACCCACTACCCGAGGGCGGCGCATCCGCTTCCCGGGTCGGCGACCGGCGCGGCCGCCGTCAGCCGCCGAGCGGCACCAGCCGGGTCGCGTCGGGCGCAAAGCGGGCCGAGGCGACCGCGCCCGCGACGAGGCCGCGGCGCGCGGCGTCGTCGGCCCCGAGCTCGGCGACCAGCGGGCCGATGCGCAGGCGCACGCGGTTGCCCACCGGCGCGACCGAGGCGATCGGCGCGCGCAGGTCGTTGAGCGCGGGGGCGGCGCCGTCCTCGAGCGTGACGGCGACGTCCCATGGGTGCACGACCGCCCCCACGCGGCCCTCCGGACCGGCCACGCCGCGGATGACCCCGCCCTGGTCGAGCGTGACCTCGCTGTAGCCGCCGGCCGCGGCACCCGCCACCCCGGGCAGCAGGTTGGTCCCGACGAAGGCGGCCACGAAGGCGTCCTCGGGCTCGGCCAGCAGGGCGGCGGGCGTCCCCATCTGGCGAACGCGGCCGGTGACGATCACGCCGACCCGGTCGGCGAGGGCGGTCGCGTCCTGGAAGTCGTGGGTCACGAGCACGGTCGGCAGGGCGAGCTCGCGCAGCAGGCCGCGCAGCTCGCCCCGCACGCTCTCGCGGGTGTGCGCGTCGAGCGCCGACAGGGGCTCGTCCAGCAGCAGCGCCTGCGGGTCGCTGGCGATCGCCCGGGCCAGGGCGACGCGCTGGCGCTCGCCCCCCGACAGGGCGCCCGGCAGGGCCTCGGCCAGGCGCGCGATGCCGAAGCGCTCGAGGAGCTCGTCCACGCGGCCGCGGCCGGCGAAGCCGACGTTGGCGCGCACGGTCATGTGCGGGAAGAGCGCGTACTCCTGGAAGACGTATCCCGACGCGGCGCGCCTCGGGCGGCAGGTCGATGCGCCGGGCGCGATCGAACAGACGCGCTCGCCCACGGCGATCCTGCCCGCCGCCGGGCGGGTGGCGCCGGCGATCGCGCGCAGGACGGTGGTCTTGCCGGCACCGGAGGGACCGACCAGGGCGACGGTCTCGCCCCGGCTCGACGGTCAGCGCTACGGCGAGCTCGAAGTGGCGAAGCGGAACATGGATGTCCAGCGAGAGGAGCGCCAGGGAGTGATCAGCTTCATCGAGAGCAGGACGGCCGCGCTGATGATGACGAGCAGGGCGCCGATCGCAAGCGCGACGTCGAAGTCGGCGTCGAGCTCCTGGTAGATCGCCAGGGTGACGGTCTGGGTGACCCCCTGGAGGCTCCCGGCGAACATGATCGTGGCACCGAACTCGCCGATCCCGCGGGCCAACGAGAGCGCCGCGCCGGCGCCGAGCCCGCCCGAGGCGAGCGGCAGGGCGATGCGCCAGAACGCCCGTGCCGGCCCGGCGCCGAGCGTGCGCGCCGGCCAGCAGCAGGTCGGCGTCCACGGCCTCGAACGAGGCGATCGCCTGGCGCACGTAGAAGGGCCCGGCGACGAAGAGGACCGCCAGGACCACCGCCGTCTGGGTGAAGCCGATCGTGATCCCGAGCGCGTCCAGGTGCTCGCCCAGCGAGCCCCAGGCGCCCGAACGCGGCGAGCAGCCCGATCCCGGCCACCGCGGGCGGCAGCACCAGCGGAAGCTCGATCAGCGTGACGACCAGGTCGCGGCCCGGGAAGCGCCGCGTCGCCAGCAGGTAGGCCGCCGGCGTGCCCACCAGCAGGTCAGGCCGAAGGCGATCGCGTTGGTCTTGGCGGTCACGACGAGGGCGTCCCTGACGACCTCGTTGCCGAGCTGGGAGATCAGCTCGCCCGGCGGGATGCGCAGGAACAGCGCCAGCACCGGCACCACCAGGAAGGTCAGCACCAGGGCGGTCGCCAGCACCTGGACGACGAAGAAGAGCGGCGCCCTCACCCCGTCACGACCGCGCCGCAGTCGCGCAGGTCGTAGCCGCCCACCAGCTCCACGCGACCGGTGAACTCGGCCGACGCCAGCAGGTCGCCCAGCGCACGGGCGCCGGGATGGTCGAGCCAGCGCGCGTCGATCCAGATCTCGACGTCGTGCACCTCGAGCGGCAGGAAGTCCAGGCCGTGGCGGTGGGCGGCGGGCTCGAAGGTGACCCCCGCGCCTCCCGCAACGGCCGCGCGGCGCGCGGCCTCGATGTGCCCGCCGGCGGTCGCGCCGGCCGGTGGCGGCGTCACCCCGGCGGCCGCCGCCGAGCGCAGCAGCGCCTGCTGGCTGGCGGCCGACTCCTCGCGCTGCACCAGGGGGACCGCCCCGGCCAGCACCCCCTCCAGGGACGCGGAGCGCCCGCCGTCGCCGAGGCCGATGCCGACGCGCCAGCGCGCCAGGTGCAGGCGCCGGACGGGGACCGGCGGCGCCGGCAGGCTCCCCCGCGGCCCGTGCACCAGGGCCGCGTGGGCGCGGCCGGCGGCCATCGCGGCCGCCGCCGCTCCGCTCGAGCCGGGCACCGCCAGCATCCGGCGCGTCCCGCCCCGGTTGAGCAGCGCGTCGCAGATGCCGAGCACCGGATCGCAGCCGACCACCACCAGCCCGGTGGCCTGCGAGCCGGGCAGCAGCCGCACCGCCCCGCCCTCCACCACGCCGTCGGGGGCGGCCCAGGCCGCGTCGCCCAGCGCGAGGCTCGCGAGCGGGGCGGCGACCAGCCGGTCGCCGACCCTCCCCGCCATCACCGGCCGCCCCTCCGCGAGCGGCTCGCCCAGCACCGCGAGCGCGGGCGGGTCGCTCGGCCCGAACAGCTCCTCCACCGACAGGCCCAGCGCCCGCGCGAGGCGCAGCGCGGCATCGACGGCGGGCGTGTGGCGCCCGGCCTCGACCCCTCCCACCAGCTGCCGGCTCACCCCGGCGCGCTCGGCCAGCTCGGCCTGGGTCAGGCCGAGACGCTCACGCGCATCCCGCAGGGACAGGTCCGCCATGCCGGGATCCTATCCCGGAAGACGGGATCCGGGCCACTGACTATGCCCGGGGGTTCCCCCACTCGTCGTCGTGGACCAGGGTACGCCAGGGGCGGCGGGCCTTGGCCGCCTCGGGGCGCAGGCCCACCGGGAACTCGGGTGGGTGGCCGAGCGGGCTCAGGTAGTGCACCCGGTGCTCGTCGGGGATGCCCAGCAGGGCCCGGTACTCGTCCTCGACGAACCAGTGGAAGATCGTGGGCGTGGTACCGAGGCCGCGGGCTCGGGCGGCGACGAACAGGTTCTCGAGCGCGAACGAGACCGACGAGTCCTCCGAGAAGGTCTCGATGCGCTGCTTCATCGCGTCGTCCGGGAAGTGGAAGCGGGGCACGACGATGCCGGCGATCCACACCGGCACGTCGCGGTAGCTGCCGAGCGCCGTCTCGGCGTAGTCGCTCGCCCACTCGGCGTGCTCGTCCTCCGTGCGCGCCCCGGGGGCCGGTTGACGCGGAAGTACTCCGCGGCGCCGCGCAGCACCAGCTCGGCGAGGGCCGCCCGGCGCTCCCCCTCGCGTACGACGATGAAGCTCCACGACTGGGCGTTGTGCCCAGTCGGCGCCAGCAGCGCGAGCCGCAGCAGCGCGTCGAGGTCCTCGTCCGACACCGGCCGATCGGTGTATCGACGCACGCTGCGCCTCTTGCGAATGGCCTCGAGCGCCTCCATCGACCCACCTCCCGACCGCCTGCATTGCGTGACGCAAGCGACCATACCGGTGGTAACTATCGTGACGCAAGCTCTAGGCCGGGGGCACCGGCCGAGGACCCGAGCCGCGGCCCGAGCCGGGTCCGTAGTGCCACGTGACCTCGTCGACGCCGACCGCGCCGGCGCAGGCCCCGCAGACGCCGCGGCCGTCGACCTCGCCCCCGCAGCCGGCGTGGCGCACGACAGCCGGCGCGCCGCGCGGCGACAGGTGCGCGTCGCCCCAGCGCATGAGTCCCATCACGACGGGGAAGAGCTCGCGACCGCGCTCGGTGAGCGCGTACTCGTGGCGCTCCGGGCGCTCGCTGTAGGGGCGGCGCTCGAGGATGCCGGCGTCGGTCAGCGCCCGGAGGCGCTTGGTGAGGATGTTGGGGGCGATCCCCAGCCGGCGCTGGAACGCCTCGAAGCGCGCGACCCCCATCATCGCGTCCCGGAGGATGAGCAGGGTCCACCGCTCGCCCACCACCTCGAGCGTGCGCGCCACCGAGCAGTTCTGGCCGGTGTAGTCGCGCGGGAGCATCGCGACGAGGCTAGCGCAGGGCTGCTTGCATCAGGAAACCCTCACCATCGATCCCACGGTGAGTGCCTCTCCGCAGTCCGGGCAGACGAAGGCGGCCGGGCGCTCGCTGCCGCAGACGTGGTGGAAGTGCGCCGGCTGCGGGCCCTCCTGGGTGCGCAGGTGGCGGTCGCCCCACTGGCGCAACGCGGTCACGACCGGGGAGAGCTCCCGTCCCGCCGCGGTGGCGTGGTACTCGAAGCGCGGCGGGTGCTCCTGGTACCGGCGCCGCTCCAGCACGCCGTGGGCCACGAGCTTCTTCAGCCGCGCCGAGAGGATATCCCGGGGGGCGCCGGTGTTGGCCTGCATGGCGTCGAAGCGGTGCGTGCCGAGGAACACCTCGCGCAGGACCAGCAGCGACCACCTGTCCCCCACCACCTCGAGGGTCCGGGCCGCCGAGCACACGCGTGGGGAGGTCTCCATGGACCGAGGCTAACAGCGGTGGGTTGTGTTTTCCAATCCACTCGCCTATCGTCGCCCCGTCGTGAGTTGGAAATACCAACGGAGGTACCCGATGCGGCTCTCGCGCCACTGGCAGGTGTTCCTGGTCGTGACCGCCGGAGCCTTCCTCGCCAACCTCGACTTGTTCATCGTCAACATCGCCTTCCCGTCGATCCAGCGGGACTTCCCCGGGGCGGGCCTGTTGACCCTGTCGTGGACGCTGAACGGGTACGCGATCGTCTTCGCCGCCCTGCTCGTGCCCGCGGGACGGCTGGCCGACCTGGTCGGACGACGGCGTGTGTACCTGCTCGGGCTGGCGGTGTTCGTGGTGGCCTCCGCGCTGTGCGCCCTCGCGTGGGGCCCGTGGCCGCTGATCGGCTTCCGGGTGCTCCAGGCGGTCGGCGCCGCCCTGGTGATCCCCACCTCGCTGGGCCTGCTGCTGGACGAGTTCCCGCCCGAGCGCCGCAGCGCGGCGGTGGGCCTGTGGACGGCGGGCGTGGCGCTGGCCGCCACCCTGGGGCCGACGATCGGCGGGCTGCTGGTGACCCAGAGCTGGCGCTGGGTGTTCCTGGTGAACGTGCCCCTAGGCGTCGCCGCGATCGTCGCGGGGTCGCGGATCCTGCGCGAGGGCCGTGGGCCGGCCGACGGGCGGCTGCCCGATCTCGTGGGCGCGGCGGCGCTCGCCGTGGGGGTGGGCTCCCTGGCCCTGGCGATCGTGGAGGGCGATGCGTGGGGCTGGACGAGCGCGGGCGTCGTCGCGGCGCTCGCGGTGGCCGTCGCGAGCCTCGCCGCCTTCGCCTGGCGCTCCGGCCACCACCCGGCCCCGGTCGTGGAGCCGTGGCTCGTGCGGTCGCGGGTGGTGCGCGTCGCCAACCTGAGCGTCTTCCTCTACTCGGCGGCCTTCTACCCCCTGCTCCTCGTCACCGTGCTCTTCATGACCGACGTCTGGCACTACTCGGTGCTCCAGACCGGGCTCGCCCTGTCGCCCGGACCCCTGATGGTGGCCCTCCTGTCGGCGCCGATCGGGGCCCGTGCCGGCCGCACGGGCGCCCAGCGCCTGGTGCTGACCGGCATCTCGCTCTTCGTGGCCGGGTGCCTGTGGTGGCTGTGGCGCGGCGACGACTCGCCGAGCTACCTCACGACCATGCTCCCGGCCCTCGTCGTCACCGGGGCGGGCGTGGCGTTCACCTTCCCCGTGCTGGCCGGGGCCGCCGTCTCGGGCCTGCCCCCCGAGCGCACGGCCACCGGCAGCGCCGTGTTCAACATGTCGCGCCAGATGGGCGGCGTGATCGGCGTCGCCGTGGCGGTGGCGATCCTCGGCTCGGACGGGGCGCCGGTGCTGGCCGACTTCCGCGCCGCCTGGGCGTTCATGGCGGCGGTCGTGGTGGCCTCGGGCGTGGCGGCGGCCTTCCTGCCGCGCACGCGCCGTCTACCCTCTCCGCCGGAGGTGATACGCGATGACGAGCACGACCCCCGGGGAGCGACCGCTCCTCTACCTGGATGACCTGACCGTGGGCCAGCGCTTCGGCGGCGGGGAGCAGCGCCTGGAGGAGGACGCGATGACGGCCTTCGCGGCCGAATTCGATCCCCAGCCGTTCCACCTCGACCCGGCCGCGGCGGCGGAGACGCTGTTCGGACGCCTGGTCGCCAGCGGCTGGCAGACGGCGGCGGTGACCATGCGGATGCAGGTGGAGCACGTCCCCATCGCCGGCGGCATCGTCGGCGCCGGCGTGACCGTCGAGTGGCCGCGCCCGACCCTGCCCGGCGACGTCCTGCGCATCGACAGCGAGATCCTCGAGGTGCGCCCGTCGCGCTCGCGCCCGGACCGTGGCCTGGTGCGCATCGTCACCGAGACCTCGAACCAGCGCGGCGAGGTCGTGCAGGTGTGCACGGCGACGATCGTGGTCCCGCGGCGGCCCGCCCCGCCCCCGGCCGGATGAGCGGCGGCGGGGCGACGCTCCGGGGCTAGGGCGTGTCGGAGCGGGCGAGCGCCCCCACCTGGGCCAGCCGCTCGAGGGCCACGACGACCTCGGGCGCGAACTGCCGGCCGGAGAGGCGGCGACACTCGGCCACGGCCTCCTCGACCGAGCGGGTGCGCACGTAGGAGCGCGTGGCCGTCATGTGGTCGAAGGCGTCGGCCACGGCGAGGATCCGCGCCCCGGTCGGGATCGACTCGCCCGCCAGGCCGTCGGGGTAGCCGGTGCCGTCCCAGCGCTCGTGGTGGCTGCGCACCCATCCCACCTGGTCGTAGGTGAGCACGTCGCGGGCGATCTGGGCGCCGAGCGACGCGTGCAGGACGACCTGCTCGCGCTCGTCGGGGGTCAGGCGGCCCGCCTTGAGCAGGATGCTGTCGGGAACGCCGATCTTGCCCACGTCGTGCACCAGGCCCGCGTCGCGCAGCAGGGCGCACTCCTCGATGCGCCAGCCGAGGACGGTGGCGAGCCGCACGGCGAGGTCGGCGACCCGGCCGGAGTGGCGCCGCATGCCCGGATCCCGGGCGTCGACCGCGCGCGCCAGGGCGAGGATGCCCTCGACCGTGCGCTGGCGCTCGCCGGGCGGTTCGTGGGGTGCGCCGGTGGTCGGGCCCGCGACCAGGCCGCGCACCCACGACGCCACCCGGTCGCGCCCCTGGTCCTTGGCGACGTAGAGCGCCTCGTCCGCCTGCTGGTAGAGCTCGTTGGGGCCGTTGGCGTCGGCCAGGTGGGCGACCCCCACCGAGATCGTGACGCGGCCGCGGACCTCGGCGAATGGCGTGTCGGCCACGGCGCGGCGCATGCGCTCCAGGATCGAGATGGCGGCCGCCGGATCGCACTCGGGCAGGATCAGGGCGAACTCCTCCCCGCCCACCCGGGCGAACTCGTCCTCCGGGCGGGTGAGGCCGCGCAGCCGGTCGGCGAGCTCGCGCAGCACCCGGTCGCCCACGGGGTGCCCGTAGGTGTCGTTGACCGCCTTGAAGTGGTCCAGGTCCATGACGGCGACCGCCAGGTCGCGGCCGTGGCGGTCGGCGCGCTCGACCTCGACGGCCAGTCGCTCGTGAAAGGCGCGGTGGTTGGTGAGCCCGGTGAGGGCGTCGGTCATCGCCCGGCTGAGCAGCTCGGACCGGGCCTGCGCCTTGGCGATGCCCAGGGCGACCAGCTCGGCGAAGCGCGCCAGCCGGTCGGCGGCGCCGGCCGGGAAGCCCGCGGCGTCGGCGGTCGACGCCAGCAGCGCGCCCCAGACCACGCCGTTGACGATCACCGGCGCGGCCACGCTGGCCGCCAGGCCGCGGGCCCGGGCCTGGTCGCGCAGACGTGAGCCGTCGGCGAGGTCCGCGTAGTCGTCGATGCGCGCGCCCCTGTGCGTGCGCGCGACCTGGCCGAGCACGCCGGGGCCGCTCGTGGAGAGGCGCGTCCCGAGCTCGAACTGGCCGCCGTGCGCGCCCACGACGACGGCGTGCCGGCCCATGAAGCGGGCGACGATCGCCGTCTCGACCGAGAACAGGCCCGCCGCCTCCCGGGCGACGAGGGCCCACATGGCCTCCTCGCCGATGCCGTGGGCCACGGCCGTGGCCACCCGGTGGAGGGCGGCGTGCTCGCGGGCCGAATCCCTCAGGCCCTCCTCCTGCCTCCGGTGCTCGGTGATGTCCTGCACCTGGCTCACGAAGTACGCCGGGGCGCCGTTCTCGTCCGTGGCGATGGAGACCGACAGCCGCACCCACGCGAACGCGCCGTCGCCGCGCACGTAGCGCTTCTCCATGCCGTAGCGGACCCGGTCGCCGCGGACCACCTCGGCCATGTGGTCGAGGTCCTCGTCGAGGTCGTCCGGGTGCGTGATGTCCTGGATGCGGGCGCCGAGCAGATCCTCCTCGGCGTAGCCCACGATCCGGCACAGCGCCGGGTTGACCCTCAGCCACGTCCCGTCGAGGCTCACCAGCGCCATGCCGATCTGGCCGTCGCTGAAGGCGAGCTCGAAGCGCTCCTCCGACGCCCGCAACGCCTCGGCGATCCCGGGCGGGCACACCAACGGAACCAGCACGCGCTCGGGCTCGGAGCCCTCACCCGGGGCCCAGCGGGGCTCGACCCACACGAATCCGCCGTCGCGGCACAGGTGGCGGTAGGCGCCCTCGGTCGCCCGGAGACGGTCGTCGGGGTGGATGAAATCCGCCGCGGCCCGCCCGACGAGCTGGTCCGCGTCCCATCCGAGCACGTCATGGCAGGCGCTCGAGGCCCACGAGTACAGGCCGTCGCCCCCCTCGCGAATGACCGGATCGCCCGACCGCCGCTTGCGATGACTCACCACCTGTAGTGATTCGGCATCCGGGAGCCGAAGCTGAGTCCGGATGGTCCCGGTCAGGGCCGCCTGGTCGCGGCGGGAGGGCAGCCCTTGGGCGCGGTGGGGGTCGTGAACGCCCAGGTGCCGATGCGGTCGATGGCGGCGCAGACGACCGGGATCGCGGCCGCCGTGGAGCGCTCGACCGCCCCGAGGCGGACGGTCACCCGCTTGGCGTCGGCCGCCTGCTGGGCGGCGAGGGCGTCGACCTGCCCTTGGACCTTCTCGAGCGACGACTGGGAGGCCAGCCCGACGCGGCCGGGATCGCCCACGATGAGCACGTTGAGCGCCACCGACGCCAGCGCCACGGCGACGCACACGCCCAGCAGCGACCAGCGCACCGCGCTCGCGCGGCGGCGCTTGAGCTCGTCGCGCAGGGCGACCTCGATCTCCGCCCGGAGCGGGTCGCGGGGCGAGCCCGAGGTGCCGACCTGGGAGGTGGTCATCGCAGTGGTCTTCGGCGACGCCCTCCCGATCCCTGTCGGAGAGCGGTATCAGGCGGCGGCGGACGCCGCGGCGGCGAGGGCGGGCATCTCCAGCTCCGACGCGCGCGCCACCACCTCGGCGAGCATCGCCCGCGCGCCGTCCTCGTCGCCGCGCGCCCGCAGCGCCTCGGCCAGGCGCAGGCGCGTCACCGCCGCGTGCGGACGGGCCCCGATCGCGTCGTGGGCGTCCGCGGCCCGCCGCAGGCGCCGCTCGGCCTCGTCGGGGCGTCCCAGGGTGAGGGCGAGGCGTCCCAGATGGTGATCGGTGACCGAGTAGCAGCTGACGCCGCGCGCCACGACGGCGAACAGGCCCGGCGTGCGGCAGCAGCCGCCGGTGGAGGATCGCCGCCGCCTCGCGGTGGCCGATGTCGGCCGCCGCCTCGGCGAGCTCGCACGAGGCGTGCCAGTTGGCGTTCATCGGCATCGCCGCGCAGTCGTCCCGCACCAGCTCGTCGATGAGCCCGCGCGCCCGCGCGTGGTGGCCCCGCGCCGCGTCGATGAGCGCGAGCGAGCTGAGCCACGGGCCGGGCACGGGCGAGGTGGCGGCCATCTCCGCCATCCAGTCGCGCTCCTGCTCGCCGGTCTGGAAGCGCCGGTCGAGCGCGCACTGGCGCTGGACCCGCACGAGCAACGGCGCGTTGGGGTCGGCGGCCCGCTCGCCCACCGCCTCGGCGCGGCGGCCCAGCTCCCGGGCCTCGTCCCAGCGCCCGGCGAGCATCGCGAGCCCGGCCCGCCACAAGGGCACGTACCAGCGGTAGTGGGGCAGGCCGACCGTCTCCGCCAGAGTCTCGTAGCCCTCGATCTCGGAGGCGGCCTCGGCGATGCGGCCCATCTCGAGCAGGTCCACGACGCGCCAGTTGCGCCCCTGCAGCGCCGCCTCGCGGTCGCCGGCCCGCTCGGCGGCGGCCACCATCGCGTCGGAGGCGGCCAGCCGCTCGTCCATGTGGCCGGGGTCCCACAGGGCCACCCGGCGGGCGTTGAGCGCCGCCGCGAGGGCGGAGGGATCGCCCGCCGCGCGCGCGTCGTCGACCGCGCGCGCGCTCAGGTCGCGCGAGCGGCCCGGGTCGGAGTAGTAGAGCTCCACCGCGAGGCGCGCGCGCAGGCGCGCTCCCATGGCGCGATCGTCGCCGGGCAGCGCCTCGAGGGCCTCGCCGAGCAGGGCGGTGACCTCGGGGTCGGCGCCCGCGATGACGACCGCCAGGCCGCCGTGCCCGAGGGCGGCGCGGGCGAGCATGCCGGCCTCGCCGGCGCCCCGCGCGATGGCGGCCGCCTCGGCGAAGGCCTGCCGGGCGCGGGGGCGCTCGCCGGCGCGGTCGCGGGCGCGTCCGAGGGCGATCAGCGCCTCGGCGCGGTCCGGGGTCGGCCCCAGGCCCGCCAGGGCGGCCTCGAGGTGCCCCACCGCCTCCTCGTGCGCGAGGGCCGCGGTGGCCTCGGCCGCCGCGGTGAGCTCCCATGCGCGCAGGCGCGAGGGCTCGACCAGGGGGCCGGCCGCGCGCAGGTGGCGCACGACCTCGCCCGCCGGCACGCCCCCCTCGGCGTGGCGGGCCTCGAGCACGTCGGCCGGCCCGAGGTGCAGCCGGACCGCCTCCGACGGCGACAGCGCGGCGACGATCGCCTCCTGCACGAGCGCATGGGCGAACGCGTAGCGCCCGCGGCTGCCGACCGCCACCACGAGCCCCGCGTCGCCCGCCCCGTCGAGGGCGCCCAGCACCTGGCCCGGCGTGGCGCCCATCGCGCCCGCCACGAGGGCCACGTCGAACTCCAGGCCGATCACCGCCGCCTGCGCGAGCGCCGACCGGGTCGCCGGCTCGAGGCGGGCGAGGCGGGCGGCCACGACGTCCCGGACGCTCGCCGGAGGGGCATCCGCGCCGCCCTCTCCCTCGTGTCGCATGAGCTCCTCGAGGAAGAACGGGTTGCCGCCGGTGCGCGTCCCGTAGCGGCGCACCGCGGCGGGATCGCTCGCGCCCAGGCGCCGCTCCAGCAGCGCCGCCAGCGCCGCGTCGTCCAGGCCTGCCAGCGGCAGCCCCACGAGCGGGCCCTCGCGGCGCAGCGCGGCGATGGTGGCGGCGCAGTCGTCCGACATCTCGCGGTCGCGCGCGCACAGCAGCGCCAGGATCCGCGCGCTGAAGGTGGTGCGCGCCAGGTGGCGCAGCAGCTGGAGGGCGTCCTGGTCGGCCCAGTGGAGGTCGTCGATGACCAGCAGCACCGGCCGCGCGCCGCGCGGTCTGCTGCAGCAGGGCCCTCACGGTCTCGAAGGCCAGGTAGCGCTCGTGGGCGCCGTCTCCGGGCGCCCCGGCGCCGGGGCCGCGGGTGGGCAGCAGGCGGGCGAGCGCGCCGTCGTGCGCCGCCAGCCAGCGGTCGGCCTCCGCGGCCGGCAGCGCGGACAGGAGGCCGTCGAGAGCCTCGACCCACGGCTGGTACGGCACGAGCATCTGCTCGTCGCAGCGCCCGTAGAGCACGACCGCCCCGCGGGCGTGGAGCCGGCGCGCGAGCTCACCGGCGAGCGTCGTCTTGCCGATGCCCGGCTCGCCCGTCACCAGCGCGATGCGCAGCGTGCCGGCGACGGCGTCCTCCCACGCCGACTCCAGCCGGGCGAGCGGCGGCTCGCGGCCCGCCGGGTCGGGGGTGCGCGCGAGGGGCGCCGGCACGGGATGGTCCCCGTCGCCCGCGGCCGCGCCGGCGCCCTCGCCGCCGAGGCCGCCGGCGCGCACCTCGGCGACCAGCGCGCGCGTGGCCGGCGACGGGGGGATGCCCAGCTCGCGGCGCAGGCGCTCCGAGAAGGCCGACGCCGCGCCGAGCGCCGCCGGGCGGTCGCCCGCCGCCGCCAGCAGGCGCACGAGCTCCATGTTGGCGCGCTCGGCCAGGGGATCGGCCTCGGCGCGGCGGCGCGCCCAGGCCACCGCTCCCGCGCCGTCCCCGTCCGCCTCGGCGCGCTCGGCGAGCGCGCCCAGCGCGTCCGCCCACTCCGGCCAGGTGCTCGGCCCGCGCCCGCAGCACCCAGTCCTCGTCCAGCCCGGCGAGCAGCTCCCCGTCGCCCGCGGCGACGGCCTGGGCCATGTCGCCGGCCGCCCGGCGCCGGCGGAACTCGCGCACGTTGACCCGCACCTCCTCGTCGCGCAGGCCGACGCGATCGCGGGTCGCCACGACGGCCTCCCGGCCCGCCGGGCCCAGTGCCCGGCGCAGCTCGTAGACCGCGTCGCGCAGCGTCTTGCGCGCGCTCTCCTCGGCCACGTCGGGACGAAGCCTGCCCGCGAGCGCCGACCGGGAGTGGAGCCCGGGGTTGAGCGCGAGCCACGCGAGCAGCTCGCGCGCCCGGGCATCGGCGGGCAGCGCGACCGGGACGCCGTCGACGACGGCACCGAGACCTCCGAGGACGCGCACCTCGAGCACGCGACGAGCCTAGCCGGACACGCGGGACGGGCCAACGACGCCCCCCGGGACGGTGGCGGGACGGTGGCGCGCGAGCGTGCGGCCGTCCCCCACGCGAGGAGCGCAACCATGAGCATCACCACCCCGATTCCGGCCGAGGCCGCCTCCGACGAGGCGGGCGCGCTGATCGAGCAGGTCTTCGCCTCCAGCACGGCCACGATGGAGCTCGCCTGCATGTACCTGGGCGATCGCCTGGGCCTGTACCGCGCGCTCGCCGACGGCGGCGCCGCGACCGCCGGCGAGCTGGCGCGGCGCACCGCGTGCGACACGCGCTACGTGCGCGAGTGGCTGGAGCAGCAGGCCGCCGCCGGCGTCCTGTCGTGCGACGACGCGGGCGCGGAGCCCGGCGCGCGCCGCTTCGCCCTGCCGGCCGGCCACGCCGAGGCCCTGCTCGAGCCCGAGAGCCTCGCCTTCGCGCCCGGCCTCACGCAGCTGACGCTCGGCGTGCTGACGGCGCTGCCGCGCGTCACGGAGGCCTTTCGCACGGGCGCGGGTATCCCCTACGCCGACTACGGCCAGGACACCCGCGAGGGCATCGCGGCGGGCAACCGGCCGATGTTCGCCCACCAGCTCGCCGACTGGTTCTCGTCGGTCCCGCCGATCCACGACCGCCTGAGCGCGACCCCGGCCGGCGCGGGTGGCCGACATCGCGTGCGGGTGCGGCTGGTCCAGCATCTTCCTCGCCCGCGCCTATCCGCTGGCCCGCGTGGACGGTCTGGACGAGGACGCCGCCTCGGTCGCCCGGGCGCGCGAGAACGTGGCGGCGGCCGGCCTCGAGGACCGGGTGCGGGTGTTCCGCCACGACGCGTCCGACGACTCGCTCAGCGGCTCGTACGACGTGGTGACCATCTTCGAGGCGCTCCACGACATGGCCCGGCCGGTCGATGCCCTGCGCGCGGCCCGGGGCCTGCTGGTGGAGGGCGGCAGCGTCTGGGTCGCCGACGAGCGCGCCGCCGAGGAGTTCGCCGCGCCGGCCGACCCCATGGACCGGATGTTCTACGGCTTCAGCGTGCTGCACTGCCTTCCGGTGGGCCGCGTGGGCGAGCGGTCCGAGGCCACGGGCACGGTCATCCGTCCCCACACGGTGCGCGAGTACGCCGAGCGCGCGGGCTTCGGCCGCGTCGAGGTGCTCGACATCGAGCACGACGTGTGGCGCTTCTACCGGCTGGTCCCCTGAGCCGCGCCTCCTGCCGGCATGAGGGCCGGCGAGGTCGTCACGAGGGCCCCGGGCCGTGAGCCCAGCCCGGGGCCCGCGCCCGTCGGGCGCGTCGCGTCACCTCCGGCCGCGGTCAACCTCCCCCGCCTCCCGACGCGCCCCCGGCGTGGCCTCGCCGGGGGCGTCGGGGCCTGCGCCGCGCTCGGAGCGGATGCCGATCCATCGCGCCCCCAGGGTGTCGGTCATCCCGTGGGCGAGGATCGACGCGAGCACCGTGAACGAGGCGATCTCGAAGACGAGGGTGCGGTCGGGCGCGAGCGACCCCAGCACCAGCAGCGAGAAGAGGATCGACGCGATGCCCTTCGGGCCGAACCACGCGATGAACAGCTTCTCCGCCCGCGAATAGTCGATGCCCGCGAACGACACGAGCACCGCCAGCGGTCGCGCCACCAGGAGCGCGAACAGGATGAACCCGATCAGCGGCAGGATGCCCCTGCTCCACCCGACGGTCACGATCAGGGTGCCGAACAGGAAGAGGGTGACCAGCTGGACGCCGGTGCTCAGGCTGGCGTTGAAGCTTCGCGAGAGCTCGGGCACATCGACGCGCACGAGGGCGAGGGCGATCCCGGCGACGAAAGCGGCCAGCAGTCCGTTGCCGATGGTCGCGTCCGCGATGCCGTAGGACGCGAGTGCGATGCCGAGGCCGAGCAGGCCGATGAAACGCGCCTCGACGGCCCGGCCGGGCGCGCGGCGCAGCAGGTAGCCCGCCGTGCCCGCCAGCGCCGCTCCGATGAGCGCGCCGCCGACGCTCTCGCCCGCCATCCGGAGGCCGCTGTCCAACGGATGCCCTCCGGGCGCCACGACCGCGATCAGCACGACGACGAACGGCAGCGCCAGGCCGTCGTTGAGCCCGGATTCGATGTTGAGGGTGTGGCGCACCCGCGCGGGGATCGCCGTCGAACGAGACGACGCTCGCCGTGATGACCGGGTCCGTCGGCATGAGAACGGCGCCCAGCAGCGCCGCCTCCGCCCAGCTCAGGCCGGGAAAGAGCGCGTGGCCTCCGAGGGCGAGCAGCACGAGCGTGATCGGCATGGCCACGACGAGGGCGCGCAGCGGGGGCCTCCAGTGGCTGCGCAGGAGCTCGCGCTCGACCTCCATCCCGTCGCTGAACAGCGTGAGGATCAGGGCGATCTCCACAACCCCCACCAGCGCCGCCGAGTCCTGTGAGACCGACACCACGCCGGCCCACGCCAGCCCCGCGCCCGAGCCGACCGCGAGGACGCTGGCCGAGAGCACGGCGGCGTTGAGCCACCCCGACAGGGCCGTCAGCGTCACGAGCAGGAGCCCGAAGATGATGAGCGCCTGGTCGAAACCGATGTCCACTGCGACTGGCGTTCCCCCCACGGCGGCCGCCGAATCCGCATCGGCGGCGGGCGGAACCCCTCGGCGGTACGGTCAGGGGCGCCGCGACGCCGTCCCGCCGGCCCGGGCCCCGGGCCAGCGCGCGCGTGGACCGAGAAGCGCGATCAGCGACGGCACCAGCAGCATCGTCCCGACGAGGACGACGAGGCCGACGCCGATGGCCATCGCGGTCGCGAACTCACGGAAGGGATCGACCGGGACCAGCGCGAGCAGGCCGAAGCTGCCGGCCAGCACGATCCCCGCCAGCGCGATCACGGCGGCAGCGGCCGGAAGGGCCCGCTCCAGGCCATCGCGCACGCCGTCCTCGCCCAGATCCCAAACCCGGCGCACCAGGTAGATGCCGTAGTCCGAGCCCAGCGCGAGCAGCAGGATGCTGCTGGCGAACGGGACGAAGTGCTGGAGCCCGGGTTCGCCCGCGAGCACCTGCACGACGACGGTCGTGAGACCCAGGGTCGCGGCCAGGATGAGCAGCTCCGCCGCCAGCAGCAGCGGCGGCATCACGAGGGAGCCGAGCATCGCCGCCAGCAGCACGATGACCGCGACGCATGCGACGATGCCCACGCGCCAGAGGTCGGCACTGGTGGCCTCCATGGCGTCCGAGGCCAAAGCGGTGTCGCCCGCGATCGCCACGTGGGCGCCCGTCATGCCTGCGCGGCGCAGGAGCTCGGGCATCGCCTCGCGCAGCGCGCGGAAGTGGGCGATCGCATCCGGCTCGACGGGGTCGCTGTCGAGCAGGACCAGGATGCGCGCGGTGCCGCTCGACGGGCGCAGGAACGCCTCGCGGGCTGCGAAGTCGAGGCCGGCCGCGCGGCCCGTGCCGGGCCCGAGGACCGTCGCCACCCCCGGCCGCCGGGCGATCTCGCGCTGAAGCGCCGCGGCCGGCCCGGCCGCGACCTGGTCCCCGCGCACCAGAACCACCGTCGGCGAGACGATCCCCGGGGCGAAGCCGTCGCTCGCGGCGCGCGCGGCGCGCGCGGGGGCCGCGCCGGCCGGCAGCGCGCCGAGCACCGCTCGGGTCGAGCCGGGTGCGCGTGCCGTACCACCCCGCGGCGAGGAGGGCGACGACCGTCGTGGCCGCGACGGCGGCCGCGACCGCGCGCCGGCCCGCGAGGGCCGAGGCCAGACGTGCGACCAGACCCCTGGCCCGGCCCGCGACGCCGCTCTCGCGCAGGCCCGGACGGCCGCGACGCGGGACCGCCGGCCAGAACAGGGCCCGCCCGCCGAGCGCCAGGACGGCGGGGACGAACGTGAGGCAGGTGAGGGTGCCCACCGCGGCGCTGATCGCCAGCGCCGGCCCGAAGGAGCGGAAGAAGGACAGGTGGGCCGCCATGAGCGCGGCCGTGCCGATCGAGACGGTGAGGCCGGCGGCGGCCACGACATGGCCGACCTCCGCCACGGCCGCCCGCGCCGCGTCCACCCGGTCGTCGCCCGCGCGCAGGCGCCTGCGCGCGCTGAACAGGAAGAAGATCGAGTAGTCGGTGACGATCCCGAACAGCAGCACGATGACGACGGGCTCGACCTCGGTCGGCACCCCGATGCCCGCGGTCGCGGCCACCCATCCCGTGACGCGCACCGAGACCAGGTAGGCGACGGCGATCGCGGCGAGGGCGACGACCGCCGATCCCACCGCCCGGAAGGAGGCCCCGACGACGAAGGCCACCAGCAGGGCCGTCCCGAGCGTGACCCACGGCAGCGAACCTCGGATCAGGTTAACCATCTCGGCGCGCGCCGGTACCGAGCCGGTGACCCCGACCACCGACGCGTCCGGGCCCAGCCGGGCGGCATAGCGCTCCGCGAGCGTGGTGCGCAGGCCGGTGCTCACGTCGGCGGGGAACAGCAGGTACGTGACGATCGTCGTCGGGCGCCGCACGCCGTCCCCCGACACCGGGTCGGTCACCGGCACGGCCGCCGACAGCTCCGGGAACGCCGTCGTGTCGCCCAGGGAGGCATCCGCCGCCTGGCGGACGCTGCGCGCGATCACGTCGTCCCCAAGCCCCCCGGCTCGCGCTGGACGACCATCGTGCGCGAGATGAGGGGAAAGCCGAAGGCCCGGTATGACGTCTGCTCCGCCCGGATGGCGGCGGCGTCGCGCGGTACCGGCAGCCCCAGTTCGGCGCCCGAATCACCCGGCCCGGGCAGCGCGAGCGTGGCCACCACCGCGAGGGCGATCCAGACCGGCACCACCACCAGGCGCGCGCGCACGGCGAGCGCGCCCGCGCGATCCGGCAGCGCCCCGAGCGCCGCGCCGGCCCGTCGCACGATGCCGCTGCGCGCGGGCGGGGAGGGGGTCACCGCGCGCGCGCCCTGGGCCCTCGTTCCCAGGCCGGACGACCGTGGCGAGGATCACGGCGCGCCGCGCGCTCGCGCCGGGCTGCCGGCGGCATCCTCCTCCCCCCGGCGCCGGGCGAGCTGGCTCTCGTCACAGGGTCTCCCGCATCGGGTCTGCACTACCCCAGCCGGCCGCGGGCAATCCTGGCGGGCGCCGCCTCCCCCGCCGGCGGGCCGGGGCGTCGAAGGCCGGGCCGGCCGGGATCGTGGGGGCCGCCGCCCGAAACGTGACGCGGCGTCACGGTCCGGAGGGTGCGGCCGGCCGCCCGTCAGGAAGTGGAGCGGAGACGATGGACGACCCGCGGCGCCGCCGGGGTCAGCCCGGCGGGGCGACCGGGTCGTGGCGCCAGAGCACGGCCAGGTGGAGCACGGAGTCCGTGAAGGCGATGTTCAGCCGGGGCTGCGCGGAGAACTGGCCCTCGTCCTGGCCCGCGTGCCACTCGGCCGAGACGAAGTCCTCCTCCCGCACGGCGAGGAAGCCCCCCGTGTCGAGCATGAAGGCCTCGAGGTCGTCACCTGGGGGCCGCCGGGCCGTGAGCTCGGGCTGGCCCCGCGGCGGCCCCACCAGCACGCCGCGGGCCGCGAGGCGAAAAGGGCCGTGGAGGCCCCCCACGCGGACCTCGGCCAGGACCTCTCGCCCGGCCAGGTCGTCGAGCTTGGCGAGCGTCGCCGCGTAGTCGAGCGGCTCGTAGCGGATGTCGGTGTCGCCGATCGTCATCGTGGCCCCCCACGTCGCGTGGGCCCATCAAACCATCGCGCGGCGCCCGCGTCAGGGGGTGGCCGACTGTCCCGGCAGCTGGACCCCGGGCAGGATCTGGATCGGCGGCAGCTCGATGCCGGGCGTCGCCACCGGCGGCGTCGCGATCGGCGGCGTGGTCACCTGGGGCGTGGTGACGCTGCCGACGATCGGGAGCTTGGGCGTGGTGATGGGCGGCACGGTCACCGACGGGACCGTGACCGACGGCACCGTGACCGGCGGGACGGTCACGCGCGGGGTGGTCACGGGGGGCACCGTGACCGACGGCGTGCTCACCGTGCCGACCGACGGCACCGTGACGCCCGCGGCGCCGGTGCTCCCGCGGCTCGTGTTCTGGGTCTGGGGCGGCGCGGCCGTCGCGCCCGGGGACGCGGGCGCCGCGCCCGCCGGGCTCGCGCCGGCGGCGCCCGGAGCGGCGGCCGACGGCGCACCCGAGCCGCCGCTCGCGGCCGAGGGTCGCGTGGAGCCCGCCGCGGGCGCGGAGCCCGGGGCGGCGGACGAGGCGGCGGGAGCGGCGGAGACGGCGCTCGCGGCCGTCGTGGCGCCCACCGCCGGCGTGACCGGGGTGGATCCGATGGAGCCGCCGCCGGAGCCGCCGCCCCCCAGGCCGATGACCAGCGACGCCACCACGGCCGCCGACACGCCGACGGCGCCGACCGGGCCCGCGGAGCCGACCACGCCGGCCTGGCCGCTGCCGAACAGGGCGGCCCGGATGGCCGCGAAGAGCGGGACGGGGAAGAACGACGCCACCCGGCCGGCCGGCACGCGACGGGCGCCGACGGCGGCCGCGGCGGCGGCGCAGTCCTCGCAGACGCGGATGTGGGCCCGAACGCGACGGGCCCGCAGGGCGCGACCGTCGCCGGTGGCGATGCGGCCGCGCACGTCGGCGCACGGCAGCGCCCGCCCGGCCTCGAACTCGGCGAGGGACGCGCGGGCCTCGTGGACCAGGGTGCGCATCTCGGTGGGCGTCCCGCCCATCAGGCGCGCGATCTCCGCGTGCGAGAGGTCGCCGACGCCGCGCAGCAGCAGCGCCTTGCGCTGAGCCTCGGGCAACTCGGTCAGGTCGCCCTTGAGCTCCTCCACCTGCTCGCGGCGCTCCGCGTGCTCGGAGGGGGTCTCGCCGCCGGCCTCGATCTCGATCGAGAGCGACTCGGTGCCCTTGCGCCCGCGGATGATGTCGAACGACTCGTTGCGCGCGATCGCCAGCAGCCAGGGCAGGAACGACGCCGGCCCCCTGCCCCTCTCGAGCGCGCGGTACGCCCGGATCATGGTCCGCTGGGCCGCCTCGTCGGCGTCGTGGGCGTTGCGGAGGATGCCGATGCAGTGCCGGTACACGGCCGGCCGGTGCCGGCGGTCGAGCGTCTCGAAGGCGCTCTCGCTGCCGTCCGAGGCCAGGCGCGCAAGCGCCCCGTCCGAGAGCGCGCCGAGGGGGCTCGCGGAGGCGGCGATCGATCCGATTGGGGCACGTGTGGGCACTTGAGCGGTCATCGAAGCACGAATCTTCGCCGGAGCGAAAAGAATCTCACTTTGTTCACAGGTGGCCGGCGACCGGGTCGCGGGCGCCGTAGCGGGCGAGGGCCGCTCGCACCGTTCTCTCACTCCATCGGCCGCCGTGCGGCCCACGGCTACCCTCGTCGTTCATCGTCATCGCGACCAGCCGAAGTGAGAGGCCGGACGCGCGCAGCGCGCGCAGGCGCGTGAGCGTCGACTCGGGCATGGTGCGCGGCCGTCCGGGCAGCCGGCCCTGGGCGGCGGCGCGCGCCATGCCCCGCTTGGTCCCCTGGCTGATCCGGCGGCGGCGCCACGCGCCCACCTGTCGCAGGGCATCGGCGGTGCGGCGGCCGGCGACCGTCGTGGTGTCCATCTCGACGTCCAGGGCGACGATGTCCCACCCGCGGTCCGCCGCGCGGCCGAGCAGGCGCGCGAGGCCCGCGGGCGACTCGGTCAGGCGGTCCAGCTCGGAGACGAGCAGGACGCCCCGCTCGTCCGCCGCCACGCCCTCGACGTCGGCGACCGCGCCCGCCAGGCCCTCCCGGTTGAAGAGGCCGCGGCCGTCGGCGCGGTCGCGGTGGACGGCGCCGACCTCCCAGCCGCGCGCCTCGGCGTGCCGGCGGATGGCCACCTCCTGCCGGGCCAGCGCCCCGTCGGCGCCGGCTTCCTCCGGCGTCCGGACGTAGGCGACGACCCGGAACGTGCCGCTGTTTCGGGGCCGGGACGCATCTCCGTTGCGATCCCTGTCAACCATCCCTGCCGACTCCCGGCTCAGTTCGGCCCGCGCCCCGTCGTCGTGCGGACGGTGCCCGGGCCCATGGCCGGTGCGTGACGTCATGTCATCCATGGGAGCCTCCTTGCCGTTTCCGACCATGCACCAAACATCGGTTTACGACCGGCGAACGTGAGCTTTATGTCGCCGCATGTGAGAGTTTTCACAGCTTTTTGTCCGGAGTGCGACAAAGATCCCACGATTCCGCCTCCCCGGCGGTCGTCCGCACGGGGCCGTGAGCCGCCGAGCGACGCTCGCCGGAGGCCATCCGTCGCCGGATGGCCCAGGGGGTGAGGGCTGGGCCATCCGGCGGGGAGGCGAAGGGATCCCGACGGGTGCCCGCCGTTCGAGATCCCCCCCGATGCCCGCGGGAGGAACCATCTCGCGGGCACCACCGTGGCCGCCATGGTCGCGCGGGGCGCCGCCCTGGGGCCCGAGCGGGGCACGGGCCCGCGGAGCCACGCACCGGGCGTGGCGCCGGGCCGTCGTGCCGTCGAACGGGCTCATGGCGGCTCCCTCCATGTGGCCGATCACACCGCGTCGCATCCATGCGAGCGCGTCACCTGCCATTGGGACGGGGGGTCCCCGGCGCATGTGGGATCTATCGCGGGAAATCCACCGTCAGCCGCCGGCCCACACCCACCAGACCGCGATCCCGATGAGCGCGAGGGCGGTCACGGCGCTGGACAGCAGCGCCAGCGCCGGAAGGTGGGCGCGGCGCACGGCGTCCGCCGGAGCGAGCCACGCGCCCTCGGCCGCCGGAGCGTCGGCCCGCCGGACCGCCTGGCGGATGACGGCGGCCGAGGGCGGGCCCTCGCGGGCCTCGGTGAGCAGCGCGTCCACCGCCCGCGAGACGGCGTCGGCGGGCAGGGCGCTCAGCGCGTCGAGATAGGCGGCGCGGCGCGGGGCGTCGAAGCCCGCGTCCGGAAAGGCCGCGGCGATGCGCTCGGCGATGGGCTCCCACTGGGAGGCGTCCATGCGCCCAGAGTAGACCCTGCGCGCGCGCCGCCCCCCCGCGCTACCGGGTCGCGACGTGCCCCACGGGGACCGAGTCGTCGATGAAGTCCATGCCCGCGAGGCCGTGCGTCAGGGCGGTCCGTGCGTCCTGCGTGAACGACGAGCCCCACCGCATGACGAAGCACGAGATGAACCGGGTGCCGGTGCGGCAGGCGATGGTGCCCTTCTCGTTCACGATCGTGTGACCGGCGACGCGGCGACCGCGCGGCAACGCGTCGTCGGTGACGTACGACTCGGTGGTCCCGTTCCGGTTCACCCCCGCCACACGCCCGGTCGCGGTGGACACGCACTGGGCCCAGGCGGGCGCCATCGTGCAGCGCACCTTGCCGTCGGGCCGCGAGAACGCGCCCTCGTAGGTGATGACCGCCGCGTCGGCGCGGACGGCGCCGATGCCGGCGAGCACGGCGAGCGCTCCCACCAGGAGCACCCACATCGCCGATGCCCGAGCCCCTCTGACGCCGATCGGATCCATCCGTCGCATCTCCGCCTCCATGCAGTCGATGAGGCGAGGGTAGGAGCGGGCGTGCGGGCCGCCCCCACCGGAAAGGCGAGTCGCGCGGCGCCGGAGGTCCAGTCGGCGCCCCCACCCGATCGGGGCGTGCGAGGATCCGCCACCGATGGACGCGTCGCCCCCGCCGCATCGCTCCGTGACCGGGTCGGACCTCGCCCGCGACCTGCGGCGCCTGGGCGTGCGCGCGGGAGGCGTCACGATGGTGCACACGCGCATGAGCGCCATCGGCTGGGTGATCGGAGGCGCGGAGACCGTGGTGCGCGCGCTGCTCGAGGCGCTGGGTCCCGAGGGGACGCTGATGGCCTACGCATCGTGGGAGCACCACGTCTACGGACCGGACGACTGGCCGGCCGACCACCGGGACGCCCACCTGGCCGAGCCCCCCGCGTTCGACCCGGCGACCTCCGAGGCCGTGCGCGAGCACGGCCGCGTGCCGGAGCGCATCCGCTCCTGGCCGGGGGCGGTCCGCAGCGCCCACCCGGAGGCGAGCGTGGTCGCCATCGGGCCGCGGGCACGGTGGCTCGCGGCCGACCACCCGGCCGACGACGCCTACGGCGCGGCCAGCCCGCTGGCACGTCTGGTCGCCGCGGACGGACAGGTGCTGATGCTCGGCGCCCCCCTCGAGACGGCCACCCTGCTCCACCACGCCGAGGCGATCGCCCGCGTGCCCGACAAGCGGCGCCTGACGTACCGCGTGCCGATGCGCGAGGGCGACCGTATCGTCGAGCGGCGGTTCACGGACATCGACACGTCGGGCATCGCCCTCCCGTACGAGCGGCTCGGCCTGCGCGACGATCCGTTCGCGGTCATCTGCCGGGCGGCCCTCGACGCCGGCATCGGGGTGGGCGGGTTCGTCGGCGCCGCCGAGAGCCGCCTCTTCCCCGCGCCCGGGCTGACCGCGTTCGCGACCGGGTGGATGGAGGAGCGCCTCGGCGGCCTCCCGCGCGATGACTGACGGCGCGCCGCGGATCCGCGCGTTCGCGCCCGCCGACGCCGCCGCACTCTCGGCCCTCTATCGGCGCTCGGTGCGCGGCCTCGCGCCGCGCGACTACCGCCCAGCGCAGGTCGCCGCCTGGCTGACCCTCGCCCCCACCCCCGCCGGCATGCGCGAGCGCTACGGCGACGGGCGCATCGCCCTGGTGGCCGTCGCGCGCGACGGCCGGCCCCTCGCCTTCGGCGATGTCGAGCGCGACGGCCACATCGACCTGCTGTTCTGCGCGCCCGAGGCCGCGGGCACGGGGGTCGCCGCGGCGCTCTACGACGCGCTCGAGGACGCGGCCCGGGCGGGTGGGCGGACCCGCCTGCACGTGGAGGCGAGCGAGGCGGCGCGGCGCCTGCTGGCCCGCAAGGGCTTTCGCGTGGTGCGGCGCCGCGACTTCGAGATCGGCGGCGTGTCCATCCACAACTACGCGATGGAGAAGGCGCTGGGCGGGCCCGCGGGCTGAGCGCCCCGGGGCGCTCCGGCGTGACACGTTCGGGTGAGGGCTCACCCGAACGGACCAGCCGCCCGTTCCGGTGGCGCGGGGACCCGCAAGGCCCATGCCCACCGGGGAGTCGGGCCGCGCCGGCGCCCGCGGGGCGAGGGGGGCGCTTCACGCCGCCGCCACCTGCGCCCCCCGCGGCCATAGCTTCGCCCCCGAAATCGGCCCGGCGGCGGAAGGATGACGATGCACGAGAACGACCCAGTCGAGACGCGGGCGCGCCGTCGCGGGAGACGCATGCGCGTCCTCCTCGGCGTCGCCCTGTGCGCGGCGGTGATCGGCGCGGCGGTGGCCTGCGGCGACGACGGAGACGACTCCTCGTCGGCCGCGTTCCCTTCGGGCACGCCCTCCGAGGTGAGCGACGCCTCGACCGGCTTCGCGGCGCCCAACGGCGACTACGACAACACCCGCGCGGTGGGCGGCAAGATCAACGCCTCCAACATCGCGTCGCTCGAGCAGTCCTGGTCGGTTCCCCTCAGCGGGCAGAGCACCTTCGGGGTGTTCTCGTCGAACCCGATCGTGACCGACGACACGGTGTACCTGCAGGACATCTCGTCCAACGTGACGTCCGTCGACCGGGCCACCGGAAAGGTCAACTGGGAGCGCAAGTTCGACAAGCCGACCACCGGGCCCAACGGCGTGGCGATCGGCGGCGGCATGGTGGTGGGCGGCACGGCGACCAGCGCCTTCGCCCTCGACGCCGCCACCGGCGAGGTGAAGTGGGAGAAGGAGATCATCAGGCAGGACAGCGAGGGCGTGGACATGGCCCCGCTGATCTGGAACGACACGGCGATCATCAGCACCGTGCCGGGCGCCTCGCTCGCCAACTTCTACGGCGGCGGCGGCAAGGGCATCGTCTACGCCCTCGACCTCGCCACCGGCGAGGAGAAGTGGCGGTTCGACACCACCACCGACGACCTGTGGGGCAACGCCAAGGTCAACACCGGCGGCGGGCTGTGGCAGACGCCGTCCGTGGACGACGAGGGCAACGTGTACATGGCCGTGGCCAACCCCGGGCCGTGGCCGGGCACCGCCGAGTACCCCAACGGCTCGAGCCGCCCCGGCGACAACCTCTACACCAACAGCCTCGTGGTGCTCGACGGCGAGACCGGCGAGATGAAGTGGCACTGGCAGGCCATCTCGCACGACCTGCGCGACTGGGACCTGCACCTGGGCCCGATCCTGACCGACGTGACGATCGACGGCACGCAGACGCCCGTCGTGGTGCTCAGCGGCAAGATGGGCACCGTCTACGTCGTCAACCGCGACACCCACGAGCTGATCTGGAAGAAGGACGTCGGCCTGCACACGCCCTCGGCGGGCGCGGAGGACGGCGAGGGCACCGCCAACGACCCGGGCCCCGACAAGAACGCGCCCTTCACCACGTTCCCGACGACGGTCTACCCGGGCTGGCTCGGCGGCGTGGAGACGGCGATGGCCGTCTCCGAGGGCGTGATCTACGTCCCGGTGAACAACCTCTGCTCGATCTACGAGCGGCAGGGCAACTTCACCGAGGGCTCCAAGCTCTGCGACTTCGCGACCAGCTCCGGGGAGCTCGTGGCCCTGGACGGAGCCACCGGCGACGAGCTGTGGAAGAAGGAGTTCGACACGCAGAACTACGGCGGCGCGACCGTGGTCAACGACGCGGTCGTGACGGTCACCTTCGACGGCAAGATGCACGCGTTCAGCACGACCGACGGCTCGGAGCTGTGGACGCAGCAGCTCCCGGCCCAGTCCAACTCCACCCCGGCGATCGCGGACGACATGATCGTCCAGGGCGCCGGCTTCGCCTCCGCCAAGGGCCAGAAGGCCTCGGTGGTGGCGTACGCACTGCCCGAGTAGCCGGGCGGACGACTCCCCCGCCGGGCCCCCGGGCCCGGCGGGCGTCGCCTGCTACTGGAGGCTCTCCACGTAGGCGACCACGTCGGCCATCTCCTGGCCGGACACCAGCCCGGCCGGCATCTGGCCGCGGCCGTTCTCCAGCGTCGTGGTGATGAACGCCTTCGTCAGGTTCTGGCCCGACAGCTGCGGGCCGAAGCCGGCGCGGGTCCCCAGCCCGGCGTGACAGCCGGCGCAGGTGTTGGCGAAGACCACCTTGCCCGCGGCCGCCGTGCCCGCGGCGACCGGCGCGGCCGCCGTGGACGCGGGCGCCTCGGTGGCGGGAGCCGTCGTGGCGGGCGCGGTCGTCGATGCCGCCGCCCCGGAGTCGTCGTCGGAGCCCCCTCCGCAGCCGGCCACCGCGAGCCCCGCCGCGACGAGCGCGGCCAGCGCCAGGACGCTCGGCCCGTGACGCCGCGGGCGGCGGGTGGCGGCGTCACCCCTGTCGGGCACATCCGCGGGCATCAACTCGGGCATCGGGTCTCCTGGTCCGTGGCTGCCGGAACCCTGGCGAGGCCGCCGGGCCGCGACAACCGCCAATCGCGGACGCGCCCGGCGCCGAGCCGGCCGGGCGACCGGCCGAATCGCATGGGCAAGAGGATCGGGCCAGTCGCCAGAACGTGGCGGGCGCGTCACCCGAACAGGTGAGTCGCTGTTGCCCCGGGCACGAGGAGCGCCGTAGGGTCCTCGCGGCCGGAGGGGCGACGGAGGGGGCGAGGGGTGAGGCTGCTCGACGACGGGCGCACTGCCACGGTCGATGCGCGCCGCGGCGGATCGGGCCCGCGCGTGCACACGGTGGTGGTGGCCGACGACCACCCGATCGTGGTCTCGGGCATGGGGCTCATCCTCGCCGGCAGCCGCTTCTTCCAGCTGGTGGGCGACGCGCGCACGGGGGCCGAGGCGATCCTGCGCTGCGAGCAGTTCCGCCCCGACGTGCTGCTGCTCGACCTGCGCCTTCCCGACCTGCCGGCGCCGACCATCTGCGACCGCATCAAGGAGCGCCACCCCGAGATCGCGATCGTGATCCTCACCGCCCACCCCGAGGAGATGGCCGTGCGCGGCTGCCTCAAGGCCGGCGCCTCGGCCTGCCTGTTCAAGGACGTCAACGAGCAGAACCTGCTGTCGGCCCTGATGCAGGTGGTGCACGGGCGCACCGTCATCGATCCCCGCATCGCCGGGGCGATGGTGCCGCGCCGCGATCCGGCGGCCGGCCCGGTGGGCGCCCTGACGACGCGCGAGCACGAGGTGCTGCTGCTGATCGCCCGCGGCCTCACCACCCAGGAGATCGGCGAGGCCCTGGGCCTGTCGCCCAACACCGTCAAGAGCCACTCCCGCTCGCTGTTCACCAAGCTCGAGGCCCACAACCGGGTGCAGGCGCTGTCCATCGCGCGGGCGCGCGGCCTCCTCTAGCCGCGCTCCGATGCGTCCACGCGCGACGCCGTCTGCCGCGGGTGTTGCTCGCGCGGGGACGCGCGCCCCTCGTCACTCGTGCGGTAGGTGAACGTCTCGCGAGATCCGTAGTGTGCCGAGTTATGAGTCATAAGTCGGCAGACACACGAGCAGGAGAGCCGCCATGCACCCGCACCTCATCCAGGGGCGCCGCGCCGGCGCCCGACCCGCGCGGCCCACATGACGACCGGCGACGGCCTGGTGGTCCTGCTCCTGCTCGTGCTCATCGTGTCGACGGCGGCGCTCCTGCACTGGATCGCGCTCTGACGGCGGCGGGCGCGTCGCTACCGGCGCCGCATGCGCCGCGCCAGCGAGCGCAGCGCCCCGGCGCGCGAGAGGCCCCAGCCCCGCACCGTCCCCACCTCCGGGTGCCGGGAGGTGGCGATCCACCGCGCCACCAGCCAGCCGTACCGGACGCTCACCTCCACGTCCGGCCAGAGCGCGGTGGCGCGGCGCCCGCCCTCGTCGCCGGATGGGCGCACCGCGCCCGCATCGCGCCTCACGGGGCCGCCTCGAGCCCCCAGCCCGCCGGGAGCGGACCCGCGTGCCGCGCCACGCTGCCGTCGGCCCGCTTCCAGCGGACCACCACCTCCACCCCGCGCCGCCCGCACTCCTCCAGCTTGCGCAGCATCTGCTCGCGGTCGCTGCACACGAACTCGGACATGTCGGGCTCCACGACCACGAACTGACCCGCGCCGAGCAGCCGGTCGAGCGCCTCGCCCCACAGGCCGGCCGTCCGCCCTGCACCCCGACCGCCGCTCACCGGACCGCCGCCATCGTCGCCCCCTCGCGCGCGCCCGACCACTCGGGCGGTTGACGTCACGGACGCGCCAGATGCGTCCGCAGACGGTACCCGCGGCGGCCGCACATCCATCCCGACGGCTCGTCAGTTGCGTCGTCGATGACCGTCCGGGGGCGTCGAGTTAGGTATATGTCGCCCCCGATGGTATGTATCTTCGCAGCCTAATACTGCGTTGCCCGTCGCCTCATGTTGCGTGATTGCAGGTTCGCAGCATTGCCCATTCACGTCGTGAATCCTAGTTTCAGGAGGCACGAAGAAACATCCGTGAAACCGAGGAGGGGGCACATGACACACACGCCGGATTCACCACCGGAGGCCGAGACGGGGCTCACCGCCCGCCGCGACTTCCTGAAGAAGGCGGCCATCGCCGGCGCCGGCGCCACGGCGGCCGGATCGCTGCTGGTCGGCCAGGCCTCGGCCACGTCGTCGCGGGTGAAGAAGTCCGCGAACCCGCGCCCCCTCGCCGGCGAGAGCAGCCTGGGCGGCAACATCGGCAAGGCGCTCTTCCTCACCATCAACGTGTCCGACCTGGACCGGGTGGTCGAGTTCTCACTCGAGGCCAGATCCACGCCGGTGAAGCGCGCCGAGGTGATGGACGGCCGCAACTCGGTTGACCTGCTCGAGTGGCAGAAGCCGCGCCCGTACGGGGTGGCGTACCGCCGCGCAAACAACCTCGGGATGATGAACCTCACGTACGAGGTCAACAGCGTGAAGGTCGTCTACGAGAAGCTGCTGCGCATCCTGCCGCACCCCAAGAAGCACATCATCGCCCCGCCCGAGACGTGGGACCTCGGCGCCTACGGCGTGCGCAAGACCCTCAACATCGTTGACCCCGACGGCACGCGATACCAGTTCATGGAGCGCGTGTACTCGAAGGACCCGACGCCCTGACGACCCGCCGGCCCGCACGCGACCCCGACGGGGCGCGTGCGGGCCCGGCCCCGCACGACCGACCCGGGAGCGCGCAGTGTTCGACATCTCACCGATCCAGATCGTCATCGTCCTGGCGATCGCCCTGCTCATCTTCGGCCCCAAGCGGCTGCCCGAGCTCGGCCGCAACCTCGGCCAGGGCATCCGCGACTTCAAGGGCGGCATCACGGGCGAGGACGCCCGCGGCGCCGGTCCTGAGCGAGGCCGACCCCGCCGAGACGCCCCCGGGCCCCTCGGCCGGCGCCTAGCTGTAGTCGCTCACCACGTTGTTGACAGGCGGCTGATCGGAGGAAGGCCACCGAGGGAGCTGTGGCGGCGCCGGGTGTTGTAGTGCTCCAGCCACTCTGGCAGGCAGGCGGCCCGCTCAGCGTTCGAGGTGAAGACTCGCCAGTAGGCCCACTCGCGAAGAAGTGTTCGGTTGAGGCGCTCCACTTTGCCGTTGCTGCCAGGGGCAGTGAGGGCGAATCAGGATGTGGCGGGCCCCCAGAACGCCGAGAACCCCGGCGAACTGCCCCGAGCGGCGGTAGTTGAGAGCGTTGTCGCTCATCACGCGCTCGATGCGCGTGATGCCGTGCTCGAGCAAAGAAGGCCGCCGCGCGCTCAAGAAAGCCCGCGCAGGTCGTCCCGCGCTCGTCGGGGTGGATCTCCCAGTAGGCCAGGCGTGAGTGGTCATCGATGGCCGAGTGGACGTAATCGCAGCCACGGCGCGCGCAGCGCCTCGGGCTTGGGGCCTCGCCCGTGCGCGCGCCAGCCCCCTCCCTCGGGGATCCGCCCGAGCTTCTTGACGTCGATGTGGATCAGCTCGCCCGGGCGCTCGCGTTCGTAGCGCACCCGACTCATCGGCCCACGGCGCACCGGCTCGCCGGTGAGCGCATCGCATTCGGAGAGGGGCGCGACTCGGTAGCGCCTGAGCACCCGCCCCACCGTCGAGGGCGCCACCGCCAGCTCGGCCCCGATCCAGTCGGCGCCCCGGCGATGGACCCGGCGGGCCTTGAGGATGCGCGCCTCGGCTGGGCCCCGGCGTGCGATGCGGGCAGCGATGCGGGCGGCTCGGGCGATCGACAAGGCCGCCTGCGCCCTCTGCCCGTGGCGGCGCAGCCACTTGTAGGCGGTGGCCCGTGAGCAGCCCATCTGGTGGGCGACATCGGCCGGGCGGTGGCCGGCAAGCACCCGCTCCACCAGCAGGGCCCTTCCGTGAACGGTCAACGCGGGCGTTAGCGTGCGCCACGAGGACCCCCTTGGGGCTGGGATGGCGTTAGACACCTCCACAACCCCCCGGGGGCCCTCCCTACGTCAACCCGGATCCGTCAACAACGCTGCGGGTGACTACACCTAGCCGGCGCGCGGGCGGAGGCCGACCATGTCGCGACTGCCGGCCGGCCCGCGGCGGGCGGGGCGCGACGACCGCCTGAGCGTGGTCGAGCACCTCGACGAGCTGCGGCGGCGCCTGGTCGTGAGCGCCCTGGCGCTGATCGTCGCCTTCGCCGGCATGTACGCCGTCCACGACCGCCTCGTCGAGATGCTCACCCGGCCGCTGCCGGCCGAGCACCGCCAGCTCGTCACCCTGTCGCCCACGGAGCCGCTCTTCACCACCCTCACGGTCGTCCTGTGGGCGGCCGTGGTGGTGTCCCTGCCGGTGTGGCTCTACCAGGCCTACGCGTTCGTCGTCCCGGCCGTCTCCGATCAGTCGCGGCGCGCCGCCCTGGGGGTGGTGGCCGGCCTCACGGGGCTGTTCGCGGCCGGCGCCGCCTTCGGGTACCTGGTCGTGCTTCCGGTCGCGCTGCGGTTCCTCACCGGCTTCGGCGCCGGGGAGTTCAACACCCAGCTGCGGGCAGGCGAGTACATCGGCTTCGCCACCGCCCTGCTGCTCGCATCCGGACTGATGTTCGAGGTGCCGGTCGTCATGGTCGCCCTGGCGCGCATCGGCGTCGCGAGCGCCGCCCTGTACCGCAGGCAGTGGAGGGTGGCGCTCGTCGCCATCGCCGCGATCGCGGCGATCCTGCCGGGCGGCGACCCCCTCAGCATGGCGCTGCTGATGGCGCCCCAGCTGGTCCTGTACGCCGTCGGCGTCGCGCTCGCCGCGCGCTTCGGCCGGCCCGCACCCTGGCGTCGCGACGGCCTCGACCCGGTCTGAGCCACGTGACAGGCGGCCGGCCGTCGCGCACGATGTGCCGGTGGACGATCTCGACTCCCGCATCGACGCGCTCTACGGCGGCCCTCCGGCCGAGTTCACGAGCGCGCGCGACGCGCTCGTGCGCGAGCTGCGCGCGGCCGGCCGGGTGGACGACGCACAGGCCGCTCGCGCCCTGCGCCGGCCCAGCAAGCTGGCCGCCCGGATCAACCGGCTCGTGCGCGAGGACCCCTCCCGCGCCGAGGCCCTGCTGGGCGCCCAGTCCGAGCTGGCCGCCGCCCAGGCCCGCATCCTCTCCGGACGCGGCGACGCCGCGTCCCTGCGGACGGCGGAGACGGCCGAGGCGGCCGCCCTCGACGCCTTCGACGGCGACGCCGAGCTGCGCGCGGCCCTGCGCGCGGCCTCCCGGTCCGACGCCCGGCGCGACGAGCTGCGGCGCGGGCGCCTGTCGCACGACCCGGTCCCCGAGGCGGGCGCGGGGGGCCTGTTCGCCCTGGGACCGGCGCCGCCCGCGCGCGCGGCGGCGGCCGCGCCACCCGAGGACGAGGTGGCCAACGCGCGCCGCGCCCGCGCCGCCCGGGCCCACCCTCAGGGTGAGGTGGAGGACGAGGCCGCGCGGGACGCTCGACAGGAGCGGGCGCGCGCCGCGATCGCGGCCCTGGAGGGGGCCCGGCGGGGCGAGGACGAGGCGAGCGAGGCCCGCGACGCGGCCCGCCGCGACCTCGACGATGCCGAGGCGGCCGCCGGTCGCCTCGCCGCCGAGCGCGATGCCGCGCGCGCGCGGCTCGACGAGGCCGCCGCGCAGGCGGAGGCGGCGCGGGTGAGCGCGACGCGGGCGCAGGCGGCCCTCGCGGCGGCCGAGGCCGCGCTGAAGGCCGCGACGCGCCGGCGCGACGGCGCCGAACGGGCCGCGCGGCGCGTGGCCGGGGAGGCGCCGGGCTAGGCGCTCGCGCGCTCGGGCATCATCGCCCCACGTCCACCGCGAACGAGGTGAGCTCCGGCCGATGGTCCGGGTGGCGCCGATCACGCTGCGGCTCGGCTACCGGCCGCCCCTCGCCGTGGCTCCCATGCTCGCCGCGCTGCGCGCGGACGCGGTCCCGGGCCTGGACCTGCCCGGAGCGGGCGCGCCGGTCCACACGCGCGTGCTCATGGGGCCGGGGGGCCCCGCGGTCGCGACGCTGGACTTCGGCGCCGCGGACGCGGAGGTGGGGCTGACGCTGCGCCCCGCAGATCCGCGCGACGTCGCCCACCTGGTGGTGGCGATCCGGCGCTGGCTCGACCTGGACGCCGATCCCGGCCCGATCGCGGCCGTGCTGGGCACGGACCCCCTGCTCGCCCCCCTCGTCGCCGCGCGGCCCGGCGTGCGCGTGCTGGGGTCGCCCGACGGCTTCGAGTGCGCCGTGCTCGCGGTGCTCGGGCAGGACGTGCCGCCGGCGGCGGCGCGGCGGACCGCCGGCCGCCTGGTCGCGGCCTACGGACGGCCCGCGGCCGACGGGTTGAGCGGATTCCCCGACGCCGGCGAGCTGGCCGACGCCGAGCCGGAGCGCCTGCGCGCGACGGCCGGCGTCACCGAGGCCCGGGCGGGGTCGCTGCGCGCGCTGGCCGCGGCGGCCCGCGACGGACTCGATCTGAGCCCGCGGGCCGACCACCGGCGCGCCCGCGCGCGCCTGCTGGCCCTGCCGGGCGTCGGCCGGCGGACGGCCGACGTGCTCGCCGTCCGCGCCATGGGCGACCGCGACGCCTTCGTCCCGGACGACCCGGCGCTGAGGCGCGCCCTCGGCGCGCCGGACGCGGCCGCGGCCGAGGCGCGCGCCGAGGGGTGGAGGCCGTGGCGTGCCTACGCCCTGGCCCACCTGTGGAGCGCCCGGGCGTTCACCTGATCGGACGGGGCGCCGCTCGAGGCATCCGACGCGCCGCTCGCGGCCGTCGCCCGGGCGTCGGGCCTCGGCTCGGCGGAGAACCTGCGGCGCGCCTTCGCCCGTGAGGTCGGGGTGACGCCCCACGGCTACCGCCAGCGCTTCGGCACGACCGGGATCCCCCCGCCCTCCGGCTGACCACCTTGCGCGCGGGCCGCTCCCCGGGTTTCGATGGCGGTCTCACGTCCACCGGGGTGGCATCCGAGGAGGCGGCGATGGACCTACGGCGAGTGCTCCCATTGAGCGGCATCGCGTTCGTGGTCATCGCACTGGTCGCGGTGATCGCGATCGGCGGCGACACGCCCACCGTGGGGGACTCCCCCCAGTCGATGTTCGACTTCTACGAGGACGAGACGGTGCGCCAGGCCATCGCGTCGTTCGTGTTCGCGGCCTCGGTGCCCTTCGTCGTCCTCTTCGCCATCAGCCTGGCCGCGGCGTTCCGCGAGAGGGGCGGCGACGGCGCCCGCCTGTGGCGGCAGACGGTCGTGGCGGGCGGGGTGCTGACCGGCGCCGGGATCCTCGCCAACGCATGGATCCACTTCGCGCTGGCCGACGGCGCCGACAACGGCATCTCGCCGACCGCCCTCGAGGCCCTCGTCACCCTCGACTCCGACTCGTGGGTGGCGTTCAACGCCGCACTCGGCGTGATGATGCTCGGCGCCGCGGGGTGCATGATCCCCAGCGGCGTCCGGTTCATGGGCTGGTCCGCCCTCGTGCTGGGGATCGCCCTGTTCATCCCGTTCGCCGACTTCTTCGCGCTGTTGCTGACGCTGATCTGGATCATCGTGGAGAGCGTGATCCTCTACCGCGGCGCGCCGGCGCAGACGCCCACGCCCCTGGCGGCGGTCTAGGCCCGCTCCGCCGGATCGGCCTGCGCGGCGAGCACCAGGCCCGCGTCGCGCAGGTCGGCCACGTGCCGCTCCTGCAGCGGCAGGGCCCACTCGACCAGCTCGCCCACCGGCCCGTCCCCCGCCACGAGGGCGAGGCCGCCCAGCACCTCCAGGTTGGCCAGCTCGGCGGCCTCGGCCACGGCGAGGGCCTCCACGCCGCGCAGGGCCCCGTCGTCCTGCGCGCCGAGCGCGGCCGTCATCTCGCGCACGCCCCGCGACACGTCGCGGGCGTGGTCGCGAATGGCCGTCTTGCGGCCGTCCAGGGTCTGGACGAGGGCGTCGATCCGCCGGGCGACCTCGGCCGATTCGTTGCGCACCGCCGCGAGCATCTCGGCGATGTCGCTGTCGGTGACGGCGCGGGCGACCGCGGTCGTGGCGCGGCGGGAGGCGCGCGCCCGGCCCATCGCCTCCCCGAGGGCGTCCTCCAGCCTGCTCAGCTCCGCCATCGCCCCCTCCACGGTCCGCGGCCCTGTCGCAACCGCATCTACCCGCGCAGGCGGAGCGGCAATCGGGCCCCCTTCGGCCGGGCGGGGCCGGCCCGGCGGGCGTCGCCGGGTGAGCAACCCCAGGCCCGCCACGGCGCCGGCTGGGATCATGTGACGGTGCCGCTGCCGCTGTCGCCCCCCATCCCGCCCCAGCTGGCCCGCTCCGCCCGGGGCCTGCCCGAGGGCGAGGGCTGGCGCTACGAGCCCAAATGGGACGGCTTTCGCACCATCGTGTTCCGCGACGGCGGCGACGTGCACCTGCAGAGCCGCGGGGGCAAGCCGATGAACCGCTACTTCCCCGAGGTGGTCGAGCAGGTGCTCGCCATGCCGGCCGACCGGGTGGTGCTGGACGGCGAGATCGTGGTGGAGGTGGACGGCGTGCAGCAGTTCGACCTGCTCAGCCAGCGCATCCACCCGGCCGAGTCGCGCGTGCGCCTGCTGGCCGAGCGGACTCCGGCGCGCTACATCGCCTTCGACGTGCTGGCGGTGGGCGACCAGGTGCTGACCGGGGAGGGCTACGACGTGCGGCGCGCCCGCCTCGCCAGCCTCGACCTGGGCCCGGTTGAGGCCTCGCCCAGCACCACCAGCGTCGCCGATGCCGGCCGCTGGCTGACCGGCGACTCCGAGGGGGTGGTGGCCAAGGAGGGGGCGGCGCCCTACCTGCCCGGCGCGCGCACGGGCATGGTCAAGGTCAAGCGCCGCCGCACGGCCGACGTGGTGGTGGTGGCCTTCCGGTACGGCAAGGCGCAGGACACCGTGGGGTCGCTGATCCTGGGGCTCTACGACGACGCCGGCGAGCTGCGCGTGGTGGGCCACACATCGGGCTTCACCGCCGCCCGCAAGCGCGAGCTGATCGGCCTGCTCGAGCCCTACCGCACCCACGAGCACGGCTCGGGCGAGGCGTCGCGGTGGAAGCCCGCCGAGGAGCTGGAATGGGAGGGCCTGCGTCCCGAGCTGGTGTGCGAGATCGGCTACGACCACGTGACCGGCCACCGCATCCGGCACGGGACGACGTTCCTGCGCTGGCGCGACGACAAGGCGCCGGCCGAGTGCACCCTGGATCAGCTGCGCGGCTGAGCCGCGCGGGGCCTCAGGTCGGCTTCTTGGCGCGCGAGGGCGCCACGCGGGTGGCCTCGCCCCGCTGCTTGGCGAAGTGCGGCGGCCAGGGCGCGTCGCCGAGGCCGCCGGCCTCGTCGCGGTCGGCCAGCTCGAGCAGCGGCGCGAGCGAGTAGGCCCGCTCGTGCAGGCCCGCGCTCACGTCCCCCAGTTCCCGCACCCGGGCCGGCATGGTGCGCAGCCGGAAGTCGCCGATCTCGGCGTCGGGCACCTCGTCCCAGCGCAGCGGCGCCGACACCAGCGCGCCCGGCACCGGGCGCACCGAGTAGGCCGAGGCGATGGTGCGGTCGCGGGCGTTCTGGTTGTAGTCGATGAACACGCCCACCCGCTCCTCCTTCCACCACCTGGAGGTGGCGCGCCCCGGCAGGCGCCGCTCGATCTCGCGCGCCAGGGCGAGCGCCGCGCGGCGGATCTCGTAGAAGTCGTAGCGGCGCTCGCAGTGCACGTAGACGTGGATGCCGCGCGAGCCCGAGGTCTTCGGGTCAGCCCTCCAGCCCGTGCTCGTCCAGCAGCTCGCGCACGGCCAGCGCCACCTGGCGCACCATCGGCCAGTCCGACGACTCGGGCGTGGGGTCGAGGTCGATGCGCAGCTCGTCGGGGTGGTCGCCGTCGGGCGGCCTCACCGGCCACGGGTTCCAGTCGCACACGCCCAGGTTGCAGGCCCAGGCGATGTGGGCGCGGTCCTGGCACAGCAGGTAGTTGGCGCTGCGGCCGCTGGGGAACTCGACCGTCATCTGCTGGATCCAGTCCGGGGCGTGGCCGGGCACGCGCTTCTGGAAGAAGAACTCGCCGGACGCGCCGTCGGGGAAGCGCTTCATGGAGGTCGGGCGGTCGCGCAGGTGGCCCAGCAGGGCGTCGGCCACCTCCAGGTAGTACTCGCACAGCTCCAGCTTGGTGATGCCCTCGTCCGGGAAGAACGGCTTGCCGGGGCTGGAGAAGCGCACCCGCCGCCCGTCCAGCTCCAGGACCGTGTGATCGCGCGCGGCCATGGCCCAACGATAGGCCCGCGGGGCCCTCAGCGCGTCGCCGGACCGTCCTCGCCGGGCGGCAGCCCGGCGCGCAAGGCGTTGGAGGCGCGCACGCCGATCTCGCAGCACAGCTCCGTGAGCGGGCCCTCGTGCGTGCGCCAGCGGTCGGCCGGGGTGGAGATGCCGATGGCGGCGGCGGTGGCGCCGCGGGCGTCGAGCACCGGTACGGCCAGGCAGCAGCACCCGTCGGCCAGCTCCTCCAGGTCCTTGCCGATGCCGCGCTCGCGCACCACGCGCAGGTGCCGCTTGATGTGGCGGCGCTCCACCAGGGTGCGCCGGGTGTAGGACACCAGGCGCCGCTCCTGCAGGTAGTCGTCCAGGTCGGCGTCGGGCGCCGAGGCCAGCAGCACCTTGCCGATGGCGGTCGCGTGGGCGATGCGCGTGAACCCCACCTCGAGCCCGTCCACGTGCAGGCGGGTGGAGGCGCCCACCACCTCGGCCACCACGACCTCGCCGTCGCGGAAGACGGCCAGGTAGGCGTCCTCGCGGGCGCGCTCGGCCAGCTCGTCCAGCAGCGGCCGCACCGCGGGCACGAGGTCGTGACGCCGGTGGAACATGCGGTACAGCTCGGGGACCTTCGGCCCCAGGCCGAAGCGGCCGTGGGTCAGCCGCACGACGTAGCCGGCGTGCTCCAGGGTGTTGAGCACGTGGTAGGTGGTCCCGAGGCTGATGCCCAGGTCCTGGGCGACGGCCTTGGCGGGCAGCGGATCGGGCGCGCCGGCGACGGCCTCCAGCACCTCCAGGGCGCGGCCCACGGAGGCCAGGTGGTCGTTGGGGGCCTCGGCGGGCGCAGCGGGGCCCACCCGGACCGCCGCCTCGCCGGGCCGCCGTGCCTGCTGGCCTGATCGTCCCATCGCCCCCTCGGGCGCCGGCGCAGGGGCCGACCACCCTTGGGCGACCATATCCCGGGTGCGCCGCGCCGTGAAGATCGCGATTTCCGCATCTGAAATCCCGGGGCTGTCGGCGCGGCGCGGGGCGGGGGAAGCTCGCCCCATGGCCACGCTCCACCGCGCCCCGATCCCCGCCCGCATCGACGATCTGGTGCCCGTGCCCGGCGGGGTGTACCGGCTGGGCGAGCCCGGCGAGGAGCGCGAGGTCGCCCTGGGCGCGTTCCTGATCGGCCGCCATCCGGTCACCAACGGCCAGCTGCGCGCGTTCGCCCGTGCCGGCGGGCACGCGCTCGCGCCCGACCTCGCCGCCCGGGCGGCGGCGGAGGTGCTGGCCGAGCACCCCGCCACCGGCCTCACCTTCGCGCAGGCCCGCGCGCTGTGCCGGTGGGCCGCCGAGGCGACCGGCCGGCCCATGCGCCTGCCCACCGGCGACGAGTGGGAGGCGGCCGCCCGCGGCGCCGACGGCCGCTCGTGGCCGTGGGGCGACGCGTTCGACGCCGACCGCTGCGCCTGCGTGGAGGGGGGCGCCTGGACGACCGCGGCGGTGCACGCGCACCCGGGCGGCGCGTCCCCCTGCGGGGCCGAGCAGATGGCCGGCAACGTGTGGGAGTGGGTCGACGACCCGCCCGACCGCGACGGCTGGCGCACCGTGCGCGGCGGCTGCCACCTGGACCACGGCTGGGGCCTTCGCGCCAGCCGCGCGCTGCCCGCCGACCCCGACCGCGCCACGCCCACCACCGGGCTGCGGCTCGCGGTCGCCGACGACCGCCCACCACGCTGAGGAGGACACGATGACACCCCCCGCGGCACCCGATCGGGAGGTCGTGCTCGACGCCCTCCGGGGCGTATACGACCCCTGCTGCGCCGACCGCGGCATCAGCATCGTCAACATGGGCGTCGTGGAGGACGTCCACGTGGACGAGCGCGGGCACGTGCGCGTGGATCTCGTGCTCACCACGGGCTGGTGCCCGTTCGTGGCCTCGATGTCCGACGCCATCCCCGCCCGCCTGCGCGACCTGGAGGGCGTCGAGAGCGTCGCCGTCGAGGTCCTGTGGGACCCCGTATGGACGCCCGACCGCCTCTCCGAGTCGGCCGCGCGCACCCTGTCGATGCCCCTCGAGGCGCTGCTGCCCTACCGCGAGCGGCGCCTCGCCGCCACCGAAGGAGCCTGAGCGATGGCCACCACCGAACCCGCCTCCCAGGCGGCCGCGACCCGGGAGCGCAAGGTCCCGGCGTTCGTCTTCGACTGCGTCTGCCACGTCTTCAACTTCGACAAGGCCAACGCCCTGGGCCCGCCCGGGGAGATGTTCGACGAGCACCTGTACGCGTTCCACTCGTTCCTGACGCGCCAGGGCGAGACGGTGCTGAGCCGCGACGAGTTCTTCCGCGAGTGGTCGGTCAACGAGATCTACGACATGGTCATCGAGGGCTCGGACACGGACATGATCGTGGCCCAGCCGCTGCCGCTGACCGACCTCTTCCACGACGGCCTGTCCTCGTGGGAGAAGTGCGCCGAGATGGCCGCCAAGCACCCCGACCGCGCCGTCTTCTGGGGATCGGTCAACCCGCTGGAGGGCAAGAAGGCCCTCGACCTCATGACCCGCCAGGTGGAGGACCACGGGGCCAGGGCGTTCAAGTTCTACAACGTGCGCTACGACTACGGGCAGCCCTTCCCGTGGCGCATGGACGACCCGCGCATCGCCTTCCCCGTGTTCGAGCACGCGCAGAAGCTGGGGATCAACCTGATCGGCGTCCACAAGGGCGTCCCGCTGGGCCCGCAGCCGGTGGAGCACACGCGCACGTTCGACATGGACGGCGCGGCCGCCAACTTCCCGGACATCAACTTCGTGATCTTCCACGTCGGCCTGCCGTGGCTCGACGAGGTGCTGTGGCAGATCGTGCGCTTCCCCAACCTCTACGCCTCGATCGCCGCCACCGTGAACTTCATCGCCCGCCAGCCGCGGGTCTTCGCGGAGACGCTCGGAAAGATGATGTGGTGGTGCGGGGAGGACAAGATCCTGTACGGCGGCGAGTCGCCGATCTGGCACCCGCAGTGGGCCCTCGAGGAGTTCTGGAACTTCGAGCTGCCGCGCGACATCGTCGAGGACTACGGCTACCCGCAGCTCACCGAGCAGGCCAAGCGCAAGATCCTGGGCGGCAACCTCGCCCGGCTGCACGGCATCGACCTGGAGGCCAAGGCGGCCGAGCTGGGCGCCCCGGTCTGATCGGCGCGCCGCGCCGGCACGGAGCCGCGATCCGGCTCCGTTTCGGCGCGGCCGCGGGTGGGGATGTCAACGCAACGCTCCGGCGGCCCGGCCGTGGCGGAGCGGTCCATCCCTCCGGAAGGATCTCGCGTGCCCCAGCCGGCCGGACGACCCGCCACGAGCCTGCCGCCCTGGGCGCGCTGGCACCCGGGCGGGGCCCCCTACAGCCTCGGCGCCGAGGAGGAGCTGATGATCGTGGGCGGCGAGCACCTCGAGCTGACGCCCGCGGGCCCGCGCGTGCGCGAGGCCCTTCCGCCCGAGCTCTGCGCGCGTGTGTCGCCCGAGACCCACGCCTCCTCGCTCGAGATCCAGACCGGGGTGCAGCGAACCGTGGCGGCCGCCGTGGACGAGCTCGCCGCTCTGCGGCGCGCGCTCGCGGCCGAGCTCGAGATGATGGGCCTGGCCGCCGCCAGCGCGGGCACGCACCCGCTCGCCCTCGGCCTGGACACCGAGGTGTCGCCGGACGAGCGCTACCAGCACATCTACGAGGATCTCGGGGCGCTGGCGCGGCGCGAGCCGACGTTCGCGCTGCACGTGCACGTAGGCCAGCCCGATCCCGAGGCCGCCCTGCGGGCCTACGACCACCTGCGCACCCAGGTGCCACTGCTCATCGCGCTGGGCGCCAACTCGCCCTTCTGGCGGGGACGCGACAGCGGGCTCGCCTCCGCCCGCACCTTCGTCTTCGGCGCCTTCCCCCGCACCGGCATGCCGCGCGCCTTCGCGTCGTACCCGGAGTACGTCGGCGCCGTCGAGGCGCTGCTGTCCGCCGGGGCGATCCCCGAGCCGACCTTCATCTGGTGGGACCTGCGGCTCCAGCCGGCGCTCGGGACGGTGGAGCTGCGGGTGATGGACGCGCAGGCCCGCGCTGAGGACAACGCCCCGCTGATCGCCCTGGTGCAGTGCCTGGCGCGCGCCGCCGCCGAGGGCGACGACCTGCCGCCGGCGCCGTTGCCCGAGATCCTCGACGAGAACCACTTCATCGCCGCGCGCGACGGCGCCGGCGCCACCCTGATCGACGGCGCCCGGCGCGTGCCGCTCGCCGAGGTGGTCAACGCCACGATCGCGCGCTGCCGTCCCCACGCCCGGGCCCTGGGGTGCGAGGCCGAGCTCGAGGAGGCGGCCGCCCTGGCCACCGACAACGGCGCCGCCCGCCAGCGCCGGGCGGCCGCCGAGCGCGGCGTATCGGGCGTCACCGCGGCGCTGGCCGGCGAGTACGCGCCGGCGCCGGCCGCCTCCGAGGCCGCCGGCGCCTAGCCGGGGCGGCGCGGCCGGTTTGCGCGGCGCGGGCCGCCGTGGTGGGATGGCGGCGGTCCGCCGGAGCGACGTTGGGGTGGAGCCGGTCGTGGAGTTCGGCGCGCACCTTCCCCTGATCCCGTTCTCGGGCGGGCCGCCGACGCTCGGCGCGCTGCGGGACTACGCCGGCGCCGCCCGTCGCCTCGGGTACCGCTGGCTGTCGGCCAACGACCACCTGGTGTTCCGCCGGCCCTGGCTGGACGGCCCCACCGCGCTGGCGGCCGTGCTCGACGCCTCGGGCGACCTGGGTCTGGCCACCACGGTGTGCCTGCCCGCCGTGCGCGGGCCGGTGCAGGCCGCCAAGGCCTTCGCGGCGCTCGACCTGCTGTCGGGCGGGCGCTTCGTCGCCGGGCTCGGGCCCGGCTCCTCCGAGCGGGACTACGTGCTGGGCGGGGTGCCCCCCGAGGACCGCTTCGCCCGCTTCGAGGAGGCGGTGCGGGCGGTCCGCGCGCTGCTGGGCCGCGACGACGAGCCCTTCACCGGGCGCTTCTATTCCACGGGGGACGTGACCCTGGAGCCGCCCCCCGGCGGGCCCGGGCGCCCGCCGCTCTGGCTCGCCGGCTGGGGCGGCGCCCGCGGCCTGCGGCGCGCGGCGCGGCTCGGCGACGGGTGGATCGCCTCGGGCTACAACACCACCCCGGAGGGCTTCGCCGCCTCGTGGGCGCGCGTGCGCGCGCACGCCGCCGACCCCGACCGGTTCGCCAACGGCGTGGCCACCTGCTGGTGCTACGTCTGCGAGGACCGCGCCGCCACCGAGCGGGTGCTGGCCGAGGTGCTCTCCCCCTCGTCGGACGGCCCGTGGAGGCGCTGCGCGCGCTGCCGCTGCCGATCGGGTCGGCGGAGCTGTGCGCCGAGCGCATGCACGCGTTCGCGAGCGCGGGGGCCCAGAGGGCGTTCATCTGGCCGCTGGGCGACGACCTGCGCCAGCTCGAGCGCTTCGCCGAGCGGGTGGTGCCGCGGATCCCGGCGTCGCCGGGCGCGGCGTGAGCACCCGGCGACGCCCCCTCAGCCGGCGCGGTCCTCGAGCCGGAACACCGGGTGGTCGCCGGGGTCGGGCATCTTCTCGAAGAACGACCTGACCGCCCTGCCCGCGACCGCACGGTAGGCGGTGATCACCGGCGGGCGCTCGGCGACGGGCAGCTCCGTGGCGCGGAACGCCTGCGTTTCCTTCCTGCTCTGCAGCTCCCCCTCGCCGGCGGCGCGCAGGTTGCGCGCCCAGTCGGTCTCGCCTCGCGGCGACACCAGGTAGCGGACGCCCTCGACATCGACCGGGATCACCGGCACCCGGTGGACCGCCCCGCTGCGCCGCCCGCGCACCGCGAGGGCCTTGGTCCCGGAGATGCCGAACCGCATCGCGATCGGGTTGAAGACCTTGCGGACGAACAGCGGGGGTCTCATGTAGGCCATGGCCACTCCTGACGCCGATGGACGTGCCACCCCAGAGCCCCGAGCCTACCCCGGGGTGCGCCGCGGCGCAGGTGCCGTGGGGGCCCCGGAGAGAAGGTAATGGTGTCGTAAGACCCGCCGGCTACGGTCGTCGCGACCTGGGGCGTTCGGAGAGGAGTCCTGATGGTTCGACGATTGCTGGAGCTGGTGCTCGCCACCACCGGCGCGCGCTGGCCGCTGGTGGTGCGCTGCGTCGCCGGGGTGGTGTTCGTGAGCTTCTCGTTCGGCAAGTTCCTGCACCACTCGGCCGAGGTCGCGGCCTTCGAGCGCTACGGGATCCCGGCCCCGGAGGTGGCCACCTACGCCGTGGGCACCCTGGAGCTGGCCGGCGGCCTCCTCCTGATCCTGGGCCTGGGCACGCGCCTGGTCGCGCTCGCCCTGGCCGGGAACATGGTCGGCGCCATCTCCACGGCGGGACCGGTGGACGGCGGGCCGATCCACCTGGGCCTGGCCCCGGCCCTCCTGGTCGCGATGCTCCTCCTGGTCTGGGCCGGCGCGGGCGCCCGCTCGCTCGACCTCGCCATGGGTCGCCGCATGGGCATCGACGAGCGCCCGGCCCCGCCCGCCCCGGCCTCCTGGGCCCGCCGGGGAGGACGAACGGTCCCCTGACCCCGGCGGGCGAGCGTCATTTGGCCCGGACCCCGGATCCGCTCAGAACTGAGGGATCGAGGGGCCGCTCGGCCGGTCCGGGTCGTGTGCCGGGTCGCCCGCGGGGAGCGTTCCGGCGAACCACTCGTCGCGCTTCCAGTCCGGAACGGGTGGTTCCTCGGCCCCAGAGGGCACGAAGGGCGAGCGCTCGACGAGCCGATAGTGGTGGACGTAGCGCCGGCAGTTCGCGAAGACCTGGTCCGCGCGCACGCGCACGACGAACTGCGCGCCCGGGTAGGTCGCGACGAGCGGGTCGTCCTCGTCGGACGACGCGACGCCGTTGAGACGAAGACGCGTGCCGGCCTCGAAGTTGACGAAGAGGAGGCCGACGGCGGGGTTGACAAGCACGTTGCCCGCCGAGAGATACATCCCGTTCCCGTCGTAGCTCGGGAAGGCGAGCGTCGTCTCGTCGAGGACGCGCACGAACCCGGGCTCTCCGCCCTTGTAGGAGCACTGGGGCCGGCCCTGCGAATCGGCGGTGGCGAGGAAGAACATGTCGCGCCGCTCGATGAACGCCTTGTGCTCCGGACCGATGACCGCCCTCGTGGTCTCGGCCAATCGCTCCGCCAGCCGCCGCGTGTCGAAGCGATCTTGAAACGACTGCTGAGCTGCGTGGTACGGGCTCACATCGGCCACCCTTCGCGTAGGTGCTCGCGCCGAATCAGTTGACCACGACTGCGGGCTCGTCGCCGACAGCCCAAGCGTCGTGGCCGCCGGGAAGCGAGGCCACGTCTCCGGGGCGCCCAGCCTACTAGGAGGGTGACGAGGCGACCGGCGGCGGCGGCCCGGTCACCGCGATTCGATGCCGCGGCCTTCGTCGGAGTGGCGCTTGTTCTGGGTCAGGTAGGGCGTCTTCGCCGAGCGCCACGGTGCCCGCGCCCGGTGACCGCCGTCGTCCTGTGGTCAGTCGCGTGAGCATGCGGGCGCCCCGGCGCCGGCGCACCCGCCGTCCTGGGGGCTTCGCGCCCCCCCTCGGCGCAGCGCCGGGCCGGCGCGGCGAGCGTCAGCCGCCGTCGGTCAGCGTCGAGCAGGAGCTCGCCTGCGTGAACGCGCTCTTCAGCTCGCCCTCGGCGTCGAGCCCCTGGATGTCGGAGACGGTCGTCGTCACCTGCTTTCCCATCGTGGCGAGCGTCCCGGTCACCGAGGAAACGGCGTTGAGCACTCCGGTCACGCCCGAGGCGCCCTGGACGCTGCTCTCGATCGTGTTCGCGCCCTGCGTCAGGTCGGACGACAGCTGGTCGAGTGAGTCCTTCGCCTGTTGGCCCGACGGGGTGTCGGGCTTGCCGAGCCCCTCCAGGTCGGAGGCGAGCGCCTCCGTCGCCGACTTCGCATCGGCCGCGGTGGCCTCGAGGCCCTTCTTCGACGGATCGCTCGTGAGTGAGCCCGCGGCCGACGCGATCGCGGCCTGCCAGGTCGTGATCGACGAGCAGACGCCGTTCGCCCAGGTCTCGGTGGCCGAGGGGGCCGCGGTGGTGGCGGGGGCCGCCGTGGTGGATGAACCCGCCGCCGTCGAGGCCTCGTCGCTCGAGCCGCAGCCGGCCGCGACGACCGCCAACGCCATCGCGACCACGATCAGTAGGGCAACGCGACCGGTCGTGTTTCGCACAATCGCTCCATCTCTCGTCGTGTAGCGGGCGTCGTCCAACTCTGCGCCGTCACCGCTCGAGGGCAAGCGCAGCGGGAGACGGCTCGTCGAGTCTGCCCCCCACGGGGAGCGGCCTCAATCCCGAGGGCGGCCGTTCACCCTGGTGATACGCACGGTGCGGTCGCCGCCGACGAAACGAGACCGCCGGCAGCGACTCAGATGGGGCGCGCTCTTCGTGCCGCGCGAGCTGGTCCCAGGCGAAATGCCAGCGTCCCGTGATCGGATCGTGCCCGGCGATTCGCCACCCACGACGCCGGCCGACTCCAGCCCGGACTCCAGGAATTCGGGGGCGGATCGCTCGAGTGAGGAGTCCGGAGCAGCCCCTACCTAAGCTGGACGAGTTCGGCCGGCTGCGCCGCCCGACGGGGACACTCCCCGTTCGTCGGGCTCTCAGCAAGCTGAACCTCGCATCGAGGAAGTGGCGTGTTAGTCACCGACCCTCCCCGAGGGATAGCCAGCCCTCTTTGCCGGGCCTCCTTGATCCGGGCTCCGAGCTCTTCGTTTGTGAGGTAGCCCGGCATTGTGTAAGTCGGATCCTGGACCACGCGCGTTGCTGGGTCGTAACCGAAAGGGGCAGCCGGGTCGAGGGTCACCCGTCCGTCGGCGCCGATGGCCACGACTATGCCGGGAGGAAGCCCTTCGACCACTGCGGCGCCTTCGGGAAGGTCCTCGCCCCGGTATCGGGCCTTGTAGTACGCCGTCAGCGCTTCGGAGTAGCTGACCCCGACGCTGAACTGAACCCCGGGGCGTGGCGCGACATCGTCGATAGTCGGGAGATTCACGGACCTCTCACCATTCGGCGCCGTACTTGTCACGGGCTGAACGAACATCGCCTGCCCCTGCCCATGCCCGGGCACGCCCCCCGATACCGCCCACGCGGCAGCCGCGCCGATGACAAGCAACGCGACGGCAACAACGACTGCGACCGCCGCTCCTCGTCGCCTCCTGATCCAGCTCATACGTCGCTCCATTGGCGCGAAGAAGGCGTCCTAGGCCAAGCGTAACGCTCGATGGAGTTATGTGCCCTAACGAGCGAGTTGTTGCTGTCCCACGATTCCAGAACTGAACCGGGTGGAGCCGGACCTTCCCACGGCACGGTCCGCGCCGCCTACACCGACCGACCGGCCCGGGTCTGTGCCCCGTGTTGATCTCGGCTTGGCAGACCCGGTCGCGAAGGACCCCGTGGTGAATGCCGAACTGGTCGGCGACCCTCGCCTCGATGGCCCTGGGACTTCTAGAGCAGCTCGGTGATGAGGGCCGCGGCCCGCCCCGCGGCCCCTGGCCGTGGTAGGCGCACGCCCGCGGTGTCGACGCCCAGGGCGCCGAGCGCCGCGTCGGCGAGGGCCTCGGGGGTGGTGTCTGCGTAGTCCATCCGGAGCCCGGCCCCGTGGCGATCGAGCCGGTGGGTCACGTGGATCTCCTGCTCGCAATGCCCGCGAAGCGGGAAGTACAGGAACGGCCGCCGAGCCGCTGCCAGCTCCATCGTCGTACTGAGACCTCCCTGAACGATGCCCAGGTCGCAGCAGCCGAGGTGCTCGTGAAGGTCGCGGACGTAGGCGCGGGTCTCCAGGCCCGGGAGCAGTGCCAGTCTTTCCGGGTCGATGCGGGGCCCGCAGACCACCACCATGCGGGCGTCGGGGCGCCGATCATGCATCGCCGGCCAGGCCGCCGCGATCTTGTCCAGGAGGTGCCGGCCGACGGCCGTGCCCCCGACGGCCGCAAAGATCAGGGGCCCGTCCGGCGGGTACCCCAACCGCGCCCGAACGGACCGGGTGCTCGGAGACGCCACCGGGCTCGACGGCCCCCGCGTGCCCCACCGCGTGAAAGTGGCGCCGGCCCCATGCGGGGATCTCGGGCAGACCAGGGCCGAAGCGCCGGGGCACCAGGTCGTCGTACTCGCCCAGATAGATGGCCCGATCGCGCACCCGGGGATGGCGCGCAACCTGTTCCAGCATCTCGGCGTTGTGGTCGGCGGTCAGCGCCGCTTCGCGCCCATCCCCGGTCGGTAGCCAGCCGAGGAAGTCGGTGAGGAAGACAAACGGAGCGGTCTTGAGCTCGGGGTTTTCGTGCAGGTGGTGGTCCACCTCCCACGCCTCGTCGCCAACCCACAGGTCGTAGGGCGTCTGCCCAACGGCATCGAGGAAGACCATGAAGTTCGCGAGCAGGATCTCGTCCATCTCCCGCCACGCCTCGAAGCAGTGCAGCCGGTGCTCGCCCGCATGCTCCTCCCAGTGCGCCGACTCGCTGCTCAGCCGTCGCTGGCGGGGTGGACGGCCTCCCCCACCTCCTCCAGCACACCGCGTACGGGCTCCTGCGCGAGCCAGTCGATTCGAAGATCGGGCACGAGCCGGCGGAGCTCGCGGGCGATGGCCAGGTCCCGCTCGGACATGCCCCAGCCCGATCGGGCTGCACACGAACAGAGCCCGCCTCACCGGGCGGGCGGGGGCATGCCGCCGGGCGGGCGGGCGGGCGCCGCCGTCGCCGAGGAATCCGTCGATGAGCAGGTTGACGCGCACCGGGTGGCGCACGTGGGGGCCGTGCCCGGAGCCCTCCAGGCAGATGAGGTCCCAGTCCGGCCGGGCCGCGGCCCATCGACGGCTTGTCGCGATGTCCGCAACGTGATCGTCGCTGCCGTGCATCAGCAGGACCGGGCACCGCACCCGGCGCAGAGCCTCCTCGACCGGCATCCGAGGGAGCAGGGCGGGCCTCATCACACCGGCGATCAGGACCTCCGCGGTGGTCTCGCGCGCCCAGGCGGTGAAGTCGTCCATGCCCTTCGTCGAGTGCGGCTCGCTGCACACCTGGGAGAAGAAGAAGTCGCACCAACCCCGGAAGTCCTGGCGCCAGTAGTAGGCGTTGCGCTTCTCCCACCCCTCGTAGGTCTCGCGCTCCTCCCAGAACGACGCGTCGTCACCGTACGCCCATGTGGGGTCCACGCTGCCGATGAGCACCATGCGCCCCACTCGCTCCGGATAGCGCGCCGCCAGCCACAGGCCGAACGAGCCGCCCAGCGACAGGCACAGGACGTCGGCCTGGGGGACCTCCAGATGGTCGAGGAGGCCGACGGCGTAGTTGACCACGCGGTCCAGCTCGTAGGCGGCGGGATTCGTCGTGCGCTCGCCGGCGCCTATGCCCGGGGGATCCCAGGTGATGACGCGGAACGCGCCCGCGCCAGGAACGGCACCTGCATGCGCCAGTGGAGCGAGGGGGCGATCTGCCACGTCGGCATGAGAAGCAACGTGCGCTCGTGGTCGGCGCCGAAGACCTCGTAGCCGCTGCTGAAACCCCGGACCCGCAGGTGCCCGGCGCTGTCGGGCTCACGCGCACGCACGATCCCACCGTACCCCACCACCGGTCCGCGACAGCGCCCGGTGGCCCTAGCCGGCCGCGTCGGGCGGCACCCCGGCGAGCAGGGCCGCCAGCTCCTCCCGCGAGTGGATCCCCAGCTTCCGGTACACGTGGTGCAGGTGGTACTCGATGGTCTTGGGGCTCAGGAAGAAGGCAGCCGCCGCCTCACGCGTCGTGCGCCCCTCGGCCAGCAGACGGCCGATCTGCAGCTCTTGCGGGGTCAGGTCGTCGAGGGTACTGGGGTCCCGCGCGCGCACCGTCTCGCCGGTGGCAGCGAGCTCTGCGCGCGCTGTCTCGGCCCACGGTGCGGCACCCAGCCTGTCCAGGGAGTGCAGCGCCGCCCGGAGTTCGGTGCGGGCGCGCATGCGCTTGCGCGCCCGGCGCAAGCGCATGCCGTACACCAGCTGCGTTCGGGCCGCCTCGAACACGTCCGGCGTCTGCGCGTGCAGCTCCCGCGCCTCCCGGAAGGCGGCCTCCATGTCGGCGTCAGCCGCGAGCATGCCCCTGCAGCGGGCGCCTCGCGCGAGCGCCCAGGGCTGGCCCTTGGCCTCGGCGCGCGCCTGAAGCACCTGAGCCTGCGCGGCAGCCTCGTCCGGCAGGCCGAGACGCAGATACGCCTCGACGAGCTCCGCAGCTGCCGAGATGTCGGCGTCGCCGATTCCGAGCGCATCGAGTGCGGCCTCTTGCTCGACGTAGTGACCCACCGCGACCATGGGACGCCCGAGCCCGAGCTCCAGGTCGCCAAGCGATGCCATCGTCCACATCTCCACGAGGCGCGCGCCGAGTTCCCGGCTCAGTACACGTGCCTCGGCCGCGTGAGCCCGGCAGGCCGGCTCATTGCCGAGCCTGGCCTCGAGCCGAGCGAGTCCGGCCAGCGCCAGCGCGAGATCGGCGCGCTGGTTGGTCTCCCGGGCCAAGGCAATCGCCTCGTCGTAGCCGGCGAGCGCCCGGCCCCACTCGCCGGTTCCGGCGTGATCGATCGCCACGTGGCTCAACAGGAACGGCAGCACGCCGAGCGCCGAGGCGCCTCGCGCAGCCGTCAGCGCCCGGTCGATCAGGGCGCGGCCGACGTCAGCCTCACGAAGCCAGAGCGGCCCCAACACGGCCCACGCGAGCAGACGGGGGTCCTCCCGCAGCACGGGCGACGCTTCGAGCATCGCCACGCCGCGACGGATCCTGACCGCGCCCGCCTCGCCTTGCCCGTTGAAGACAAGGGCCATGCCCGTGGCGATCGCAGCGAAGAACGCCGCTTCTCCGGCGGGATCCGTGGGCGTCAGCGCCGCCGCCCGCTCGGCCGCGCGCAGCATCTCGGCCGCATCGCCCGCATAGAAGGCTGCGTTCACCGCCTCGGCGAGCATCACCACCGCGCGATCGGGGTCCGCATCGGCAGCCCGCTCCGCCGCGGCGACCAGGATCGCGTGACCGTCCATCACCAGGCCCAGCCGCATCACGGCATGCCCGCGAAGGTGTTCGATGCGCACCGCCAGCACGTCGTCGGTGGTGCGCGCGGCGGCCTCAGCGAGGAGCGACAGCGCGCGCTCCCCCGCCCCGGCGAGCCACGCTGCATCGGCGGCTGCGTACAGCAGAGCTGCGCGTCGCTCGTCGCCGGGCGCGAGGCTGGCCGCGCGCTCGAAGGCCGACGCCGAGACCGCGTAGGCGCTTCGGTCGCGCGCCCTCTGCCCCGCCTGCTCGAGGAGATCGGTGGTCTCGGGATCCGAGCCGATGGCCGCCTCGGCCAGGTGCCAGGCACGCCGGTCGATGTCGCCGTCGGGCAGGGCGCCGGCCAGCGCCCGGTGCGCCTCACGGCGCGCAGGGCCCAACGCCTCTCCGTAGACGGCCGAGCGCACGAGCGGATGCCGGAACTCGATCCGGTCGGCACGGACCGCGATGAGTCCGGCCGTCTCAGCGGGCTCGAGGTCGAGAAGATCGACCCCCATCGCCTCGGCCGCGCGCGCCAGCACATCCATTCGGCCGGTATCGCTCACCGCCACCAGGAGCAGAGCGCGCCGCGACCCGACGGGCAACGCCCGGTGCCGCCCGAGGAAGGCCTCCGTGAGCCGCGCCGACACGGGCACCGGCGCGCCGATGACCGCCTCCCCCGCGCGAGCCCCCTCGTCCCCGAGCTCCATCAGCGCGAGCGGGTTGCCCGCAGTGGCGCCGAGAAGGCGGTCGGCGACGTCCGGTGCGATCGGTCCTCCGGACTGCCGGGCGAGTATCGCCCCCACGGCCTCCCGGTCCAGCCCGCGCAGACGCAGGGTCTCGAGGCCGGACCCGTCGATCAGCGACGACTCGCCGGTCCGGGCGGTAAGAATCGCCGCGACGGGGTCGGCCAGCAGTCGTCGCACCGCGAACAGCAGCACCGCTGCGCTCGAGTCGTCGAACCAATGGACGTCGTCGACCAGCACCGCCAGGGGACCATCCTCCGCGTACGCGGCGAGGAGGCTGAGGGTGGCGGCGCCGATGGCAAAGCGGTCCTGGGCGCGCGCAGGTCGCAGCGCGAGGGCGCCGGCCAGCGCCGACGCCTGGAGCTCCGGGATGCGGCCGAGGTGCGCGAGCGCGGGGCGCAGCAGCTCGAGCAGCCCGGCAAAGGGGATGCGGGCCTCGGATGGGATGCCGCGCGCCCGGAGTAGCATCATGCCCTCGGCGCGCGCCGCGACGTCGTCGAGCACGGCCGTCTTGCCGATTCCTGGCTCACCGACCAAGGCCAACACCCCTCCGCGTCCAGCGCGGGCGTCGCCGAGCACACGTTCGACGACGAGCCGCTCGCGATCACGCCCCAGGAGCATCGCCACCCTAGTCGAGTCGGACTAGGGGGGGCACCTGATGCGACGCCGCCCGCCAACCCCCAGGGTCAACGCACACCACCGGGGAATTCGGGATCCCGCTCGGCAAATGGTCCCAAGGCACAGGACGACTCTAGTGCGGAGACGGTGCCGGAAGGGCAACCCGCGGCCGCCACGCAGGGGCTGCACCCGGAGGCCATCATCGACTACGACAGGAGCCGTCATGCCGTTCATCAACGTCAAGCTCATCGAGGGTGTCTTTACCGAGACCAGAAGCACCAGATCATCGAGCGCCTCACCGACGCCATGGTGTCCGTGGAGGGCGAGAACATGCGCCCGGTGACCTGGTGCGTGGTGGAGGAGGTCAAGAGCGGCGACTGGGGCATCGCGGGCAACTGCCTCACCGCCGAGCAGGTCCGCGCCATGGCCGCGGGGGTCACCGCCTGACACATGACCACGCCGCCCCTCTCCCGGCACCCCCCAGATGGCACGGGGCGAGGGGCGGCGGTGGACGGTGGGGGTCTAGATGGCAAGGGGCGGAGGCGTCATGGACGCGGCGCGCCAAGGATGAGACGCGCCCCACGACCGTTGACCTCGGCCAGTGGGCTTGGGCACGGCGAGCCACCGCGCCCGCGCGGCGGCGTCTGATCGGGGACCGGGTGAGGCATCGTCGAGGCACCGGATGGGCCCTACAGGGAACGGGACCGGGGCGTTTTTTTTGAAGCGACCACCGGCCACCGTCAACACGTCCGGCACCGCGCGAGATCCCGGTGTGCACCCGGAATTGCGTCAGAGCCGAAGAGGGGACTCGAACCCCTGACCTGCCGCTTACAAGGCGGCTGCTCTACCAGCTGAGCTACTTCGGCGGGTCGGGGTCATTATCGCGCCTCCTGTGCCCGCCTCAGGGGCCCCCGGAGTGCGGGTCGCGCACGACCTGGTCGGCGAGGGTGGCCCTCTGCGTCCGCACCGCCTCCTCGTGGGCCGCGTCGCCTCCGTCCCCCGGGGGTCGGCTCTCGAGGGTGCCGATCGCCGCGCGCCGGCCGTACACCAGCAGGCGATCGCTGGGCAGGATCGCCGTGGTGGCCTCGGGCACCCCGAGGTACTCGCCGTCCTCGCGGTGGACGCCGAGCACGGCGATGCCCTCGTCGCGCAGCCTCAGCCGGCCGAGATCTCCCCCGGCCAGCCAGGAGTCCTCGCGGACGTACAGCTCGCCCACGGCCCACCCGCCGGAGACCTCGAGCAGCCCGGCGTAGTCGGTCACGTCGAGGCCCGAGAACCTTCCCAGCATCCGGCGCACCAGGCGCGTGAACGCGCGATCGAGCGCGCGGCTGCGCGCGATCAGCCAGACGAGCAGGAGGCCGCCGATCAGGACGCCGAGGCGGCGCCCGCTCGCTTCGCCGCCGGCGCGCGAGAACGACACAACGAGGGATGCGACGACGGCCACCAGACCGGCGCTGCCCACGAGCATCAGCGCCATCACGACCCGCCGGCGCACGGGATGGGCAACCACCGACTCGGACTCGGTGGTGGTGTAGCCGACTCCCGAGAACGCCGAGCGCGCCTGGAAGCGGGCCGACTCCCGCGAGAGGCCGGTGAGCGTGAGCACCACGGTCGCCACCCGGGTGATGATCAGGGACAGCAGCATCACGACGATGACGGAGCCGATCGCGAGCATCGTCGATCAGGTACCCGGGCCGCGAGAGCTCGGAACGCCGGGCTACCCCGCGCCGCCGGGATCCGGGGAGGAGCCCCCCTCGTCGCCCCCCGCCCGCGGCCGGGGCGAGCGCCGGCCGCGGGGGCCGTCCAGGCGGAGGGCAAGCTCGACCAGCTCCGGCGACTCGGCCTCGTCGGCGCGCGCGATCCGCGCCCAGGCCTCGCCGCGAAGCGACGCCAGGCGCGCGGCCGCGTCGGGCCGGCCGGCGGCGAGCGCGGCCTCGCCCTCGATGCGGTCGATGAAGGCCGCCGCCGTCTCGGTCGAGGCGTCCTCGGCCCGAGGCCGGCCCCGGCGACGGGCGATCATCCACCAGACGAGCGCGAGCAGCGGGACCTTGAGCATCACCAGCGAGAAGATCACCCACAGCGTCTGCAGCCCCGGCCGGTCGCCCAGCGAGGGGGTGAGCACCAGCAGGAAGCTGCCGAAGAGCGCCACGCCGACCGCCGCGGCGACCGCGAGCGCCACGCCCAGGGAGCGACGCCGAGGCGCACCCGCGCCGGCATCGACCGGGGCTCCGCCTCCGGGCCGGGGGTCGGTCATCGCGTCTCGGCCGCCCGTCGTCCCCGAGCCGAACCGCCTGCTGCCCCGCCCCTGCCGAGCAGCGCGCGCGCCGTTCCCCCGACCGGAGGTCAACTGCCTCGCGCCCCGGGAAGCGAGGGGGTGCGAGGCAGGCGCCCAGTATCCCGCCCCGATATCGCGAAAGCAAATATTCAAATACAATAAGACATTACGACACTATTCGGAATCGAGAGGGCTCCGCCTATGACCGACCCGCAGCGGGTGCACGCGGTGGCGCTGCCCTCGGGGGCGCAGCCGCCGATCACGGTCTACGTGAACGGCGAGGAGTGGGCCGAGGGCCGGGACTTCGTGGTCGATGGCGCGACCGTGCGCTTCTCGCGCCTGCTGCGGGCGCGGCCGCCGATGGGCTTCGGGCGCAAGGTGATGCTGGCGATCGGCATCGGGGTCTACGGCGACCTGAAGGGCGACACCCTGGACGTGCAGTACCGCATCGGCGACCGCATCGTGGTCACGCCGATCGTGCTGAGCGGCCAGGGGGAGGACGGGCCGCCGGCCCCCTGACGGGTCGTCCTGCTCGAGGTCTATCGTCGCGGCGTGGCCCCGTCACCCCCCCTTTCCCGACTCCGGGCGCTCGCGTACCTGGTCGCCCTCCTCGCGCTGGCCGGGCCGGTGGCGGGGTGCTCCCTGGGCGGCGGGGACGACGAGTCGGCATCGTCGACGGCCGCGGCGACGGCGACGGTGGGACCGGGCGGAGAGACGTCCGGCGACACGCCCGCCGCGCCCGCCACGACCGCGCCCCGCACCACCACCGGCCCGGGGGCGCGGCGCCAGCGCGCCCCCGCGGCGACCCCGGCCCAGCTGGCCGCGGCCGACCGCCAGGCCCGCGTCAAGAACCTCGATCCGTTCAACGGGATCGCTCACGCGGCTGGTGGCGGCCACGCCCGCGACCGGCGGCTACTCGCTGTGGTCGGTGCAGGCCGGCGGCCGCCTGGTCAACATGATCCTGGGCCCGTCCGACCAGGGCATCTCCTGGGACGGCTGCTCGCGCGAGTTCGCCGGGGTGATCGACCGCTGCGGCGGCGCGGTGGTGCCGCCCTCGACCCTCCTGGTCGCCGGCCACGTGTCCCCCCGGGTGAGGTCGGTCGATGTGATCGCGCTCTCGGGCGCGCGCAGGCCGGCGGTGGTGGGCACGCGCGGCTGGCTGTACACCGACGACGACGCGGACCTGAAGGACCCGGCCGCGCCGGGGACCCCGGTCACGGCCGAGGCCTACGGCGCCACCGGCAGGCTGCTCGCGCGGGTGCCGCTGGGGCGGTAGGGCCTAGGCCGCGCCGGTGTCGAGGTAGCCGCGCCCCAGGCAGACGGGGCAGGCGTGCGGCACCAGGCCCTCGCCGTTGGCCGCGGGCGCGAAGATGCGCCGCTGCCCCCAGCAGTGGCCGCACTGCGTGGTGCCGAGCTCCACCAGGGGCACGTTCGCGCGGCGCGTGGCCTCGGCCAGCTTGGTCTCGCGCCACTCCCTCCAGGTGGAGTAGCGGACGAGCAGGCTGTCTTCGATCACGAGCGCGGGCATCGGCTCAGGCCTCCCGCGAGATGGTGGATGTCATGCCGCCTCCTGACGCTTCAAATACTGTAGTGAGGCTGTCAAGAGGGTTTTCGGCCTGATGGGCCCCGAACATGAGCCCCAGACGCCGCCGGCTCAGAGCGGGCAGCACCTCACGAGCTCGCCGGCGGCGACCACGTCGCGATCGGCCGGGATGGCGGCGAGGTGGGTCGCGCCCGCCAGCGAGGTGACGTTGTGGGAGGCCTGGCGCGGCAGCGGCTCCAGCGCGCCCCCCACCTCGCGGCAGCGGATCAGGTCGGTGCGCGGCGTGCCCTTGGCGTAGTCGGCCGAGAGGGGCATCCGCCGCTCCCAGCCGTCGTCGCGCCCCAGCAGCGGGCGCCCGAACGCGTGGAAGCACACCGCCGCCGAGACCGGGTTGCCCGGCAGGCCGAGGATGATCCGGTCGCCGTGGCGGCCCAGCCACAGCGGGTGGCCCGGGCGGATCTGCACGCCGAACAGGATCTCGTGGGCCCCGACGGCGGCGAAGGCCGGACGCAGGTGGTCGTGGTCGCCCACCGAGACGCCGCCGGTGGTCACCACCAGGTCGGGCGCGAGGTCGGCGTCGCCCTCTCCCTCGGGGAGCGCCTCGCGCAGGGCGGCGATGGTGGCGCGGCGGTCGTCGGGGACCACCGCCGCCGCGATCACCTCGGCGCCCGCGGCGCGTGCCTGGGCGGTGATGCCGGGACGGTTGGCGTCGTACACCTGGCCGGGGCCGAGGTCCCATCCGGGCGGCACCACCTCGTCGCCGCTGCCCAGGATCATCACCCGCGGGCGGGCGCGGCAGAGCACCTCGGGGTGGCCGGCGGCGGCCACCACGGCCACCTCGTGGGGCGCGACCACATGGCCGCTGGGCAGCAGCACCTGGCCCCGGCGCACGTCGCCGCCGGCCGGGCGCACGGCGGTGCCGGGCGCCGGCGCCACCCGCGGCGTGACCCAGCCCCCGTCCCCGTCCGCGTCGGCGTCCTCGCGGCGCAGCACCGTGTCGGCGCCCTCGGGGATCTGCGCGCCGGTCGAGATGTGGGTGGCCTCGCCCGCGTCGATCCGCCCCTCGAAGGGGGTGCCGGCGCGGCTCTCGCCCACCAGGCGCAGGGGCGCCAGCGCGGCGGCGTCCTCGGCGCGCAGGGCGAACCCGTCCATCGCCGAGTTGGTGAAGCTGGGGTGGTCCACGCGCGCGCGCACGTCCTCGGCCAGCGCGCGGCCCACGAGGGCGTCGAGCGCGACCGCCTCGCCGCGAGGCGCGAGCGCGTTGAGCCGCATCGCGTCGAGCGCCTCGTCGAACGTCAGCCCTCGCGTCACGGGCGGGATGATGGCACCCCGGCCGGCAGGGCGGCGCGCAGCGCCAGGATGCGCGCCACCGACCGCTCGGCGGCGGGGCGCGCCAGCGCGCCGGAGGCCAGGGCCGAGGCGATGCCCCGGGCGGCGCGGGGGCCGGCGGCCTGCCCCACGAAGATGAGCATGTCGGTGCCCGCGCGGGCGGCGGTGACCGCCACCGTGGCGGTGCCCCCCGACGCGGCGAGCGCCGGCGTGTCCAGGTCGTCGCTCACCGACACGCCGCGGAAGCCCATGCGGCGGCGCAGCTCGCCGGTGGCGATGCGCCGCGACAGGGCCGCCGGGTGCGCGGCGTCGAGGGCCGTGTAGACCGCCGTTGACAGCATCACCATCGGCACGCCGCGGTCGATGAGGGCCTGGAAGGGGAGCATGTCCACCCGACGCAGCCCGGCGGCCGGCACCGTGATGCGGGCGGGCGCGTCGTCGGTGTTGACGGTCGCGGCGCCGAAGCCGGGGAAGTGCTTGGGCGCGGCCGCCACGCCGGCCTGCGCGAGGCCGGTCGCGAAGGCCACGGTCACCCGGGCCACCCGCGCCGGCGCCGTGCCGGCGATGCGGTTCTCGCCCAGCAGCGCCGAGCCCGGGCGGCCCACGTCGGCCACCGGGGCCAGGTCGACGTTGGCGCCGACCGAGCGCAGCAGGCGCCCCGCTGCCCGGCCGGCGGCGCGCGCGGCGTCGGGCCCGGCGGCCCCGAGCTGGGCGCCCGACCGGGAGGGCGGGCCCGTCAGCCGCCTCACCGGGCCGCCCTCCTGGTCGACCATCACCAGCAGCGGGCGGTCGACCGCGGCGGGGCGCGGGATGGCCTGCAGGCGCCGCACCAGCGCGCGCGCCGCGGCGTTGGTGGGCGCGTTGGAGGCGAACAGGATCACCGAGCCGGCCTCCCCGCGACGGATGCGCCGCACCAGGGCCGGCGGCGGCGAGGTGCCCTCGAAGGCGTAGACGATCCGCTGGCCCGCGAGCTGCGCCGGGGTCAGGGCCGCCGTGTCGACCGGCACGGCGGCGGGGGCGCCCCCCGATCCGCTCGCCACGACGAGCGCGATCAGGGCGCCGATCGTCCCGCCGATCAGCCCTCCTCCCGCTCCTCGAACGCGAGCGAGGCCGAGTTGATGCAGTAGCGCAGGCCCGTGGGCCCCGGGCCGTCCTCGAACACGTGGCCCAGGTGGGCGCCGCAGCGGCGGCAGGTGACCTCGGTGCGCACCATGCCGTGGCTCGTGTCGACGCGGTCCTCCACGCCCTCGGCCGTCGCCGGCTCGAAGAAGCTGGGCCACCCCGACCCCGACTCGAACTTGGTCTGCGAGTCGAACAGGGGCTCGCCGCAGCACACGCACGCGTACACACCGTCGCCGTGGTGGTCCCAGTAGATGCCGGTGAAGGCGCGCTCGGTGGCGCCCTGCCGGGTGACCGCGAACTGCTCGGGCGTCAGGCGCTCGCTCAGCTCGGCGTCTCCGGGGACCGAATCGTTAGCCATTTGGGCCTCCCCTCAGCATTCGAAACGGGATCTGTAAGGACTTTCGCACAGGTGGGTCCCCTCGTGACCGCGGGGGTGAAGGATGGCCCCGCGATGACCGAACACAGGGGGGTGACGCGGAAACTCCTCATGTCCGCCGCGCTCGGACTGGCGGCCCTCTGGGGCGCCGGCGCGGCCGCCGCCCAATCGCAGCCGCCGCGCCCGATCGCGCCACTCGCGGGCTCGGGCGCCGCCCAGGCGCCCGCCCAGGCCCCGGCGCCCACCTCCGCCCCCTCCCCGCCCCGGCGCCGACCTCGGCCGCGCCGGCCACCCGGAGGGTCCGCCGAGGCGCCCTCGACCGCTGGGCCGCCCCGGCGGCCGCCCGGCTGGCGCCCGTATGGCCCGGGCTGGCCGGCGCCAACCTGTCGCGCGACGCCACCCGCGGCGACCTCGACCGGGCCCTGGGCATCCTCACGGGCAGGCCGCGCGCGAGGGCCAAGCCGAACGGCCGTGTCAGTGTCTACAGCGCCCATGCGGCGGTGATCGGAGCCCTCGGGCTGGGTCCCGAGCGGCGCGGCATCCAGCACATGACCGTCGACGGCGGCCCCGCGCTGCGCATGCCCGCCAACGCCGGCAGCGAGGTGCTCGTCCGCGAGCTGGGCTTGGTGTACAACCAGCCCTCCTCGCGCGACGGACGCGAGCGCTCGCGCCGAGAGTCGATCCGCCTCGCCGACCTGGTGTACATGCTCGATCGCGCACGCGGCGTGGACTCGTGGCAGCGCGCGCGCCTCGCCCGCTACCGCGACATCCACCTGCCCGCGATGAACGCCGCCCGCTTCGCGGTGGCGCAGGCGGCCGTGTGGCAGATCGGCCAGCCCTACGTGTGGGCCGGCGACTGGCCCACGGCGACCTCCGGGCGCCGTGGGGCGCCCAGGCGCACGGCGGCTTCGACTGCTCGGGCCTGGTGTGGTGGGCCTTCAAGGGCAGCGCCAAGCCCAGCCAGATGGCGCTCGGAAGCGGCCTGCTGGGCCGCACCGCCGACGCGATGGCGTGGGAGAAGCCGTCCGAGCGCATCCCGGTCCGCAGGCTCGCGCCCGGCGACCTCGTGTTCTTCGGCCCGCGCGGGCCCAAGAGCGTCAAGGGGTCGATCGGCCACACCGGCATCTCCCTCGGCAACGGCTGGATCATCCACTCCTCGGGCTCGCGGGGCGGCACGAGCATCAGCTTCCTGTCCGAGTACTGGCCGTCGGCGACCGCCTGGGGCCGCGACGTGTCGCAGCTTGGCGCCTGAGCGACCGCTAGCTGCGCAGGAAGGCCAGGACGGCGAGCACCCTGCGGTGGGCGGTGTCCGAGGGCGCCAGGTGGAGCTTGCCGAAGATGTTCGAGATGTGCTTCTCGACCGCCCCGTCGGTCACGACCAGGGCGTCGGCGATGGCCGCGTTGGAGCGGCCCTCGGCCATCAGCTCCAGCACCTCCAGCTCGCGCGGCGTGAGCCGCGACACCGCCGAGCCGCGCCCGCGGCGGGCCACCAGCTGGGCGACCACCTCGGGGTCCATCGCCGTGCCGCCGGCCCCCACGCGCCGCACCGCCTCGACGAAGTCGGCCGGGTCGGCGATCCGCTCCTTGAGCAGATAGCCGATGCCCCCCGCCCCGTCGGCGAGGAGCTCGACGGCGTAGGTCTGCTCCACGTACTGCGACACCACGAGCACGGCGGTGCCGGGGACGCGCCTGCGCGCCTCGAGCGCGGCGCGCAGGCCCTCGTCGCGGAAGCTGGGCGGCAGGCGCACGTCCACCACGGCCACGTCGGGCCGCTCCCGCTCGACGGCCGCCACCAGGGCGTCGCCGTCCTCCACCGCGGCGGCGACCTCGATGCCGTGGTCACGCGAGCAGGCGCGCGATGCCGTCGCGCAGCAGCGCGAGGTCCTCGGCGATCACGACCCGCACGGCAGCTCCGCCTCAACCACGGTGCCGCCCTCGGGCGGCGAGGTCACGGCCAGCGTTCCGTCGTGCGCGGCGAGCCGGCGCGCCAGCCCGGTGAGACCGTCGCCGGAGGAGTCCGCTCCGCCGCGGCCGTCGTCGCTCACGCGCACGCGCACCAGGCTACCCTCGCGCGCCACGCGGACGCTCACCGCGGTGGCCCCGCTGTGCTTGGCGGCGTTGGCCAGGGCCTCGGAGACGGTGAAGTACGCCGCCGCCTCGATCGCCGGCTCCAGGCGCCCGCCGGTGGACACCTCCACGTCGGTGGGGATGGCGCCCGTGGCCGCCAGCGACCCGATCGCCGCCGCCAGCCCGCGGTCGCTCAGCACCGCCGGATGGATGCCGCGCGCCAGATCGCGCAGCTCCACCAGGGCGCGCTTGGCCTCGTCGTGGGCCTCGGCCACGCGGGCGCGGGCGTCATCGGGATCGGTGTCCATGCGCTCGCGGGCCATGCCCAGGTCCATGGCCAGCGACACCAGGCGGGCCTGGGCGCCGTCGTGGAGGTCGCGCTCGATGCGCCGCAGCTCGGCGGCCTGGGCGTCGGCGGCCGCCGCCCGGGTGCTGGTGAGCACGTCGATGCGCTCGGCCATCTGGCGGGTGGCCCCTGAGCCGAACGCGACCCAGGCGGCGTGGCAGCCCACCAGCAGCGCGAGGGCGAGGACCGGCCAGATCGGCCAGAGGTAGCCGCCCGGCGTGCTGGCGAGCCAGACCCCGATCAGGAAGGCGGCCGCGACGGCGGCGATCCCGGCGTGGCGCAGCAGCACCCGGGTGCGCAGCGATGCCTCGGGCGCCGCCAGGGGGGTGAGGACCGCCACGGCGAGGATGCCCAGGATCGCGGCGAGCGGCATGATCACCCAGATCGGCCAGAAGTAGTCGCCCGGGGTCGTCGCGACCCAGATCACGACGCACACCAGGCTCAGCGTCGCGACGACGGCCAGGGTGATCAGCACCGCGAGGATCGACTCGGTTCGAGGCCGCGCCGGACGCGGCGCGCGCGCCCGGCGGGGGGCGGCGGGCCGCGCCGCGCCGGCGGGGCCGAGCACCCCGCGGGCGAGGGCGGCCCAGAGGCGACCGAGCCCGTCGGTGAGGGGGATCGCCAGGCACAGCACGGCCACGCCGATCGGGACGAGGGCGAGGGCCTCGGGCAGGGTGTCGATGCGCCAGACGCCCACGTCGATGCCGTCCCCCGCGCGGTAGTAGGCCGGCGCCGCGATCAGCTGCAGCGCGGCGCCGATGACGCCGAGCACCACGCAGGCGAGCGGCAGCCCCGCCACGAAGCGCAGGAGCAGGTAGGCCTGATCGCGCCAGAAGGCCGGATCGACGGCCTGGCGCGACAGGGTGGCGAGGATCGAGCCGCTCCAGACCGGGCGCGGGGGGCCCGACAGGCGCGTGCCCACGACCAGGTCGAGCAGGCCGCGCTCGAAGCGGGCGCACTCGCGCACGGCGAACACCAGGCCCAGGAACACGGGGATGCCCAGCAGGGTGATGAGCAGGCCCAGGCCGAGCGACCAGCCGGTGACGAGCATCACGAGCCAGGCGGTGCCCAGCGGGATGGCGCTCGCCAGCAGCGCCAGGTGGCGCAGGGTGCGGCCGTCGGCGAGCGGTGAGATGAAATGGCGGCGAACGAGGGTCACGGGGGTCTCCGATGGTACGAGCCCGCGGGGCGCGACGCGCCCCGCGGGCCACGGGATCTAGTCGGACAGGGCCGGGCGCGGGCGCACCCGGGCGATGCGGGCCAGGCGGCGCGGCATGGTCCAGTTGCGCTCGCCGGTCATCCGCATCAGGGCGGGCACGATCAGGCAGCGCACCAGCAGGGCGTCGATCGCGACCGCGACCGCCAGGCCGAAGCCGAACTCCTTCATCGCGACGTCGTTCGCGGTGGCGAAGCCGCCGAAGGCGACGACCATGATCAGCGCGGCCGTGCCGACCACGCGCCCGGTGTGGGCCAGCCCGAGCTGGACCGCGCGCCGGTTGGTCTCCCCCGCGTCGCGCAGCTCGCGCATGCGCTCGACGAGGAACACCTGGTAGTCCATCGAGATGCCGAACAGGAAGGCGAACAGCATCACCGGCACCCACAGCGCGACGCCGCGCACGTCGTGGTCCACGCCCAGCAGGCCCGACCCGATGCCGCGCTGGAACACCAGGTACAGCAGGCCGTAGGTGGCCAGCAGCGAGATGCCCGACATCACGACCGCGGTGAGCGGGACCAGCCACGAGCGGAACGAGCGCATCAGGGCGACGAAGGTGAGCACCAGCACGCCCACCACCAGCCACGGGAACGGGCCGTAGAGGGAGTCGGTGAACTCGTTGACCGCGGCCGGCTCGCCGGAGAGCAGCACCTCGCCGTCGGGCACGGCGGCCGCCACCTCGCCCTTCTTGGCGCCCATCAGCGCGTTGAGGTCGCGCGCCGAGTCGGACAGGGGGTCGCCGAGGGGCGCCACCTGCATCAGGGCGTAACGCCCGGTCGCGTCGACCAGGCCGCCCTCGGCCGCGCGGCGGAATGCGGCCGGCTCGGTGACCGAGGGCCACGTGACGCCCCCGACGGCGGGCGCGGCCCGCAGGTCGTCGGCGACCGCCGCGAGGGCGGCGATCGTGCCGGGGTCGTACACGCCGCCGGCGCGGCCGCTGTCGATGACGTAGACGTCGGGGTTGAGCGTGCCCCCCAGCGCGTCGCGCACCAGGCGCCCGGCCTGCACGGCCTCCACGTCGGGGGCGTCGGCCAGCTCGTCCTGGTGGATGCTCATGTTGCCGGCCTGGCCGGCGAGGCCCACCAGGCCGATCAGCACCAGCGCCGCGATCGGGATCGCCCAGCCGGTGACCGCGCGGGAGATCGGCCCCCAGATCGCCCCGGCCGGCAGCGCCCAGCGGCGCGGGTACACGCGCAGCGAGTCGACCCGGTGGCCGAGGGCGCACAGGACGGCGGGCAGGACGGTGAGGGCGCACAGGACGGCGCTGAGCGGGACCAGCATGCCGCCGATGCCCATGGAGCGCACGAACGGGACCGGCAGCGCCACCAGCACGGCCAGCCCGATGGCCACCGTGACGCCCGACAGCAGCACCGCGCGGCCGGCCGTGGCGACCGTGCGCGCGGTGGCGTCGACGCGATCGGCCCCGTTGCGCATCTCCTCGCGAAAGCGCGACACCACCAGCAGGGCGTAGTCGATGCCCAGGGCGACGCTCACCAGGGTGATGATCGTGGTCACCTGCTCGGCGATGCCGATCCACTGGCCGGCCACGAAGGTGCCCGCCATCGCGAACATCATGGTCACGACGGACATCCCCAGCGGCAGGAGCGCGCTGGTGACGCTGCCGAAGAAGACGAGCAGGATCAGCAGCGCGACGGGCAGCACGATCAGCTCGGCGCGCGCCATGTCGGCCGCGAAGCCGTCCTGGGTGTCGTGCCACACCGCCGCCCCGCCGCCGACCAGGGTGGGCTCGAAGCCCGGCGGCGTGCCGACGGCGGCGCGGATGGCGTCGATCCGATCGGCGGTGGCCTCGTCGTCGAGGGGCACCGACAGGGTCGCGAACGTCAGGTGGCCGTCGTCGCCCACCATGTCGCGGCTGCCGGTGTCGAAGTAGGACACCACGCGCGTGCCGGGGACGACGGCGGCGCCGCGCGCCAGGGCGGCCTCGGCGGCCCGGCGGTAGCCGGGATCGTTGACCGTGAGGGTGGCGTTGCGGAGCACCGGCTGCACGTCGGTGCTCTCGCGTCCCTCCGAGAAATGGGTCCGCACCAGGTCGATGCCGCGCTGGGCCTCGGATCCGGGCAGCGACTGCTCCGAGCTGATCACCTCGCCCACGCGCCCGCTGAGGAGCACCGCCCCCACCAGCAGGGCCAGGAACAGCGGGATCACGATCCAGCGGCGACGCGCCATGAGGCGCCCGTGGCGCTCGAGCAGGGACGGACGGGGTGGGGACACGGCGCGCTCCGATCGCGTCGAATGACCAGTGCGGCCACGATCGACGACGGCCGCGCGCGGGCCCATGGGGGCACCGGCCGACCGGCGGTGGGGCTCCCCGGCGTCCGGTGCTGGTGCTGCCCCCACCCCGGGCCGAGCGGACCCGGGGTGGGCGATAGTGGTCCGGGGCACCACCCATCACGCGAGCAAGGAGCACCACATGGCGGCCACGGGCCACGCGCAATGGCAGGGCGATCTGAAGTCGGGCCGCGGGACGTTCACCGCGGGCGACTCGATGAGCGGCGAGTACTCCTTCACGTCGCGCTTCGAGGACGGGCCGGGCGCCAATCCCGAGCAGCTGATCGCGGGGGCGCACGCGGCGTGCTTCTCGATGGCGCTCGCGGGCGACCTGGGCAACGCGGGCACACCGGCCACCTCGGTCACCACCGACGCGGTCGTGACGCTGCGCAACATCGACGGCAAGGCGACGATCGCCACGATCGCGCTCACCACCGTGGGGGTGGTGCCCGGCATCGACGAGGCGACCTTCCAGGCCGCCGCCGAGGGCGCCAAGGCCAACTGCCCGGTGAGCCGGGCCCTGGCCGCGGTGCCCGAGATCACCGTGAGCGCGTCGCTGGGCTAGCCGAGCCGCCCTATGCGCTGAGCGCGGGCTCCCCCAGGTTGGCGAGGCGCACGTTGTGGCGGTAGTCGATCGGGACGGTGATCAGCGCGGGCCCGCCCTCGGCGAATGCCTGCTCGAGCGCCGCGCCGAGGGCCGGTCCGTCGGTCACGTGACGGTGGCTCCAGCCGAACGCGCGCGCCAGGTCGTGGAAGTCGGGGTTGCCGAAGTGGATGGCGTGAGTGCGCCCGAAGCGGCGCTCCTGCTTCCAGCCGATCACCCCGTAGGCGCCGTCCACCCAGACCACGACGGTCACGGGCGCGCCCAGGCGGGTGGCGGTCTCCAGCTCCTGCACGTTCATCAGGAAGCCGCCGTCGCCCGACACGGCCACCACGCGGCGGTCGGGGACGGCCAGGGTGGCGGCGATGGCGCCCGGCAGGGCGATGCCCATGCTCGCGAAGCCGTTCCCCACGATCACCGTGTTGGGCTCGTAGGCCGGAAAGAGCCGGCCGAGCCACAGCTTGTGGGCCCCCACGTCGGAGATGAGGATGTCCGAGGGGGCCATCGCGCCGCGGATCGCCGAGATCGCGGCCTGCGGGCTGACCACCCCGGCACGCTCGCCCGTGGCCCGCAGCTCGGTGTCGACCGCCACGCGCAGGCGGGCGACGTAGGCCGGCTGGGGCGCGGCGGGCAGCTCGGCGCGCAGGGCCTGGAGCGTCTCGCGCACCCCGGCCACGATCTCCACCTCGGGGATGTAGCTCTGGTCCACCTCGGCCGGCCGCGCGTCCACGTGGATGATGCGCTTGAGCATCTTCGGGTTCCAGCCGGCGGGCCCGAACTCGACCAGGTCGTAGCCGACGCAGATCACCACGTCGGCCTCGTCGAGCCCGGCGGTCATGCTGTCGCGGGCCTGCAGCCCCACGGCCGGCAGCGACAGCAGCGAGCGGTCGTCCAGCGCCCCCTTGCCCATGAACGTGGGGCACGCCGGGATGCCGGCGTGCGCGCACAGCGCCCTCAGCTCCTGCGAGGCCCCGGCGCGCAGGACGCCGTTGCCGGTGATGATCACCGGGCGGCGCGCGGAGCGGATGATCTCGGCGGCCTCGCGGATGACCGAGGGGTCGGGGAGGCTCGGCCCGGAGTCGCTCGGCGCGAGGGGCCGCGAGGAGTCGGGCAGCTCGGCGGCGGCGATCGTCTCGGAGAGCTCCAGGTGGGTCGGTCCGGGACGCTCGGCCTCGGCGAGCTTGAACGCCTTGCGGACCACCTCGGGGACGGTCTCGGGCCGCTCGATGCGCGCGTTCCACTTGGTGACCGGGCGCAGCATGTCGACCACGTCGACGTACTGGTGGCTCTCCTTGTGGACCAGGTCGAGGCGCACCTGGCCGGTGATGGCGACCATCGGCGCGTAGTCGAGGTAGGCGTCGCCGATGCCCGTGATCAGGTTGGTCGCCCCCGGGCCGAGGGTGCCCAGGCACACGCCCGCGCGGCCGGTGAGGCGGCCGTGGACGTCGGCCATGAAGGCCGCCCCCTGCTCGTGGCGCACGATCACGATCTCGATCGAGGACTCGCGCAGGGCCTCCACGATCTCCAGCGTCTCCTCGCCGGGGATGGCGTAGATGCGCGCGACGCCCTCCGCCTCGAGGCACCGCACCATCAGCTCCGCGGCCTGCACCCTGGACCCCCGTTCCCGCGGCGGCCACCGGTTGGCCGACCGGCCCAGAGGGTACCTGCGGGGCTATCCTGCGGGCCTCCAGACTCGACGATCGGGGTTAGCGCGATGGCGATCCACAGCTCGGCCCTCGACCCGGCCCAGCCCACCGGCCTCCTGATCGGGGGCGCCTTCGACCAGCGCAACGACGACCTGGTCGTGGCGAACCCGTACGACGGCGCCACCATCGCCACGGTCGCCGTGGGCGACGGCGACGACGTCGCCGCCGCGGTCGCGGACGCGCTCGGGCACCGGCCCCCTCCCCCGGCGGCGGCGCGCGCCGAGGTGCTCGAGCGGGCGGCCCAGCTGGTGGCCAGCCGGGCCGAGACCTTCGCCCGCACCATCTGCATGGAGGCCGGCAAGCCGATCACGCAGGCCCGCGGCGAGACGGCGCGCTGCGTCGACACGCTCACCTTCGCCGCCGTCGAGGCCCGCTCGCTGGCCGGCCAGGTCGTGCCCATGGACGCCAGCTCGTCCGGCGGCGGCAAGGTCGGGGTGATCGTGCGCGAGCCGATCGGCGTCGTAGGGGCGATCTCGCCCTTCAACTTCCCGCTCAACCTGGTGGCCCACAAGCTGGCCCCGGCGATCGCGGCGGGCTGCCCGGTGGTGCTCAAGCCGGCCTCGTCCACGCCGCTCTCGGCCCTGCTGCTGGCCCAGACCCTGGCCGACGCCGGGCTGCCCGACGGCTTCCTGTCGGTGATCCCGGGCGGAGGCGGCACCGTCGGCAACGCCCTGGTGGACCACCCCGACGTGCCGATGATCTCGTTCACGGGCAGCCCCCCGGTGGGCTGGGGCATCCGCCAGCGCCAGCCGCGCAAGGAGGTCGCGCTCGAGCTGGGCAACTCGACCCCGGTGATCGTGACGGCCGACGCCGACCTCGAGCTGGCGGCCACCAAGCTGGCCGGGTCCGGCTTCACCCACGCCGGCCAGTCGTGCATCTCGGTTCAGCGCGTGTACGTCGAGGCCCCCGCCATGGACCGCTTCCGCGAGCTCTTCGTGACCGCCGTCGAGGCCCTCGTGGTGGGCGACCCGATGGACGACGACACCGACGTCGGGCCGGTCATCGACGGCGACAACCGTGACCGGGTGGCCGAGTGGATCGACGAGGCGACCCGCGCCGGGGCCGGGGTGCTGACCGGCGGGAGCGTGAGCGACGGCCTGCTGCGGCCCACGGTGCTGGAGGACATCTCGCCCGAGATGAAGGTCTCGTGCGAGGAGGTCTTCGGCCCGGTCGTCGGCCTGGCGCGCTTCGACACGATCGACCAGGCGGTCGAGCTGGCCAACGGGTCGCCGTTCGGCCTGCAGGCCGGCATCTTCACCGCGCGGGCCGACGCGGCGCTGGGCTGGGCCCGGCGCCTGCACTTCGGCGGCGTCCTCATCAACGAGACGCCGACCTTCCGCGCCGACCAGATGCCCTACGGCGGGGTGAAGGACAGCGGCAACACCCGCGAGGGACCGCACTTCGCCGTCCAGCACATGACCGAGCCGAAGCTGATCATCGTGAGCGTCCCCGCCGACTGAGAAGCCTCCGCCCCGGGCGGCGAGGCCTCCCTGCCCCGAAAACCGAGGGAGCCTAGGACGCAGGGAGGGTGCAATGCCCGTAGGGCCTTGCCCCGACCGAGGACGACGGATCGCGAAGGTTCCCGGCCGGCCGGGGGCCGGCAAGGGGAGCAGGCACCGGAGACGGCGGGGTCCCGCCCGCCGCTCCGGTTAACCCGGGACCGGGTGCCCACCGGTGCCGGGCGCGGGGGCTCGAGCTCGGGGGGATGAAATGAATGTCCCGACCGCGCGTGCCGTCCCGCACCTGGCTCATCGACGTCCGCCCGACCGGATCGATCCCCCCTTTGAGGGATCCGCGAATCGCGGCAGGCGCCGTGTTCGATACCGCTCGGGACGGAATTGTGGCCCGATGGCGCATGAGGATTCGCGCTCGATCCGCCGAAAACGACCCTGATGGAGAACGCAATCCCTCCCCGTGGGCGTGGCCTGTCCGTGTGGCGCGCTCAGACGCGCGCCCAGCGCCGTGCCGCCGACGCCACCAGCGACCTGGAGCTGGCCCACCGCATCTCGCGCGCCGTGGGCGGCCTGGTCGACCTGGACACGGTCTTCCGCACCGCGGTCGACGCGCTGCAGGCGCACCTGGGTGACGACGGCGTGGCCATCCTGCGCTGCGACCACCGCCGCCGCCGGCTGGAGCTGGCGGCCTCGCGCGGCGCGCTCCTGATCGCCGACGACTACGTGCAGGACATGGACACCGGCCTGCTGGGCGTGGCGGTGCGCTCAGGCCGGCCGGCGATCACCGAGGACGCGGCCACCGACGCGCGCTGCGTGCGCGCACCCGGCATGGAGGCCCTGCGCTCCGAGCTGGTGATGCCGCTGCGCACCCGCGACGGCTCGGTGCGGGCCGTGCTCGACGTCACGTCGACCCGCCGCGCGCGCTACGGCCCGGCCGAGGTGTCGCTGCTGGGCACGGTCGCCGCGGCGCTCGAGGGCAGCATCACGGCGGCGGGGCTCTACCAGGATCTCGACGCCCAGGCCGCCCGCGACCCGCTGACCGGGCTGCCAAACCACCGCGTCTTCCACGAGCGGCTGGCCAGCGAGGTCGCCCGGGCCGTGCGCCACGGCCGCTCCCTGAGCATCGCCCTGGTCGACCTGGACCACTTCAAGCTGATCAACGACGCCCACGGCCACCAGGCCGGCGACACCGTGCTGGTCGAGGTGGCGGCGCGGCTGCGCGAGCTGGCGCGCGCCGAGGACGTGGTGGGCCGGGTCGGCGGCGAGGAGTTCGCGTTCATCCTCCCCGAGACCGACGCGCTGACGGCCTACGCGGTCGCCGAGCGCGCGCGGTCGGCCATCGCGGCCGCGCCCTTCGGCGATGCCGGGTACCTGACCGCGTCGGTCGGCGTGTGCGACATCACCCACACCACCAGCGCCGCGGAGCTGTTCCGCCTGGCCGACGGCGCGCTGTACTGGGCCAAGGCGCACGGCCGCGACGTCACCTACCTCTACAGCCCCGAGGTGGTGCACGAGCTCAGCGCCGAGGAGCGCGCCGAGCGGCTCGAGCGCGCCCAGGCGCTGGCCGCCCTGCGGGCCCTGGCCCGCGCGGTGGACGCCAAGGACCGCTCCACGCGCGAGCACTCGACGCGCGTGGCCGCCCTGAGCCACTCGCTGGCCCTGCAGCTGGGGTGGGACCGCGACAGGGCCCGCGACCTGCGCCGGGCCGGCCTGCTGCACGACGTGGGCAAGATCGGCGTGCCCGACGCCATCCTGCTGAAGCCCGGCGCCCTGACCGACGACGAGATGGCCCGGGTGCGCGGCCACGCCACGCTCGGCGCCGAGATCGTCGGCGAGCTGCTGCCCTCCGACCAGGTCGCCTGGGTGCGCCACCATCACGAGCGCTGGGACGGGGGCGGCTATCCGGCGGGCATCGCCGGCGAGGAGATCCCCGAGGGCGCCCGCGTGATCGCCGTCGCCGACGCCTGGGACGTGATGCGCTCGGACCGCCCCTACCGCGAGGCGCTCGCCCCCGAGGCCGCCGTGGAGCAGATGCGCAGCCTCGCGGGCGTGCAGTTCTGCCCGCGCTGCGTGGACGCGCTCTTCGCCGTGCTCGACGCCCAGGAGGAGGCCGAGGTCGGCCGCCGCGGCCGGCCGGCCGAGGTGCCCGGCTAGCCGCTCCGGCGCGTCGGGCCGGAAAGAGTCGGGGGTCTGCGATCGGAGAGGGGATCGCAGACCCTCCATCGACAAGACTCCTACCCGAGCGCCTGAACGCCTCCTGAACGTCAGGGCGACGCGGATCCGCGCCGTGGGCGGCGAGGAAGGCGCGCAGCGCCTCCTTGGCGCCGCCGACGATCGGATCGCCGTGGGCGGGCAGCAGCGTGTCGAAGTCCTGGTCCAGCAGCGCGGCGTAGGCGGCGAGCAGCCGGGCGCGCGTGCGGGGAGGGTCGAACATGAGCTGATCCGGCACGAACCCGAGGTCGCCGTCGGCGGAAAGCGCACCAGGCCGTCTGCCACCGCGAGGGCGCGGTGGGCCGGGGAGAAGAGCGCGGTCTCGTCGGGGCAGATGCCACCCACCTCGAACGACCGGACCCCGCCGGGCAGATCGTCGCCGGCGGCGAAGAACTCGACCGGCTCCCCGGCGGCGAACTCCTGGGCCCCGAGCCGGTTGCACAGCACGCGCGTCCCGAACCGCTCCGCGAAGAGCCCGGCGTGCCGGTAGTGGTGGCGGTTGGTGAGCAGGGCGGCGACCGGGCCGCCCCCCTCGTCGAACCATTCCAGCCCCTGCGCCGGCACGCGGGGGTCGATCACGACCCGCTCGACCGCGAGGTGGTACGAGCTGAGCGGGATGCCCCACCCCTCGTGGATCGTGGACCAGTGCCACAGGCCGGGGGCGATCTCGTCCACGACGGCGGGCCGGCGGTCTAGCGCTCGCCCTCGACGCGGCGGCGGCGGCGGTCGTCGCGCCAGTCGTCGACGCCGAAGATCGCGCTCAGGATCGAGTTGACGATCCAGATGATGATCGTGGCGCCGACGGCCGACCAGAAGGCGTCGATCGAGAATCCGGACACGATCCACGAGGTGATGTACAGCATCAGCAGGTTCACGAAGAACAGCGCGATGCCCAGGGTGAGGATGATCAGCGGGATCGCCAGGAACGTGACGATCGGCTTGACGATCATGTTCACGATCGCGAAGACGGCGCCCGCGACCACCACCGCCCACTTGTCGTCGAAGTGGATGCCGTTGACGATCCAGTCGGCGACGAACAGGGCGACCACGTTGAAGGCCCACAGGATGATGAAGCGGCGGATCCAGGTCATCCGAGCGCGTCCACCTCCCGCATGCGCGCCACCTCGGCGGCGTCCCGCTCCTCGATGCGCACGGCCTCCTCGAGGATGTCGCGCAGGTCGTCGGCCGGGATCACGACCGCGCCCGCGGCGTCGGCGTAGATCCAGTCGCCGGGGAACACGGTGACCCCGCCCAGGGCCACCGGCACGTTGGCCGCGAAGGGCATGATCACCTCGCCTCCCTGGCGCACCGTCTCGCCGCGGCACCACGCCGCGATGCCGAGCTCCTCGACCTCCTCGAAGTCGCGCAGGCGGGCGTCGGCGACGAGGCCCGCCAGCCCCAGGTTGCGCAGGCGCGAGAGCTTCTTGCCGCCGGCGATCGGAGCGTCCGGATGGCCCCAGCTGGAGACCGCCAGCACGCGCCCGGTCGGGATCGCCCTCCCCCACGGCCTCGCGCAGCAGGGCCCCGAAGTCGTGGCGCTCTGCCACGAAGCGGTCGGCGCGCAGCGGCAGGAACTGCATCGTGACGGCGGGCCCGAGCACCCAGCGCTCGGGGGTCGGGCTGACCAGGTCGACCACGTGGGCGCGGTGAGGGTGGCGGCGCATCATGGCGTCGCAGATGGCCGAGCAGCTGACCGTGGCCGCGATCTCGCACACGTCGGCGGCCGGGGCGCTCACGAGCCGGGGTCGTGGCGGGTGAACACCAGGCACGCGTTGTGCCCGCCGAAGCCGAAGGAGTTGGACAGGGCCGCCCGCACCTCGGCCGGGCGGGGCTCCAGCACGTGATCGAACGGGGCCTCGGGCTCGGGGTCCTCGAGGTTGAGTGTCGGCGGCAGGGTGTCCCGGGCGAAGGCCAGCAGCGTCGCCACGGCCTCCAGGCCGCCCGCGCCCCCCAGGGCGTGCCCGTGCGCCGACTTGGTGGAGGAGATCGCCGCGCCGCCGAGGCCCGCCAGCTTGATGGCGCGCGCCTCGGCGATGTCGCCGGCCATGGTGGAGGTGGCGTGCGCGTTGACGTAGCCGATGGCCTCCGCCTCGAGGCCGGCGTCGGCGAGGGCGTTGCGCATCGCGCGCGCGGGGCCGCCGCCGGTCGAGTCCGGGTCGGTCGGGTGGCCGGCATCGCAGGAGCTGCCGTAGCCCGCGAGCTCGGCGTAGATGCGGGCACCGCGCGCCAGCGCGTGGTCCCGGTCCTCCAGCAGCACCATCCCGGCGCCCTCTCCGATGACGAAGCCGTCGCGGGCCACGTCGAACGGGCGCGACTCGAGCGCGGGCGGACGCCGGCTCGCCGTGAGGGCGCCCGACCTTGATGTAGCCGGCCACCACCAGGGGCGACAGCGGCGCGTCGGCGCCACCGGCGACCATCGCGTCGGCCCGCCCCTCGCGCAGGGCGAGCAGCGCCGTCCCGATCGCGTCCGAGCCGGCGGCGCACGCGGTCGCCGACGAGAAGGACGGGCCGTGCAGCCCGAGCACGCGCGCGGCGGCGGCGCAGGGGTGGTTCGGCAGGGAGAGGGGGATCGCGAGCGGACCCACCCGGTCGGGCCCGCGCTCGAGGAATGCCCGGTGCGCCTCCAGCAGGGTCTCCGCCCCGCCGTGCACGCTGCCCACTGAGATGCCGATGCGCTCGGAGTCGGAGCCGAGGTCGCCGGCGTCCTCCAGGGCCAGGGCCGCGGCCACCGCGCCCAGGCGGCCGCTGCGGTCCATGCGCCGGGCGTCGCGCTGGCCGAAGCGCTCGCGGGCGTCCTCGCCCTCGGTGACGGGGAACGCGTTGAGTTCCCCGACGCCCTCCAGCTCGATGCGGCCGGCGCCGCTGCGGCCCTCCACCAGGCCGTCCCAGAAGTCGTCGACGCCGGCTCCGATGGGGCTCACCACTCCGGCTCCCGTGATGACGACCCGTCGGCGCACGTCGGCCATCTTTGCAGAGGCTCGACCCCGCGTGGGAGCCGATGGCCAAGTTTGGGTGCGGAAAGGGCCCCGGCGGCGGCCGCTAGGGCAGCTCCAGGCCGATCCCCCAGCGGCCGGCCAGCGACTCGCCCGGGCCCAGCACGCGCAGGCCCTCGCCCGTGTTGAAGGCGTCCGGAGCGCAGGTCATGGGCTCCACGGCGAGGCCGCGGCGCCGGCGCTCGAGTGCCAGCGTGTCACCGGTGAACACCATGACGTGGCTCCACAGGCCGTCGAGCCACATCGCCACCGTGCGACCGGAGGGCGCCGCGAGCCGCACGCGCGCGAGGCCGTCGGCACCGCGGGCGAGGTCCGTGTAGCAGTCGTCCACCACCGCGGCGCCGATCTCGCGGCCGCCGCGGAAATCGCGCTCGGGCGGGGCGGGCGCGTCCAGCGTGAGACGGTCGCCGTCCACGAGCGGCGAGCCAGCCGTCAGGTAGGGGTGGAAGCCGGCCCCGAAGGGCAGGTCGCCGTGGCCGGCGTTGGTCGCCTCCAGCGCCACCTCCAGCCCGGAGTCGCCGAGCTCGTAGCCGATGCGCAGGTCGAGGGTGAACGGGTAGGCCGGCTGGGGATGCAGCCGCAGCCCCATCGTGCACCCGTCCGCCCGGGCGTCGATGACCGGCCAGTTGACCCAGCGGGTGAGCCCGTGGATCGCCGACCCGGTCGAGGGCTCGCTGATCGGCGCCTGGATCGTGCGCCCGGCGAAGGCGTAGCGGCCGCCCGCCAGCCGATTGGGCCAGGGGAGCAGGGGCTGCCCCCGGCCGCCGCTGGCCATCTCCCCCACCCCGTAGCCGTCGAGCACCGGAACACCGTCGTGGGTCAGCTCGCGCAGGCCGCCCCCGACCTCGACGACGACCGCCGTCCACGCCCCGTGCCGGAGCGTCACCTGGCGCCCGCTGGGGGCCGGCGAGCTCATGCCCCGCCCGCCCGGAGGGTCAGTACCACTTGCCCTTCACGAAGCCGCCGAAGGCGATGAGGCCCACCAGGGCGATGATGATGCCGAGGATCAGGCTCCAGAAGAACGCGACCACGATGCCGACGATCACGAGGATCCCGCCGAGGCCGATCCCTCCGATGTTGAAGCTGTCCGAGGCCATGTAGGGCTCCTAGCTCGATTGCGTTGGGCACATCTTCCCCCATCGCGCCCCGCCGGTAACGGGCCCCCTCCCGGCGATCGCGCCTCCGCCGGGCCCCGAAACGCGCGAAGCCGCCCCGAGGGGCGGCTTCGCGGACCTGCGAGTGGTCGGTCGGACTACAGCGGCGCGACGTTCGAGGCCTGCGGGCCCTTGGGGCCCTCCTGGCTCTCGAAGCTGACCCGCTGGCCCTCGTCCAGGTTGCGGAAACCGGAACCCTGGATCTCGGAGAAGTGGACGAAGAGGTCCTTGCCCCCGTCATCCGGGGTGATGAACCCGTAACCCTTCTCCTGGGAGAACCACTTCACTACGCCTTCGGGCATAACCCATCCTTATCGCTCAGCGAGGAACCGAAGACCCGCCGAGCTCGATGGCCCGTTGACGTCGTCGCTCATCCACGCGTTCATAAGCGGCCCCGAGCGGAGCCGCCGCGCGCAAGAGTAGCGCGATCGCCCGGACGGCGAAAACCCCGCGTCGCGCGTCACCCCGGCCGGGCCTGCGCCGCGGCCCCCGCGCCGGCGTCCAGCCAGGCCGACAGCGCGGGGCCCGGCAGGGGCCGTCCGAGGTGGAAGCCCTGCCCCAGCCCGCAGCCCAGCGCCCGCAGCGCCCGCAGCGCCTCCTCGTCCTCGATCCCCTCGGCCACGACCCGCAGGCCCAGGCTGTGCCCGAGGTCGACGGTGGAGCGCACGATCATCGCGTCGGCGTCGTGGCTGCACATGGCCGTCACGAACGAGCGGTCGATCTTGAGCACCCCGATGGGCAGGCTCTTGAGGTAGCTCAGCGACGAGTAGCCGACGCCGAAGTCGTCGATCGCCAGCACCACGCCGAGACGGTCGAGGGTGCGCAGGGCCTCGGCCACCCGGGCGTGGTTCTCCATCAGGGCGGTCTCGGTGATCTCCAGCTCGAGGCGCCCCGGATACAGGCCCCAGCGGCGCAGCCCGGCGGCGACCGCCTCGGCGAAGCCGGGGTCGAGCAGGTTGCGGGCCGAGATGTTCACGGCCACCGAGAGCGTGTGGCCCTGGTTCTCCCACCGGCGGCACTGCTCCAGGGAGCGCTCGATCACGTGCATCGTGAGGGGCCGGATGAGCGAGGTCTGCTCGGCGATGGGGATGAAGGCGCCCGGGCCGAGCAGCCCCCGCTCCGGGTGCTGCCAGCGCACCAGCGCCTCCACGCCCTGCACCTCGCCGGTGACGAGGCTCACCTTGGGCTGGTAGTGCAGCACGAGCTCGTCGCGCGCGATGGCGCGGCGCAGCTCGCCGATCATCCCGAGGCGGGCGGGACCGGCGTCCTCGCGCTCCTCGCCGTAGAGGGAGTAGTCCAGCGACTCGGCCTTGGCCGTGTACATCGCCACGTCGGCCCGGCGCAGGAGCGCCTCGAGGTCGTCGCCGTGGTCGGGGAACAGCGCGATGCCGATGCTGGCCTCGCTCTCCAGCGAGATGTCGTCGATGACCATCGGTGCGGCGATCGCGCCGCCGAGCGCCCCGGCGAGCGCCTCGGCGGCGGCCGCGTCCGCGATGCGCGGCAGCAGCACGCCGAACTCGTCGCCGCCCAGGCGCGCGACGGTGTCGCTGTCGCGCAGGCCCGCGCGCAGCCGCCGGGCGATCTCCTGGAGCATCAGGTCGCCCGAGTGGTGGCCGAGCGTGTCGTTGACCTCCTTGAAGCGATCGATGTCGATGATCAGCACGGCCACGCGCTCGCCATGACGGCGCCCGCGCAGGATGGCCTGACCGACGCGGTCGTGGAACAGCCGCCGGTTGGGCAGGGCGGTGAGCGCGTCGGTGGACGCCTGGGCGATGTTCGCGCGGAATGTGAGGCCGGCGCGCGCCATGCACACGACGAGCGCCGCGGCCGCCAGCCACACCGCGGCCGCCGCCGCCGGCGCGTAGTGGTCGTACACCAGCAGCGCGGTCGCGCCGAGCGCCACGGCGCCCGGCAGCACCATGACCCCCCACCCGTCGAGGCGCGCGGTCGAGACCCGACGCGGGGACTGCCAGGCGGCCAGGCCGATGCACAGCATGCCGAGCGGCCAGAACACGTCGATCAGGCCGCCCTCGGAGTACGTGCCCGCGGCGACCTGGAACAGGTAGACGCTGTCGGCGAGGGCGAAGGTCACGCAGCCCAGCGCGAGCAGGCCGATCGCGCGCCCGGGGCGCCACCCCATCAGCCCGGCGAGGCCGGCCACCAGGCACAGCACGAGCAGGTCGCTGAGCGGGTAGGCGAGGTTCGTCGCCACGCTCGCCGTGTCGCTGCCGGAGTTGGCCGCCAGGATGGAGGGCATGAGGACGGCCGCGCCCACCGCGCCCACGATCAGGGCGGCGGCGATGGCGTCGAGCCAGTGCCTCGCGTCGAAGCGCGGCACCCGGGCCCGCATCAGCAGGAGGACCCCCGCGTACAGCAGCGGGTACAGCGTCAGGTAGAAGCCGTCCGCGATCGACGGCACCGGCACCTGGTCGCGCCCGGAGAGCGCCAGCCACCAGTAGGTGTCGCCCACCGCCCAGGCGAGCGCCCCGACCCCGATCAGCGACCAGGCCAGGCGCTCCTCGCGCACCAGGACCACGCGGGCGAGCACGGCCATTCCGCCCGCGGCCACCAGGAACTCGTAGAGCCAGCCGTCGAGCAGCCGTCCCGCCACGCCGTCCGTGCCCAGGCCGGCGGCCGCGTGGACGACGTACACGAGCAGGGCCACGGCGACGATGGCCCAGCAGACGCCCGTCGCGATCCTCCGGGCGGAAGCGGGCGGGCCCGCAGGAGACGGCATGGGATCGTTATCGGCGACGCGGCCCAACGGATGAGGGCGGCGCCGGGGCGCCGGCCCTCCCGGCCGCCGGCCCCACGCGACCGGGGACCCGCATCGGGACGCCCGGATTCGAACCGGGGACCCCCGCCACCCAAAGGCGGTGCGCTACCAGGCTGCGCCACGTCCCGAGACCGCAGCCAGCGTAGCTCAGCCGCCCTCGTCGTCGCGGTAGGCCTCGCCGGAGCCCATCCCGCCGTCGCCGGCCGGCTCGGAGAGCGACTCGGACGAGGCCGCCGACTCGGCGGCGGCCAGCAGCCGGGCCTGGCGGGCGTACTCGCGCTCGCGGCGATCCTCGCCACGCGTCGCGGGCGCGGGCACGGGGGCGACGCCGCGCTCCGGCCCGAACGGGTAGCGGAAGCACCAGGCGACGATCGCGTCCACCACCGGCGCGTCGAGGTCGTCGAAGTCGAAGCCCACCATGTACCCCTCCCCCTCCGGGTCCGGGTCCGGGACGACCGTCGCGACCGTGCCCAGCAGCTCCACCGGCCCGTCGTCCAGCAGCAGCACCAGGCGCAGGCGCTCGCCCGGCTCGCGCCGCTCGGCGACCGCGATGCGCGCGCCGTGCTGGGAGAGGTCCTCGATCTGGCCGGCCAGCGAGGCCGGCTCGTCGTCGTCGGCCGTGTAGGCGGCGTGCACGGCGACCGGGAAGCGGTGGCTGCGACGCCGGTGCTGCACGCCGCGCGCCCAGACGACCGTGTAGGTGATGAGGGCGATGTTCACCAGCGCCCACACGATCGTGACGTCGGCCGCGCCGGGCGTCAGGCGCCCCGGCAGGTCGAGGACCTGCGCGGCGGTCTGGTAGCCGACGGCCGCGACCGTCACGCACGCGATCGCGATCGGCACGCGCAGCGCGCGGAACACGGGCGAGCGCCCCGAGCGGGCCCCCTTGGGGGTGACCCTGAAGCCGCCCCCGCGTCCGCGCGGCAGGGCGGCCAGCGCGCGCAGGTAGGCCTCCATGCGCACGATCGAGTAGCGCTCGCCCTCGACCAGGCGGTAGTGGCCGCGCGTGAGGGCCTTCGACGCGGTCGGGATCAGCACGAGCTGAGGGGCGAAGATCATCAGGTACAGCAGCGGCGCCGCCGCGATCGGGATGGCCCCCGTGGCCAGCACGATCGCCGGGATCATGAGGCCCACGAGCCGCTGCGGCCCCTCCAGGAAGTGCAGGCAGCTGGCCATGTACTCGAGGCGCTGGCTCAGCGAGAGGCCGCGCCTGAAAAGGGGCGGGTCGAGTCGCAGCATCTGCAGCGAGCCGCGCGCCCAGCGGCCCCGCTGGACGACGAACGCGCCGATCTCCTCCGGCGCCAGCCCGAGGGCCATGACCTCGTTGTGGTAGGCGACGCGCCAGCCGGCGGCGTTGAGGCGCAGGCTCGTGTGGGCGTCCTCGACCACGGTGTCGGTGGCCACGCCGCCCACCTCGACGAGGGCCTCGCGGCGGAGCACCGAGGGGCAGCCGCACCAGAAGGCCGCTCCGTGGCGGTCCTTCCCGCGGCAGATGACGTCGAAGAAGATGCTCTGCTCGTTGCGCAGCGGGTCGTCCTCGGCCCGGGGATGGCCGAAGCCGCGGTTGTAGAAGGCCTGGGGGGCCTGGACGACCGCGACGCGGGGATCGCTCATGTGGCCGAGCATCCGCTCGATCAGCTCGGGCCTGGGCACGTGGTCGGCGTCGAGCGTCACCAGGAACTCGGCGTCGACGTGGTCGAGGGCGTGGTTGATGTTGCCGGCCTTGGCGTGGGATCGCGGGGCCGGACGGCACAGGTAGCGGGCGCCGAGCTCGTCGCACATCTCGCGCACCCAGTCACGCTCGCCGTCGTCGAGCACCCACACCTCGGGCTCGACGTCGTTGCGGATGGCGAGTGCGCCGACCACGGTGGGGCGCAGGACGTCCTCGTCCTCGTCGAAGGTCGCCACCAGGACCGCGACCCGGCGCCCCGGCGGGGGCTCGAGCGTGGGGCGGGCGGCCAGGCGCCAGCACGAGAACGTGAGCAGGCCGAGCATCACGAGGCCGTAGGTCTCGGCGAGGGCCAGCGGGATCGCCAGCCACATGTCGGCGCCGTCGATCGTGAAGCCCCAGCGCCAGACCAGGTACGCGGCACCCGCCATGAGGGCCAGCACGGCGACGAGGTGGGCGAGGCGCGAGGCCGGCTCGAGCGGGGGCCGGGCCGAGTCGATCGCCGTCGCGGCATCCCTGTCGGTCGATCGGGGCATCCATGCCGTCCTCGCGTCGAACCCTCGCGTGCGCGCACGCCTGTCGGGTTTCTTATCGGCCCGCGGACGCTCGACTTTCGGCGCGCGTCAGCGGTTCTCCGACCGGCGCGCGGGCGCCGGGAGAGCCGGTGCTCAGATCCCGGCGGCCCTGCGGGCGAGATCGAGGGCGTACTCGGGCCACCAGGTCCCGGCCGGCGGGCCGCCGTTGCACAGGCCGTCGGACTCGCCCGGCCGCTTGACCCACAGGAAGGCGTCCACGAGCGGGTCGCCGGTGTGCGTGGTGGGGAACGCGCCGAGGGCGCGGCCGCGCGGATTGCACCAGTCGCCGGGGTCGGACGGACCGGCCCCGTTGCGGCTGGTGTCGATGACGAACCGGGCGCGGCCGGTGCGGCGCGAGATCGCCCGCCCGTAGGCGCGCGAGCGCGCGGTGGTCTCGAAGGCGGCCACGTTCACCGCGAAGCCGCGGGCACGGCCCACGCCCACGGCCCGCAGGCGCTTCGCCATCCGGGCCGCCGGCACCCACCCCGGGTTGCCGGCGTCGATGTAGAGGGCGGTCGCCGGCAGCGCGGAGAGCTGGGCCACGGCGTCCTTGAGCAGCCCGATGCGCTCGCGGCGATCGCGCCGCGACAGGCAGTCCATGCCGGCCAGGGCGTCCGGCTCCAAGATCACGACGGCGGGCGCGGAGCCGATCCCGAGGGCGATCCGGCGGATCCACGCGCGGTACCGGTCGGCGTCGGCCGCACCGCCCGACGAGTGCTGGCCGCAGTCGCGGTTGGGCACGTTGTAGGCCACCAGCACGGGGACGCGGCCGGCGTGGCGGGCGCGCGCCACCCGGCGGGCCACCACGGCCCGCACGTTGGGGCGCCACTCACCGAGCCACAGCGCCTGGGGCTGCTCGGCCATCCGCCGGATGAGGGTCGCGTCGTGCGGGCGCGAGCCGCTCCAGGCCGTGGCCTGGGCGGTGGCCGAGCCGCGGGGCTCGACGTAGAGCTTCAGGCTCTCCAGCGGCGACGGCGCCCCCACGGCGGTCCGCTTCGCGGCCAGGAGCCCGTCAAGCATGTTGCCGCCCGCCGCGGTGGGCGCGGCCGCCGCGGGCAGGGCGGCGAGGCCCGCGATGAGCGCGAGACACAGGCCAAGAGCGGCCACGTAGCTCCGGTGAAGCACCCCGGAACGCTGAGGTGGTGTCGACTCCATGAGGATCCGCGCGCACGTGGGGGCACTATCGGTCACGGCGCGGGCGACCTGAACTCTATGCGTTCGCCCGGGCGCTCGCCGCTCATATGAGCGCGCCCGCCTGCCGACCCACGTGAGATGAGCGGTGGACGCTGGCGACGGAGGCTGTTGGGCGGGGCGATCGCGGTGCTGGTCGCCGCGGCCGTCGCGACCGTGCTCGCGGTCCCGTTCCTGGTGCGGGAGGGCGACCACACCGATGCCGGCGCCGACGCCGCCACGCTCCAGATCGACGCGATCCCGGTCGCCGATCCGTCGGTGCCGATGGAGCGGGTGGAGCCGCCGCGGCGGGGCGTGTACCTGGGCGTCTCCAACTTCAGCCTGGTGACGACGCCCGGCGCGATCGCCAAGTGGACCGCCCAGAACGGCCAGCGCCCCCGCATCATCAACTGGTACCAGCAGTGGCTGAGCGGCGAGCGCCGCTTTCGCGCGGACTGGGCGCGGCGGGTCGCCCGCGCCGGGGCGATCCCGATGATCACCTGGGAGCCGTGGAGCGCGCCGGCCGGCGAGAAGCACGTGGCGATCCAGCCCGACGTCAGCCTGCGCCGCATCGCCGAGGGCGCCCACGACCGCTACATACGCTCATGGGCGCGCCACATCGCGGCCTACAAGGCGCCCGTGATGATCCGCCTGATGCACGAGATGAACGGCACCTGGTACCCCTGGGGCGTCCAGGTCAACGGGAACACGCCCGCGTACTACAAGCTGGCGTGGCGCCACGTCCACGACATCTTCGTCAAGGCCGGCGCCCTCAACGTCAGCTGGATCTGGTCGATCAACAACCTCGAGCGCATCGACGGCGAGGACCACGACATCCGGGCCTACTACCCCGGCGACGGCTACGTCAACTGGGTCTCGACCAGCGGGTTCAACTGGGGCACCGCCTACAGCTGGAGCTCGTGGCGCAACGCCGACCAGCTGTACGGCGACACCTACCGCGCCCTCGCCCGCTTCCGCAAGCCGATCATGATCTCCGAGATCGGCACGACGACCTCCGGCGGCGACGCGCGCGCCTGGATCCGCCAGACCTTCCGCACCCTGCGCGCCCGCTACCCCAAGCTGAAGGCCGTGCTCTGGTACGACGACATCGACGGCGGCGGGCTGGACTTCCGGCTCCAGGGCCAGACCGCGGGCGCCCTCGGTCAGAAGGGCGCCCTCGGTCCGAACTGGCTCCAGGCTCCTGTGATCGTCCCGGTGGACGACCCGCACGCCCCCTAGGGCAGCAGCCCCGTTCCCAGGTCGCGCCGCGAGAGCGTCGCCGCCTGGAAGTCGCCGGCGAAGAAGCCGGCGCCGATCCGGTCGATCAGCGCGTTGCTGCGCCGCACGGCCGCCTGGGCGACCCGCTGGTTGATGAGGATCTGCGTGGTGCTGAGGGTGACCTTGCCGCCGCGGCGCGGCCCGGGCGCCGCCACCTTGGTCTGAGAGGGCGCCACGTCGCCGCCGAGCGCCGCCGCCACCACCGTGAGGCCGACCGCGACCTTCTCGGGCGTGACCGCCCCCGGGCGCAGGTCGCCCCCGGTGAGGCCGTTGTCGAGCCGCGCCGTGAGGCCGTTGGCCCGGCGCACGGCCGCCTGGGAGATGCGCTGGCTGATCAGGAGCTGCTGGGCCTCGAGCTTGACGCCCTTCACGTTGCCGGGCGTGGCCTTGGCCGGGGTCACCGGGCGCGGCTTGGGCCGCTGCGAGGCGCCCGGGACCAGCGTGCTCGTCGAGCCCAGCGTGATCGTGGGGCCGAAGCTCTGGGCGACGAACGCCCCGCCGCACAGGTCGTTGGTGACCAGGCCGGCACCGAGCCAGGCCTGCACCGCGTTCACGCGCCGCACCGCGGCCTGCGAGATGCGCTGGTTGATGAGCAGCTGCTGGGCCGTCATCGCCACCTTGCCCGACCCCTTCTTGGGGGTCGGCGCGGCCGGGATCGCGTTGCAGGCGGCCGAGCCCCGCGGGACGTCGAGCCGGCCTCCGGTGCCCGGCGCCGGCGTCGGGACGAACGGGTTCGGGTTGGTGATGACGCGGACCCGGTTGTTGCCGGAGTCGGCGATGAACAGGTCGCCGGCCGAGTTGAGCGACACGCCGCTGGGCGCGGCGAGCTCGGCCGAGGCCGCCGGGCCGCCGTCCCCGGAGAAGGCGCGCGTGCCGGTGCCGGCGATCGTCGAGATCAGGCCGGCGGTGTTGACGCGCCGGATGCGGTTGCCGCCGGCGTCCGAGATGTAGAGGTTGTTGAAGGGGTCGAACGCGATCTCGATCGGGGTCGACAGCTCCGCCGCGGTCGCCGCGCCGCCGTCGCCGCCGTTGCCCGGCAGGCCGTTGCCGGCGATCGTGGTGATGACGCCGGCGCTGTCGATGCTGCGCACGTTGTGGCCGCCCGAGTCGACCACCAGGACCGCCCCGATGTTGCTGACGCGGACGTCGTCCGGGCGCACGAAGGTGGCCGCGGCGGCGGGGCCGCCGTCACCGCCGGACACGGTCACGGGCGCGCCCGTGCCGGCGAAGGTCGTGATGATCCCGTCCGGCGCGACCTTGCGGATGCGCCGGTTGAGGGCGTCGGCGATGTACAGGTTGCCCGCCGCGTCGACCGCCACGCCGACCGGGTTGTTGAGCTCGGCGGCGAGGGCCGGCCCGCCGTCGCCGGAGAAGCCGCGCCCGCCCGAGCCCGCCACGGTGGTGATGATGCCGTTGGGGGCGATGCGGCGGATGCGGTCGTTGTCGCGGTCGGCGATGTAGATGTTGCCCGCCGCGTCGAAGGCCGCGTCGCGCGGGCCGTTCACCTGGGCCGCGCCCGCCGGGCCGCCGTCGCCGGAGAAGCCGGCCGTGCCGTTGCCCGTCAGGTTGGCGATCACGCCGTTGGCGGCGACGATGCGGACGCGGTTGTCGCTGGGCTCGGGGATCACGAGCCGGCCGTCCGTGGCGGCCGCGATGCCGACCGGGCCGGGCACGCCGGCCGCCGTGGCCGGGCCGCCGTCGCCGCTGGACGTGGCCACGCCCGTGCCGGCGAAGGTGGTGATGATGTCGGTGCCCTCGAGGGCCACGGCGGGCGAGGCCGCGGCGAGGCCCGCCGCGATCCCGATCGTCGCGGCCACCGCCATGCGCCGACCCCGTACACGTCCCCGTCCCGCGACCATGCTCGCCATTCCGCCTCCCGATCTGATCTGTGCCCGCCGGCGGACGCTCGCCGCCGGTCGATGGCGACCCTACCTGCCACGGCCGCGCAGGTCACCAGAGGCCGGTCAGGGGCGCTGGAGCGGCTCCCCGGGCTCGATCCGGTCGGCGTCGGTGTGGTTGCGAGTGGCCCACAGCGAGACCAGGACGGCGGCGCCGAGGACGAGGACGACCGCCCCCAGGGTGACGTAGATCGGCGGATGGTAGACGTCGCTGAGCAGCATCTTGAGCCCGACCAGGCCGAGCACGACCGCCAGCCCGTAGTTGAGGTACTGGAAGCGGTCGAGGCTGCCGACGATGACGAAGTACAGGGCCCGCAGGCCGAGGACCGCGAACACGTTGGCCGCCAGCACGATGAAGGCCTCGTCGGTGACGGCGAAGATCGCGGGGATCGAGTCGATGGCGAACACGACGTCGGTGCTGGCCACCACCAGGAGCACCCCGAGCACCGGGGTCGCCAGGCGGCGGCCGTTCTCGCGGATGAAGACCCGGTTGCCGCGGTACTCGTCGACGCTCGGGATGAAGCGCTTCACCAGCACCAGCAGCTTGTTCTTGCCGGGGTCGACGTGCTCGCCGGTGCTGCGGGCGAGGCGGTAGCCGGTGAAGATCAGGAAGACGCCGAAGATGTAGATCACCCACCCGGCGGCGCTGAGCGCCGCGGCGCCGATGGCGATGAAGAGGCCGCGGAAGACGAGGGCGCCGATCACGCCGAAGAGCAGCACGCGCGGCTGGATCTCCTTGGGCACCGCGAAGTACCCGAAGATCACGGCGAACACGAACAGGTTGTCGATGGACAGGCTCAGCTCGACGAGGTACCCCGAGAGGTACTCGCCCGCGGCGGTGCTGCCGGAGGTGACCCCGAGCAGCAGGGCGAAGGCCAGCCCCAGCGACACCCAGGCAGCGCTCCACACGAGCGCCTTGCGCATCGGGACGACCGCCTGCCCGCGCCCGAACAGCAGCAGGTTGACGGACGCGAGCACGGGCACGGCGAGGATCAATGCGATCCAGGCCCAGAGGGGCGGATTCACGCGGGGCTCCTTCGAAGCGGACGACGGGCGTTCGCCGAAGGTCTCTCCCACCACGCCGGCGCGGCCGGTGCCACCGGGCCGCGAGGGCCGTATTGACGATGGCACCGCGTCGGGATACTCCCCTTGCGGTGGCCCGATGGTACCCGACCGCGGGCGGGATGTCCCGGGCCGACGGGATCCGTGCCCCGGTCCTACGGTCGGCACCCCCGGGCCCCGATGACCTGACAGGGCATGTACACCGTTCAGGACATCCGCAGCTTCGTCCGGGCCGGATCGGGTCTGCGGAGCGGACGCCGCGTGGTCAGCCGCACCGTGATCCTGCTGGGTCTGACCAGCATGTTCACGGACGTCTCGTCCGAGATGGTCGCGACGATCCTCCCGCTGTACCTGGTCATCACGCTGGGGTTCACGCCCCTGCAGTTCGGGGTGGTCGACGGCTACCAGCGCGGCGCGGCGGCGCTCGTCAGCCTCGGCAGCGGGCTGTTCTCGGACAGGCGCAAGCGCCACAAGGAGGTCGCCACCTCCGGCTATGCGCTCTCGGCGATCTGCAAGCCCCTCTACGTCGCCGTGGGCAGCTCGTTCGCGTGGCTGGGCGCGGTGGTGTTCGCCGACCGCATCGGCAAGGGCGTGCGCACGGCTCCGCGCGACGCCCTCATCTCGCTGAGCACGCCGCGCGCCAGCCTGGGCACCGCCTTCGGCGTGCACCGCGCGCTCGACACCTTCGGGGCGATGCTCGGACCGCTGCTGGCGTTCGGCATCCTGGCCCTCGCCCCCAACGACTTCGACTCGATCTTCATCGTGAGCTTCTGCATCGCCGTGATCGGGGTCGGGATCATCCTGCTCATGGTGCAGGGCGACCGCGAGACCCTCCCCAGCTCGGAGGCCGGCGTGTCGTGGTCCGATGTCGGCATGCTGGTGCGCGAGCCGCGCTTCCGCTCCCTGTTGCTGGCGGCGGGCGTGCTCAACCTGATGACGATCAGCGACGCGTTCCTCTACCTCGGGCTGCAGCGCCAGATGGACCTCGACACCACCCTCTTCCCCCTCCTCTACACGGTGACCGCCTTCGTGTTCATGGTGATGGCCGTGCCGATGGGGTGGCTGGCCGACCGGATCGGCCGCGGGCGCATGCTGATCGCCGGCTACGGGCTGCTGCTGCTGCTGTACGCGTCGCTGCTGCTGCCGGGCGGCGGCACGCTCGCCCTGATCGGCTACCTGATCGCGTTCGGCGCCTTCTACTCGGCCACCGACGGCGTGCTCGCCGCCCTCGGCGCGTCGTTCCTGCCGCGCGGCACCCAGGCGACCGGCCTCGCGCTGCTGCTCACCGTGACCAGCCTCACGCGGCTGGGGGGCTCGGTCCTGTTCGGCCTCATCTGGACGACCGTCGGCTTCGAGGACGCCGTGAAGGTCTCGGCCGTGGGGCTGGTGATCGGCATCGCCATCGGCGCCACGCTGCTGCGCACCGGCCGGCGCGCCGCGGAGGCCGCCGGGTGAGCCGGCGCGCCCTGATCCTGATCGCGCTGATCGTGGCGTGCACGGCCACCGCCGTCGCCGTGGTCGCGCTGTCGGCCGGCGACGAGCCCGCCACCCGGAACGACACGACCGCCACGGTGACGCTCCCGGCGCCGCCGTACATGGTCTTCCGCTCGCTGGACCGATCCGACCCGAAGACCTACGGCCGCATCGCCGTGATCCCGCTCGACGACCTGCAGGGCCCGCGCCAGCTGGGAGGCCTGGTGTGCGACCGGGTGTACTTCCAGGGCGAGCGCGGCATCTGCATGACGCTCAGCGACGACTTCCCGCCCACCTACAAGGCCGAGCTGCTCGGACCCGACCTCAAGCCCACCAGCGCCGTGTCCGTGTCGGGCATCCCGAGCCGGACCCGGGTGTCGCCCAACGGGCGCCTGGGCGCGACGACCACGTTCGTCAGCGGCGACTCCTACGCCTCGCTGGGCGTGTTCTCCACCCGCGCGATGATCATCGACATGGTCACCGGCACGCCCATCGTGCGCAGCCTGGAGAGGTGGCCGGTGACGCGGGACGGAAAGCACGTGGACTCGGTCGACCACAACTTCTGGGGCATCACCTTCGCCCCCGACAACGACACCTTCTACGCGACCCTGTCGACCAAGGGCACGACCTACCTGGTGCGCGGATCCGTGACGGGCAAGCGCATGGAGGTCATCCACGAGAACGTGGAGTGCCCCTCGGTCTCGCCCGACGGAACGCGCCTCGCCTTCAAGAAGCGGGTGGGCGACGACGGCCTGTGGCACCTCACCGTGCTCGACCTGGCGACCATGACGGAGACCCCGCTCGCCGAGGACCAGCCCATCGACGACCAGGTGGAGTGGCTCGACGACGACACCATCCTCTACGGCAACGGCGAGGCCATCTGGACCGTCCCGGCGGATGGGGGCGGGACGGCGGAGCGCTTCCTGGCGGCGGCCAACTCGCCCTCGATCGTTCGTGAGGATGATGTGAGCTGAGTTTTCTTCCCGCGCCGTCGCGGGTAGGGTTGAGATGGTCTGTTTTCCGAGGCGAGGTGCCCGCGATGAATCCGGCTTCGGTCAGCGAATCCGTGAGGGGGAACATCGACGGGGGCCTCCACGTGGAGCTGATCCTCGGCCCCGGCGAGGGCAGGGTGGTGGAGGCGCACTCGGAGGCGGAGCTCCAGGCTCAGTTCGCCCAGCTGTCGCGCGCCGGATGGGAGTTGCGCCGCACCGTGGAGGGCCCGGATCGCGGCGACGGCATCACGCGCCTCAGCCTGGAGTTCGAGAACCCCCGGATCTGAGGGGCAGCACCCGGCGCGCGCGCTGCCCGGCGCGGCGGGCCACCAGGCCCGGGCCCGATCGGAGCGCGTGGAGGCCGTGGGCGGAGGCCTCGCGGGCCGAGTGCCGCGCGAGGGCGAACCGGGCCAGGCGCAGGTGGGCCATGGCGAGGCGCCGCCCCAGCTCCCGGCGGTGCTCCGGACGCAGCCCGGGGGTGTCGCGCACGAGGGCGCCGTAGATGGCGACGGTCTCCTCCCAGTAGCGCGGGGTCTCGTCGCTCAGCGCCGCGGAGAGCCGGGCTCCGGGTGCGTCGTCGTCGGTCATGATCGCGCCGGCCTGGGCGACCGCGCAGGCCGGGCCGCCCAGCCCGAGCCGGAAGAACAGCAGGGTGTCGTGGCGCAGGGCGATGGCCGGATCCAACCCGCCGACCGCGCGGTACGCCGAGCGCCGGAAGACGCTGGACTGGAGCATCGTGGGCTGAATCGAGCGCATCACCCAGTCGGAGGCGTCGGGGGCGAGCAGGTACGGCCCGTCGATCTCCAGGCCCGCGAGCTCCCAGAACGAGCGGCCCCCCTCCGTGCCCGATCCCAGGGTGTCGCCGAAGTAGAAGCGGGCCGCGCCCCCGGTCGCCTCGATCGCGTTGACCATCCGGCGCAGGTGGTCGGGCCGCCAGTGGTCGTCCGAGTCGAGGAACGCGATCCAGGGGTGCACCGCCTCCTCGACTCCGCGATTGCGCGCCGCAGAGCTCCCCGCGTTCTCCTGGCGGACGTAGCGGACGCGGTCGAGATAGGGCGCGATCCGCTCGGCGGTGTCGTCGACCGAGCCGTCGTCCACCACCACGATCTCGTCGGGCGGCCGGCTCTGCGCGAGGACGCTGTCGATGGCCCTCGCGATCAGCGGACCGCGGTTGTAGGTCGGGATGACGGCCGACACGCGGGCGGCGCCGGGGGCGTCAGGACTCGGCAACGGTCTCTCCCTGCTCTCGACGGCGGCGGATGATCCCGAGGACGTCCTCGCGCACCCCGGGCGCCCGCCACCAGACCAGCGGCGGGTAGACCAGGACGCCGGCGAGGACCCCGGCCACGAGCTGGAGCGCGTCGCCCGCACCCGCCGCCTCCGCACCGGCGCGGGCCGCCACGACGGCGATCACCATCAGCACGGACGCCTGGGTCGGCCCCCACAGGTTGCGGGCGATGTCGAGCACCGGCATGTCCATCGCGCGGGCCGTGATGACCGCGTAGAGGGGCTCCAGGAAGCAGCTGGCGATGGCCAGCGAGGCGGCCACGCCCACGATGCCGAAGGGCACGCCGGCGATGAAGGCGACGACCGTGACGGCGGTGAACACGAGCGAGTACCGCAGGAGCCAGTCCGTGCGGTCGCGGGCCTGCAGGACGCTGCCGTTGAGCGCCTGCAGCGATTGCGCGACCCCCACCAGCGCGAGGATCTGGATGACGGGGATGGCGGAGCGCCACTGATCGCCGAGGACCACCGGAACGAACTGGTCGGCCAGCACCGCCAGGCCGAGGAGCAGCGGCATGTTGATGGTGCAGACCAGCCGGTTGACCCGGAGGAACGCCTCGCGCAGGCGCGAGGCCTCGTCCTGCATGCGCGAGAAGGCCGGGTACAGGAGCTGCTCGAGCGGCCCGGCGACCTGGCTGAACGGCAGGAGGATGACGTTGTAGGCGAGCGAGTAGGCGCCGAGCGCGGCGGGCCCGAGGAAGCGCCCGATCAGCAGGTTGTCCGCGTTGCGGTTGAGGTAGTAGACCATCCGCGTGCCGAAGACGTTGCCGCCGAACGTGCCCAGGTCGCGGACGCTCGCGGTCGAGAAGACCGCCCGCGGTCGCCAGGGGGACACGATCCAGATGAGGGCGGTCGCCACCGCCACGACGACCAGCTGCTGGACGATGATCGCCCACGCGCCGCCGCCGCGCGCGGCGACGACGATCGCGACGGCCGCGCCGATGAGGGCCGCCGCCATCTGGCGCACCTCGAGCGCCCGGAAGCTCATCGCGCGTATCAGGAGCGCCTCCTGGGTGACTCCGAGCGAGACGATCAGGAAGCTGAAGGAGACGGCGATGAAGAGCGGCTTGACCGCGGGCTCGCCGTAGAAGTCGGCCACGAGGCCGGCGACGGCGATCCCCACCGCGGTGCAGATGACGCCGGCCGCCACGCTCACCCAGAAGACGGTCGAGCGGTCGCCCTCGGTCAGGCTCTGGCGCTGCACCAGGGCGGCCCCCAGCGACAGGTCCGAGAAGATGTAGATCAGGCTCGAGAAGACCAGGACGAGGGCCGCGAGCCCGTAGTCGTCCGGGGTCAGGAGGCGCGCCAGCACGAGGCCGACGACGATCCGCGAGCCCTGCTTGACGACGACGGAGATGATCTTCCAGAGCAGGCCGTTCATGACGGCGCCGCGCAGGTCCGGGCTCTCGGGCGGCGATCCGTGGACCGGCGGGGGCGGCGGCGCGGGGGGCGCGGGCGCGGGGGTCCCGCCCGCCATCGCGACGACCGTCGGCGCACGCCGCGGCATCAGCGCCGCCAGGGCGCCGTGTGCCACCTTCGTGCCCAGCCTCATCTGGTCCGCCGCGGGAATCGCATCTGCCGCCGACGGTATTCAAGGCCCGGCGGGCGGCACACGTCCCGTCAGCCAGTTCGCGCTAGCCGTACGTCGAGTCGCGCGGCACAGGGCCGTCCGTTGCGGGAGTGTCGGCCGGGCCCCCTCCTTCCCTACCATCGACGCGATGGTCGCCCGCGACGACACCCTCGTGTCCGTGATCATGCCCGCCTACAACGCGGGCCCGTACCTGCGCCCGGCCGTCGCCGGCGTCCTGGCCCAGACGCACCGGCGGCTCGAGCTGCTGGTCGTTGACGACGGCTCGACCGACGGCTCGGTGGAGGGGATCGCCTCCATCGCCGACCCGCGGGTGCGCGTCATCCGCCAGGCCAACGCCGGGAAGTCCGCCGCGATGAACCGGGGGCTCGAGGAGGCGGCGGGCGACTTCTACGCGGTCCACGACGCGGACGACCTGAGCAAGCCCACCCGGATCGAGCGACAGCTGAGCCACCTGATGGCGAATCCCGCCCTCGCGGGGGTCTTCTGCGGCTGGGACATCATCCTGAACGGCCGCCTCACCGCGCCCCAGCATCGCTTCAAGGACGCCGAGGAGTGCCGGCGCGACCTGGAGGCGCTGCGCATCCCCACCCACGACGGCACCCCAATGTACCGGCGCGAGCGGGTCGCGGGACTGCGCTACGACGAGCGTTACGCGATCGGCGAGACCATCGACTACCTGCTGCGCTCGTCGGAGGCCGGAGCCCGCTACGAGGTCCTGGGCGAGTGCCTCTTCTCGTACCGGATCCTGCCCGAGTCCCTCTGCCGGGACGATCCGGAGGCCCGGGACGCGCTGGTCGAGCGGGTGATCGACGACGCGCGACGGCGGCGCGGGCTCCGCCCCGCCGTCGATCCCCCCCGGCGCCCGCGCAGCCGCAACGCGGCGCGCGACAACAACATCGCCTCCTACTTCATGGAGAGCGTCGTGGACCAGCGCTCGTCCGGGAACCGGGCCGGGGCGATCGCCACGGCGCTGCGGTGCTCCGCCCTCCATCCCGTCGACCCCCACTACCACAAGGCGCTCGTCTACAGCATCGTGCCCCGGCCGGTGATCGGGCGGCTGCGCCGGACCGCCTAGCGCCCCCACCGGGCTGGCCGTGGGTCGAGCGACCCCTCCCCCCAACCATACGTTCTGGGGGGGCTCGACCCGGGGGGTGCTCCTAGCATCGGTCGGTATGCCGGCCCGCCACGCAGACCCCTTCGCGATGCCCCATCGGGGCGACTACGACCCGGGCGTCGCCGGCGCGGCGGCCAGCCGGACGCTGCGGCTCAGCTGGGTGACGATGATCTCGGCGCTCGTGCTGGTGGTCATGTTCGTCCCGATCCGGCGCTACGCGCTCCCGGGGGGACTGCCGTTCGAGCTCGAGCCCTACCGCCTGCTCGTGGTGGTCGTGGTCACCGGCTGGATCGCGGCCCTGCTCGTCGATCCGAGGGTGAGACTGCGCCCCACGGGGCTGCGTGGGCCGCTCGTGCTCCTGATCGTCTCGGTGCTCGGCTCGCTGGCGGTCAACCCCGCGGGCGTGAGCGCCGAGCAGACCCAGGTCACCAAGTCCCTGACCTTCCTCCTCAGCTTCCTGCTCGTGCTCGTGCTGATCGCGAGCGTCGTGAACACCCGCGCCGCCGTCGATCGCATCCTCAAGGTCCTGGTCGGCGCCGGAGCGGTCGTGGCCGTCTTCGCGATCATCGAGTCGCGGATCGACTACAACGTCTTCAACGACCTGGGTCGCGTGTTCCCGTTCCTGAGGCTCGAGGACGTTCCCGACGTGCCCGGCCGCGGGGCCCGCCTGCGGGTGTTCGCCTCCGCGCAGCACCCGATCGCGCTGAGCGCGGCCATGGTCATGCTGGTCCCGCTCGCGGCCTACCTGGCCGTGCGCACCGGCCGGCGGCTCTGGTGGCTCGCCGGCGGGCTGATGATCGTCGCGGCCGTCGCCACGATCTCCCGGACCGGCATCCTGATGCTCGCCGTCATCCTCGTGGTCTTCGCGGTCCTGCGGCCGGCGGACGCCCGTCGCGCCCTGCCGATCGGGCTTCCGCTCCTGATCATGATGCACCTCGCCATCCCGGGAGCCCTGGGGTCCCTCCACGCCGCGTTCGTCCCACAGGGCGGGCTGGTCGCCGAGCAGGAGTCCGACGCCGGACAGCTCGGCAGCGGCCGCGTCGCCGACCTGGGCCCGGCGCTCGACCAGGCCGCGGCGCAGCCGGTGCTCGGACAGGGCTACGGGACCCGGATCACCGACAACAACCAGGAGAAGGCCAACATCCTCGACAACCAGTGGCTCGGGACCCTCCTCGAGACCGGCATCATCGGGGTGGCCGCGTGGATCTGGCTGTTCGCGCGCACCGTGCGGCGCCTGGGTGCCCGCGCGCGCTCGGATCCGAGCGACCTCGGGCTGCTCATGACCGGGCTGGCGGCCTCGATCACCGCCTTCGCCGTGGGGCTGTTCACCTACGACGCGTTCTCGTTCATCCAGGTCACGTACATCATGTTCATCCTGGTCGCGCTGTCGTCCGTGCTCCTGCGGGTGACCGGAGACGACGCCGAGCCGGCGGGCTGAGCGCCTATCGCTCGTCGGCTCCGGCGTCGGAGGCGGTGCTGCGCGGCTCGCCGTCGATGTCGGTGACGGCGGCCTCGGTGGCGGCCCCCCGGCCCAGAGCCGGCGAGGAGGCGGTCAGGTGCAGGTCCAGGGCGCCCGGGTTGACAAAGCCCGGGTTGGCGGTGCCCGACAGGGCGGTGTCCGAGGAGTGGCACTTGGCCGCCGCGCCGGCGCCCGAGCGGTACCAGACGTTGGAGCGGTAGGTGACCCCGGCGATGCACTCATAGGAGGCCATCGGGGCCAGGTTGGCCACCAGGCGCACGTTGTTGGCGCCCACCGAGTCGCCCGGGAAGGGCATCACCAGGATGCCCTGGGTGGCCGAGTTGTTGCGGATCAGCAGGTTGGCGACCGCGTAGGCCTGAACCGCGTAGAAGCCGTTGACGGTGGACGAGAAGAAGTTGTTCTCGATGGTCACGTCGCGGGTGCGCGGGGCGTCGCCGTAGTGGGTGATGTGCATGTTGCCGGTGGCGTGGCAGTTGATGAAGCGGCTGTTGCGGACCGTGATCCGCTCGCCCGAGCCGATCTGCAGGCACTCGGTGTGGACCGAGCTGTTGGAGGCGCTCCAGTCGTGGAAGGTGACCCCGTCCACCAGGATGTCGCGCGGCGGGGTGGTGGTGCTCGACTGGATCTGGGGGTGGTAGTCCTGGCCCGGGCCGACCCGGCCGCCGATCACCGAGACCTGCTGGGAGGAGTTGATGAACAGGTGCTTGGTGTCCAGGTTGCGCATCAGCACGTCGCTCGCGCCGGCCTCGGTCTGCCAGCCGTTGGCCAGGACCATGTCGCGCAGCTCCAGGTGGCGGGCCGACACCCGCAGCTCGTCGGCCACCGTCACCGCCGCCCCGGGCGCCGGCGCCATCACCACCCGGCCCAGGGCGCCGGCCTTGGAGGGGTCGTCGCTGATGGTGCCCCCCGGGTAGCTGCCGGCCGCCAGCTGGACCACCGCGCCCGGACCGGCGGCGTGGTAGCCGCGCTCGAGCGAGCGGCACGGCGCCCCCGCCGAGCAGCCGGCCCCGTCATCGCCCGAGGGCGACAGGAAGACCGAGGCGGCGGCCAGGGGGGGCGGGGGGTCAACGGCCGGTGGCGGAGCGGGCGTCGGGGCCGGGGCCGGGGCCGGGGGCGGTTGCGCCACGAGCTCGGGCGCCGGAGGGGCGGGGTCCGGCGGCCGGGCGGACGGGGCGGCCGCGGCCGGCGGCTCCGGGATGGGCAACGCGGGCGCGAGGGGGGGCGGCGACGGGGGGTTGGCCACCACGATCGCGCGGGTGGCGCGGGCCCTGCGCCCCCTGCGGTCGTACGCGGTGGCCGAGATCGTGTGGCGGCCGTTGGCGAGCGAGAGGGTGCTCACGGCGCCCTTCGACCCGTTGAGGACGTAGGGGGCCGAGCGCGCCGTCCATCGCAGCGCACCGTCCACGCGGAACTCCACCCGGCTGACTCCCCGCCGGGCCGAGGCCCTCGCGGCGATGCGCACCGCCCCGCTCACGCGGGCGCCCCTGGCGGGCGCCGCGATCGCCACGTCGACCGCGGCGGCGGCGCGCGCGGACCGCGGCGCCGGGCTCCCGGCGGCCGCGCCGTGGACCGGCACGGCGACGAGGATCATCGCCGCGGCGAGCATCGCCGAGGGGATGCCCACGACGAGGCGCATCCGTTGCGGAATCCGGTCCATCCCGACTCCTGGTCTTCCCCCCGCGCGGGACCGCGGAAGGTGGGCACTCCCCCTCCAGATCGGCAGGCCGCGCGGCTTCCGTGAGGCCGACCGCGACGGCGCGGGCCGGTAGCCTGTGGTCCGTGCGCGAGCCGCCCCCGCCCAACGCCACGCCGGGCGTCAACGTCGTGGTCGTCGCGTACAACAGCGGCGACCAGCTGCGCGCCTGCGTCGAGCCGCTCGCCGGAGCCGACGGCATCCGGATGATCGTGGTCAACAACGCGTCGCCCGACGGCGGGCTCGAGACCATCGCCGACCTCGATGTGAGCACGATCCAGAGCGGCGTGAACGGCGGCTTCTCCTTCGGATGCAACATCGGCTGGCGCGCGGGCGCCGCGCCGGCGGTCCTCTTCCTCAACCCCGACGCGCGCATCGACGCCGACTCGGTCCGCCGTCTCGCGCGAACGCTCGTGGACGATCCGACGCTCGGGATCGCGGGACCCCTCATCCGCGACGCGGACGGCTCCCTCGATTTCTCGCAGCGCCACTTCCCGCGGCTCTCGTCAACGTACGCGCAGGCGCTCTTCCTCCATCGCGTCGCGCCCGGCGCGCGCTGGGCCGACCAGCTGATCCGGCGACCGGAGGCCTACGCGCGCCCCGGGCGTCCCGACTGGGTGTCGGGTGCCTGCCTCATGATCCGGCGCCGCGTCCTCGAGGAGGCGCAGGGCCTCGACGAGCGCTTCTTCCTCTACTCGGAGGACGTGGACCTGTGCCGCCGGGTGCGCGACCTGGGCTACGACATCGCGTTCGAGCCCGCCGTCGTCTGCCGCCACGAGGGCGGCGCGTCCGCGCCGCGCGCCGGCCTCTACGCCGTGCTCGCCGAGAGCAGGATGATCTACGCGCGCGCCCACCGCGGGCGGCTGCGCGCGGCGACGGAGAGGATCGGCATCGGGCTGGGCGAGCTGACGCACGCGGCCCTCGGGCGCGGGGGGGCCGAGGCGCGGCGGGGCCACCGGCGCGCGCTCGCGCGGGTGATCCGGGGGCCCCGATCCCGCGGCGGCCCGCCCTGACGGGCGGGGCGCCGGCGGGCCGCTACTGGGACAGGCGGGCCATCCGACGGCGCTCCTCGATGTCGGACGCGTCGAAGGACACGCCCGGGGGCGCCGCCCTCTGCGCGCCGTCGTCGTCGCTCTCGTCGGCGGCGCGGGCCGCGGCGATCGAGCGGCGCAGGTTGTCGATGATGAACGGCAGGGCCAGCGTGACCATGGCGATGAGCAGGAACGCGATGATCGGGGGCGTGAAGGAGCGCCCCTGGATCAGGACCGGCTCCTCCGGGCCCTTGATCAGCTGGAGCACGACGCGGTCGCCGTCGGGGATGTCGTTCGCCCGCTGACGCGTGGTGACGAAGCGCTGGAGCGACTCGGCGGCGGTCGCGGCGGTCTTCTGCGCGAGCTCGGCCGAGTTCGCCAGCGCGGCGATGCGCACCAGCGGCAGCGGAGAGCTCAACCCGGCGCCGTCGAGGACGGGGGCCGACTCGATCTTCCACCCCGTGCCGGGCAGGGCCGCCTTGTTCAGGTCGTCGACCGGATCGCTCTCGGCGAGCTTGGAGTACAGGGTCGCGAGGCTCGCCAGGCGCCCGGCGTTGTTGACCGAGGAGTCGTCGCCCTGGGCCAGCCGGCCCCACGGGAAGCCCGACTGGGTCACGAAGAGGGTGGTGTAGCTGGCGTACTCCTTCTCCCCGCAGGGAGAGCGGGGTCGCTCCGCCGGGGCTGATCCTCACCATCGCGAAGAAGGCCGCGAGGACGGCGAGCAGGAGCCCCGTCATGACGAGGACGCGGTACCTCCAGATGACCCTGAAGAAGAGAGTGAGATCCATGCTCCGGTGCGCCTTTCCCGAACTGCTCTAGTGAATCCGCGGGCGGGGGCCCGCGGTCGCTCGGATTGCCGTTGCGGCCATGATTCCGCAGCCGGAATCGGCACGGTAGCGCCGCTCTGGGGGTGCGCCGACCGCCATCCGGACTGGCCGCAAGGTCGCCCTCCTCATCGTTCGGGTAGTGCCCGGGGCGCCACCGCCGGGCCGCGCGACGCGGCGCCGTCGCGACGAAGGAGGAAGCCGGCGACCATCGCCGCGCCGACGCCCATCGACAGCGCGAAGGCGACCGCGATGCGCATCAGCTCCGAGCCGGGCGAAAGGAAGAAGACGCCGACGAACAGGACGGCGGCCGCGGCCCACGCGAGCGCCGCGGCCGGCCCGCGGTCCTGCGCCAGCAGCGCCTGCGAGACGGTGGACGCCGCCAGGTACAGCCCGACGCCCACGCCGAGCAGTCCGAGCTCCGCCCGGCCCGCGTCGAAGTCGGGGCCGTAGACGATCTGGAGGGCGTGGGGGCCGATCGCCATCGCCCCGATAGCGAGGAGCCCGGCCAACCCGATGAGGATGGCCACGGTGCGCCAGACGGCGGAGCGGAAGCCCGACTCGTCGTCGGTGGCGTGCAGGCGGGTGAGGTTGGGAAGGATGGAGGCCGCCACGCCCTGGAACACGTAGACCGGGATGCGCACGAGCATGGTCGCGGCGAACACCACGCCGGCCGTCGCGGCGGTGCCGCCGGCCAGCACCACCAGCACGGGGCTGCTGTTGACGACGATCTGGTCGGCCCCGGCGATGACCGCGGCCGGCGCCGCGAACGCCAGCGTGGAGGCCGGACGGAAGCGCTCGCCCGGCCTGCGCTCGCGCAGCACGCGCAGCCGGCGGCGGCCCACCCACAGGGGGATCGCCGCGCCGGCGAGGCCGGCGGCCACCATCGCCGCGCCGGCGAGCCCCGAGCTGGCCACGACGATCAGGGGCAGGGCGACGAGCAAGCGGGCGGCGCCGTCGAAGATCAGGTTGAGGCCGTAGCCGGCGAACCAGCGCACCCCCCCGAGGATCCCGCGCACCACGTAGGAGAGCCCGTATGTGACCACCCCCGCCACGAGCAGCAGCGTGAGCACGCCGTCGCCGTCGAAGAGGCCGGCCGTGATCGGCTCGTACAGGGCGAGCAGGACGACGGTGGCGAGCGCGAGCGCCGCCGCCGCGACCATGGTTGCCGAGACCACCACGCTGCGGGTCTCCCAGCCGCGCGCGAGGCGGTCGGCGATGGTTCGCGACGCCGTCTGCTCGATCGGCCGGAACAGGACGATGGCGACCAGGAACATCGCGCCCCACAGGACCGCGATGCGGCCGTACCCGTCGGCGCCGAGCGTGCGCGCCGCCAGGATGTGGAACGCGTACGCGAGGACGCCCGAGGCGAGCGTCGCCCCGGACAGGAGCCACGCACCCGACAGAGCGCCCCGCTCGCCCGACGCCCCCACGGAGACCGGGGTCACGGGGGGCGTGGGTGCGGTGGCGGGTCGTGAGCTCACAGATGTCTGGGCGACGATCAGATCGACGAAGAAGTTCGTGTTGCCGCTGGAGAGCTGCGGCCGGCTGGTGCTGCTGATGCCGTAGACGCCGTTGGAGCCGACGACGGTCCGCATGGGGCCGGCGATCACCTGCGAGTTCAGCCCGCCCGAGGTGGACGGGTAGAAGTTGTTCCGGTTCACGGAGACCGTGTACGACGGTTGTCGGTCAGGTTGACCGGAGTCGTGAGCTGCGCGGTCTGCCGAGCCGGAGGCCGTCTCGTCGGCGCGTCACCGATGCCGATCGGGTGCCGTTCTGCGTTCCGAGATGCGCCCGATGTGGGAGCCGGTCTCCCCGGGGCTCTTCCAGAAGCGGATCGCCCGCGCCTGGGCGTTCTCGGTCATCGTGATCCGGACGCCGGTCGCCCGCACCAGGGTCGCCGAGCTCGCGGGGGTCGTCGGCGCGAGGGTGTCCGCGAACAGCTGGGTCGGGGTGGTGAAGCTCCAGCTGAAGGTCGAGGCGAGCGGCATGCCGTCCGCGCTCGTCGCGGCGGTGCTGATCTGGGCCTGGTAGACGGTCCCGGCCGCGAGGTTGGCGTTCGGATTGATGGTCACGCGGTTGTTGGCCCCGTCGTAGGTGACGACGGCCGGCAGCGCGCTGCCGCTGCCCTGGACGCGCACCGTCGCGGAGGCGGTCGTCAGGGTCGCCGGGTTCATGGCCCGGGAGAACGTGGCCGTGGGCGAGAGGTCGACCGCCACGCCCGAGGCGTTGGCCGCCGGCGTGGTGGCGGTCACCGTCGGGGCCGCGATCGTCGTGAAGCTCCACGAGACGGTGGAGGCGAGGGCGACGCCGTCGGCCGAGGTGGCCGCGGTCGTGATGGTGGCCGTGTAGCCGGTGCCGGCGAGCAGGGCCGCCGTGGGATTGATGGTGACGCGGTTGTTGGGCGCGTCGTAGGTGACCGTCGCCGAGAGGTTGGTGCTGGTGCTCTGGCGGCGGACGTAGGCCGTCGAGGTGGTCAGGGAGCCGGGGCTCATGGCCCGCGAGAACGTGGCCGTGACGTCCTCGTTGATGCCGACGCCGGTCGCGTTCGCCGCCGGCGAGGTGGCCGTCACGGTCGGCGCCGCGATGATGGTGAAGGTCCAGGTGACGTTCGATGCCAGGGCGATCCCGTCGGACGCGGTGGCGCCGGTCGTGATCGTGGCGACGTACGTGACCCCGAGGCTCAGGTTGGAGTTCGGGTTGATCGTCACGCGGCTGTTGGCGGAGTCGTAGCTCACGACCGCGGAGACCGCGTTGCCGCCGCCCTGGGGCCGCACGTTCGCCGTCGAGGTCGTGAGGGTCGGCAGCGCTCATCGCCCGCGAGAACGTCGCCGTCGGCGAGATGTTGGCCGCCACGCCCGTGGCGCCGTCGGCCGGGTCGTCGCCGTGACGGTCGGCGGGGGCTGGGTCGTGAAGCTCCACGCCGCCGCCGCGGTCATCGGGACGCCGTTCGCGTCGGTCGCGGCCGTGGTGATCCGCGCCGTGTAGACGGTGCCCGGCGCCAGGTTGGCGCTGGGGTCGATGGTGACCCGGTTGTTGGCCGAGCTGTAGGTGACCGTCGCAGCGACGGCGGAGCCGCCCTGCGGGGTCACGGTCGCCGAGGTCGTGGTGAGCGTGGCAGCGTTCATCGCGCGGGAGAACGTCGCGGTGGGCGACACGTTGAGCGCCACGCCCGTCGCGTTGTCGGCCGGAGTGGTCGCCGTCACCGTGGGCGGCGGGACCGTGGTGAAGCTCCAGGTGTACGCCGACGAGAGCGGCGCGCCGTCGGTGGCGCTCGCCCCCGTCGAGATCGTCCCGGTGTACGTGGTGCCGGGGACGAGGTCGGCGTCGGGGTTGATGGTCACGGTGAGGTTCGCCGCGCTGTACGTGACGGCGGCGGCCACGGGCGACCCGCCCTCGGGCCGGAGGGTGGCGGTCGTGGTGCTCAGGGAGCCGACTGTCATGGCCCGGGAGAAGGTGGCCGTGGGCGAGACCCCCAGCGCCACGCCGGTGGTGCCGCCGGCGGGAGTCGCCGCGGTCACCGTCGGAGCGGGAATCGTCGTGAACGTCCAGCTGAAGGCCTGCCCCAGCGCCGCGCCGTCGGCGGCCTTTGCCGCCGTCGAGATCTGCGCGACGTAGGCGGTGCCGGTCTCCAGGTCGGCGCTCGGGTTGATCACCACGCGGTTGTTGGCCGAGTCGTAGGTGATGTTGGCCGCGATCGCGGAGCCCCCGCTCTGGGGACGCACGGTGGCCGCGCCGCCCGTGAGGGTCGACGACGTTCATGGCCCGCGAGAAGGTCGCCGTGGGCGAGACCGAGACGGCCACGCCGGTGGCGCCGTCCTCGGGGGTCGTGGCGGTCACGGTCGGTGCGGCCGCGGTGGTGAAGCTCCAGCTGACCGGAGCCGCAAGCGCGGCGCCGGCCGAGGAGGTCGCCGTCGTCGCGACCTGGACGGTGTACGTCGTCGAGGGGTCGAGAGCGGCAGCGGGGTCGATGGTGACGCGGCGCGTGGTCGCGTTGTACGAGACGGTCGCGTCCACCGGAGAGCCCCCGGACGGGCGCAGCGTGACCGAGGCGCTGTCGAGGGTTGCCGCGTTCATGCCGCGCGAGAAGGTGGCCGTCGGCGACGCGTCAGGCGCGACGCCGGTCGCCCCGTCGGCGGGCGTGGTGGACACCACCGTCGGCACGGGTGCCGGGGCGGTCGGGGTCGGCTCGGCGACCACGAGGTCAACGAGGTAGTCGCTGTCGGCGTACGACGCCGTGGGGAACGCGCCCGCCGCGTCGGCGAACACGCCGTTGCCACCGACCACCGTCTGCACGGGGCCGGCCACGACCTGCGAGGCAAGGCCGCCGGTCGTGAGCGGGTAGAAGTCGTTGCGGTTGACGGAGACGACGTAGGTCTCGCCCGCGGTGAGCGCCACCGGGTTGCCCAGCTGGGCCGTCTGCCAGCCCGACGAGCCCTCCCCGGTGAACGTCACCTGGCCGAGCGGGGTGCCGCCCGTCGTCCAGACGCGGCCGACGTGCGTGCCGGTCTCACCGGGGCTCTTGTAGAACCGCACGGCCCGGATCTCGGCCGCGGCGGTCGCCGTGACCTTGACGCCCATCTCATAGGTGAACGGACCCTCGCCCGTGCGGCCGTCGGCCACCGGGTTGGCGTTCGAGGTCGGGGTCGCCGTGTCGGGGAACAGCTGGCTCGTGGTGACGGCCGACTCGGTCGTGAAGCTCCAGCTGACCGGCCCGTCCAGCGCCACTCCGTCGGCCGACGTGGCGTCGGTCGAGACCTGGGCGGTATAGGACGTCGCCGGCGACAGATCGGCCGCCGGGTCGATGGTGAGCCGGTCGGTGTTGGGGTCGTACGAGACCGTCGCGGTCAGCGGCGAGCCGCCGTCGGGCCGAATGGTCGCGGTGGTGCCGTCGAGGGTGGCCGGATCCATGGCGCGCGAGAAGGTGACCGTCGGCGATGTGCCCACCGGGACCGCCGTGGCGTCGTCCGCGGGGGTGGTGGCCGTCGCCGTCGGCGCGCTGGGGGGCGGCGCCACCTCGGTCGGGAACACGACGAGGTCCACCAGGTAGCTGCTGCTGTTCCAGGAGGCGGTCGGGAACGTGCCGGCCGAGTCGCCGTACACGCCGTTCGAGCCCACGACCGTGCGCACCGGCCCCGCGGCCAGCTGCGTCGCCAGCCCACCCGGGGTGACCGGGTAGAAGTCGTTGCGGTTGACCGAGACCACGTAGATGCGGCCCGCCTCGAGCTGCAGCGGGGTGGAGAGCTGCTCCGTCTGCCACCCGGACACCGTCTCGCCCGCGAACGTGACCTGGGCGAGCGGGGTGCCCGTCTCGCTCCAGACACGCCCGATGTGGGTGCCCGTCTCGCCGGGGCTCTTCCAGAACCGGAGGGCCTGGATCTCCGCACCGAGCGTGGCCTGCACCTTGACGCCCGTCTCGTACGAGAACGGACCGGTGCCCGTGCGCCCGTCGGCAACCGGGTTCGCGGCGGCCTCCGGAACGGTGGTGTCCGGGTACAGCTGGCTCGCGCTGCCCGCGGAGGCGGCCGAGGTGGTGAAGCTCCAGGTGACCGGGGCCGCGAGCGACCACGCCGTTGGACGCCTTCGCGCCCACGGTGATCTGCGCCTGGTAGTCGAGGCTCGGCGTCAGGTCGGCGTCGGGGTCGATGGTGACGCGGTTGATCGAGCTGTCGTAGGTGACCGTGGCCGGCACGGGCGAGCCGCCCTCGGGGCGCACCGTGGCGGTGGCCGCGGTGAGCGTGGTGCCGTCCATGGCGCGCGAGAACGTGGCCGTGGGCGACACGTCGGTCGGGACGTTGGTCGCGTTGTTGGACGGGGTCGTGCCGCTGACGGTCGGGGGCAGGTCGGGCGCGACGTCGGTGGCCGCGACCTGCAGGTCGATCATGTAGTTGCTGTTGTTCCAGGAGGCCGTGGGGAACGCGCCGGCGGAGTTGCCGTACACGCCGTTGGAGCCGACCACCGTCCGCACCGGGCCCGCCGTGATCTGCGAGGTGAGGCCGTTCGCGGTGACCGGGTAGAAGGCGTTGGCGTTGACCGAGAGCACGTATGTCTGGCCGGACGTGATCGCGAGCGGGGTCGCAAGCTGCTGCGTCTGCCAGCCCGAGGCGGTCTCGTTGGCGAACGTCACCTGGGCGAGCGGGGTGCCGCCCGAGGTCCAGATGCGGCCGACGTGCGTGCCGGTCTCACCGGGGCTCTTGTAGAAGCGCACGGCGCGGATCTCGGCCGCCGCGTTGGCGGTGACCTTGACGCCGAGCTCGTACGAGAACGGGCCCGAGCCCGAGCGTCCGTCCTGCACGCCGTTCGCCGCGGACTGCGGGAGCGTCGTGTCGGGGAACAGCTGGACCACTGCCCCCGGCGCGGGGCCGGCCTCGGTGGTGAAGGTCCAGGTGACCGGATCGGCCAGCGCGATCCCGTTGGCCGACTTCACGGCCGTCGAGACCTGCGCCTGGTACACGGTGCTGGCGTTGAGGTCGGACGCCGGATTGATCGTGACCTCGTTCGTGCCCGCGTCGTAGCTGACGGCCGCCACCACGGGCTGGCCGCCCTGCGGGCGCAGCGTCACCGATGACGTGCTGAACGTGGCCGGGTCCATCGCCCGGGAGAACGTCGCCACGGGGGACACGTTGCTCGCGACATCGGTCGCACCCGCAGCCGGCGTGGTCTGGACCACGGTCGGCGGCGTCGTCGGCGGAGGCGCGTCGTCCCCGCCCACCACGAGATCGACGAAGTAGTTGCTGTCGTTCCAGGAGTTGGTCGGGAAGGTGCCGGACGAGTTGCCGTACACGCCGTTGGACCCGACGGCGCTCTGGATCGGCCCGGAGGTGATCTGCGAGCTGAGGCCGGCGGTCGTGAGCGGGTAGTAGGCGTTGAGGTTGACCGAGATCACGTACGTCTGGCCGGCCGTGATCGCGAGGGGCGTCACGAGCTGCTGCGTCTGCCAGCCGGAAGCGGTCTCGTTGGTGAAGGTGACGCTCGTGCGCTGTGAGCCGCCCGAGGTCCACACCCGGCCGACGTGCGTGCCGGTCTCGCCGAGGCTCTTGTAGAAGCGGATCGCCCGGATCTCGGCCGAGGTCGTCGCCGTGACCTTGACGCCCATCTCGTAGGTGAACGGGCCCGCGCCGCCACGGCCGTCCTGCACCGGGTTGGCCGCGAGGTCGGGAACGACCGAGTCCGCGAAGAGCTGGCAGGGGCACGGGGACGCCGAGGTGGTGAAGCCCACGGTGACCGGAGCGCCCAGGGCGATCCCGTCCGCGGCCCTGATGGCCGCCGAGAACGTGGCCGTGTAGGCCGTGCTCACGGCGAGCGGCGCCGTCGGCGTGATGATGGCGCGGCGCGTGGAGACCTCGTACGAGACGGCGGCCGGGACGGACTGCCCGCCGGGGCCGGTCAGCGTCGCGGACTGCGTCGTGATCGATGACGCGTCCATGTCGCGCGAGAACGCGGCCGAGATCGGGCTCGCGACCTCGACCCCGGTCCCGCCGTCGGACGGCGTGGTGCCGGTGACGGTCGGGGGCGGCGGCGGGCTGGCCCAGGTGCTGAACCCGAAGGTGACCGGGGCGGCCAGCGCGATGCCGTCGGCCGACGTGGCGGCCGTCGTGACCGTCGCCGTGTACGCGGTGTTGAGCGCCAGGGAGCTCGTCGGCGTCAGGGTCGCGCGCTGCGTCGCCGCGTCGTACGCGACGGTCGCCGGCACGGTCGTGCTGCCGGGACCGGTCAGGCGGAAGCTCGAGGCCGTGATCGTCGCCGCGTTCATCGCCCGCGAGAACGTGGCCGTGACGGCCGCCGCCGGATTGATGCCGGTCGCGTTCGTCGCCGGGAACGTCGCGGTGACGGTCGGCGGCGGCGGCGGGTCGGTGGTGGTGAAGGTCCATTCGGTCTGCTGCTCGAGGGCGGTGCCGTCGGTCGCCTTGGCGCCGGTGGTGACCCGCGCGATGTACGTCGTCTGGAGCGCCAGGTTGGCGGTCGGGTCGATGGTGACCCGGCGCGTGGCGGTGTTGTAGGTGACGGTGGCCGCGACGGCCGCGCCCGCCTGGGTGCGCAGGCTCACGGTCGTCGAGTTGATGGTCGACGGGTTCATGTCGCGGGAGAAGGCCGCGACGGGCGAGGTGTCGACCGCCACGCCCGTGGCCCCGTTGGCGGGCCCGGTCAGGAGCACGCGCGGCGGGGAGTCGGCGTCGACGACGATGCCCGCGTCCGGAGAGGCCGGCTGGACGCCCATGTCCGACAGGACGTTGGTGGTCGCCTGCTGGATGTTGAGGTTGGGCGCCCCGTCTCCGTAGCCGTTGCGGTCCAGGCCGCGGTTCCAGTAGTTGGTGCCGGTCGCGAACACCTCCGCGCCGCTGGCGGCCGTGTACCTGGTGACGTTGACCACGGTGGAGCCCGGAGAGACGCTCGCGCCGTTGCCCTGGGACAGATTGCCGGTGACCGGGGTCGAGGCCAGGACGGTGAGGCCCGCCGGCTGGCTGCCGTTGTCCACGCGCCCGTCCCACTCCCAGCCGACGATGCCGTTGCCCACGTCCTGGGAGGTGCCGGGCGCGAGGTCCGCCAGGTCGGTGTGGCGCCAGATCGGGTCCTGCCCCTCGGTGGCGCTCACGCGCAGGGGGAACGAGGTGAAGTCGGAGTCGCCGAGATACATGATCCCCACGAGGCCGTTCTCGGGCTGGTTGGCGCCGTTGGGGTCGCGCCACGTGCTCGTGGGACCCTGGGGGTCGCTGGGACCGGACTCGATGGTCTTGTACGCGACCTGGACGCGGCGCGACGCGCTGGAGACCGGGCTCGCCTCGAAGCGGATCTGCCAGTAGACCGAGTTGGCGCCGCTGAAGAAGAGCGAGGTGCCGGCGTTGCGCGCCGACGTGAGGGCGCTGCGCATGACGCTCGAGTAGTACTCGTCGTGCCCGCCGAGGATGACCGCGGCGTGACCGTTGAGCAGCGATGGATCGCGGTCCAGGTCGGTGGCCGCGATGAAGCCCACGTTGTACCCCTGCGACTCGAGCCAGCTGACCATGCGCAGGTCGCTCTGGACGTACCAGTCGTGCTCCTGGGTCCGGACCTCGTTGTAGGGACGGTCGAACGAGACCTTCACGGCGCGCGGCGCGCCCGCCAGGGTGTTGGCCCCGCGGGAGCTCCAGGTGTAGAGCGACTTGTCGCCGTAGTTGTTGTAGGCCTGGTAGGTGGTGTCCGGCACCACGTAGAGGACGTCGGCGCTCGCCGAGTCGTTGCGGACCGTGAGCAGGACGTGGTAGTCGGTGCCGTTGGAGCGGACCAGCCGGATCAGATAGACGCCCGTCTTCCACGAGGACGTGGTGGTCAGCGTGGCCGAGGTTGACCAGTTGGCGCAGTCGAGAAGGCCGGTGTTGCTCTGGGTCTCGCAGTCGGGCTGGGAGACGGCGGTCAGGTTCGGGATGGTGGAGATGAGCCGGCCCTGGTCGCCGTCGTACGAGCCGGTGCGGTAGATCTCCATGCGGTAGGAGGCGCCGGCGGCCGAGTTGACCTTGATGCCGACGGACTCGCCGGCGTTGATGCTGCTCGCCGTGGCGTAGCCCTCGATGCCGTCGATGGCGTCGTCGACGTTGGTCACCTTCCAGCCGGTCGTGCCGGGGAAGCAGTTCTCGGTGACGATCCCGTTGGCGCCGGAGCAGGTGGAGGAGCGGGGCGCGACCTGCGCGATGGTCGAGTCGGGGCTCGTGACGCCCGCGCCCACGGCGCGGACGACGTAGTAGTAGGTGGTGCTGTTGGAGAGGCCGGTGTTCGTGAAGCTCGTTCCCGTGGTACCGCCCGCGGGAGTGACGGTGGTGGTGATGTTCGACGCCGAGGTGCCGCGCAGCACGACGTAGTTGTCGGCGCCCGAGACGGGCTGCCACGCGATCTGGGCCGACCCGCCGAGCGCGATGCCGGTCACCCCGGTGGGGGCACCGGCCGGCGCGGCCATGGCCGACTGCATCCCGAACGCAGCGAGGAGCGCCAGGATCAGCGCCAGGGGAACGAGCTTGCGGGTCACGCCATTGCCTCCTGGGGAAGCGCCGCGCGACGCGCGCGGTGCCACTCGACGGTCATGCGCAGGCCGTCCTCGAGCGGGACGGAGGCCTCGAAGCCGAGGAGCTCGCGGGCCTTGGTGACGTCGGGCACGCGGTGCCGGACGTCCTCGTACTTGCCGGGCAGGGCCTCGTAGGGCATGAAGCTGGCGCGCAGCGGAGGCGCGATGCCGAGGGCCCCGTGGACCGACTCCGCCAGCTCCAGGATCGTGCAGGGGGTCGTGCCGCCGAGGTTGATGATCTCGCCGCGCGCGGCGGGGGTGATCATCGCGCGGTAGATGCCGTCCACGGTGTCGGCCACGAACGTGAAGGTGCGCGTCTGCTGGCCGTCGCCGTGGATGTCGATGAGCTCGCCGTCGAGCAGGCGCTCGATGAACGCCGACTGCGGACCGCCCCACCAGCTGGGGTGGTTGCGCGGGCCGTACGAGCCGAAGAAGCGGAGGATCGTGTGCTGCAGGCCGTGCTCCTCGCCCATCGCCATCAGCATGTGCTCGTCGTAGAGCTTCGAGACGGCGTAGGCCCAGCGGCGGCTGGTCGGCGCGCCGAGCATCAGCGGCCCGTCCTCGCGGAAGGGCAGCGGGGCGTTGCCGTACACGTCGCTGGTGGAGGCCATGATGAGGACGGCGTCCATCGAGAGGGCGACCTCGGCCGCCGCGTTGACCCCGGCCACGTTGGACTCGAGGGTCATCAGGGCCCCGCCGTAGCGGGGGATCTTCTGGGCCGCGAGGTGCACGATCGTGTCGCAGCCGGCGAAGGCCGCCCGCAGCTCGCGCCGGTGGGTGCAGTCCATCTGCACGAAGCGGAAGCGCGGGTTGGCCAGGCACGCCTCGAGGTTCTCGAGGGTCCCCATGGACAGGTCATCGACCGCGACGACCTCGACGCCCTCCGCCATGAGGCGGTCGCACAGATGGGATCCGATGAAGCCCGCCGCGCCGGTCACTCCGACCTTGTTCATGAGGTTCTCCTTTGCCAGACATCCAGCGCGACCGTGGTCTCGCCATCGTTTCCGAATGACGCGACGCGACTGAAGTCGCGGCCGAGCCAGTCCTGGATCGTGCGGTAGTAGGTGTCTCCGAACGCGCCCTGCCCGTACTCGGTCAGGTCGCGGGTGTTGACCACGACGAGGTCGACGCCGGACTCGTCGAGCCGGCGGATCGCCTCGCGCTCGGCCTGGGCGTCCGGCAGGGAACCCGGCAGAAGCGAGATCTGCGGGAGGGGGTCCGTCCTGCCGGAGAGCGTGTAGAGCGAGGTGAGCTGGGGGGCGAGCAGCACCGGGTCGCCCGGGGCCGTCTCGCGAAGGATGGTGTCCAGGGCCGCCTGGTACGACGCGGCCGGCCCCGGACGCTCGGACAGGGTTCCGCCCGGGCCGGTCACGCGCACCGAGCGGTCGGCGGCGTCCGACGCCACCAGGACCGCGCCGGCCAGCGCGAGGAAGGCCAGCCAGCCGGCGCCGATGCGGCGCGCGGACGGCGAGACGCCGAGCTCCCTGTCGTGGAGCCATGCGAGGAAGACGGCGGCGAACGGGATCGCGTACGCCGCCTGCTGGGGCACGGTCGCGTTCGCGAAGAACGCCGCATAGGTGCGCGCCGCGATCACGAGCAGCAGGGTCGCGAGCAGCAGCTCGGCCTGCGCGGCCGGGCTCCACTCCCCCGCGCGCCCGGAGCGGCGTCGGCGCCACAGGAGCACCCCGACCGCGAGGACGGCGCCGGCCGGGATCCAGCCGTAGGCGAACTGGAGCGCGTGGCGCACCAGCTCGGGGCGGACCGCCAGGGCGGCGAGCGCTCCGGCGGCGGCGACCGCCAGCAGGGCGAGGGCCGCCGTGCGTGCGCGCCCTCCGCGCTCGATCGCCGCGGCCACGACCAGCAGGGCGGCGGCGCCGAGCGCGTACAGGGCCAGGCGGCCGAGGAGCTCGGCCACGCTGCCCGCCGTCATCGGCGCCGCGATGTTGATGACCTCGCCCGCGCCCGCGTTGATCTGGTTGACCGGGTAGAGGTTCTCGAACAGCAGGGCGTACGGCGACGTCGCCGCCATCAGGGCGCCGTACACGACCAGCGGAATGCCGGCCGCCGGGGCCAGGAGGGCGATCACGTCCCGGCGCCCGACCGTGCGGGCCCGCAGGCGCAGAGCGAGCCACAGGGCCCCGGCGATCCACACCGCCAGGGCGAACTCGGGCCGGGCCAGGGTGACGACCGCGGCGGCCACGCCCGCCCCCCACAGCCAGCCGCGCGCGCCGGAGGCGGCGAAGCGCGACACGCCGAGCAGGAACACGAGGGCGCCCAGGAGGCCGAGGGTCGCGGAGTGGGTGTGCGGCAGCACGAAGCTGAAGTTGGTGGGCGCGAACGCCACGGTGGCGGTGATCGCCGCGGCCAGGCCGGCGGCGAGCGGGCCGCAGACCACGCGGGCCAGGGCGTACGTCGTGAAGACGATCGCGGTGGCGAGCAGCATGCCGAGGGCGATGAAGGGCGCCAGCCCCGAGCCGCCGACGAGGACCACCAGCGCGCCCACGGCCGGCGCGAGCGGGCCGTAGAAGTACGGGAAGTCGCGGTAGGGGATCTCCCCGTCGGCGAGCCTCTGCGAGGCGATGATGTCGTAGCCGGTGTCGCTGCCGAGGTCGCCCCACGCCTGCCAGGTGAGCGCCGCCAGGAGCACGACGAGCGCGCCGAGGCCGATGAGGACGGTCCGGTCGGTGAGGGCGACGCGCACGGTTGCGCGACGGGCGGAGGCGGCGCCGTGGACGGTGCTCATGCGGCCACCGCCTCGACCGCGCGGACGCGGGCCGCGAGGCCCTCGGCGAGGCGGTCGGCCACGCCGATCACGGCCTGGCCGTTGACGACCTCGGGGTACACGTGGACCGAGGACGCCAGGGCGAGGCCCGGCGCCGGGAACATCTCGGGGAGGTTGGCCGCGCCGCCCAGGACGTGGATCGGCTCGACCGTCCGGGCCCGCTGCACGGAGCGGGCCAGGACCCGCCGGCGGCGCAGCTCGGGAAGCATGGTGGAGGCGTGGGCGACGTAGGAGTCGGCCAGCTCGTCGGCGTCGCGCGTCAGGTCCGGGTTGTCGGGGCTCACGTAGCGCGCGACGTAGATGAGGGTGCCGCCCACGTGCGCCGGGTCCACCACGTGGGTGGTCTCGACCACCGTGGTGAGCGGGACGCTCCGGTCGGTCACGTTGAGGATGTAGTAGGGGCTCACCGGCGCGTCCACCCGCAGCACCACGCACACCACACCGAGGTAGCGGCAGTGGTCCTCCGGGGCGGCCGCCCTCAGCTCGGGATCGAGCAGGGCCCGGGCCTGCGGGGGCAGCAGGGTGCAGGCGACCGCGTCGAAGGCGCGGTGGGTGCCGTCCACGACCAGGCCGGTGGCCCCGTCGCGGGCGTCGCCGGTGATCCGCTCCACGCGGGTGCCGGCGTGGACCTCTCCGCCGAACTGCTCGATGCGGGCGCGCAGCCCCTCGATGAGGGTGGTGTATCCGCCCGGCAGCCAGCCCATGATCTCCCGGCCGCGCTCGCGGGTGGCCGACATGCGGCGCGTGCGGGCCCAGATGTAGCTGGCGGGCAGGTCGTGGAAGCGGCCGTCGAACTTCGAGTCCAGCAGCGGGCGCCACAGGCGCTCCGCCGCCCGCCGCCCGCAGCGGTCCTCGAGCCAGGGCAGCAGTGGCACGCCGTCCAGCTCGGACAGGCTGCCGCGGCGCTGGCACCAGGCGACGAACGCCGCGAGCCGCAGCCGGTCGCGCATCCGCAGCAGGGGGAAGGTGAGGAACTCGCGCGGGGTCGTCATCGAGAACAGCCGGCCCTCGTCGTAGAAGCCCGCCCCGACCGGGCGCAGGCGCAGCTGCGAGGCGACGCCGACCTCCTCGGCCAGGCCGATCACCCGGTCGTCGGTCGGCAGGACCACGTGGTAGAAGCGGTCGACCTGGTACCCGTCGAGGTCGAAGGTGCCGACGAGGCCGCCGAGGTCCGGCGCCGCCTCGTACACGGCCACGCGCACGCCGCGGCGCGCGAGCCGGTAGGCCGCGGTGAGGCCGAGGATCCCTCCGCCCACGATGCCGACGCTCGGCGCGCTCATCGGGCCGCCCTCGCGATCCGCCGGCGCGCGGCGACGAGCCGCATGTAGCCGGCCAGGGTCGGCAGCAGGCGCATCTTGCTCTGGCCGACGCGCAGCGACGCGTCGAGGTCGATCGTGACCTCCTCGACCCGGGCGCCGACGGCGACCAGCTTGGCCAGGAGCTCGGCCTTGCACGCGAAGCCGCGCTCGGTGATGAGGTCGTCGCCGAACGCCTCCCGCCCGCGCGCCAGGATCGAGGCGCGGTAGACGCGGAAGAACGACGAGACGGTCATCGCGTCGAGATCCAGGGCCCGGCGCACGACCATGCCGGCGCCCCGGCTCAGGATGCGCCGCGGGGCGCTGACGTTGAGCATCCGGCCGCCGTTGTGCACCGACGCCAGCACCAGGTCGGCGCCGTCGTTGGCCCGGCGGAGCATCTCCGACAGGGCCGCGAGGTCGCTGGTGGTGTCCGCCTCCAGGGTCACGACGAGGGCGCCCTCGGGGTGGCCCTCCAGGGCGCGGGCGAAGCCGGCGCGGAACGCGCCTCCGGGGCCCTGGTTGACGCCGAGCGCGAGCACCTCCAGGGGCAGGGCCCCCCGGTAGGCGCGGGCCACGGCGACCGTGTCGTCGCTCGAACCGTCGTCCACCAGGATCAGGCGGCTGCCGGCCGGGAACAGCTCGGGGCGGGTCTCGAGGTCGGCGAGCAGGCGCGGCACGTTGTCGGCCTCGTTGAACGCCGGGATGACGAAGAGGTTGGCGGGCGCGGCCGGGGGCAGCCGGCTCTCGTCCACGCGGACGGCGGTGGTGGTCATCAGTAGGCCCCCTTGCGCTTCAGGACGACGAGGACCGTTTGGTAGAGGATCCGGACGTCCCACCACAGGGACCAGTTGGTGGCGTAGAGGTAGTCGAGCTTGACCATCTCCTCGAAGCCGACGTCGTTGCGGCCGAGCACCTGCCAGGGGCCGGTGATGCCCGGCGTCGTGTCCAGCCGGCGCAGGCCCCAGCCGGTGATCTGGTCGGCCTCGTGCACCACGAAGGGGCGCGGGCCGACGAGGCTCATGTCGCCGCGCAGCACGTTCCACAGCTGCGGCAGCTCGTCGATGCTCCAGCGGCGCAGGAAGCCGCCCACCCGGGTGACCCGCGGGTCGTCGCCCTTGATCTTGAAGAGGGGGCCGTCGACCTGGTTGAGGTGCAGCAGCTCGTCGCGCCGGCTCTCGGCGTTGACGTACATGGTGCGGAACTTGTTGATCATGAACGTGGACCCGCCGCGACCGCGCCGCGCCTGGCGGTAGATCGCGGGGCCTGGGCTGCCCAGGCGCACGGCGACGGCGACCGCCAGCAGGGCCGGCGACAGCAGGATTAGCGCGATCGCCGACACCACGATGTCGAAGGCGCGCTTCACCAGCCAGGAGCTGCGGCGCAGGCGCGTGCCCGGCAGCGTCACGACCGGCACCCCGGCGACGTCCTCGAGAGTGGCGTTGGCCGTGAACAGCTCGTGGTACCGAGGGATGATGGAGACCTGCAGGAAGGGCTTGCGCACGCTGCGCGCCATCTCGAGCATCTCCTCGTGGGAGGTGCTCGACGAGGTCAGCACCACCCGATCGGCGGCGAGGTCGGAGACGGCCTCCTCGAGCTCGAGCGGCGAGCGCGTGTCCTCCAGGACCGCCACGATGTCCACGCCGAACTCGGGGTGGGCCCGGATGGTGTTCTGGAAGAGCGCCGCGTCGGCGCCCGCCCCCACGACCACGGCCCGCTCGCGCCGGAAGACCCGGGTGAAGACCCAGCTGCGCAGCGCGCCGCGGGCGACGATGACGGCGGCCAGCGCGAGCAGCACGAACAGGGCGGCCTGCACGGCGCTCGAGACGCGCCAGTCGGTCACCCGCCGCAGCAGCTGGTCGATCATGAGGAAGCCGATCGACCCCACGAGCAGGGCGTGGAAGATGCGGGTCGCCTCGTCGAAGCTGGTCACCGCGATCCGGCGGCGGTCGGTGTCGTAGAGGCCGTAGGCGGCGAACAGCCCCACCCAGACCGGCACGGCGACGACCGCCAGCGCGATCGCCACGGCCACCGGAACCCGCGTGGTGCCGGGGGCGATCTGCTCGGTGAGGGCGCGCATCACCAGGTAGGCGACTCCGAGGGCCAGCAGGTCGCCGGCCGCGAGCAGGGTGCTGCGGCCGCGCGTCGGCTTCACTCGATCGAGGGATCTGAGCGATGCGGGTGCCTGTGGTGTGGCCACGCTCATCAGCGAGGTTTCTTTCCGACGAGGGACGATGCGTGAGAACCGTAGGCGAGGGGTAAGAACCTGGTCATTGCCACAAGTAGGGCCCTCTGGCCCACCGAACGGGGGGTTGGCCCTCCCCCCTTCGGCGCCGCCGGGAGCCCGTCTGCACTGTCGTCTCGTCCGCCCCGTTGACTCCGTCGTGTTTCGCCAGAACCATCCGACGCGGAGCGAGGCCCGACTGTATGACCGAGGCCCGTAAAGAAGGCCTCAAGATCGCGCGCCCGGCCGTAAGGAGGCCGTAAGTGACAGGCCTGTGAGCAGGCGATCCGGGCCGCGGGACGACTACGCCGCCGTCGTGAGCGCGTCGACCTCGAGCCGATAGCCGATCCCCGGCTCCGTGCGCAGGTGCCGCGGCGACGAGGGATCGAGCTCGAGCTTGCGGCGCAGCCCCGCGATGTACACGCGCAGGTACTGGGTCTCCCGGGTGGCCCGCGGGCCCCAGACGGCCTCGAGGAGCGCGGCGTGGGTGACGAGGCGCCCCGCGTGCCGCGTGAGCTCGGCCAGCAGCGCGTACTCGCGCGGGGTGAGGTGGATCAGCTCGCCCCCTCGCCGCACGGAGCGCGCCGCCAGGTCCACCTCCACGTCGCCGAAGGCGACGACCGGGCCGCCCTCGTCCACGCGGGCCGAGCGCCGCATGATGGCGCGCACGCGGGCGAGGAGCTCGCCGGTGGAGAAGGGCTTGCGCAGGTAGTCGTCCGCCCCCGCGTCCAGCGCGGCGATCTTGAGGGCGTCCCCGTCGAGCGCCGAGAGCATCATGATCGGCCGCTCCGTCCACTCGCGGAGGCGGCCGCATACGGCCACCCCGTCGATGTCGGGCAGGATCATGTCGAGCAGGATCAGGTCGGGGGGCCGCAGCGCCGCGGCCTCGAGGGCCCCCGCGCCGGTCCCGGCCGCGTTCGTGGAGTAGCCGGCGACGTCGAGCACGCTGCGCAGCGCCCGGACGATGGCCCGGTCGTCGTTGACGACGAGGATCAGGGCGCGGTCGCTCATCGCGCCCGGGCCACCGGCAGGCAGAGGCTCACCCGCGACCCCGACGCGCTCGACTCCACGTCGAGCCAGCCGCCCATCGCCGACGCGAAGAGCCGGCTGATCGCGAGCCCGACCCCCATGGCGCCCGCGACGCCGTCCGAGGCCGACGCCACGGGCAGGCCCGGGCGCCGGACGGTGAAGCCGCTCCCGGCGTCGTGGACGGCGAACTCGACCACGGTCCCCGCCCGCCGGGCGCCGAGCACGACGGGCGGGTCGCCATAGCGGGACGCGTTCGACAGGAGGTTGACCAGGATCATCTCGGCGAGCACCGCGTTGCCGCGAACCGGCGGCAGATCCTGGTCGCGCTCGACCGAGACCTCGCAGCGGTCGGGATCGCGGGCGAAGGCCACGACCGCGCCCGAGATCACGCGGGACGGCGCGAGCGGCTCCACCGCGAGGTCCTCGCCGGTGGCCGTGACGCGGGAGACCTCGATCATCGCGTCGATGAGGCGGTCGATGCGGCGCACCTCGAGCGCGATCTGCTGCCCGGCGTCGGGATCGGCGGCGAGGCCGTCGGTGAGGAGCGAGATCACCCCGAGGCTGCGGCGCAGCTCGTGCGGCAGGCCCGCGAGGAGGGTCGCCCAGACGACGTCGGAGTGGCGGCGTCCGCCCTGGGCCTCGTCGGAGCGGCGCTCCCGGGGCCGCCCCGGCACCACACCCGGGCGGCGAGCGGCGTCAGAGCCCATGACGGTCCCCCGCCGCAGCGGTGGTGACGTGCGCACTGAGGTAGGCGTGCAGCTCCCGGGCAAGCGCGGTTCCCTCTCCGAGGCGCATCGCCTCCCGTGAGCCGCCCTCGGCGACCGCCGCCGGCAGGTCCGCCGGGTCCTCGACCAGCCGCACGAGACCCGCGGCGTCCATCCGGCGCGCCAGCGGGAGCTGGTGGTCGTCGACCGCCTCGCCGAGATCGGCGCGGCGCGGCACGACCACGGGCCGGCGGCCCGCCATCAGCGCGAGCATGATCGAGCCGACCCCGGCGTGGGACACCACGACCCGGGCCCGCCGCGCGTGGTCGGCCATGCCCTCGAAGGGGAGGAAGTCGACGCAGCGGGCGCGCGCCGGCGCGGTGAGGCAGTGGCCGGTCTGGATGACCAGCTCCTCGCCGGGCGGGATGCGCCCCGCGGCCTCCACGAGCCGCTCGAAACGGGCCTCGTTGGTTCCGACGGTGACGAAGATCATCGGTGCCCGAAGACGTTGCCGACGTGGCGCGAGCGGCGCAGCCTGCCGAGCAGGTCCGGCCACTGGACGTAGAGCCGGTCGGCGACGGGCGCGATCATCCGGCAGGACAGGGATGGCCCGTCGATGCGCGTGAAGCTCTCGACGTAGACCACGCGCGCGCCGCCGAGCCGCCCCACCCACGCGAACGGCACGGCGACGCCGGCGCCGGTGGTGAGGATCACGCGCGGGCGGGCGCGCCGGATCACCGACACCGCGAGCCACAGGTTGCGAAGGAGGTTGGGGATGCTGCGGTTGGTGGGCCCGAAGGCGAAGACGACCCGCTCGCCGCGCAGCAACGAGCGGGCGTCGCTCTTGTCGAAGGTCACCCAGGCGCGCGAGAAGTCCTCCCACGCCGGACGCAGGGCGGCCAGCTGCAGCAGATGACCGCCGCTCGAGCAGACGAGCAGCACGTCGGCCGACCCGACGGGCCCGCGCGTGGCGGCCCAGGCGGATTTGTTGTGAATTTCACCGATAGTCGTCCCCATCACGCGGCCATGGTGGCCCCTTTGAGTGATGCGCGACAACGCCCGCCTGGGCGGGAACGCCCTGGACCGCCGGGGGGTCAACCGCCCTAAGGTCGGGGTGCGGGACCCGCCGCGACCGCCGAGCGCGACCGCCGAAGGGCCTCGGCGGCGCGCCGGGGCAGGCGGAGCGGGCTCTGGTTCCTGCGGACGAACTCGCGGATCAGCGGGTCCGGGGAGCGGCCCTCGTGACGGATCGCCGAGCGGCCGTAGCCGACCAGCATCGCGGGGGCGCTCAGGTCCCCGCGGGCCACGTGCAGCGCCGACCGGAGGCCGAGGTACCAGGGCCGGTACCACATGTAATAGGCCGACTGGCCCTCGTTGATGTGGGCCCTCCCCCGCCCCCCGTCCCGGCCGCCCTCGGCGCGGTGGTGCCGGAAGGGAAGGTCGAGAAGCGTGCGCGTGCTCCACCCGAGGGCGTTCGCCCTCAGCTGCGACAGGCTGTCCCAGCTCATGCGCTCCTCGACGGGACCGACGTCGCGAAGGCAGCTCCAGCGGAACGCCCGTGCGGCCCCCCAGACCGTGTCCCCCGTCACGTGCCGCTGGCGCCAGCGGCCGTCGCTCATCTCGTAGCAGCTGCCCCCCGCGATGCCGAGCTGGGGATCGTCCGCGAACGCCCCCGCGAGGCGCGAGATGTAGTCCGGCGGCAGCCAGACGTCCGCATCGACGTTCATCACCAGATCGGGGGCGGCGGCCGGCGAGATCGTCGCGATTCCCGCGTTGAGCGCCCGCGCGCTCGGAGCGCCGCGCGCGATCGCCGGCGCGGCCGGGATGACCATCAGCTCGATGCGGGGGTCGCGCGCGGAGAGGCCGCGCACGAGCTCCTGGGTTCCGTCCACGGAGCCGTTGTCCACGACGACCCAGCGGTCGAAGCCGAGCGTCTGGCGCACGAGCGAGTCGGCGAGGCGCGGAAGGTTCCCCACCTCGTCGCGCGCGGGGGTCACGACGACGACCGCGCCCATGTCAGGACCGGACCAGGGCGGGGCCCGGAGACGCCGCGCCGCGGGCCCGGGGAAGATAGGTCTTGAGCCAGACCTCGAGCATCAGGATCGCCAGCAGGGTCGGCGCCGCGCCGGGATCGCGTCCGGCGGCGTGGTCGGAGACCAGCCCCGCGACCTCGTTCCGGTCCAGGAGATCGGCGTAGCGGGCCCCGTCGTCGAGCAGGTAGTCCGCGACGGCGCCGGACGACTGGGCGCGGAACCAGCCGGAGACGGCCTGGTTGAAGAAGCCGATCTTGGGCTTGTCGATGATCTCGTCGGGAACGTGGCCGCGGGCGGCCCGCTTGAGCAGGTACTTCGTGACCGACGCGTGGCGAACCTTGAGGGACGGCGGCACGCGGGCGCAGAACTCGACGACGTGATGGTCCAGGAAGGGGACCCTCACCTCGAGCGAGTGGGCCATGGACGCCCGGTCGAAGTAGTGGAGCATGTCGTCCACCAGGCCCAGCTTGGCGTCCAGGTAGAGCGTCGTCGGGAGCGCGGGCGCCCGCAGGCCGCCGAGGGTGCGCTCCAGCACGCGTCCCGGCGCCCCGCCGTCGAGCTCGCCCAGCGGACCGCGGACGATGCGCGCGCGCGTCGCCGGGTCCATGTTCCCGTTCATCGCGAGATGGCGCGCGATGGGATCGCCACTCGCGAGGGTCCTCCCCAGACGCCTCATCTGCTCGGGCCCGCGGGAGAGCGCACCGGTACCCAGGGCCCCGAGCGGGCGGGGCAGCATCGCCCAGGCGTCGGCGATGGCCGCGGCGCGGTGCTTGCGATAGCCGCCGAGCAGCTCGTCCGCCCCCTGGCCCGAGAGCGCCACGGTCACGTGCTGCGCCGCGAGCTCGCACAGGGCGATGAACCCGAGGGCCGACAGGTCGGCGATCGGCTCGTCCATGTGCCAGGTCAGCTCCGCCAGGTCCACCGGCGCCTCGTCGAGCCCGATCTCGATCTCGTGGTGACGGGCGCCGACCCAGCTCGCCACGCGACGGGCGTCGGCGAGCTCGTTGACGGCGCCATCGCCGCGGAAGCCCACCGCGAACGTCGACACCGGCTCGCGCGAGTGACGGGCCATCATCGCCACGATCAGGCTCGAGTCGAGGCCGCCGCTGAGCATCGCGCCCAGCGGGACGTCCGCCATCAGGCGCAGGCGGACGGCCTCGTCGAGCTCGTCGAAGAGCGCCTCGGTCATCTCGCGGGGGTCCCGCGGAACGGGATCCGGCGACGGGGCCGGGTAGGCCCAGTAGCGCTCGATGCGGTGGCCCTCCGGGTCCGCGACGAGCCGGTGCCCGGGCTCCAGCTTGCGCACCTGTCGCAGCGGCGTGGCGGGCGCGGGGAAGAACCCGAAGGTGAGGTAGGCGTCGATGGCCTCGTGATCGAGCTCGTCTCCGACCAGGCCGGAGGCGAGGAGGCTCTTGAGCTCGGACGCGAAGACGAGGAGATCGCCGGCCACGGCGTAGTAGAGGGGCTTGATCCCCAGGCGGTCGCGCACGAGGACCGTTCGGCGACGGGCCCGGTCCCAGAGGACGATGCCGAACATGCCGCGCAGCTTGTCGGGGAACTCGGTCCCGAAGCTCTCGTAGAGGTGCGGAAGGATCTCGGTATCGCAACGGCTGGCGAAGCGATGGCCACGGTCGCGAAGCTCGGTGCGCACGCTCTCGTGGTTGAAGAGCTCACCGTTCTGGGCGGCCCAGATCGAGCCGTCCTCGTTGGCGAACGGCTGGTGGCCGCCCTCCACGTCGACGATGCTCAGACGCCGCACGCCGATGGCGATCCCGGGCTCGAGGATCGTGCCCCGGTCGCTGGGACCGCGGTGCGTCATCGCGTCGGTCATGCGGTCGAGGACGTGTCCCGGGACGACCTCCCGGGGAGCCCCGGAGAGCTGGACGACTCCGCAGATTCCGCACATGGAGGCGATGCTAGCCCGGGGTCCCGGCGCGACCGCTGACCAAACGGATGGCTTACATCTAACCGGTTAACGGGAGGGGGGCGATCGGGGTAGCGTGTCGCCGCGGTGCCCACGGAAACCTAGGAAAACATGCTACCTCCCGCCGTGCGTCTCTCCATCGGAGGCCTGGTCGCGGTCGGCGCGATCGCCCTCGTCGCCGCCATCGGGGCCTCCGGCTCCGGCGACGCGAGCCCGGTCTCGAGCGCCCAGGCCGCCGGCTCCGCGCGGCCCAGGGTCGCCTTCGCCTCGCCGAGGGCCGGAGCGACCGTGTCGGGGAAGATCAGGGTCCGCGCGACCGTGTCCGCGAAGCCCCGGATCAGCCGGGTCGAGTTCCGCGTGGACGGCAAGCTGAAGTGGACCGATCGCAAGAAGCCCTTCGTGATGAACGGCGACAAGGGCACGCTCGCGACGTCCTCCCTCAAGGTCGGGGCGCACACCCTCACGGTCACCGCGATCGCCACGAACGGCTCGCGCCGCTCGGTCACGCGCACGATCAAGGTCCGGCGCGCGCGGCGCGGCGCACCCGCGAGCCCCGGCGCCGGCGCCGCCCCCGCCGCGCCGCCCGCGGCCGCCCCCGTCCCCACCTCCGCGTCCGCGCCGAACGCGCTGAGGCTGGGGCTGGCGACGCAGAACGGCCTCGGCTTCGTCTGGGACCCGTCGCCCGGTGCCGTCGCGTACGGCGTCTACCTCAACGGTCAGAAGCTCGCCGAGGTGCCGGACAGCACCTACACGTTCGGCGCCCTCAGCTGCGGGGTCACCTACCGCGTCCTGGTCGAACTCGGTCGCCTCGGGCGGGGCGCGCTCGCAGCGCGCCACCCTGCTCGCCGCCACCTCCGCGTGCCCTCCGCCCTCGGTCTTCCTGTCGCCCTCGGGCGATGACGGGGCCGGCTGCTCGGCGGGGGCGCCGTGCCGCTCGCTCGAGCGCGGCTACCACGCCGCCGGTCCGGGCGCGGTGGTCCAGCTGGCGGCCGGCAGCTACCCGGGGGGCACCATCAGCGACGACCCCTCCAAGGCCGGCGCCCTGGGCCGGGTGGTGATGGCGCCGGCGCCCGGGGCGGCGGTGACGGTGGCCGACGAGCTGCGGGTGTCGGCCCGCCACCTGGAGCTGCGCGACATGGTCCTGGCCAACGGCTGGCAGACCGAGGCCGGCGCGAGCGACGTGCTGATGCGCAACCTGGACACCAAGCACCTGTTCATCAACTCCTCCCAGCAGGTCTCGGTGATCGGCGGCCGGGTCGGCCCGGGCCAGGACTACCACCCCCAGATCCAGTCGAGCACCACCACCCCGCCGCGCGACATCCTGGTGGACGGGGTCACCTTCCACGACTGGAGCGCCTCCAACAGCTCGGTCCACACCGAGTGCCTGCAGATCGGCTCGGGCGAGCGGATCACGGTCCGCAACAGCCGCTTCATCAACTGCCACGCCACCGGCAACATGCACATCACCCACTACGGCGACGCCCCGCGCACCCGCGACGTGACCATCGAGAACAACTTCTTCTCGTCCACCGTCAACGGCTTCTACGCGGTTCAGGCCTACGCGGTCGCCAACCTGCTGATCCGCAACAACTCGGCCACCCAGGGCATCCTGGTGATGCCCTTCCCGGGCGACTCGGTGGGCGCCAACAACGTGCGCCTGGTGGCCAACCTGGCCCCGATGGCCTCCTATGAGTGCATCGCCGGGGTCACCTACCGCTCCAACGTCTGGTACCGCTCGGGCGCCGGCGCGGCGGCCAAGTGCCACTCCTCGGACACCGCCCTGTCGGGCACCGCCAACCCGGGCTTTGTCAACCCGGGCGCCCTGGACCTGCACCTGACCGCCTCCTCGCCGGCTCTGGGCCGGGGGGCCGCCACCGAGGCCGCCGTCACCGACATCGACGGCGAGCCGCGCAGCACCGCCTCCGACGCCGGAGCCGACGAGCGATAGGCCGGCGCCGGGACACCGCGGCGGCGGGGCTCGTCGCCGCGCTCTCGTTGGGCGTGGCGCTGGGGGGCGGCGGCACCGGTGTCGCGACCGCGGCTCCGATCGTCGAGACCGCGCGCGCGCCCGTCTCGACGATCGCGGGCACGTGGGCGTGGCGCGACCTCGACGAGGGCCTCGCCCGCAGCAACGCCCCCGTTCCGGTGCGCATCGCGGCCTCGGCCGGCCGGCCGGTGCTGGTGTTCCCCGGGCGCCCCCCGGTCAAGGGCCGCTGGAACCGGTCCAAGCGCATCCTGCGCGTGACCGCCCGGCGCCCGCTGACCGGCACGTCCCGCGTCGTGCCGGTGCTCTACGTGCTCAAGGTGAGGTCCTCGAAGGGCCGGATGCGGGCCGAGGGCAGGATCAAGATCCGGGCCAGGGGCTACGCGGGCCTCAGCGCGGTGACCGCGGTCCGCACCGCCAAGCCCTCCTAGGCGCGGCCTCTCCGGCCCCTAGCGCCGCCGCCCGCGCGCGGCCTTCTTCGCGTCGGCGTAGGCCAGGCCGATGGCGGCTTCCGGGCTGATCGCGCGGAAGGTAACGCTCTCCTCGAGGTAGAGGGTCACCCCGTCGGCGTCGTGATCCTGGTAGCCGATCGAGAGGTCCTGGCCCACCTCGAGCTCGAAGTCGCCGCCGCGCAGGCTCACCAGCACCGCGCCGTCAACGGCGGGCGCCCACACCACGGGGCCGCCCGTGATGAGATGGTTGCTCGGGCTTCGCTTGCTCGGGCTTCGCTTGCTCGGGCTTGGCTTGCTCGGGCTTGGCTTGCTCGGGCTTGGGCTGTTCGTTATCCGGTTGCTCTGTGCTCATGGCCCTATTATCGCCCGATTCACGCCGTGCGCGGGGCGCGGGTCGCCACCACCACGCCGAGCAGGATGGTGGCGATTCCCGCCGCGTGGAAGGCGTGGAACGACTTGTCCGAGGAGAATTATCGCCAGCAGGGTGCCGAACGCCGGCAACAGGTGGAGGGTGAAGCCGGCGCTGTTCGCACCGACCACGGCGACCCCGCGGTTCCAGCAGATGAACGCGCCCACCGAGGCGGCGAGCGACGTGTACAGGACCGCGGCGGCCGCGGCCCCTCCGGGCCAGCGCGGCGGCGCGCGCAGCGCCTCGAGCGCGACGAAGGGCGCAAGCAGCAGCACCCCGATCAGCGAGATCACGAACAGGAATACCACCCCGCCGACCTCCGGCGGCCGCCGCTTGAGCAGCACCGAGTTCAGCGACCCCCAGACCGGCATCGCCAGCAGGATCCAGGCGTCTCCCGCGTGCATGTCGAGCCGCAGCAGGCTGGCGGCCTCACCGCGCGACAGGATGACGAGGATCCCGGCGAGCGAGATCAGCATCCCGGCGACCTGCCGGCGGCTGCCGCGTTCGCGCTCGATCGCCCATGAGCACAGCAGCATGAACAGCGGCGCCGACGAGTTGAGCAGGACGGCGTTGACCGCCGTCGTCGTCCTCAGGCCGAGATAGACCAGGCTCTGGAACAGCGCCACGCCGGTGAGGGCGAGCAGCACGAGCACGCCGGCGCTGCGCCGGATCGCGGCCCGCGCCTCGAGGGTGCCGCGCCAGGCGAAAGGCGCCAGGACGATCACGGCGCCGCTCCAGCGCAGAAAATTCAGGGTGACCGGATCGAACGCGTCGCGCAGCACCCGCCCGACAATCCAATTGCCGGCCCAGAACAGGCTCGCCAGCGCAAGCAGCAAGAGCGCGAAGGCGCGTGTCCGGGCGGAAGGCATGGCGGCGGAGTCTAGAGGCTTTTGCGCGGGCTGGCGTAGACTCGCGCCTGA
>CAWDYN010000004.1:0-296892 GCA_963806585.1 uncultured Thermoleophilia bacterium | reverse complement strand
ATACTGCGTATTCGGCGTGCTCCAGCACTGGCATTTGGCAGGTATGTTGGGGCACATCGGGCAAACGATGTTTACCTCCGCGTTGACAGCGATAATCGTGTGGGGTGCTTATGGCGAGATTTGCCGATCATCAACCCATCACACACACCACAAACCAGTAGGCCGCGCAGCAGGTAGAACTGCTTGTGATTGTTGCGCTGGGAAAATCGTTGGTTGCGCATGCGTTGTTCCTGGGCTCTTTGCCAGACTTCTTGGGTGAGGATCGCAGGGGTGTCCACGGCGATCCATTCTGCGCGGGGACGTAGGACGCTATCGGGTGTCACCAGGCGTCCCCGGCCCTGTTTCTTGCGTCGCCCGACCGTTTCCGGAGGAGGTCGGTAGCGATTATAGTATGCTTTTCCAGCATAGGCAGGCTGATCCAGGATCACACTGATGCGTCCCGCTCCCCAGCGTCCACCCTTACGGCGTACAGGCACGCCCTTTTCGTTGAGCTGTGTGGCGATCTTTTTCAAAGACCAACCTTCTTCCGAGTACCAAGCAAAGATCTGTTGTACGATCGCAGCTTCCTGGGTATCAATCTCCCATCTATCCCATTGGTTTGGCTCACCGGAATATATGGATCGCCCAAAGGGAGCCGGATGGAAACAACGTCCCCCCTGGCGAATACGATACAACCGGCCCCGCCGCATGCGCTCTCGCATGACTGCGCGCTCATATTCGGCAAATAGTCCCTGCACCCCTATGGACAAGCGATTTGGGGCTACCTCTTCCAGATCGGGTTGATGGATGAATTTGGACATCTACTCTCCAACGCTGGAACTCCTCCAGCAGCAAACACTGATGCATATGCTGGGAGCTAATCGATTTGGACTGAGGCATAGCAACACGTCAATGCCACTTTCGTAGGCGAGATCACGCAGACGGTCCAATGCCGGTCTGGCTAAACACCCCCCACTGACCCCCTGATCGAGAAAGATCGATTCATTCTTCTTGCCGAGCAGCGCCTTGCCGACCGGGCTCTCGTTGGAGAGGCGGTGGTTCTTGGGGTCGGCCTCGGCGGAGCCCACGATCGAGTACTCGCGAGTGGCCTTGCTCTTGACGTCCTTGAGGGTCACGTGGGCGCCGATCGACACGGTGTCGGTGGAGAGGTGCTCGGTGTCCACCACGCGCGCGTTGCGGAGCTTCTGCTCCAGCGACTGGATGCGGTAGAACAGCTGCGCCTGCTCGTTCTTGGCGTCGTCGTACTCCGAGTTCTCGGAGATGTCGCCGAACTCACGCGCCTCCTTGATGCGCTCGGCCACCTCGCGGCGCTTGGTGGTCGTGAGGTACTCGATCTCCTCCGTGAGCTTCGCGTAGCCCTCTTCCGTCAGGATCACTTCGCGGTCCATCGGGTGGGTCTCCTTCGTGTTGGGCGCAGATCGTCGGCCCCCGTGGCGGCGCCGAAAGGTAGCTTCGCCGCCGTTCGTAATCAAGCGGCCGCGGAGGCGGCGGCCAGGGAGCGCAACCGCGCGAGGGCGGCGCCGGCGCTGGGCGCGGTGAGCAGCTGCGCCAGTTCCGGCTGGCGGATGTCGTACCCGGCGAGGTACCACGGGTAGAACTTGCGCAGGTATCCGACCGGCGCGCGACTCGCCGATGGCGCCGGCGGCGTCGGCGGCGAACAGGGCGATCTCGTCGATGACCTCGTCGAGGGTCGGGCGGGGCCCGGCCGCCCCGCGCAGGATGTCCCCGTACACCCACGGGTTGCCCAGGGCGGCCCGGCCCACCGCGACCGCGGCGCACCCGGTGTCCTCCGAGCACGCGGCGGGCCTGCTCGGGGGTCGCGACATCGCCGCTGGCGACGACCGGGACCCCCACCGCGCCGACCACCTCGGCCGTGATGCGGTGGTCGGCGTGCCCCTCGTACTCCTCGGCCGCGGCGCGCGGGTGCAGGCAGATCGCCGCGGCGCCGGCGGCCTCGAAGCGGCGCGCCGTCTCGGCCGGGTCGGAGGTGCGGGGCGTCAGCCCGCGGCGCATCTTGACCGTGACGGGGACCTCGACGGCGCGGACCATCGCCTCGACGATGCCGGCGGCGGCCCCGGGGTCGGCGAGCAGCGCGGCGCCGGCGCCGGTCTTGCAGATCTTCGGGACCGGGCACCCCATGTTGATGTCGATCAGGTCCGCGCCCGCCGCCTCGACCGCGCGCGCGGCCTCCACCATCGCGTCCCGGTCGGCGCCGAAGACCTGGACCCCGACGGGGTGCTCGTCGGGGACGATCGCGAGCATGCCGAGCGTCTTGCGGTTGGCGTAGCGGATGCCGAAGCTCGCGATCATCTCCGAGATCGCCAGGCCGGCCCCGTGGCGCCGGGACTGGCGGCGGTAGGCCCAGTTGGCGATGCCCGCGAGCGGCGGCTGCACCAGCCGGTTCTCCAGGCGCAGCGGGCCGATCGAGAAGGGCTCGGCCACCGGCCAGTCGGCCGGCGGGGCCGCGGGGGCGCCGACGGGCTCGCCCGCCCGCTCGGCGAGGATGGCGCGCATGCGCTTCCTCATGCGGCGCCGTCCCCGGCGGCCGCCACCGGCTTGACGTTCAGCTCGTGCACCAGGCGCAGCCCCTCCAGCGTGAGCAGCGGGTCGTGCTCGTCGATCTGCAGCGACAGGGGGACCACCACCGGCGCCAGGCCGCCGGTGGCGAGGACGAATGTGTCCTGGCCCAGCTCCTCCTTCATGCGCTCCACCACGCCGTCCACCATCGCGACCGTGCCGATGACGATGCCCGAGCGCATGCTCTCCACGGTGGACTTCCCGATGACGCGGGCAGGCGGCAGGAGGTCCACGCGCACGAGGCGGGCGGCGCGGGCCGTGAGCGCGTCGATCGAGGTCTCGATGCCCGGCGCGATGACGCCGCCCAGGTACTCGGCCGACGCGGAGACCGCGTCGAAGGTGGTCGCGGTGCCGAAGTCGACCACGATGCACGGGCCCCCGTGGCGGCGGTGGGCCGCCACGGCGTTGACGATGCGATCGGCGCCCAGCTCACGCGGGTTGTCGATCGCCAGCGACATCCCGGTGCGGACGCCCGGACCGATGACCAGCGCCTCCCGGCGCAGGTACTTGAGCGCCAGCGACCGGTAGGCGGTGGACAGGGTGGGGACCACGGACGCGACGATCATCTCGTCGAGCTCGCCCAGGCTGCCGCCGCGCAGGCGCAGGATCTGGTCGTGCTCGGCCGCGATCTCGTCCTCGGTCGCCGAGCGCACGGTCGAGATGCGCCACTCGTGGAGCAGCTCCTCGCCGCTGTACACCCCGGCCTGCGTCTGCGTGTTGCCGACGTCGATCGCGAGCAGCATCCGCCCGTGCCCCGCCTACGCCGTCAACTCGTTCGGCTCCGCCGCCTCGACGCCCCGCAGGATCTCGACCGTCACGTCCTGGGTCGTGTAGATCTCGACCTTCGGGATGATCCGCGTCGGGCGGTTCTTGTCCCACACCCAGACGTCCTCCATCGTGATGTGGAAGAACGGATACGAGGCCTGGGGCAAGAAGTCGCGCTCGAACCGGTTGCAGAGGTACGTCGCCTCCTGCGTGAGCACGCAGAACCGGAACAGGGGGAAGACGTCCGCGTACTCGCGCTTCAGCCTCAGCTCGAGCTCGGCGTCGTACTCCTCGAGCTCATCGGTATGGGACATGCCGCGGCTCCTTGGTGCCTGGTCGGCCGCCGATCATAGCTCACGTCCCCCGCCTCTCCCGCGGCCGCGCGAGCGGCTCGGCCAGGCGCGTCGCCGGCTGGTCGAGCGGGTCGAGCGCGGCCTCCAGGTCGGCCAGGGAGCGGCCGTCGGGAAGGGTCATGCCCGGGTCGAGGTCGAGCACCGGCAGCAGCGCGAAGCGGCGCTCGGCCAGGCGCGGATGGGGCACCTGGAGGCTCTCGTCGCGCCATTCGCCGCCGGCCCACAGCAGCAGGTCGCAGTCGATCGCGCGCGGCCCGAAGCGGACTCCCGCCGGATCGCGCCCGAGGTCGCGCTCGAGCCGCTTTGACGTGGGCCAGCACGGCCGGCGGCTCCAGGGGCGTCTCCACGCGCGCCGCCGCGTTCAGGAACGCCGGCTGGTCCTCCAGCTCGCGCGGGGCCGTCTCGTACGCGGGGCTCACGGCCTCGAGCCGCACCGACCCCGGCCAGCCATTCGAGGGCCGCCTCGAGGGCCGCCCGGCGGTCGCCGATGTTGGCGCCCAGCCCCAGCCAGTAGCGCATCAGCGCTCGCGACGCAGCGTGACGGCGGCCTCGGTGAGCGCGTGGGGCAGGGCGACGTGGGGCTTGCGCACGGTGACGACCACCTCGCGGGCGCCGGGCTCGGCGAGCACGCGGTCCGCGATGGCGCCCGCCAGGCGCTCGAGCAGGGCGAACGGCGGCCCGCTCGACGATCGCGACGATCGCGTCGGCCAGGGCCGCGTAGTCGACCGTGTCGGCCAGCTCGTCGGTCGCGGCCGCGACGGCGTGCGACGAGCGTCAGCTCCACGTCCACCACGAACGTCTGGCCGAGCTCGGTCTCCGCCGGGTGCACCCCGTGGCGCCCGAACGCCTCGAGGCCCGTGGATCGCGACGGCGAGACGGTCCTCGCTCACGCCGCGCCCGCCCCCACCGCCCCCCACACGCGCAGGGCGTCAACCGTCTCGCGCACGTCGTGCACGCGCAGCACCGCGGCCCCCCGGGCGACGGCCGCGAGACCCGCCGCGATCGACGCCGGCATGCGCTCGTCCACCTCGCGCCCCAGCAGCGTGGCGAACATGCTCTTGCGCGAGACCCCGATCAGGATCGGGACGCCCCAGCGCGGCCAGCTCGCCGACGCCCGCCAGCAGGGCCAGGTTGTGGTCGAGCGTCTTGCCGAAGCCGATGCCCGGATCGAGGATCACGCGCTCCTCGGCGACGCCGGCGGCGACCGCGGCGGCGAGCCGCTCGGCGAGGTGGTCGCGCACCTCGCCGACCACGTCGCCGTAGCGCGGGTCGGCCTGCATGGTGCGCGGCGAGCCGCGCATGTGCACCAGGCAGACCGCGGCCCCGCGCTCGGCCACCAGCGGCAGCAGGTCGGGGTCGGCCCGGCCGGCGGTGACGTCGTTGACCAGCACCGCCCCGGCGTCGAGGGCGGCCGCGGCCACCGGGGCGAGCGACGTGTCGACCGACAGCGCGATCGGCGGCGGGGACGCGCGCACCGCGTGCAGCACGCCGTCGAGACGAGCCAGCTGCTCGGCCGCGTCCACCGGGTCGGAGCCGGGCCGGGTGCTCTCGGCGCCGATGTCGCAGATGGCCGCGCCGTCGTCGGCCATGCGCGCCAGCCGCTCCATCGCCGGCCCCGGCTCGATGGTGCCCTCGCCCCCCCAGAGGGAGTCGGGCGTCGCGTTCAGGATGCCCATCACGCAGGGCGCCCGCAGCCAGCTGAGGGGGTCACTCACCTGGCGAAGGCTATCCCTCCGCCAGGGGCTCTCCGGCCTTGGGGTAGGGAAGGCGCTTGGGGGCGGGGGGCTGCTCGGCGGGGGTGTCGAGGGAGCGGGCCAGCTCGGCCGCCTTGGCGTCCTTGGCGGCGAAGACCTCGTCCTCGGGCTCGCCGTCGAGGATGGCGATGAACTCGACGCGCTCGATCGTCTCGCGGCGCAGCAGGATCTGGGAGAGGTTCTCGAGGTCGGTGCGGTGCTCGACCAGGATGTCGCGCGCGCGCTGGTGGGCCTCCTCGATGATCCTGCGGATCTCGGCGTCGATGGTGCGGGCCAGGTCGTCCGAGTAGTCGGGCTCCGAGTGCATGTCGCGCCCCAGGAAGGGCGCGCCCTGGTTGTGGCCGAGCACCCGCGGCCCGAGCTTGTCGGACATGCCGAAGCGCATCGTCATCTGCTTGGCGGTCGAGGTGACTTTTTCGAGGTCGTTGGCGGCGCCGGTGGTGATCTCGTCGAAGACCAGCTCCTCGGCGGCGCGGCCGCCCAGGGTCATGGCCATCTGGTCCTCGAGCTGGGCGCGGGTGGTGAGGAACTTGTCCTCGGTGGGCATCGAGATCGTGTAGCCCAGGGCCTGGCCGCGTGAGACCACCGAGATCTTGTGGACCGGGTCGGCGTCGGGCAGGAAGTGGCCCACCAGGGCGTGGCCCATCTCGTGGTAGGCGGTCACCACCCGCTCTTTCTCCGAGAGCAGGCGGCTCTTCTTCTCGGGGCCGGCGATCACCCGCATGATCCCCTCCTCGAGCTCGGTCTGGTCGATCACCCGCTTGCCCTTGCGGGCCGCCAAAAGGGCGGCCTCGTTGACCAGGTTGGCCAGGTCGGCGCCGGTGAAGCCGGGGGTCTGGCCGGCCAGGGTCATCAGGTCGATGTGCTTGGCGATCGGCTTGCCCTTGGTGTGGACCTTCAGGATCTGGGCCCTGCCCTCGCGGTCGGGGCGGTCAACCACGATCTGGCGGTCGAAGCGCCCCGGGCGCAAAAGGGCCGGGTCGAGGATGTCGGGTCGGTTGGTGGCCGCGATCAGGATGATGTTGTCCTTGGCCTCGAAGCCGTCCATCTCGACCAGCAGCTGATTGAGGGTCTGCTCGCGCTCGTCGTGGCCGCCCCCCAGGCCCGCGCCGCGGTGGCGGCCGACGGCGTCGATCTCGTCCATGAAGATGATGCAGGGGCTCGACTGCTTGGCCTGCTCGAACAGGTCCCTGACCCGCGAGGCGCCGACGCCGACGAACATCTCGACAAAATCCGAGCCCGAGATCGAGAAGAAGGGCACGCCGGCCTCGCCGGCGACCGCCCGCGCCAGCAGGGTCTTGCCGGTGCCGGGGGGGCCGAACAGAAGGACGCCCTTGGGGATGCGGGCCCCCAGGCTCTGGAACTTCTTCGGGTTCTCGAGGAACTCCTTGATCTCATGGAGCTCTTCGACCGCCTCGTCGGCGCCGGCGACGTCCTTGAAGGTGATCTTGGGGGCATCGACGGCCATCCGCTTGGCGCGGCTCTTGCCGAAGCTCATCACCTTGGAGCCGCCGCCCTGCATCCGGTTCATCAGGTAGATCCAGAAGCCGATGAACAGGACGAACGGCAGCAGCCAGATCAGGCTCGACCACCAGGGGGTGGAGGGGATGCCCTTGACGGTGAGCGGGACGTTCGCGGTCTGCAGCTCGTTGGTGAGGGTCTGCGCGTAGTCGTCCGGATAGCCGGTGGTGAACGTGTCGCCGGCCTTCGTGACGACCGTCAGCTCCTGGTTCTCGACCTTCATCGTCGCCTTGGCGATGTCGCCGTCGCGGATGTCGGTCATGAGCTGGTTGAAGGTCGGCGCCGGAGTCGACGACGAGTCCGAGACGAGCAGTCGCTGGGCCACGAACACCAGCAGGATCACGATGAGGATCGGAAGGACCGCACTCTTGACGAGCCTGCTCACCGCTCCCCCCGCACCTCGACCATCGGTAGACGTCTCAGGATAGCAGCGGCCCGGCGGCCGGCCGGTGCGGGCCTACTGGTCGAGCGCCGCGATGAACGGGAGGTTGCGGAAGCGCTCCGCGTGGTCCAGCCCGTAGCCGATCACGAAGACGTCGGGCAACTCGAAGCCCACGTACTTGGTGCTGATGCCGAGACGCCGCTGCCGCGGCTTGGTCAGCAGCGCGCAGATCTCCAGCGAGGCCGGCTCGCGCGAGGCCAGGTTCTTGAGCAGGTACGAGAGCGTGAGCCCCGAGTCGATGATGTCCTCCACGATCAGCACGTGCCGCCCGGCGATCGGGATGTCGAGGTCCTTGAGGATGCGCACGACCCCCGACGAGTGCGTCTGCGAGCCGTAGGACGAGACGGCCATGAAGTCGATCTCGCATGGCACGTCCAGCTGGCGCACCAGATCGGCGATGAAGAAGACCGCGCCCTTCAGCACCCCGATCACCAGGAGCTCGCGCCCCCGGTAGTCGTCCGAGATCCTCCCGGCGATCTCCGTGATCTTGCCCTGGAGCTCCTCCTCCGAGACGAGGATCTCCCCCACGGTCGCATTCGCGTCGTCGTTCACGCGCGCTCTACCTCCAGGATCACGGCCGGTCCCGTGTCGGTGGCGATCAGGTCGTCGGCCGCACGGTGGCCCGCCACCCACACCACGCGCTCCGGCGTGGCGATCACCGGAACCTCGGGGCGCAGGCGCGACGGGACTCCGTCGGCCGCGAGGAGCCTACCCACCGCGAGGTGCCCGCCGGCGGCCATGGGCAGCCGGTCGCCGGCGCGGGGCGGGCGGACCTCGAAGGGGCCGCCGCATCGAACCGCCACGCGGTCGCGTCCCGGGGCGCATCCCGGACCGCGCCGGGCCCTCAGCACGAGCGCCGCCGAACTCCGCCCGGCCCGGCACGCCGAGGGGCGCCGGCCGCGGCGCGGGACCGGGCGGCGGCTCCACCACCAGCCGTCCCGACTCGAGCGCGGCGATGCCGTCGCCGGGAAGGCTGATCCGCGAGGGCCGGCCCATCAGACCGAGGATGCGCGCGACGGCCGTGGCGGAGGCCGCGTCCGCCGGGAGGCCGGCCCGCTCGACGAGGCGCCGCACCAGGATCCTGCGCATCGCGGGCGCTTCGCGGGCGAGCGCGAGCGCGCCGAGCCCGCCGTCGTCGTGGACCCGGGCCCAGGCCGCGTCGATCAGGGGGGCGAGCAGGTCGGACTCGTCGCGCAGCGCGTCGGCGAGGGCCGCGACGTGCCGCTCCGCCCCGGGGTGGACCGCCGCCAGGGCGGGCACGAGGCCGGAGCGGACCCGGCTGCGCGCATAGGCGGCGTCCTCGTTGGAGGGGTCGGCGACGACCGCCAGGCCACGCCGCGCGCACCAGGCCCGCGTCTCGGCCGCCGACAGCACCAGCAGCGGGCGCACGAACTCGTCGCGACGGGGCGCCATGCCGAGGGCCCCCGTGCGCCCGGTGCCCCGGGCGAGGCGGAAGAGCACCGTCTCGGCCTGGTCCGAGGCCGTGTGCCCGGTCGCGATCACCCGGTAGCCGTGCTCGTCGGCGCAGCGCTGCGCGGCCTGCAGCCGCGCCCGGCGGGCGCGCGCCTGGACCCCCGGTCCGGGCGCGACCGCCAGCCGGACGGTGTGGGCCCGCAGTCCCAGCTCGCCCGCCCGGGCGGCGACGCCCGCGACCTCGTCGACGGCCTCGGGCCGCAGCCCGTGGTCGACCGAGAGCACGCCCACCGGCGCCGTCGTGGATCGCTCGGAGCAGGTGCATCAGGCAGAGCGAGTCGGCGCCCCCCGAGACCATCGCCAGCACCGGAGCGCCCGCGGGGAGCAGGGCATGACGCCGGCAGTGGTCGGCGACGCGGGCCTCGAGAGCGCTCGGCACAGGGCGATTATGGACCGCGCGGCGGGGGCGCGCGGCGAGCGCAGATACCCTTGTGCCGACATGCGGGCGATCTCCCGACTGGATCGGCGATTCGGTAGGGCCGTACGACGAGTGGCCGTCGGGACGCCCGGCTGCCTGGGCGTGGCCGGCGCGCTCGGCGGCGGCGATGAGCCCGGCGTTCCGGCTCGCCGTCGCGGCGCTCATCCTGCGGCCGTCGAGCCGCCGCACCGGGATCGAGGCCCTCGCGGCCGGCGTCGGCGCCGCGCTGACGGCCCGCGCGTTGCGCGACCGCCTCGGCCGCCCCCGCCCCGGCCGCCGAACCGAGGGGGGCTTTCCCAGCCGCCACGCCGCGGCGTCCGCGGCGATCGCGGGGGCGGTGGCCCGGCGCGACCGCCGCGTCGGCGGCGCGCTGGCGCTGGCGGCGGGCCTCGGCGGCATCGCGCGCGTCGCGACCGCCGAGCACGAGCCGGGGGACATCGCCGCCGGCGTCGCGCTGGGGGTCGCGACCGCCTGGAGCCTCGCCCTCCTGGACGCCGCCGGAGCCGGGCGCCGGTGAGGCACCTTCGCCCGCCGGCCGCGCAACGCGCCCGGGTCCTCGTCGGCGCCGGGCGCTTCGCCAGCGGCCTGCTGTTCTCCCTCGGGCTGCTGGGCGTCCTCAAGTCCGGCACCGACGAGGGCACCCTTCAGCTGTTCGTCTTCACCGTGGCGCCGGCGACGGTGGTGATCTGGCTCGTCCTCGGCCTGGTCGGCGTGGCGATGAGCGTGGACCCCGGACGAGCCCAGATCTACCTCATCGGGACCGGCGCGCTCCTGGTCGTGTGGGGGCTGCTGGCGTGGGCGCTGGGCGGCGGCGCGGGCGTGCTGATCCGGGACATGTCGACGCTGGTCCTGCTGCTGCTGGGAGGCGGGGCGTGCCTGTTCGTGGCGCTCGCGCCGCTTCCCGGCTCGGCGCGGGGGACCGCTCCGGACTGAGGACGCGCCGCCTCATCACGAGGCGGCGGCCCACCGCTGCTCGGGCGAGAACAGGCTCACCCGGTCGCGCCCGGCCGCCTTGGAGTGGTACAGCGCCTTGTCGGCCCGCTCGAGCATCCGCGTCGCCGTCGTCGTCGGCCCGTGCGGCAGTCCGCGACGCCCGCCGAGATCGTCGTGCCGACCCCCTCGCCGCCGGCCACCAGCACGCGCACTCCGGCGCACGGCCGCGCGGATGCGCTCGGCCGCCTCGAGGGCCTCCTCGGCCGGCCCGGGGATGATGAGGGCGAACTCCTCGCCCCCGAAGCGGGCGGCGATGTCCGAGGCCCGCGAGCTGTCGCGGATCGCATCGCCCACCGCCGACAGCAGGCGGTTGCCGGCGTCGTGCCCGAAGCGGTCGTTGAACGCCTTGAAGTGGTCGAGGTCGAGGAGCACCAGCGACAGCGGCAGCCCGTAGCGCGCGGCCCGCCGGCACTCGCGCGGCAGCGCGTCCTCGAAGAAGGCGTAGTTGTGGACGCCGGTGAGGCGGTCGGTCAGCGACAGGCTCGCGATGCGCGCGGCGTCGCGCCGCTGGGCGTGATGGCCGGCGCCGACCGCCAGCCCGGTGGCCACGAAGGCCCGCGAGGCCGATCGCCAGCGCGCGGCCCCGTCGGCGCCGGGGCGGCCCGGACGCAAGCGCGAGCGTCGAGCGCCCGCATCGCTCCGGCGGCGGCGAAGCCGCGCCGGCCCCCCCAGCGATAGCGCGAGCGCCAGGGGCAGGGCGAACAGAGGCCACGCCGGGGTGACGCCGACCAGCACCAGCAGGGTCGGCGACCGCGACGGCGACGCCGAGGAGGACGACCCGTCGCCGCCGCGCGGCGGCATCCACGCCCGTCCCATTCGGTTCGTCAACGGCGATCGTCCTCAAAGAGCCCCCGGGGTCGCGAGGCCCCGAATGTATTGCGCCGCTCGGACGGCACCCCGGCCGGAAGGCCGTGTGGACGCGGTTACACTCCCCGCCCGTGACCTGGGACTCCTTCACGCCGCATCCCGCCCTCGCCGGGCGCTCGCTGCTCACGCTGCGCAACCACCCCCCGGAGGCGGTTGACGGCCGATCCTCGACCTGGCCGACCGCCTGAAGGCGCGAGCCGCGCGCGGCTGGCCGCACGCTGCTGGCCGACCGGGTGATCGCCCTGATCTTCGAGCGGCCGTCCACGCGGACGCGCGTCTCGTTCGTCAGCGGCATCGCCCGCCTGGGCGGCACGAGCCTGGCGCTCTCGCCGCAACGACATGCAGCTCGGGCGCGGGCGAGTCGATCGAGGACACCGCCAAGGTGCTGGGGCGCATGGCCGACGCGATCATGCTGCGCACCGGGCCCCACGAGACGCTGCGTCGAGCTCGACCGGCACGCGGGCGTGCCGGTCATCAACGGCCTCACCTACGAGCACCACCCCTGCCAGGCGCTCGCCGACGCCCAGACCCTGCGCGAGCGCTTCGGCGCGCTCACGGGCCTGCAGGTCGCGTAGCTCGGCGACGGCAACAACTGCTGCGTCTCGCTGATGATCGTCGGGGCGCTCACCGGCATGGACGTCATCGCCGCGCTGCCCGGAGGGCTTCACGCCCGACCCGGGATCGCCGCCTGGGCCGACGCGGCCGCGCGCGAGCGCGGGGGCGGCGTGCGCGTGGCCGGGGACCCGCTCGAGGCCGTCAAGGGCGCCCGCGGCGTCTACACGGACACCTGGGTGTCCATGGGCGACGAGGGCGCCGAGGACCAGCGGCGAGCCGTGTTCGCGCCCTACCGCATCGACGACGCGCTGCTCGACCGGGCCGCGCCGGGTGCGGTCGCCCTCCACTGCCTGCCGGCGCACCACGGCGAGGAGATCACCTACGAGGTCCTCCACGGGCCGCGCTCGGCCGTCTGGGACCAGGCGGAGAACCGCATGCACGCCCAGGCCGCCCTGCTCGCCCACGTGCTGGGGTGAGGGCGTGGGGATCTTCGGCCGCCGCGCGCGACGCCCCCGTGCCGAGGAGCCCCGCTGGGTGCCCGTGGCCTTCGCGCGCCATCAACCCGAGGCCGAGATGCTGGCGGGCCTGCTGGCGGAGCTCGAGATCCCGGTGTTCGTGAGACGGACCACGATCGACGTCCCGGACATGCTGGCGGGGGGTCCGCGCGAGCTGCTGGTGCCGGCCGACCGCGCCCTCGAGGCACGCGCCCTGCTGGACCCGTCCGAGCCGATCCAGCCCTAGACGGCCGGCGCCGTGCCGGGCCGGTGGTCCCGGCCCTTCACAAGTGCGCCACAATCACGGCATGGGACGTGAACCTCGGTTCGGGATCGGCCTGTCGCGCGACGCCGACCCGGTGGCGGCGGCCGCAGAGGCCTGCGCGGCGGCGCGCGCGATGCTCGGCGGCTCCGACCGGCCGACGCTGGTCGCGATGTTCGCCTCGCCGGACCTGTGCGCCGAGGCCGACCGGCTGCTGGCCGCCGTGCACGCCGCCCTCGCGCCAGAGCACCTCATCGGATCGATGGGCGAGGCGATCATCGCCGAGGGGCTCGAGATCGAGGAGGGTCCGGCGCTCGTCATATGGGCGGCGCGGCTGCCGGGGGTCGAGCTGATCCCCTTCCGCCTGGTGGCGCGCCCGCTGGGCGAGGGCATGGGCGTGCTGGGCTGGCCCGACGCGATCACCGACGCCGCCGCCGGCAGCGTGGGGCCGGTGATCATGCTGGCCGACCCGTTCTCCTTCCCGGCGGACGGCCTGCTCGCGGAGCTGCAGGGCGAGCGGTCGGCGCCCGTCGTCGTCGGCGGCATGGCCTCGGGTGGACGGCGGGCCGGCGAGCACTGCCTGTTCGCCGGCACGGACGTCCTGCTCGAGGGCGCGGTGGCCGTGGCCCTGACCGGCTCGGCCACGGTCACGGTGGTCTCGCAGGCCTGCGTGCCGATCGGCCCGGAGATGGTCGTCACGGCGGCCGATGGCTCGTCGGTGATGGAGCTCGCCGGCATGCCGGCGCTCGAGAAGCTGGAGGAGGTCGTCAACGCCCTGGAGCCCGCCGAGCGCGCCCTCGCCGTGGAGGGGCTGATGGCGGGCCTGGTCATCGACGAGAACCTCCCCGACTACGAGCGGGGCGACTTCCTGGTGCGCCCGATCCACGGCGGCGACCGCGAGTCGGGCGCGCTCGTGCTGGGCGAGAACCCGCGCATCGGGCAGACCATGCGCTTCCACGTGCGCGACGCCCGCTCGGCCGACGAGGACCTGCGGGCCGCGCTGCGGGCCGCGCGCGGACAGATGGGGGTGGCGTCGCCGGCGGGCGGGCTGCTGTTCAGCTGCAACGGCCGGGGGACGCGAATGTTCGCCGAGCCCAACCACGACGCGGTTGCGGTCTCCGAGGAGCTCTCGGACATCCCGGTCGCGGGCCTGTTCTGCAACGGGGAGATCGGCCCGGTGCGCGGGCGCAGCTTCCTGCACGGCCACACCGCGACGATGGTCGTGTTCACCGACGCGTGACTTTCACGTTTCACGTGATTCCGAGTGTTGCCGGATATTCACGTGACTCGATTGTTGTTCGTCGGTCCGATCTTCATACTCATTCATATGAGTTATGAAACCGGAGGAATCACACATGGTTGATGAGGAGCAGCAGCCCGGCGCCGCGCGGGGCAACATCGGCAACGAGATCTTCGAGCAGGTCGAGAAGATCATCAGCGAGGAGGGCCTCACGCGCACCCAGGCCTTCCAGCGGCTGTCGGAGCGCACGGGGCGCCGGGCGGGCACGGTGGCGGCCAACTACTACCGGGTCGCCCGCCAGCGCGGCGCCGCCCTGCAGCCGCGCGCGCCGCGCGGCTCGAAGTCCCGCGGGGGGGCCGCGGGGCGGGGTTCCTCCGCCGCCGCGGAGGCCGCCCTCTCCAAGGCGCGCGAGGCGCTCGAGGAGCTCTCCGCGGTCGTGCGCGCCAGGACCAGGAGATCGCCATGCTGCGCGCCGACGCCGCCAAGTGGGAGAAGGTGCGCGACCTCATCGGGTGAGCCGGCGGGATGCGCGAGCGTGTCACCGCGGCAACACCGGGTGCTTGACGCCCGGTGATGCCTGGAGCGTTGCGGTCGACCTGCTCGAGCCCGATCGGCTCGTGCAGGAACTCGTCGAGGCGGTATCTCACGGGCGGCGATCATCGCGAGGGCGCGCGCGAAGGCGTCGGGTGTGTGGTGAAACGATCCGAGCAGCGTGATCTCGGAATAGTGAATGCGCTCGGTCGGCAGCTCGACCAGCGAGCCCACCGGGCACCCGCCGTGCGCCAGCACGATCCCGCCGGGCCGCGCGATCTCGACCGCCATGCGCCACGTCTCGGTCCGGCCGACCGCCTCGACGACCAGGTCCGGCCCCCGGCCGCCGCCGAGGCCGGGCGGCCAGGGCGCGCGCCGCGGCCGCCTCGCGCGGGGCCTCGTGCGCCGCCACGGCGCCGAGCCGCAGGGCGCGCTCGCGCCGCCGCGGGTGCGGATCGGCCAGGTGGACCCGGTCCCCGGCGCGGGCGAGCAGCGCGGCGATGAACTGCCCCTGGACGCCTCCGCCCAGCACCAGCACCTCGCGGCCGCCCCCCGGCCCGCAGCGGCGGGTGGAGTGGAGGGCGCAGGCGAGCGGCTCGGCGACGGCGCCGGCCTCGGGGGCGAGGCCCTCGGGCAGGGGATGCATGTTGCGCGCGACGATCGCCGCCGGCACCCGCAGCCGCTCGGCGAAGGCGCCGGTCAGGTAGACGATGCGCGGGCACAGGTTGGGCGCGCCGGCCCGGCAGTCGGCGCAGGCGCCGCAGGGCGCGGAGTTGGCCACCACCACCCGGTCGCCGACGCGCGGACGATCGACGCCCGCGCCCACCGTCTCGACGACACCCGCCACCTCGTGCCCGAGCGGCGCCGGCGTGGGACCGAGCGCCGGGTGGGCGCCCACCCGCATCATCTTGGCGTCGGTCGCGCAGGTCACGGCCGCCAGCACGCGCACCACGACCTCGCCGGGCGCGGGCTGCGGATCGGGCACGTCCTCGAGCCGGAGGTCCCCGGCGCCGTGGAGGATCAGCGCGCGCACTCCCGACGCTACACCGCGCGGCGCGGGTACCATGCCGCGTCACCCCGGTCACGGAGTCCGCGACGCCCTATCCCGAGCACCTGCGCGAGCTGGTCGAGACCTACCTCGGGACCTCGACTTCGCCGCCGACCGACGGGCGGCGACCCGCAGGAGACGGCCGGGACGCAGGGCCTGGTGGACGCGATGCGCCACTCGCTGCTGGCGGGCGGCAAGCGCATGCGCCCGGTGCTGGCGCTCGCCACGTGCGAGGGCCTCGGTCGCCCGCCCGCGATGCTGCTGCCGGCCGCGGCGGCGATCGAGCTGGTGCACACCTACTCGCTCATCCACGACGACCTGCCGGCGATGGACGACGACGACATGCGCCGGGGGCGCCCGACGTGCCACCGCCTCTTCGGCGAGGACACGGCGATCCTCGCGGGCGACGCGCTGTTCGCCGAGGCCGTGCGGCTGGTCGCCGAGCGCCAGCCCGGCGGCGCCGACGTGCGCGTGGGCATCCTGCTGGAGATCAGCCGGGCGACCGGCGTGGGGGCATGGTCGGGCGGCCAGTACCTCGACCTGACCGGCGCCGCCGGCGCGTCAGCGGCCGCGCTGGCGCGGGTCCACTCGCTCAAGACCGGACGGCTCATGTCGTGCGCCGTCAACTGCGCCATCGTGCTCGTCCGCCCCGACCCGGCCGGTGGAGCGGGCGCTGCGCACCTACGGCCGCGAGCTCGGGCCTGCTCTTCCAGATCGTCGACGACATCCTCGACGTCGAGGGCTCGGAGGCCGACCTGGGCAAGGCGGTGGGCGCGGACGCCCGGCGGGGCAAGGTCACGTACGTGAGCACGCACGGCATCGAGGGGGCGCGGCGCCTGGCCGGCGAGGCGCACGGCCGTGCCCTGAGGGCGCTCGAGACGCTGTCGGGCGACTTCGACGCGCTGGCGGGCATCGCCGACCTCACCTACGTGCGGCAGAACTGAGCGCCCCCCCGGCCGGAGGAGGCGCTCGGGCGACGTCCTACGCCGCGGCGGGCGGGATCGCCACCAGCGGCCGCTCGGGGTCGGCGGCGGCGCGACGGTTGATCGCCACGATCGACTGCATGAGGTCGCGGTAGGTCGCCGGCGCGTCCGGCGCCGTCCACGTCGAGCTCCCTCGCCAGCCGGTTGGCCCACGCGACCAGGCTCGCCTGCGGCTCGGCCGACCTGTCGAGCAGCGCCTGCTCCAGCACCAGCCCGCCGAGGCCGCGCAGCTCCGAGATCACCACGATGCGCGGGCGGGGCGGCTTGGGCTTCGCGCGGCTCCGGCGCCGGGGGGGCGCGGCCGCGGCGGGGGCGGGCGAAGGAGAGGCGGTGAGGGAGGCCAAGGCGGATGTGCTCCTGGACGGGTGCCGATGGCTCGACGCCGGTTTGCGCGAACACACCCCTCTTCGGCGCGAATCCCTCACCGTAACGTCCCCCATATGGGGGATCCTCAGAGGCCCAGCCCGGTGGAATGGGCGCCTGGCGGGCGGAGTGCTGGGCCACGATCCTCACCAGCTGCTGAGGTTCGGAGATCCCCAGGAAGTTGAATCCGCTATCCCGTTCATCGGTGCCGGCCGTCTCGAACTTAACGGCCCCGACGCGAAACAGCCGGTCGAGCAGCGACTGGTCGATGCTCACGTTCTGGATGCGGTCGAAGCGCGCGGTCTTCTCCTTGCGGGAGAGGATGCCCCGGCGCACGCGCAGCCGCTGGTCGGTGAGCACGTAGAGCGTCGAGTAGCGGCACGATCGAGCTCACGCAGGATCACGCCAGCACCAGGACGATCGACAGCAGTATCCACCCGGGTCGGCGTCGACCCCGACAGCACGAGCCGGCGATGATCGCGGGGACCAGCGCGATCGGGTATCCAGAGGACGAAGAAGCTCATCTGGGCGCGCCAGCAGGGGCGGCCCTGCCACAGGATGCTCTCGCCCTCGACCAGTTCCATGGCGGGAATGTACCGGCGGGCGGCGGCCCGATGGCACGGCGCCGAGCCGGAGGTGATCCGAGAACGTGCCGACGGATACTATCTCCGCGAACCCTCCCGGCGTGCCCCTTCACCAAGGAGCCGAGCGAATGAGCACCGACGGCCCGACGATCACCTCCCTCGAGCTGGAGGACCGTCGCTTCCCCCGCCCCCGGAATTCGCGAGCGGACGCGGTCGCGACGCCGGACCTCTTCGACCGCGCCGCCTCCGACCCCGAGGCCTTCTGGCTCGAGCAGGCCAGGGAGCTGCTCGACTGGAGCACGGAGCCGACCGAGGCGTGCGACAGCTCGAACCCGCCCTTCTTCAGGTGGTTCGCCGACGGGAGCGCTCAACGCCAGCGTGAACTGCCTCGACCGGCACCTGGCCGAGCGCGGCGACAGGGTGGCGTTCCACTGGGAGGGCGAGCCCGGCGACCGGGTGGCGATCACCTACGCCGACCTGCACGAGCGGGTCTGCCGCCTGGCCAACGGACTGCGCGCGCGGGGCGTCGGCAAGGGCGACCGCGTGGCGATCTACCTGGGGATGGTCCCGGAGATCGTCGTGGCGATGCTGGCGTGCGCGCGCATCGGCGCGCCCCACACCGTCATCTTCGGCGGCTTCTCCCCCGACTCGGTCCGCGACCGGGTGCTCGACTGCGGCGTGCACCGCCATGATCACCGGCGACGGCGCCTGGCGGGGCGGCAAGCTGATCCCGCTCAAGGCCAACGTCGACGCCGCCCTCGAGGGGGCGCCCGACGTGCACACCTGCATCGTGGTGCGCCGCACCGAGAACGAGACCGGCTGGGTCGAGGGCCGCGACGTCTGGTACCACGAGCTCGTCGCCGAGCAGTCGCCCGAGTGCGAGCCCGAGATCGTCGACGCCGAGCACCCGCTCTACATCCTCTACACCTCGGGCAGCACCGGTAAGCCCAAGGGGATCCTGCACACGACCGGCGGCTACCTCACCGGCGTGTCGGCGACCCACCGCTGGGTGTTCGACCTCAAGGACGACGACGTCTACTGGTGCGCCGCCGACGCCGGCTGGGTCACCGGGCACAGCTACATCGTCTACGGGCCCCTCGCCAACGGCGCGACCAGCGTGCTCTACGAGGGCGCCCCGGGCACGCCCGACAAGGACCGCTGGTGGGAGATCATCGCCCGCTACGGGGTGACGATCCTCTACTGCGCGCCGACGGCGATCCGCACCTTCATGAAGTGGGGGGTCGAGTACCCCGGCCGGCACGACCTCTCCTCGCTGCGCCTGCTCGGATCGGTGGGCGAGCCGATCAACCCCGAGGCGTGGATCTGGTACCGCGACAACATCGGCGGCGGGACCTGCCCGGTGGTGGACACGTGGTGGCAGACCGAGACCGGCAACATCATGATCTCCGCGCTGCCGGGCATCAGCACCCTCAAGCCCGGGTCGGCCTCACGGCCGCTGCCGGGGATCACCGCCGACGTGGTCAACGACGCCGGCGCGAGCGTGCCGCTCGGCCAGGGCGGCTACCTGGTGCTCACCAAGCCCTGGCCCGCGATGCTGCGCACCCTCTACGGCGACGACGACCGCTTCGTCCAGACCTACTGGAGCACCTACGAGGGCATGTACCTGGCCGGCGACGGCGCGCGCCGCGACGGCGAGGGCGACTACTGGCTGCTCGGACGCATCGACGACGTCATGAACGTGTCCGGGCACCGCCTGTCGACGATCGAGATCGAGAGCGCCCTCGTCGATCACCCCAAGGTGGCCGAGGCGGCCGTCGTGGGACGCGCCGACGAGACCACCGGCCAGGCGATCGCCGCCTTCGTGACGCTCAAGGGGGGCGTGGTCGGCGACGAGGACCTGATCGCCGAGCTGCGCCAGCACGTCGCCACCAAGATCGGGGCGATCGCGCGGCCCAAGTCGATCGTGCTCACGGACGACCTGCCCAAGACGCGCTCGGGCAAGATCATGCGGCGCCTGCTGCGCGACATCTCCGAGAACCGCAAGCTGGGCGACGTGACCACGCTCGCCAACGAGGAGGTCGTGGCCGAGATCTCGGGCATGGCCGAGCGCGGCCCGGACGGCTCGAAGGAGGAGCTAGGGCCGGCGGGCCGGCCCCGGAGCCCGGGCGATCGGGTCGGGGCGCGAAGACCATGCGCTGGTAGGGCACGCTGAGCAGGGGGCTCGACAGCAGGAAGTCGGCGGTGGCCCGGTTGCAGGCGATCGGGCAGTCGTGGACGACCGCGATCCGCAGCAGCGCCTTGACGTTCACGTCGTGCGGCTGCGGCTGGAGCGGGTCCCAGAAGAAGATGACGATGTCGAGGCGCCCCTCGGCGATGCCGGCGCCCACCTGCTGGTCGCCGCCGAGCGGCCCGCTGAGGAAGCGGTGAACCGGGATCCCGAGGGCCTCCTCGACCATGCCGCCGGTCGTGCCGGTCGCGTAGAGCTCGTGCTCCTCAGGGTGCCGCGGTTGAAGCGGGCCCAGTCGAGCAGGTCGAGCTTGCGGTTGTCGTGCGCGATGAGCGCGATGCGCTTGCGGTCGTCCATCCGGCCTCCCGGCGGTCGTGGGTGAACCGCGGGTCACGGTAGCGCGCCGTCCGCGAGCGGCCGGGTTGCCGGGTCGGTGAAGCCCGCGGCCTCAGTACTCGGGGTGGGTGCCCTGGCCGCGCTCGTGCGAGGCGCATCGTCGCGCATGGGCGAGGGCGAATGCCAGCGCGTTGCGCGGGGGCGCTCGCCGGTCCGAGTCGCGGAACCAGAAGAGGATCCCCTCCATCCCGAGGGCCAGGCGCAGCCGCTGGTCGCGGTCGGCGTGCTCGGCCTCGGCCAGGATCAGCGCGAGGGAGGCGATCTCGCGGAAGGGCCCGGCCTCGCCGGGGTGGGCCCCGAGGCGCGGCACCACGGCGGCGCGCGGCCTTCACGAGGTCGGCCTCCACCAGCGCCCGGCCCTCTCCCTGCCACTCGACGATGACCAGGTCGCCGGGCGCCCCGAGCTCGTCCAGGCTGAGGATGTCGCCCGGCAGCGGGCCCGAGGGCGCCTGGTCGATCCCCTTCGCCAGCTCGACCATCGCGGTGCGATAGGCGGGCCAGCGCGTCTCGGGCGACTTGTGGGAGGCGACCGCCGCCAGGCCCGTGGCGATGGTGAGGCGGTCGTCGGCCTCGGCGTCCGGCCAGCGCCCGGGCGCCGGGGTGACGCGCACGGCGGCGCGCGCGCGGCCCGTGAAGACGATCTCGGCGCGGACGTAGGGCGTGCGGCGGAAGAGCGACGTGGCGAACTCCTTGTCCTCGTGACCGGGGCAGGTAGCCGCGGCTAGCTGCGCGACGGGCCGGCCCCGGCGTCGGCTTGACTTAGCAAGAGGCTAAATGACTAACGTCCCCGGGATGCACGCGGACCCCCGGGCCAACCGCTCCGCCGTCCTGCTGGCGGTGGCGTCGAACACGCTGCTCATGCTCGCGAAGTTCGCCGTCTGGACTCGTGACCGGATCGGTGGCCGTGCTCTCCGACGCGGCCAACTCGGCCGGCGACCTGGTGGCATCGGGCGATCGCCTTCGCCGGGGTCCGCGCGGCGGCGCGCCCCGCCGACGAGGACCATCCCTACGGGCACGAGAAGACCGAGAACCTGGCGGCCGCCGTCGAGGGCGTGCTCGTGCTGCTCGCGGGGATCGCGGTGGCGGTCGAGGCGACCCGGCAGCTGCTGTCGGGCGACGACGCGCTGGTGCGGCTGGACCTCGCGATCGCGGTGATGGCGGTCTCGGCGGTCGTGAACCTGCTGGTCTCCACCCGGCTGCACCGGGTCGCCCGCCGCACCGGCTCGCCGGCGGTGGAGGGCGAGGCCGCCCACCTGGCCTCTGACGTCTGGACCTCGGCCGGCGCCGCCGCGGGGCTCGTGCTCGTGGCCCTGACCGGGTGGAACGCCGTGGACGCCATGCGTCGGCATCGCCATCGCCGCCTACGTGGTGGTGGTGGGCGCCCGCCTCTTGTGGCGGGCCGTTCAGGTGCTCCTCGACGGCAGCCTGCCGGCCGACGAGCTGGCCGCCATCGAGGCCGTCCTCGCCGGGTTCACCGGAGTCGGACGGGGTCAGCTTCCACGCGCTGCGCGGCCGGCGCGCGGGGAGCAAGCGGCACGTCGATCTGCACATGGTGGTGCCGCCGGACACCACCGTCAGCGAGCGGCCACGCGATGAGCGGCCGGGTGAAGAGCGCGGTGCAGCGCACGGTGCCGAACACCGACGTGCTGATTCACCTCGAGGACCACTGAAACGGCGTCACACCTGGCGTGAAGGATCTGGCGGATCGATGCCGAAGTGGTCACACATGACCACCCAGACGATCGACCTCAACGCCGACAGCGACACGCTGCAGGTGAACCGTCCCGCCATGGACCGCGGCGTCCCGCGCCGCCGGCTCGCCGAGATGGATCTCGACCCGCCGTCCGGGCCCCGTCCCGGCCGAGGTGCTGGCCTACTTCGAGTCGGCCCTCGAGCGCGAGGGGCGCCGCCGGGCCGCCTAGCTGCCGGTCAGGTCGGTCCGTCCGAGCCTCCCGCGTCCTCGCGGGCGGCGCGGACGGCCGAGCCCAGGCGCAGGCTTCCGATCATGGAGGCCGCGCACAGCACGCCCAGCACGATGTTCACGCACAGCATCACCACCTCGATGCCCACGCTGAACGCCAGCAGGTCCACGCGCGACGCGCTGCCCGCGAGGAGGATCACCACCATCGCCTGCTTGGGCCCGAGGCCCCCGGGCGTGGCGGGCAGGAGGGTGCCCACGGCGACCGCGACCTGCACGAGCAGAGCGTTCTCGAGAGTCGCCGGCACGTTGAAGGCAGACAGGAACCAGTAGGCGCTGCCCACCCGCAGGCACCAGGCCAACGCCTGCCACGAGACGACGCGCCGCACGTACGCCCCCGGAGTGGTGAGGATCACGAGCCCCTGCCGGACGTGGGCCCAGAAGGCGCGCACCCGGAGCGCGGCGTAGATCAGGGCCACCAGCAGGACCGCCCCGATCACGGCGAGGATCCAGGGGCGCTCGGCGTACCACGACAGCTCGAAGGCGGGCAGCCGCGGCAGCGACGGCGTGCCGGGCAGGATCCCCATCTGCCAGGCCCAGATGATCAGGCCCGACGCGATCAGCGCGTCGAAGACCGACTCGGCCAGCAGGCTCGAACCCAGGGCGGGATAGGTCGAGTCGCGGACGCGGCGCTTCATCAGGAACAGCTTCAGGACGTCGCCGGCGCGGGCCGGCACGACGCTGTTCAGGCCGAGGCCCGCGTAGTAGGCGCGGAAGGTGTCCCTCCAGCGGACGGTCGAGTCGGGATAGGCGGCGGCCAGGATGTTGCGCCAGGCGCGCGTCCGCGCGGCCGAGTTGCCGATCGCGAACGCCACGCCCGCGGCGAGCGCCCACCACCCGATCGCGGCGACCCGGTCGCGGAGCGCCTCGACCGCCTGGCGCAGGGACTCCCACGAGTCGTCCGCCGCCAGCCGCAGGTCCGCCGGGGAGGTGGTCGAGACGTCAACCAGCAGGACCGTGACGACCGCTCCCGCGGCCGCCACGAGCAGGACGACCGCCCACCAGGCGGGCCAGAAGCGGCGGTCGCCTAGGGCTCCGTCGCGGGCGGCCCGGGTGGAGTTGTCGTCGAGGGGTTCCACAGATCCTGGATCTCCTCGAGAGTACGCCCGCGGGTCTCCGGCACGTTGCGATGGATCCAGACGTAGGAGATCACGCAGAGGCCGGCCATGGCGAAGAAGGTGGTCGCCTCGCCGATCGCGTCAACGATGGTGAGGAAGAACTGGGTGACCAGGAACGCGGCCCCCCAGTTGACGGCGGTCGCCAGCGACACCGCGCGGCCGCGAACCCGGTTGGGGTAGATCTCGGAGATGACCGTCCACACCACGGGCCCCAGCGAGAAGGCGAACGAGGCGATGAACACCACCAGCGCGACGAGGGTGAAGATGCCCGTCACCGAGACGCCGGTCTCCGTGGTGGTCTCGCTGCTGAAGAAGGCGAACGAGGCGCCCACCGCCGCGAGGCTCGCCGTCATGCCGACCAGCCCGGCCAATAGCAGCGGGCGGCGGCCGAAGCGGTCGACGTAGGCGATGGCGATGAACGTGGCCAGGACGTTGACCAGGCCGATGGCGTAGAGGGTCGCCTGGGCCTGGTCCTCCGCCGTCGCGAAGCCGGCGCGGGCGAAGATGTCGTTGGCGTAGTAGATGATCGCGTTGATCCCGGTCACCTGCTGGATGATCGCCAGGCCCACGCCCACGATCAGCGGCCGCCGGACGCGCGGGCCGAACACCTCGCCCCAGCTGGCCAGCCCCTCCTCGCGCTCGAGCCGCAGGTCCTCCTCCATCTCGGCCAGGCGAGCGGGGGCGCCCTCGGGGCCGTCCACCTTGCGGAGGGTCGCGAGGGCCTCGTCCCGGCGTCCCCTGCCGAGCAGCCACCGCGCGGACTCGGGGACGACGAGGAAGCCCGCGACCAGCAGCACGCCGGGGATCACCGCGAGCGCGAACATCTCGCGCCAGTGATCGCCGCCGGTCAGGGCGTCGTCGGCGAGGTAGGCCAGGAAGATGCCGACGGTGATCGCGAGCTGATACGACGAGACGATGCGCCCGCGCAGCCAGGCCGGCGCCATCTCGGCGGCGTAGAGCGGTGCCACGGTCGAGGCGAAGCCGACGGCGACGCCGGTGACCACGCGGCCCACGGTGAGCGTGGCCGCGCCGGGCGCGACGGTCTCCACCAGCGCCCCGGCCGCGAAGAGGACGCCGGCGGCGACGGCGGTCCAGCGGCGGCCGATGCGATCGGCCAGCGTGCCGGCCACGAGCGCGCCGCCGAGCGCGCCCAGGGTGACCCAGCTGGTGATGATCTCGGCCGCGAATGTGCCGAGGTCGAGATCCGCCTTGACCAGGGGCAGCGCGCCCGAGATGACGCCCTGGTCGTAGCCGAACAGCAGGCCGGCCAGGAAGGTGACCACACCGACCATCGCCAGCCAGCCGGTGAGCCTGTGGGGACGCGCCGCCCGGGCAGTCACGGCCGCGTCGGTGGCGTCGCCCGGGATCGGCACGGCGGCAGGTTATGCGCAGGACCCCCGAACGCGCCAGTAGCGTCTCGCCCCACCGACCCGCGCGCCGCGGCGCGCCCGACCCGGCAGGAGGCAGTCCGTGATCGTCAGCGTGTTCGTCCGGCGGCTCAGGGAGGGCCGCACCTACGCCGAGTTCGTGGCCGAGTGGAAGGCGGACGAGGGCTTCGGCGTCCCGACCCGCGTCTTCCACGCGCAGAGCCTCGAGGACCCCCGTGACATCGTCACCATCGGCTTCGTGGCCGTCTCGGCGGCGGAGCTGCGGGAGTGGCTGGCGGCCGGCTCCGCGCCCGAGGCCGTCCGTCACGAGCGCATCGCCAGCGTGATCGAATCGACCGCCCTGCGCGGCATCTTCGAGGTGCACGGCGAGCACGACTTCACGGCGGCGCCGCGGGCGATCGACGTCGGCTCACCCGAGAGCCTGCTGGCGTCGCTCGGATGAGCGTGGGGGCCGCGATCGGGCGGGCGCCGTGGCGACCGCGACCCACGGGGCCCCGAAGCGTCAGAGGAAGAGCATCGAGTCGCCGAACTCGTGCCAGAGGTACCCCTCGGCGACGGCGGCCGCGTATGCCGCACCGACCCTGCCCCGCCCCGCCACCGCCTCCAGCAGCAGGAGGTGGCTGGCCTCGGGCGGATGGAGGCCGGTGATCAGCGCGTCCACCACGCGGGCGGGGCGGTCCGGTCCGAGGACCAGGTCGGTCCAGCCGGCGGCCGGACCCACGTCGCCGAGGGCGTCCGAGGCGCTCTCGAGCGCCCGCACCACGGTCGTCCCCACGGCGACGATCCGCCCGCCCGCGGCCCGCGTGCCGTTGACCAGCCGGGCCGTCGGAGCGGGCACGACGAAGCGCTCTGGCAGGGGCGGCTCGTGCAGCTCCGGGCTGGAGACCGCCGCGTGGAGGACGATCGGCGCCACGACGATCCCGCGTGCCACCAGCCGCACCACAAGGGGCGCGGTGAAGGGGCGCCCGGCGCTCGGCATCTCGGCGCTGCCGGGCTCGGTGGCGTACACCGTCTGATGATCGGCCAGCGGAAAGCGCGCGGCCAGGTGGCCGTAGCCGATGGGACGGCCGTGCCGGGCGAGGAAGTCGAGGGCGGCCACCGACGGGGTGGCGCGCGCGGTCCAGAGACGGCTCGGGACCGCCCGGGGGTCGGGGTAGGGGGCCTCCAGGTCGAGGCGGCGGCCGTCCGGCAGCCGCAGCGTGTCGCCTCCTCGCGTCCCGAGGTCGGGACCGCGGCCGTCGCGGCGGCGCGGCTCGACCACCCAGCGGCCGTCGTCGAGCGGCGCCGAGACGTGGAGCGGCACCGGGCGGCCGTCGTCGCGGCGGGCATCGAGCGCCGCCGCGACGGTCGCCGACGTGTTGACGACCACCAGGTCCCCCGGGTCGAGGAGCCCGGGCAGGTCGCGGAAGCGGCGGTGGGCGACGCCGTCCGGCCCCGCCACCAGCAGGCGCACCGCATCGCGCGGCGTGCCGCGCCGCTCGGGCGGCTCCGCCGCCTCGCTGTGTGCCGGCAGCACGAAGCGGGTCGCCGGCTCCGCGAGGCCCGGGGAGCGCGTCGTCCTCATGCGCCGGGCACGGGCGCCAGCGCATCCACCGCGTAGCGCCCGCTGGGCAGGTCGCCCTCGACGAGCCTCATCAACGCCGGAACGACGCTCTGGGGAGTGGGACGGTCGCCGATGTCCTCGCCCGGGTAGGCCTGCTGGTGGAGGTCGGTCGCCATGTCGCCGGGGTCCATCGAGTACACGCGGATCCGGGGGTGCTCGACCGCCAGCACGGCGGTCAGATGGTCGAGAGCCGCCTTGGATGCCCCGTACCCGCCCCACCCCTCGTACGCGGCCACCGCGGCGTCGGAGGAGACGTTGACGATGCGGCCGCCCGATCGCTCGAGCGGCTCCAGGACCAACTGCGCCAGCGCCAGCGGCGCGATCGCGTTGACCGCGAACACGCGCTCGAGCTCGGCCGGCAGCAGGTCGGCGAGGGCGGGCAGCGGGCTCGGCCCCAGGACCGAGGCGTTGTTGACCAGCAGGTCCAGGCGGCCGAGGTCGGCGGCGGCCACGGCGAGGCGCGCGCGGTGCCAGCCGTCGCGGACATCGCCGGGGATGGCGGTGAGGCGGGACGCGGGCCAGCCCGCCGTCGCGCGCCGCAGGCCGTCGGCGCCGCGCGCGTCGACCACGACGTGCCACCCGTCCCCCACCAGCCGGCGCGCGAGCGCCCGCCCGAGGCCCCTCGAGCCCCCGGTGATCAGCGCCACGGGGGCGACAGCCCCCTGTTCGATCTCGGTCACGAAAGGCAGGGTACGACTTCAAGTGCACTTTAAGTCAAGCGCGGACCGCGGCGCAGAAGGACCCGCGCCGCCCGCGCCGTCGCCGATAATGCCGCCCGCTGTGCCACTCCCGGCCCAGAACGCGTCAATGGGGGCAAGATGAAGTTGCTGATCGGGATCATCCGCCCGGAACGGGCGAACAACGTGCTCGAGGCGCTGTACCGCGCCGACGTGCGCGGCTACTCGATGAGCCGCGTGCAGGGTCACGGCGGCGAGCTCGACCGCGTGGAGACCTACCGGGGCACCACGGTCAAGATGCGGCTCTCCGAGAAGATCCGCTTCGAGATCGCCGTCTCGGAGGAATTCGTCACGCCAACGATCGAGGCGCTGCGCGAGGGCGCGCGCACGGGCGAGGTCGGTGACGGCAAGATCTTCGTCATCGACCTCGAGCAGGCGGTGCGGATCCGCACCGGCGAGACCGACGAGGGCGCCGTCACGCCGGTGGAGTCGTGATCGACAGCGGCGACACCGCGTGGATGCTGAGCGCCACCGCGCTGGTCCTCCTGATGACCCCGGCGCTCGGCCTCTTCTACGCCGGCCTCGTGCGGTCCAAGAACACGCTCAACACCTTCATGATGTCCATCGCCGCGCTGGCCGTCGCGACGGTGACGTGGGCGGCGATCGGCTACTCCCTGGCGTTCGACGGGACCGGTGGATTCGTCGGAGGGTTCGGGCACGCCTTCCTCAGCGACGTCGCGTTCACGCCGCGCGAGGGCACCACGATCCCGCATCTCGTCTTCTTCGCCTTTCAGGCCACCTTCTGCATCATCACCACCGCGCTCGTCTCGGGGGCCGTGGTGGAGCGCATGCGGTTCGGCGCCTACCTGGTCTTCTGCGCCCTGTGGTCCGTGCTCGTCTACGCCGTCCTGGCCCATTGGGCCTTCGGCGGGGGCTGGCTGCAGTCCAACGGCACGCTCGACTTCGCCGGCGGCGTGCCGGTCGAGATGGCCTCCGGCTTCTCCGCGCTGGCGGCGGCGTTGGTGGTGGGCGCGCGCAAGGACTACGGACGCCAGGCCCTGCTGCCCCACAACGCGGTCTTCGTGCTGCTCGGCGCCGGGCTGCTGTGGTTCGGCTGGTTCGGCTTCAACGGCGGCAGCGGGCTGTCGACGGGCGACCCGTCGGTCCTGGCGTTCGTCAACACGCTGCTCTGCCCGGCCTGCACCCTGCTCACGTGGTTCGTCCTGGACCTGCTCCGCGACCGCAAGGTGACCGCGATCGGCGCCGCGACGGCGATCATCGTGGGCTGCGTGGGCATCACCCCCGCCGCCGGCTACATCAGCCCGGGGTGGGCGATGGCCCTCGGCGTGCTCGTGGCGCTGCCCAGCTACGGGGTCATCGTGTGGCGCACGCGCACCCGCGTGGACGAGACGCTCGACGTGCTCGCCGCGCACGGCATCGGGGGCCTGGTCGGGATCCTGTTCATCGGCCTGATCGCCCAGGACAGCTGGAACGGGGTGGCCGACGGCCTCTTCTACGGCAACCCCGGGCAGCTGTGGGACCAGGCGGTCGCGGCCTTCGCCGCCCCCGTCTACGCGTTCGTCGCGACCTACGTGCTGCTGCGGCTCATCGGCGCGGTGATGCCGCTCCGGGCGACCGAGCACGAGGAGGCCATGGGGATGGACGTGGTCTTCCACGGCGAGGAGGCCTACGTGAGCGGTGAGGGCGCGATCCTGATCACGCCCGACCCCCCCGTCGCCGAGGAGGTGCCCGTCAGCTCCTGAGGCCGGGGGCGCGGGCGAGCCGGGAGGATCCCATGGCGGGGAGGTCCTCCCGGCTCGCGTGCGGTCGCCGGGAGCGCGCGACGGTCACGGCAGGGGCGTCTGCTGGTGGAACGCCATGCGCCACTCCCCGTCGCGCGCCACGTAGACGCTTCCCATCAGAGCCGTGTAGGCGAAGTCCTCGCCCCTGCGTCCGCTGAAGCGGTAGCTGAGGAGGGCCGCGTCGTCGCTCAGCCGGACGAACCGCTCATCGTCGAACGAGAGCGCGTCCCAGCCGGCGCCGGCGTCCATCGCCTCGACCGTCTCCCCCCTGTCCATCACCCGACCGGCGACCACGACCACCGCGTCCTCGGTGAGATGGCGACGATAGGTGTCGCCGTCCCCCTCGCCCAGAGCGTGTTCGATCTCATAGAGGTCCCTCTCGAGCGCCATCGTCCGCCTCCTCCTGCACGTCCCGTACCACGTGGAGGTACCCGGCGGATGCGGCGCGTCAACGCCGAGATCTTGGCGCCCTGAACCTCTGGGCGAGGTTCGGATCGCCGTTCGGGTCCTGGATCAGTCCACCGTCGATCGTCACTCCCCTGAGCTTGGCGCCGCGAGCGGGCCGCGGGAGGCAGAGATCGTGCATGTTGTCGGCGTTGAACGAGCTCGCATGGTCATCGAGATCGGCGATGGCGAGCGGGGCCAGCGCGACGACCCTGCCGTTCGGCAGCGCGTAGCGGGCGCGGTAGGACGCGACGACGGGGGCGCCGACCTCGGCGCCCGTGGGGTAGGCCGTGAGCCCGTTGGACCACATCACGCGCACGAAGGTCGCGCCCACGGTGCACCGGTTGGCGTCGCGGCGGTAGAGCGCGGGCGTGAGCGTCCAGGCGTTGACGATGGTCGGGCCTCCGGAGAGCGGCTCGACCCTGGCCTTCGGCAGCGGCGGGATGCGCCTCCAGCGAAGGGCACTGGGGGCCTTGCCCGAGAGCGCCCCGACGACGCGAACCGCAACCGGCCTCGGGCCGTTCACCGAGTCTCCGAAGTCGCCGATGAGGTTCACCGTCTGGGCCTCGTCGCGCTCGTCCGGCGGGAACTGGAGCGCGCAGGTCGGGGTGGCGACGCTTCCGTCGCTTCGCACGATCCGGAAGTCGGTGGTCCGGATCGACGCGCGCCGGATGAACCAGTCGAAGGTGACCGGGATGTTGTCGAGGCCCTGCTCACCGCTCGGGCAGCCGACCGCGCCATCCGTGCCCCACGACGCGCTCAGGATCCTGGGCTCCGGGCGGGCGCTCGAGCCGGCCGCGGTGGCCGTCGCGGGCAGGCCGCACGCCAGGACGACGATCGCGCAAAGGGCACATCCGGGCAGGCGACGCATCGGCACCTCGCGTATCGACGTGGAGCCGGTTGCATCGACGCGCACCGGCCCGGACGTGAGCGGTCCGCCCTCATGACGCCGATGCCGGAGCCGGGATTCGAACCCGGACGCCCTCGCGGGCCGAGGTTTTTGAGTGGCCTCGGTCTAGTACCGCTGAGCGCCGCTGAGTCCGGAAACCGGTCCGCAGAGGCGACTCTCGGCCCTATCCGCCCCGGGCGAGTCCCGCCTGGGGCGGTGGGGTCCAGTGACCACGGCGTGACCCCCTTGCGACGACCAATGGTGCCTCCGCTGCGGCCGAGCCAACGAGGCGATCTGGGCCACGGCCCCGCGATTCCGCGCCGAGCTGGCGGTCGACGAGCCGGCGGCCCGCCGGTCGGCCGCCGCTCTCGTCGCCGCTGACAGGGGCCGGGCCGTCGCTTCAGAGCAGGAGGGGGTGGAGAGGCCCGCTACTCGACGAGACCAAGCGCACGCATGATGTTCGAGAGGTCGAAATAGTGGTGCATCGAGGCAATCCTGCCGTCTCGCACTCTCACGGTCATCGCCGCCGGGTTGACGGTCTCCTTGCCGGTTGGCGGGAGCGTCTGGCCGTCGGGCATATAGAGCGGGCCGGTCTGGGTTCCGAGCCAGGCCGTCTCGACGCAGACCTCGTCGCCCTGCGTGATCGTCCGGGTGTTCGTGTGACGCAGGTCGGGCCAGGACGCCTTCCACAGGAAGGTGCCGTCGGCCACCTGCGTCACGCCCTCCAGCTTGCGGCCCGTGCACGGCTCCCAGTAGACCACGTCCGGGGTCATTGCCGCTTCCCACGCGGCGCGATCGCCGGCGCTGAAAGCGTCGAGTGCGCCGATGATCACTTCGTCTGCGCTCATCACATGCTCCCCTCTGGTGTGGCGACCTGGGTCGTCCCGCGCGCCCCTATTTGCTCAGGATCGATTCGCCGCCTTGCGGGCCTTCTTCACTGCGCGACCCTGCCTCCACGTCGTCATCCCGACGCCCATGAGGGTTCCGAGCGGAACAGCCCACTCCCGAATGAGCAGGTTGGGATCGAAGTAGATGCGCTCCTCGGTGAACTTCCCCTCAGCGATCTTGTAGACCGAGACGCCGCAGAACTCGACGTGCTCACCCTGTGGTGTGAGCTTGTTCCATGCGCCGGTGTGGGTGCCGGTGTGGACCCACTCCACGAGCGCCCCCTCGTCGGTCTCCACGAGCTGACGCACCTCCAGTTCCAGATCGGGAACCGCACCAAGGAGCGACCGGATCGGCTTTGCGATCTCTTCTGGACCCGTGAAGCGGTTCGGGCCCTCAATGGGAATGGGCACGACGATCTCCCACCGCCGGACGCCATCGTCCGAGAAGTGGGCGGCGATCCTCTCGGGATCGCGTTCCCGCCAAGCCGAGACATAGGACTCGGCGAGCTTTCGGTTCGTCTGGGTCTCGACGCTCACTTTGCCGTCCTCCTGTCGAGGAATGGTCGTCCATCGTCGCTCGGCGCGCGTTCGGTCTCGTCCGCGGGAGCCCGGACCGACGCTTCGGCTTTCCACGCGGGAGTGAGTCGTCGGTGCTGTCCGGGCTCTTCGGCGCGCAGGGGTTCGTGCGACGGCGAGCGCGAAGATGCCGACGAAGAGGACCCGACCAGACCCCGATGCCGTGGGCGGGCGAGCACGCCGCTGTCGCGCTCGCCCGCCCCGTCTACGCGTTCGTCACGGCCTGTGCATTGCGCAACCCTTGAGTCCCGCCGCCAGCCGCCCGGGCCTGAGCTCGCGTCGAGAACCGTTGACGCATCACGATGCCGGAGCCGGGATTCGAACCCGGACGCCCTTGCGGGCCGAGGATTTTAAGTCCCCCGCGTCTGCCAGTTCCGCCACTCCGGCCGTGCCGCGCGCCCTCAGCCTAAGCGGTGGCGGATCCCCATCGGGTCAGCGCCCGAAGCTGGCGGCGCCGGGGGTGCGGTCAACCGAGTCGAGGCGCGTGGTCTCGACGGCGACCGCCCAGTCCTCGGCGATGACCGGCCAGCGGCCGAGGATCTCGGCGTGGCGGATGTGCCGCATGTTGGATCCCATGGCCATGATCGTGCGGCGGCCGTCCATCACGTCGCTTCGGCCGCCCTGGGTGGTGGGCAATGCCGAGGGGGTCTGCGAGCTCATCCTGGGAAGTCTAAATAACGCTCGTCACAATCGGAACAGACCGGACGGGGGGTCCCACGAGGCGAGGGCGGCGCCGTCGAGCAGATCGCGCTCGCTCACGGTCATCGCGTCGCGGCCGGTGACCTCGAGGACGGCGGCGGCGATGGCGGCCCCGGCCACGATCACCCCGGCGCGCCCCGGCTCGAGCCCCGCGATCTCGCGTCGGCGGACGACCGGCATGGCCGCCAGGCGGGCGAGCTGGGCCTCGACGGTGGCGCGCGCGAGCGTGTGGCGGTGGACGCGGTCGCGGTCGTAGCCGCCGAGCTCGATCGCGGCGAGCGTGGTGATGGTGCCGGCGACCCCGACCACCGCCCCGAACGCGCCGAAGCCCGCGAGCGCGCCGGCGACCTGCCCGGCGGCGTCGGCGCGCAGGGCGGCGAGGCCGGCCGCGGCGGGCGGGTCCGACGTCAGGTGGCGCTCGGTCTGGCGGACGGCGCCCAGCTGGAGGCTGACGGCGTCGATCGGCGCCTCGCGGCCGCGCACCAGCTCGGTGCTGCCCCCGCCGATGTCCACCACCAGGATGGGCTCGTCGCCGGGCGCGCCCAGGCGGGCGCCGGCGAACGCGAGCGCGGCCTCCCGGTCCCCGTCGAGCACCGTGAGCGGCGCGTCCAGCCGCTCGCGCACGACCGTGGCGACGCGGTCGCGGTTGGGGGCGTCGCGCACCGCGCTGGTGCCGACGGCGATCACGCGCGCGGGGGCGAAGGACGCGACCGCCTCCGCGTACCGCTCGAGGCACGCGTCCAGGCGCCCGAGGGCGTCCTCGGCGATCGTCCCGTCGGCGGCGGCGCCGCGCCGCAGCCCCGTGACCGTGCTGAATCGCTCGCCGGCCGGGCCCTCGGCATCCTCGCCCGCGCACAGGAAGAGCCGCACCGAGTTCGAGCCGACATCGACGATCGCGACACGCGACCGGCCGGCGCTCACCGCCCCGTGAGGTAGCGCAGCGGCGACCGCAGCACGGCCGACGCGTTGGACGCCGTCTGAGCGAGCACGGTCAGGGCGGCGACCCGTGCCTGGAGCGACGCCACCGCGACCTGCAGCTCGGCCTGGCGCTCGGGCATGGCGGCGATCGAGGCCGACAGGCGGTCGCCCTCGGCCGCCAGCTCGGCGCCGGCCGCCGACACGCGCTTCTCGGCGGCGCGCACGACGCGCCACAGCCGCAATCCGGCGAACGCCGCCACGGCGAGCGCGGCGAGGATGATCACCCCGATCACGATCACCGTCACGACCGTGGCGTTGTCGACCAGGAAGTCCATCCGGGGCAGTATCGCACCCGGAGTAACCTGCGCGGCGATGACCGCGGACCCCGATGTCTCGCCGTCGCTTCCCCGTGTCGCCGAGGACGCCGTCTTCGTGCCCGAGGAGGAGGTGCACGGCGCGCCGAACGTGGTCGTCGACGGAGCCCGGCAGCCGGGCACCGTGCTCGCCCTGTCGCACTGGCCCGCCAGCGGCACCCCCGAGGGCCTGCGCGCGGACACCAGCGCGGAGATCGTGACCCGCTACCTCGACGCCGGCGCGGACGGCCCGGAGGTGGGGACGATCACGATCAACCACTACGACGAGGACGGTCTCCTCGGCATCTGGCTGCTGCTGGAGCGGCCGCCGCCGGGCTCGCCCGAGCGCGCGATGGCCGTCGCCGCCGCCGAGGCCGGCGACTTCGGCACGTGGACCGACCCCTGGGCGGCGCGCATCGCCATCGCGGCGATGCACATGGCCGAGCGCGGCACGACCCCCTTCCCGGAGGTGGGACGGGTGCTGGCCGCCGCGCGCGGCGGCGATCCCGCCGGCCGCCTGTACCGGGCCCTGCTGCCCCGCACCCGACGGCTGCTCACCGACCCGGAGCGGTTCCGGATGCTGTGGGCGGCCGACTGGGACGCCGTCGCGGCCGACTCGGCGCTGCTCGACGCCGGCGACGCCACCCTCGCCGAGGACGGGCCGACCGACGTCGCGGTGCTGCGCACGCCGCGTGCGCTGCGCCCCATGGCCGTGCATCCCCGGACGGGGCGGATGCGCATCCTCACCTGCCTGCCCGACGGGACCCTGGCCCTGGCCCACCGCTACGAGACCTGGGTCGACTACGTCTCGCGCCCCCTGCCGCCGCGGGTGGACCTGACGCCCACTGACACGCCGCCTCCAGGACCTGCGAGGAGCGACCGGGCCGCTGGCTGTTCGAGGGCGTCCAGGCGATCACGCCGCGCCTCTACCTGTCGGCGGGCCCGGGTGGGCCGGCCCCGTCCTCGATCCCGCCCGAGCGGCTGCTGTCGGAGCTGGCGGCGTTCCTGGCGGCCGAGCGGGCCGCATGAGCCGCCTGGCCTGGGTCGACGTGTTCGCCGCCGGGCCGATGACCGGCAACCCGCTGGCGGTCGTGCTCGACGCCGAGCGGTGGCCGGCCAGCCGCATGCAGGGCTTCGCGGCGGAGCTCGGCATCTCGGAGACCACCTTCGTGCTCCCACCCGAGGTGGGCGGCGACCACCGCGTGCGCATCTTCACCCCGCTGCGCGAGCTTCCGGTGGCCGGCCACCCGATGGTGGGCACGGCGTGGGTGCTGCGCGCCGCCGGCCGCATCGGGGAGACGGCGCGGCTGGAGACCGGCGCCGGGATCCTGGCGGTACGCGTGCAGGAGTCGGTCGCGACCACCGAGCTCGCCCCGCCCACGGCGGGCGCCCTGGTCGATGGCGCGGAGGCGGGCAGGGCGGCGGGGGTGCGGCCCCTGTCGGACCCACCTCCGCGGGTCTGGAGCGCCGGCGTGCCCCAGCTGATGCTGCCCGTCGCCGACCTGGACGCCCTGGCGGCGGCGCGTCCCGACGGCGCGGCGATCGCCGCCCTGGGCGCCCGCGACGGCTGGCTCGGCGTGAGCCTGTACGTGCTCACCCAGGTCGACGACGGCCGGGTCTCCGCGCACGTGCGCCACTTCGCCCCCCTCCTGGGGGTGCACGAGGACCCGGTCACCGGATCGGCGGCCGCCGCGCTCGGCGCCTGCCTGGCCTCCGCCGGCTTCGCGTCGCCCGACGGAAGCCTCGAGATGCGGGTGAGCCAGGGCGTCGCCCCGGGCCGCGTCGGCGAGATGGCCGTGCGGGTCCGAACCGACCCCGCCGGTGGCCTGCGCGTCCTGATCGGCGGACAGGTCGTGCCGCTCTTCGAGGGCAGCTTCGTCGACGAGTGACGCCCGGACGCTCGCGGAGGGCGGTAGGCTTCGCGGTCCTGGGGGTACGTGCGGGGGGCGACCGGTGAGCGATGTCGAGGGGGCGAAGAGGCGGGTGCACCAGCTGCTGCTCTCCGGCGACAACACGCTCAAGAACCGCGACGATCCTCAGAGCCGCGACCGCGCCCGGGCCAAATTCGTCGAGGCCGGCGTCGTCGCCCGTGAGGCGGGCCTCGGCGGCGAGCTGCTGGCGATCATCGACCTGCGCCTCGATCTTCTGGACGGTGCCGGTGCGCCGTAGGCGATCGGAGGGCGAGGGCAACTGCGCCATCTGCGGGCGGGTCGTGCTCCCCGGCGAGCCCGTCCAGCGCTTCGAGCAGCCCGACCGGGGAAACCGCCGCAGCGTGGTGTGCCCCCTGTGTCCGCGCCGCGCCGTGGCCCGCGGCTGGGTGCGCAGCGGCGATGCGTCCGCGCCGAACCGGAGCGCGTCTGCCGCCTGAGGGCGCCATCGCGACCCCGGCCGGGCCGCCGCTCGCGCAGCGGCGTCTGCGGTTCGTGCTGGGCAAGGGCGGCGTCGGCAAGAGCACCGTCGCCGCCGCCATGGGCCTGGCCGCCGCCCGGGCCGGCCAGCGGGCCCTGCTGGTGGAGGTGGCGGGTGAGCACAACCTGTCGCGGCTCTTCCGGTCGGCCCAGGTGAGCGACGACGCCGAGGTGGAGCTGGCGCCGGGCCTGTACGGCATCTCGATCGACGCCGAGGCGGCGACCGAGGAGTACCTCGCCGGCCAGCTGAAGGTGCGCCCATTGGTGGAGATCCTCACCCGCAGCAAGGCCTTCCACACGTTCGCCGCCGCGGCGCCCGGACTGCCCGAGCTTGTGACCATCGGCAAGATCTGGAGCCTGGCCATCGCCCTCGACGACGCCGGCACGCCGGTGTGGGACGTCGTGATCGTCGACTGCCCGGCGACCGGGCACGGCATCGCCCTGCTGGCCACCGCGGGCAACGTCGAGGAGCTGGCCGCGGGCGGCCCGATCCGGGACCAGGCGGCCCGCATCCACGAGGTCGTGTCCCACCCGGCGGCCACCGGGATCGTCGTCGTGGCGCTTCCCGAGGAGCTGGCGGTGAGCGAGGCCGTCGAGGCGGCCGCGACCCTGCGCGGGCAGGGCCTGCCGGTGGCCGCCACCGTGCTCAACGCCGTGCGCGCGCGGCGGTTCACCCCGGCCGACGCCCCGGCCCTCGAGGCCGCGGCGGGCAACGGCGCCGGACCGGTGCACGAGGCGGCCCGGGCGTCGCTGGAGCACCTCGGCCACGAGCGTTCCGACGCCGCCTACCGCGACCGCCTGGCGGAGGAGACCGGCCTGCCCGTCGTCGACCTGCCCGAGGTGGTCACGCGCCGGTTCGACCTGGCGGCGCTCGGGACGCTGGCCGACGCGATCGCGGCGGATGCCGGCGCCGACGGGGAGCCGGCGTGATCGCGGAGCTCGCATCGCGGCGCCTCGTGGTGTGCTGCGGCGCGGGGGGCGTGGGCAAGACCACGATCTCGGCCTCGGTCGCGCTGCGCCTCGCCCGCGAGGGCGCGAAGACCGTCGTGGTCACGATCGACCCGGCGCGCCGCCTGGCGAGCGCGCTCGGCATGACCGGCCTCTCCGACGACCCCCAGCGCGTTCCCGCCGAGGCCCTCCTGGACGGCGGCGGCGAGCTGTGGGCCCTCCAGCTCGATGCCAAGGCCACGTTCGACCGGCTGGTGGCCCGCTACGCGGCCGACGACGAGGCCCGGGACCGCATCCTCGAGAACCGCATCTACGCCCACCTGTCGGGAGCGGTGGCGGGCGCCCAGGAATACATGGCGGTGGAGCGGCTCCACGAGCTCGTGGAGGACACCGACTTCGAGTGCATCGTGCTCGACACGCCGCCGGCCACCAACGCGCTCGACTTCCTGGACGCCCCCCAGCGCATCACGCGCTTCATCGAGGGCCGCGCGCTGCGGCTGCTGCTGCGGCCCTCCAGCAGCGGCGGCATCGGCTGGCGGCTGCTGCACGCCGGCAGCGGCACGGTGCTGTCCCTCCTCGAGCGGCTCACCGGCGCCCAGCTGCTGCGCGACGTCGGCGACTTCCTGTCGGGCTTCGACGGCATGTACCAGGGCTTCGCCGACCGGGCCCAGGCGATACGGACGCTGCTCCTGTCGGACCGGCGCGGCGTTCGTCGTGGTGTCGGCGCCCGGGGGCGACCCCCTGCGCCAGGCGGTCGCGCTCACCCGCCGGCTGGGCGAGGAGGGCTTTCCCCTGCTCGGCATCGTGCTCAACCGCGTCCACCCCCTACCCCCCGGCGGCCTGCCGACCGTCGAGGCCCTCGAGGCGGCGCTCGCGAGCGCCCCGGACCCGCGCGGCCTGGCCGAGCGCGCCGCCGCCACCCTGGCCGAGGAGCAGGTGCTCGGCCTGCGCGACCTCGACGCCGTCGAGAGCCTGCGCGGGGCCGTCGACGACCGCCCGGTGATCACGGTGCCCGCGTTCGCGCGCGAGCCGGTCGAGCTGGAGGGGATCGCCGAGGTCGCGGCCGCGCTGGGGCGGTGAGCGCCCCGCGCGTCGTGGTGCTGGGGGCCGGCGTCGTGGGCGCCGCCTGCGCGCGCGCCCTCGCCGACGCCGGGGCGCGGGTGCGGGTCATCGACCCGGGCGCCGGCCGCGCCGCCGCGTCGTGGGCCGCGGCGGGCATCCTCTCCCCCTCGCACCCCGAGGAGCTGCCCGACGCGCTGCACGACCTCGGGGCGCGCAGCCGCGAGCTGTGGGATGCGGTCGCCCACCGCCATCCCGAGGTGGAGCTGCGCCGCACCGGGCTCGTGCTGCTGGGCCGGGAGCCCGCCTGGATCGAGTGGCGCGAGCGACGCGGGCTGGCGGTGGAGCCCGCCCGCGACCGCGCGGGGGCGGTGTTCTTCCCGGAGGTCGCCGTGGTGCGCAGCCCCCGGGTCGCGCCCGCCCTGCTCGGGGACATCCCCGTCGAGAGCGGCGACCCCCCGCCGCTCGCCACCCTGCGCGCGGATGCCGACCTCGTCGTGATCGCCACCGGCGCCTGGGCGGAGCCCTGGCTGGCCGAGCTGGGGCTGAGCTTCGCGCTGGAACCGCGGCGGGGACAGATGATGCTCTTCGCCTCCGGGGCTCCCGACGCGGTGGTGATGGAGCCGGGAGAGGGCCACCTCGCCGTGCCGCGCGCCGACGGGCGCGTGGTCGTCGGCACGACGCTCGAGAACGCGGGCTTCGAGGTCCGGACGCTGTCGCAGGACATGGAGCGCATGGAGGCATGGGCCCGGCGCACCCTCCCCGGGCTGGGGCCCGAGGAGACCCGCTGGGCCGGGCTGCGGCCCTGGTCGAGCCGCCCCGCCCCCACCATCGGAGAGGCCGCCCCCGGGGTGATCGTGGCCGTGGGTCACTTCCGCAACGGCCTGCTGCTGGCGCCGGCGACCGGCGAGCTGGTGGCCGACCTGGCCCTCGGCCGGCCGCCCCGCGTGGACGCCGCCCCGTTCGCGGTCGGCGCAGGACCCGGCCCTCCCCGACCCCGCGGGGATACGATCCCACGATGACCGCGACCGAGGATGCGGCCGCCCCGGCCGCCGCGGGCGCCCAGAGCCCGGAGGACGTCCTCGCGGAGGTGCGCTCCCAGGTGGCGACGGGCGCCCCCCTCGTCGGCCCCCTCGCCGCCCGTTTCTACCGCGCGGTGAGCGCCCTGGATCCGGCGGCCACCGAGGACTCGCTCGCGATCCTCCCCGGCAACCGGGGCGTGCACCTGTACGAGACGCTGGTCGCGTGGGCCCCGCTGGGCGGCGGGGAGCAGGTGCTCGACCTGGGCTGCGGGTCCGGCGGCGCGACGCGCGCGGCGGCGCGCATCGTGGGGCCCGAGGGCATGGTGGTCGGCATCGACGCGAGCCCCGAGAGCCTGCGCGAGGCCGAGGCGCGCACCCCGGACGAGCTGCCGGTGCTGTACCGCCGCGGCGACATCCACCGCATGGGCAACGTGCCCGATCGCACCTTCGACTGCGCCATCGCCAGCATGGTGCTCGAGCAGGTGGACGATCTCGCGCCCGTGCTCACCGAGGTGACGCGGGTGCTGCGCCCCGGGGGCCGCTTCGTCGCGAGCGTCACCTCGTTCGACCGGCTACGCCCGATCGACGCCTCGTTCATGGGCTCGGTCATCGCCGTGGTCGGCCGCTTCGCCCCGGGTGCCCTGGCCGGGCGCGCGAGCCGGGCGAGCATCCCCAACGAGCCGATGGACCGCATCGCCTTCAAGGAGGCGGGACTCGCCACGGTGGAGGAGCAGGACGTCCAGTTCGCGGTCGTCATGGAGACGGTCGACGACGCCTGGCGGCTGTTCTCACGGACCTACATCGCGCACGTCCTCGACGAGGAGGGGCGGGCGGACCTGCGGCGGGTGCTGGAGCGGCGCATGCCGCACACGCTCTACCTGCCGCTGCGGTTCCTGCGCACGCGCCGCCCGGGCTAGGAGGCGACGGCCTCCAGCAGGTCGGCCGTCTCGCACGGGCCGGTGGCGCCGAGGAACTCGCTGCCGTAGTGGCGCATCGCGTCGACGATCGGCACCAGATGGCTGCCCTTGGCGGTGAGCCGGTACTCGACGCGGGGCGGCATCTCGGCGAACTCGCGCCGCTCGATGATCGCCTCCTCCTCGAGGGAGCGCAGGCGGATCGAGAGCGTCCGGGGGCTGATCCCGGTGAGCGAGCGCTCGAGCTCGCTGAACCGGCACGGCCCGTCGGCGAGGTCCCTGAGCAGCAGGAGCGTCCACTTCCCCGAGATGATCCTCGCGGTGGCGAGGACGGGACAGACGGACTCGGAGGCTTCCGCGGGGGCGAGTGTGCTCATGATCGTGACAAAGCGTACCACCGAGCCGCGCGATCCCGGAAGTGCCGTGACACGCGCGCCTACGAGTACTGCGCCGCGGCGCGGCGCGAGGCCCCCGCGTCGAGCATGAGCTTGAAATCGTGGGGGCTCGACGCCGCCTCCATCGCGGCGGCGAGGCTCACGCGGCCGGCCGTGACGTGGTCGAACAGCGACTGGTCGAACGTCTGCATGCCGTAGTAGTCACCCTCGCGGATGACCTCGGTGAGCCGGCCGGTGTCGTCGGGGTTGAGGATCATGTCGCGGGCGCGCCCGGTGGCCACCAGGACCTCGCAGGCCGGCACGCGCCCCGCGCCGTCGGAGGTGCGCACGAGGCGCTGGGAGATGATCCCGCGCAGGGTGCCGGCGAGCATCGCGCGCACGGGCTGCTGCTGGTGCAGCGGGAAGAAGCCGATCGCGCGGTTGACCGTCTCGCTCGCGTCCAGGGTGTGCATCGTGGAGAGCACCAGGTGGCCGGTCTCGGCCGCGCTGAGCGCGGTCTCCATGGTCACGAGGTCGCGGATCTCCCCGATCATGATCACGTCCGGGTCCTGGCGCAGCACGCGGCGCAGCGCGCTGGAGAACGACTCGGTGTCGAGGCCCACCTCGCGCTGGTTGATGAGGGATCCGCGATCGACGTGCAGCATCTCGATCGGGTCCTCGATCGTGACCACGTGCTTGTGGGTGTTGCGGTTGATGCGGTCGATCATCGCCGCGAGCGTGGTGCTCTTGCCCGAGCCGGTGGTGCCCGTGACGAGGATGATCCCGCGCTCCTCGTCGGCCAGGCGGCCGACGACGTCGGGCAGCTCGAGGTCCTCGATCGACAGGACCTTGAAGGGCACGACGCGCAGCACGATGCTGATCGAGCCGCGCTGGCTTGAAGATGTTGACGCGGAAGCGACCGAGCCCCTCGCGGGCGTGCGAGAGGTCGGTCTCGCCGGTCGCCTCGAACTCGGCCCGCTTGACATCGTGGCCGGCCAGGCAGCTCGTCGGCGAAGCGCTCGGTGTCGCTTCCCGCCAGCGCTCCGAACCCGGGGATCTGGAGGAGGGATCCGTTGACGCGGAGGATCGGGCGCGCCGGCACCTTCAGGTGGAGGTCGCTCGCCCCGCCGCTCGACCGCGTGCGCGAGGAGCGCGCCGAGGTCGGGCGGGGGGTGGAGGGGAGGAGACTGCGACACGCTTGATGTTTCGGCACTCCGGCGGGCGTCCATGAGCGCCGCCGACGACGACGTACGTCCCACCAGCCCGGGACCGCGGACGTGGCGCCGGCCCCGACGCGCCGAGGTAACGTCAGCGCCCGACGTGCCCGACGCCCCGCGCAACCCCCTCCCGACCGGATCCCCCCGGCGCGCCTCGCGGTCATCCTGGGCATCTGGGTGCTGCTCGCCGGCGGCGCCCTGCTGATCGCCAACGCGCTCGACGACCCGGTCGGCGCGGGGGCGCGCGACGAGGCCCAGCCGGCCGTGCCCGGGCGTCCCCGCCGACCTCGGCCGACGACCGGCTCGCCTGCCGCCCCTGGCACTGGTCCTCGATCACCCGCTGCCCAACGTCGTCTCCGACCTCAAGGCACCGATCCGCCAGGCGGCCGTGCTGCGGAGCCTGGCCGAGGAGACGGCCCAGCCGCGGCGCTACGTCGAGCTCGGCTCGGTGCTGCAGCTCCTGGGCGACGGCACGAGCGCGAGTCAGCTACGAGTCCGCGCTGGCGCTCGACCCGGCGAACGTCGCCGCCGAAGACGGGCTCGCGCTGGTGGAGGGCGCGAGGGGCGGCACGGGCCGGGCGGCGGCGCGCGCGCCTCCAGGCCCTGGCCGCGCAGAACCCGCGCAGCCAGCTGGTCGCCTTCAACCAGGGCTGGCTCGCGATCTACCGCCGCCGGCCGACCGGCGCGGCCGCCTGGAAGCGCACGATCGCCCTCGGCCGGGACACGCGGCTCGGCACGACCGCCGACGCGCTCCTGGCCACTCTCGAAAACGGCTCGGGCGGCCGAAACCCCTAGAGACGGTTCCCGAGACTTCACCCGGAACGCATCATGCGCTTAACCGGGGCTTAAGGGCGGGCTGACAGCATCGGGTTCAGCGTGGGCAGGAAGGCTCTTGCGGGCCGCGAGAAGCGAGAGGAGCGGAGATCCGAGCTTCTCGATTTCTTGTCTCGGGGCTAAAGATTTTTCGGTTTCGCGCTGATACCGAGAGGTTCGCTGATGCGATCGGCCCTCTTGACTTCAACAAATGAAGCGATAGCCTTCCGAACGGACGTTCGTTTCGGACGCTCGCGCGGTGGGTGGCGTGGAAGTCTCCACGTGCTCCGATGGCGTCCAGCCGGAGGTGAGGACATGACGGTGAGTGAGATGGTCGAGCTCGAAGAGGTCCAGGCTCTGCTGGCACGGGGTCAGGAGCAGGGCTTCCTGAGCATCGACGAGGTCGCGAAGTCGGTCGAGGGCGTGTCGCTCGACGACGGCGCCGCGGAGGACCTGTACCGGCACCTCGATGAGCAGGGCGTGGAACTGGTCGAAGAGGCCGAGGCCCGCGACCGGCTGGCGCAGATCGCGGAGGCCGCCGACCGGCCGCCGCGCAAGCTCAACCTGAAGGCCGACACCAGCACCGACGCGCTGCAGCTCTTCCTCAAGGACGTGGGCCGGGTTCCCCTGCTCACGGCCAAGCAGGAGGTCGAGCTGGCGAAGCTGATCGAGCTGGGCGACCTCCAGGCCAAGAAGAAGATGGTCGAGTCCAACCTCCGCCTCGTCGTGTCGATCGCCAAGAACTACCGCAACCAGGGCCTCGCCTTCCTCGACCTGATCCAGGAGGGCACGCTCGGGCTGGTGCGCGCGGCCGAGAAGTTCGACTACCGCAAGGGCTTCAAGTTCTCGACCTACGCGACCTGGTGGATCCGCCAGGCGGTGGCGCGTGCGATCGCCGACAAGGGCCGGACCATCCGGATGCCGGTGCACGTGGTCGAGAAGCTCAACAAGATCAACCGCGCCGAGCGCAAGCTGGTGAGCGAGCTGGGCCGCGAGCCCTCGATCGCCGAGATCGCGGACGCCGTCAAGCTGCCCGAGGCCGAGGTCGAGTCCATCAAGCGCAGCGCCCAGACGCCGGTCTCGCTGGAGAAGCCGGTCGGCGACGACGAGGAGTCGGAGTTCGGCCAGTTCCTGGCCGACGAGAAGGCCGTCGCCCCCGAGGCGGCCGCCGAGACCGTCCTCCGCAACGAGGCCCTGCACGACGTCCTCAACTCGCTCAGCTACCGCGAGCGCCGCGTCCTCGAGCTCCGCTACGGGCTCGGCGGCGAGCACCCGCGCACGCTGGACGAGGTCGGCCGGACGTTCAACGTGACGCGCGAGCGGATCCGCCAGATCGAGAACCAGTCGCTCCAGAAGCTGGCCAGCCTCGCCGAGGCGCAGCGCCTGCGCGACGTGGCGTAGGGAGTCCGGTCGCCGCGGCGACCGAGGATGTGATCCACCCGAGGGGCCCGGAGACGGGCCCCTCGCCCGTTGCCGGCCCGCGGCGGAGTAGATTCGCCGCATGGCCTAGACGACGACGACTGGCCCCGCCGGAGCACGATCCCGAGACGCTCGAGAACGCCCGGTCGAAGCTGCGCGAGGCGCGGCGCAGGCAGGCAGCAGATCCTGCGATGGAGCTACGCCGATCATCGCGGTGCTGGTGATCCTGATCATCGTGCTGGTCGCCCTGCGCTGAGGGAGGGGCCCGAGGGGATCGAGATCGGCATCGTCGTCCGACCTCTGGCGCTTCCCGGTCAAGTCGTTCGGGGGGAGCAGGTGCGACGGGCCTTCGTCGGGCCCTTCGGCATCCTGGGCGACCGGCGCCTCGCGGTGCTGGACGAGGCAGGCGACCCGCTCACCGCGCGCCGCGCCCACGGGCTGCTCGGGTTTCGCGCGCCGCTCGACCGAAGCCGACACCGGAGAGGGCGTGGAGGTGACCACGCCCCAGGGCTGGCGAGCTCGCCTGGGACGATCCCGCCGTGGGACGCGAGCTGTCGGAGGTCCTGGGCCGGCCGGCGGTGCTCGTGCGCAACCCCGTCGGCGTCCACGACGTCGCCCCCACCCACCTGATCTCCACCGGCTCGCTGGCCGCGGCGCGCGCCTGGGTGGACGGCGAGGACCTGGACCGTCGCCGCTTCCGCGCCAACGTGATCCTCGACCTGGACGGCGAGGAGCCGTTCGCGGAGGACGCGCTGGGTGGGCGCGCCCTCGCGCTCGGCGACGGCGGCCCGGTGCTCGAGGTGATCTCCCCCACCGAGCGCTGCGTCGATGACGACCTTCGACCCCGACACCCTCGCCCGCGACAACCGGGTGCTCGCCGGCCTGGCCCGGGACCGCGACAACCTGTTCGGCGTCTACGCCCGCGTGCAGCGCGCCGGCTGGGTCGAGGTGGCGCGCCGACGGCCACCGCCGGAGCGTGGCGCTGATCCGCGCGAAAGTCTCATCAACCCGCCGCGGGGTGGAGCAGTCTGGTAGCTCGTCGGGCTCATAACCCGAAGGTCGCAGGTTCGAATCCTGCCCCCGCTACTCACGAAGAGCCCGGTCATCGACCGGGTCTTCGTTCGTTCTGGGGCGGTGTGCGGTGGCGCAGCGGGCAGCCGCACCGTGACGCAGAGCCCGCCGGCGGGCCGGGGCGTGAGGGTGAGGGTCCCGTCGTGCGCCTGGGTGATGCTCTTGACGATCGCCAGGCCGAGGCCGACGCCCGCGTGGTCGGTGCGTATGCGTTCGGCGCCGCGCTGGAACGGCTCGGCGAGCGTGGAGACCAGTCGCGGGGTGAGCTGCTCGCCGGTGTTCTCGACGGTGAGCACCACGCTCTCGGGGTGAGCGCTGGTCGTGACCCACACGGTGCCGTGGTCGGGCAGGTTGTGGACGATCGCGTTGTGCACGAGGTTCGTCGCCATCTGCAGCAGGAGCGCGGGCGAGCCGATGGTGGGGGTCGCGTCGCCGGAGGTCTCGATGGTGAGCGCCGCGCTCCTCCGCGAGGGGAAGGAGCGTCTCGGTGGCCTCCTCGGCGATGAGCGACAGGTCGACCGTGCTCGCGGGACGAAGGACCGCTGGTCGGCGCGGCTGAGCAGCGAGCAGCGCCTCGGTGAGGTCGATCGCTCGGGTGTTGACGGCGTGGAGGCGCTCGACGAGCTCGCCGTTGTCGCGGTTCGGATCGTTGCGGGCCACGTCGAGGAGCGTCTGCGTGACCGCCAGCGGGGTGCGCAGCTCGTGGGAGGCGTTGGCCGCGAATCGCTGCTGCTCGGCGACGTGCGCCTCGAGCCGCGCGAGCATCGCGTCGAAGGCGTCGGCGAGCTCGCGGAACTCGTCTCTGCGGCCCTCCAGCTGGATCCGGTGGGAGAGCGATCCGGTCGCGGCCATGCGCGTGGCGTCGGTGATGCGGGTCAGCGGGGCGAGCATGCGGCCGGCGAGGAGCCACCCTCCCACGAGACCGAACACCAGCAGGAACGCCAGCACGACGGCCGCCTTCGGAGCGAAGGCGTCGCAGGAGGTCGGAGCGGTCGGGAAGACGCCGGGAGTGCCGGGTCGGCGCTGACGAGGAGCGCACGGTCGGGGACGTAGCGCAGGAGGAACACCCACACGGCGGCGAGCAGCAAGGCGCCCGCGAGCATGAGGAAGCCGGCGTAGCTGAGGGTGAGCTTGAGGCGAACGCTCAGCCCGGGGGCCCTATCCACGGTCCGCTCGCTCACGCTCGGTGTCTGCCTGCGTGTCGATGCGGTACCCGGCGCCGGCCACGGTGGCGATGACCCAGGGTTCGCCGAGGCGCTTGCGCAGCGCCGAGACCGTGATGCGCACGGCGTTGGTGAACGGGTCGGCGTTCTCGTCCCACGCCCGTTGCAGGAGCTCCTCGGCGCTGACGACACCGCCTTCGGCGGCGACGAGGACCTCGAGCACGGCGAACTGCTTGCGGGTCAGCGCGACGTAGCGGCCGTCGCGGTAGACCTCGCGGCGGAACGGATCCAGCCGCAGACCGGCGATCTCTCGCACCGGCGGCCTGTGGTGCGCGCGCCTGCGGTCGAGCGCTCGGAGGCGGAGCACGAGCTCCTGCGAGCTCGAACGGCTTGGTGAGGTAGTCGTCGGCGCCGAGCTCGAACCCGGAGGCCTTGTCGTCGAGACGGTCGGCGGCGGTGAGCATGAGGATCGGCATGCCGCTGCCGGAGGCGACGATGCGCTCTGGCGATCTCGTCGCCGGAGGGCCCGGGGATGTCCCGGTCGAGGACGGCGATGTCGTAGGCGTTGACGCTCAGCAGCTCCAGAGCGGTGTCGCCGTCGCCTGCGATGTCCGCCGCGATCGCCTCCAGGCGCAGGCCGTCGCGGATCGCGTCCGCCATGTAGGGCTCGTCCTCGACGAGCAGCACGCGCATGCTCCGATGCTAGCGGCCGGCGCATATCGCCGGCGTATCGAAAACCGCATACGTGCCGGCAACACCGCGCTGCCTTGAATGGCGGCGTGACCTCACGGCGAACCAGCACGAACGACGCCCCGCCGGATTCGGATCCGCAGGATCCGCGTCGCCGGCCTGCTCGTCGTCATCGCGGCGATCGCCGCGGTCCTCGGCTACCAGTTGCCGGCGTCCTCGTCCTCGACGGCGTCCTCGTCCCCCGCGCGAGCCCGCACGCGCCCGTCGACGTCACCTCGCGCGGCGACGGCGACGCGGCGCCGTGGCGCTCGGCGAGGCCGACGGTGCCGTCCCCGACGGCACGACGGTCTTCGACGACGCGATCCCCGGCGTCGCCAAGCTCGACCCCGCTCTCCTCGGCGCCCTGCGCCAGGCCGCGACCGACGCCGCGGACGACGGGGTCGAGCTCGTCGTCGACAGCGGCTGGCGTTCCCCGGCGTACCAGGAGCGGCTGCTCCGTGAGGCGGTCGCGAAGTACGGCTCGGAAGCGCAGGCCGCCCGGTGGGTGGCCACCCCCGACACGTCCGCGCACGTGTCGGGGGACGCGGTCGACATCGGGCCCTCCGATGCCGCGGCGTGGCTGTCCGGCGCACGGCGCCGCGTACGGGCTGTGCCGGATCTACGGCAACGAGCCCTGGCACTACGAACTGCGCCCGGAGGCCGTCGCATCACGGCTGCCCGCGCCATGTACGCCGACCCGACGCACGATCCGAGGATGCAGCGGTGATGAGCACGCGGGCGGGGCGGTAGGCGCGCCCGGCGCCGAGCCTCCTGAAGAGTCGAGGACGCCCGATGAAGGTCCGTTGTCTGATCGTCGCGGTCCTGATCGTCGTCTGCGCCGCCGCTCCCGCGAGCGCGGCGCCGTGGAAACGGGTGACGACTCCGGACGGCTCGAGCACCGATCAGGTGGGCCTCGCCCGCACCGGCGACGGCGTGCTCCACGTCGCCTGGCACCACCCGACGGGGCCCAACACGGAGGACCTCAACCACACGGTGATCACCCGAGCCGGCGCGGTCGGCGCCACCACCCCGATCCAGAGCGGCTGCACGGGCTTCACCAACACGGCGCTCGTCGTCGAGCCGGGTGGGCTGCGCGCGTTCTGGGCGGATTCCGCACCACCGACACGAGCGATCCCCAGCGCGAGACGAACACCGCGGGGCGGCTCGGACTGCGCCGCTGAGCGCCGGCCGCCCGGCGGACGCTCAGGCGCGCATCCCGCGCAGGACGAGCTCGGCCGTGCGGCCTGACTCAGCCGGCACCGTCGACGAGGGCGCGCAGGACTCGGCGGGCGGTCGCGACATCCTCGGCGTCCAGGCCCGCTGCGAGGTGCCGGTGCCACCCGTCGGCCCGCGCCACGATGAGAGCGAGGGCGTCGTGGCCGGCGGGCGTGAGCCGGATCAACCGTGAGCGCCGGTGGTGGGGGTTCGGCTCGGCGACGACGAGGCCGGCGGCGACCAGGTCGTCGGCCACGCGCTGGACCGCCTGGCGGGTGATGCCGAGCCGGTGGGCGATGCGGGGCACGGTCCAGTCGCCCGCGCTGGCGACGCTGAGGAGCTGCCAGCGGGCCTGGGTCTGCCCCGCCGCCGCGGCGAGGAGATCGCCATGGCGGCGCATCGCGCCGGCCGCCTCGTAGAGGTCGGCGACGAGCAGCCGGATCTGCGGGTTGGCGTCGTCTCGAGCGGTCATGGCCTCCCGGGGACCGTAGCGGCCCCTCCGACAGCATGATGGCATGTTGCCAATCCACTGTCATCTTGACAATGCAGTGTCATCTCTGCAGCGCCGCCGTGTCGGTCGCGCTGGGCCTCTGGCGCGGGGCGCTCATCCCGATGTGGACCGACGCCGGGGGCGCGGTGGTGTCGCGGGGCAACCGCACGACGCTCGCCCTCTGGGGGCTGCTGATCGGCACCAAGGTCGCCATGGGCACCGTCGCCTCGGTCACCGGCATCTTCCCGGGCGGGCACGCCGGCGACATCTTCCTCTTCATCGCCGTCTCCTTCGCCGCCCAGAACGTGGTCGTCGCGCGCCGGATGGCTCGCGCACGGGGCGGCCGGCGCCCGTCGCGGCCGTGCGGGCGGGCGGTTGATCCCCGGCGGCGCGGGTACCCGATAGGCGACGGCCTGATGGACCCCGAGCCGGCCCGGCGGAGAGGAGGGCGCACATGGACGCCGCCACCTGGACCATCTGGATCATCGCGATCGTGATCGTCGCCGTGATCGCGCTGAGGGTGGGTCGCGCGAAGGGTTGACGCCCGGGCGAGGTCCACCGGGCTCCTGCAGAAACGCCCGCGGGGCTCGTCGACCGACGACCTCGACGGGCGTCGCTGCCTCCGCGACCCTCCGGCCTGACGCGGGTGAGGGGTTCTCCGCAGCGGCGCGGCTCCGCACCACGGATGCGCGGCGGCCTCGGGGCCTGAGAGCCTGTGGCCATGGACGCTCCGATGCTCCTCGAGGGCCTGCTGCCGGATCCCGACGCGGTGCGGATCGAGCACCGGGTGGTCGTGGGAGGGATCGACGACGTCTACGCGGCGACCCGCGAGGCCGACTTCCTCGACGCCTGGCGCGGATCGCGGACGGTGCGCACCCTCTTCGCCATGCGCGCGTTCGGCGAGCGGGTGGTCGCGCTGGCGCGCTGGCGCGCCGGCGTCGAGGAGCCGGAACTCGAGAGCCTGCGGCTCGCGGATCTGTCAACGCAGGGCGACTGGGTGCTGCTGGGCGAGCGGTCTCCCCATGAGATCGCCTTCGGGGTGATCGGCCGCTTCTGGGCCGGCGAGACGGTCTGGGAGCGGATCGACGCGGGCGACTTCAGGACCTTCGATCGCCCGGGGCGCGCCCGCATCGCCTGCAGCTTCTCGCTGCGCCCCTACGGCACCGGGCGGACGCTCGTGTCCTACGAATGCCGCACCAAGGGCACCGACGCCGCCTCCACCCGGGGCTTCCTGCGGTACTGGCGGCCACTGTCGCCCTTCATCGGGCTGGTGCTGCGGGCCCAGCTGCGGACGATCGCCGCGGTGGCGAAGGGCTGACCGCCCGGTGGCTCAGCGCAGGAACGCCTCCACCGAGCGGGCGAAGCGGACGCGGTACTGGAAGAGGAAGGCATGGGCCCCGGGAGAGATCTCCAGGCGGGCGCCCGGGATGAGGCGGGCGATGCGGCGCAGGTTGACCGGCGGCACGACCGGATCGACGCTCCCGCCGGCCGCCAGGGTCGGCACGCGCAGCGCCCGCAGGGCATCGGCGTTCGCGTCGCTGCGCAACCAGCCGTCCTCGGCCGCCACCTGCGCCCGGACCGTGGCGGCGGGAACCCGGAAGTCGTCGGGGATCTCCCCGCTCTGCGAGGCCGCCTCGAGCCGGCCGAGGAAGGCGCGCCCGGCGGCGCGGCCGGCGGCGTTGCGCGGGTAGAGCACCCGCAGCACGGCGGCGTCGGAGGGGTTCGGGTCGCTGTCGATGCGCTGGTCGACGGCGGGGCCGAGCACGGCGGCGTCGCCGCCGGGGTTGGTGCCCGCGAGCACCAGGCGGCGCACGCGCTCGGGGTGGCGGATCGCCAGCTGCTGCGCGACGAACCCGCCCATCGACCAGCCGAGCACGTCGGCGCGCCCCACGCCGATGGCGTCCATCAGCCCGGCGGTGCGATCGGCCAGGGCGGCGAACGAGGTGCGCGTGATCGCCGGACCCGAGCGGCCGACGCCGGGGTAGTCGAACAGGATCAGGCGGTGCCGGCGGGCCAGCAGCGCCAGGAGGGCGGGATCCCACTCGGCCATCGTCGACCCCGTCCCGATGGCCATGACCAGGGGCGGCCCCGCCGCCGCGCTCGTACCAGGCGATGCGCCGGTCGCCGACCTTGGCCACGTGGACGCGGGCGTCGAAGGCACCCGCGGCGCCGGCGCCGAGGGTGAGCAGGCCGAGCGCGGCGGCGAGCGCCCGCCGGACGAGACGGGTCAGGGGCCCACGGCCGCGAGGACGAACCCGTCCGCCTCGAGAACCGAGCCGGCCGCGGCGGCGTTGTGGCTGACCCGCACGCCCAGGTTGCCGCCCGCGCTGCTGGCCGTGCGGGAGACCGTGAGCCTCTGCCAGGCGGTGGTGAGCGCGACCGTCGGTGAGCCCACGTCGGCGACCTGGGCGCCGTCCGAGGTGCGCTCGCGCAGCTTGAGCTGGACCGCCTTGCCCACCGAGGCGGTGCTGCCGGCCCGCACCCAGGCGGCGGCGGTGTAGGTGCGCCCGGCGACGGTGGCGGTGACCGTCGAGGCGCTGTCGTCGAGGGTGAACGATGTCCCGGAGGTGCGGGTGACGCGGGCCACGTACTGCCCGTCGGGGGCCCCGGTCGCGGACGCCCTCGCGAGGGAGGCCTGCCACGAGCCCCAGCCCGACAGGCCCGTCTCGAAGGAGGGGTTGGCGATCAGGTTGGCGCCGGCCGGCGGGGCGGCGCTCACGGTGATCTGGCGGGACGTCGTGGCCTGGGCGCCGTCGTCGTCGGTGACGCGCAGGCGCACGGTGAACGTGCCCGCCGCGGAGAAGGTGCGCGTGGCGCTCGCTCCGCCGGCGTCGTCGTACTGTCCGTCGTCGTCGAGGTCCCAGGCCCTCGCGGCGATGGTGCCGTCGGGGTCGGTCGACGTGTCGGTGAGCGTCACCGCCTGGTTCACCTGGGGACCGGCGGGGGCCACCGTGAAGGAGGCCGTCGGGGCCTGGTTGGCCGGGGCGCCCGCCGTGACCACCACCTGGCGGCTGGTCGTGCTGGCCGCGTCGTCGTCGTCGGTGACGCGCAGCCGCACGGTGTAGGTCCCGGCAGCGGCGAAGGCCCGGAGGCGCTCGCCCCGCTCGCGTCGTCGTATTGGCCGTCGTTGTCGAGGTCCCAGGCCCTCGCGGCGATGGAGCCGTCCGCGTCGGTCGAGGTGTCGGTGAAGGTGACGGCCTGGTTCACCTGCGGAGCGGACGGGGTCACCGAGAAGGCGGCGACGGGCGGCTGGTTGGTCGGCGGCGCCCCGGTGCCGCCGGTGAGGGCGAGCGCGTCCACGTACATCGCCGTGCCGGCCACGGCGCCGTCGTGGCTCACGCGCACACCGAGGTTGCCGCCGGTGGTCGTGGTGGTGCGCGTGACCACGAGCTTCTGCCAGGCGTCGGTGAGGGTGAGCACGGGCGAGCTGACGTCCGCCGCGACGGCGCCCTGCGCGGTGCGCTCCCGCAGCTTGAGGCGCACCGGCTTGCCCACGGACGCCGGCGCCGCGGCCCTCACCCAGGCGGTGGCCGTGTAGAGGGTGCCCGGGGCCGTGTACGTGAGGCTGCCGCCGCCGTCGTCCAGGGTGAAGTAGGTGCCGCTCAGCCGGCTGACCTTGGCAACCGCGGCGCCGTCGGGGGCGCCGGCCTGGAGCTCTCGGACGGCCGCGCCCTGGAAGCTGGTCCATCCGGACGTGCCCGCCTCGAACGACGGGTTGACCAGGACGTTGCCCGGAGCCGGCTGTGGCGGAGCGGCCTGCTCGATGCCGATCTCGACCTCCGCGGACGCGGTCGGCTGCGCGGTGCTGGTGGCGCGCACGGTCACGGTGCCGCCCGCGGGGGCGGTGGCCGGGGCGCGATACAGGCCCGCGGCACTGATCGTGCCGACCGTGGAGTCGCCGCCGGCGATACCGTTCACCGACCAGCCGACGCCCGCCGCGGCGCCGGTGACGGTGGCCGACAGCTGGGCGCTGGTCCCCGTCTGGAGCGACGCGGGCGCGCCGGAGATCGCCACCGAGACCGACGGCGCCTGGCCCACCGTCAGGGCGACCCCGGCCGCGGCCGGGGCGCGCGGGAAGGCGCTGGTCGCGTCGAAGGCGCTGAAGGTGAACCCGTCGGGGCCGGTGTAGCCGGACGCGGGCGTGTACGACACGGACGCCGCGCTCACGACCGCGCCGACGGCGAGGACCGTCGTGCCCGAGCGCAGCGTGCCGTGCCCGGGCAGGCTCACGATGCGGAAGCGCCGCGCGCCCGGCGTGACGCCGGGCTCGCCCGCGGCCGCGTTCGCGGGACGCGCGAAGGCCTGTGAGGCGAGGGTGATCGCGGAGGCCTGCCCGCCCGGGACCGCGCCCGCGTCGACGGGCGTCGCCAGGTAGCCCGGGACGATCGAGTCGGCGGGCTCGAAGGTGCGGGTGTTGTTGGACTCGTCGGACTCCTGGACCACGTCGGCCGTGTCGACCTGGGCCGCCAAGCGGTACGCGCCCGGCTGCACGTCCGAGACGTTGACCCACTGGAAGGCGAGGTGGCGCCCGTAGACGTCGCGCCACCCGGCCGAGATGCCCATCGCGACCGCCGACGCCGTGGGCTGGTTCTGGAGGCAGAAGTTGACCCCGGCCGAGTAGACCTGGCTCGCTGGGCCGTTGGTCTCGCGCCGCTGGCTGTCCTCCAGGCAGAAGCCCACCTTCATCCCCGGCGCGACCTCGGCCGTGCGGGCGCCGTTCCACAGCGAGTAGCGGGCGATCTCCTTGAGATGCCAGTGGTTGTGCCCGTCGGCCGTCTCGTAGCGGATCGTCGCCTCGTGGCCGGCGACCGGCGCGAGCGCCTCGAGGGCGCCCGCGGTGCGCCGGGCCCACTGGCGCACGGTCGTCATGTCGCTGCCGGAGCGGTCCGTGCCGCGCATCTCCAGCGGGCCGGCGCCGCGGTTGTGGACGAAGCCGTCGAAGCGCAGCAGGAGCGCGGCGGTGCCGTCGGGGTACGTGTACTCGGCCAACAGCGGCCGCTCGGGCGCGTCGGCGACCAGGTCGGGGAGGTCGTGGCCGGGGCCCGCCAGGGCGCCCACCACGGGCAGCGCGGCGGCGACCGCGGCGGCGGCGACCAGCGCGGCGACGAGGCCCCGGCGACGCGCGCCCCTGCGGGTTCCCGGTGCCATGGCGCGATACTGCGCCCGCCGGTCGCCCGCGTGCAAGGGCGCTCCGCGTCACACCGGCCGCACCATCCGGTGTTTCGTCTCGCCCGTCCCGGCCGCCGATCACCCGCCGCCGGCGGGGCGCCTCGGGCTACCGGTCGGGCAGGGCGAAGCCGGCCGCCGCCAGCGCCCGGCGGCCGGCCGGGCCGGTCGCCGCCGCCACGAAGGCCCGCGCCGCGTCGGCGTGGGCGCTCGACCTGACCACGGCGATCTCGTAGCGCGCCGCCGGCTGCGCGATCTCCGGGATGGCGATCCGCCGCAGACGAGACCCGGCGGCGTGGGCGTCGGTGGTGTAGACGACCCCGGCGTCGGCCTCTCCCAGCACGACCTTGCCGACCACCCCCTTCACGTCGCTCTCCTGGCTCACGACGTTGGCCAGCGCGTCGGAGATGCGCAGGCGGCGGAAGGCCGTGCGCGTGTAGCCGCCCACCGGCACCGCCGCGCTCGCGATCACGAGCTTGACCCCGTCGCGCCGGAGATCGGACAGCGACTCGATCCCGGCCGGGTTCGACCGGGGCACGATCACGGTCAGGCGGTTGAGGGCGAGCGGGCGCGGCTCGTTGACCAGGCCCTCGCGGTGGAGCTGCCGCGTGTAGACGGGCGCCGCCGAGGCGAACACGTCCGCCGGCGCGCCGCGGCGGATCTGCTCCGCCAGCGTGTTGGAGCCGGCGAAGCTGTAGCGGGCCCCGGGGTCGATCGCCGGGAACGCCTCGGTGAGCGAGGCCGCCGCGAAGACCGTCGGGGAGTCGGAGGCCGAGGCGGAACCGGCACTCCCGCCGACGAGCACGACCGCCACCGCGATCCCGACCAGCACGATGGCGCCGCAGACCGCGGCCACGACCCGAGGGGGCGCGGACCTCACCGCCGACGCGCCGCGATCCGCGCGGCGGCCGGCACGAAGGTGGTCCGGCCGACGCGGCGTATCGCCGCGCCGTTCTGGGATGCCATCGGACCCTCCGGACGACGGTGCCGTACGCCAGGATCCTATCCCTGATGCTGAAATACTGTCCAGGACGGGCGCCGAGGACGCCGCGCGACCGTCAGGCGAGCACGACCCGGATGCCCGAGGGGTCGGTCACCTCGAGGCCCTCCGGCCCCGGTGCGACCGCGCGGCCGGCGGCCTCGAGCCGCGCGGCGATCGCGTCGGCCTCGCCGGCGGCCGGCAACTCGATGCGGAAGCGGTCGAGCCCGAGCGCGCCGGCCGGAGGGGGCGGCGCGCCGCGGGAGCCCCAGACGTTGAGGCCGAGGTGATGGTGGTACCCGCCCGCCGAGACGAACAGCGCCCCGGGGTAGGCGGTGACCGTCGGGTCGAACCCGATCAGGTCGCCGTAGAAGGCGCCGGCCTCCGCGATCTCGCTGACCTGCAGGTGGACGTGGCCCATCACGGTGCCCGCGGGCAGGCCCTCGTCGGGCGCCTCCGCGGCGAGCGTGCCGAGCACGCCGTCGAGATCCAGGGGGAGCGTCGCCATCTCCAGCTCTCCGTCCGGCCCGCGCCGCCACTCGTCGCGAGGACGGTCACGGTAGATCTCGATGCCGTTGCCCTCGGGATCGTCCAGGTACAGCGCCTCGCTCACCAGGTGGTCCGACGCGCCGGTGAACGACCGCCCGGCGCCCACCACCCGGTGGACGGCCCGGGCGAGGTCGGCCCGCTCCGGAACCAGTAGCGCGAGGTGGAAGAGGCCGGTCGTGGGGGCCGGACGGGCTGCGGGCGCCCCGGTCTCCGACCAGCTCCACGAGAGGCGGGCCGGCGGCGGCGCCGAGGTGCACCTCGGTCGTCGACCGCGCGAGCTCCGCCAGGCCGATGGCGCGCCGGTAGAACGCCGCCGTACCGTCCAGGTCCGCCACCCTCAGCCTCACCGGACCGAGCGTCGTGGCCGGGTCGATCGGCGGCCTCGCGCCACCCTGGCCCATGCGTCTCATCGTACTCCCCCCGAGGCGGTCGCCCGCCCATTTATTTGACTGCTCAAGTTTAGCACCGCCGGTAGGATTCGGCGGTGCTCGTGGGACGCGACGCCGAGTGTTCGGCCATCGACATGCTGATCGCCTCGGCCCGCGCGTCGCACGGTGGCGCGCTGGTTCTGCGCGGCGAGGCCGGCGTGGGCAAGACGGCGCTGCTGCGGTACGCCATCGAGCGCGCCGAGGGCATGCGCGTCCTGCGCGCGGTGGGCGTGGAGTGGGAGGCCGACCTGCCCTTCTCGGCGCTGCACCAGGTGGTGCGCGAGGGCCTCCCCCGCCTCGACACCCTGCCGCCGCCCCAGGCCGCCGCCATACGCGGGGCACTCGGGCTGAGCCAGGAGCGCGTCGAGGACCGCTTCCTCATCTGCCTGGGCGCCCTGGGCCTGCTGGCCGCCATGGCCGAGGAGCGGCCGGTGATGGTCGTGGTGGAGGACGCGCAGTGGCTCGACCGGGCGTCGGCCGAGGCACTGGGCTTCGCGGCGCGCCGACTCGACGGCGAGCCGGTCGCGATGCTGCTCGCCGCCCGGGAGGGCGAGGCGCGCCGCCTCGACGCGGCGGGGGTCCCGGAGCTCCTCCTCGAGGGACTCGACCGGGCGGCCGCCCGCGCGCTGCTTGACGGCGGCGACCGCGGGATGGCGCCGCACGTCGCCGAGCGGCTGGTGGCCCTGACCGGCGGCAACCCGCTCGCGCTGGTCGAGCTGCCGTCCGTGCTCGGCGCGGACCAGCTGGCGGGCCGCGCGCCCCTGCCCGAGCACCTGCCGCTCACCAGCGAGGTGGAGCGCGCCTTCCTCCAGCGCGCCCAGGGCCTCGGCGAGGGCGCCCGCGCCATCCTGAGCGTCGCGGCCGCCGACGAGGCCGGCGACGTGCCGACCGTGCTGGCCGCCGCGGCCCTGCTGGGCGCCGACGCCGGCGACCTCGAGGCGGCGGAGGCGTCCGGCCTGGTGCGCGTGGTCGGCGACCGGCTGGAGCTGCGGCACCCGCTCGCGCGGTCGGCCCTGCACCGGGGCACCCCCTACCCGTTGCGCCAGGCCGCCCACCGCGCGCTCGCCGACGTCCTGACCGACGCGGCCGACGCCGACCGGCGGGCCTGGCACCTGGCCGCCACGGCGGTGGCGCCCGACGACGAGGCGGCCGACGCGCTGGAGCGGACGGCCGAGCGCGCCCGCGCGCGCAGCGGGCACGCCGCCGCGGCGTCCGCCCTCGAACGGGCCGCGCGGCTGGGGTCGGATCCCGGGGTCCGCGCGCGGAGGATGGTCGCCGCCGCGGAATCGGCCCTCGACGCGGGGCGCGCCCCCCTCGCCCAGGCGCTGGCCGCCGAGGCGGCCGCCGGGGTCGACGACGACGGCCTGCGCGCCGATCTGCTCCGCATCCAGGGGGCGGCGGAGCTGGCGCGCGGGCGCCCCGCCGAGGCCCACGCGCTGCTGCTCGCGGCGGCCGGCGCCGCGGCCGACGGGGCGCCCGACCGGCTGCTGGACCTGCTGCTGGTCGCGGCCGAGGCGGCGATCATGGGCGGCGACCGCGACGGCGTCCTCGAGGCCGCCCGCCGGGCGGAGCCCCTGACCTCCGAGGTCGCCGGGTGGGGCGCCACCTGGCTCGCCGGGGTCGCGATGCTGCAGCGCGGCGACATCGCCGCGGCGGTTCCCGCGCTGGCGCGCATCGTGGCGCACGCGGGCGACACGCACGACCCGCGCACGCTGGTGTGGGCGGCCAACGCGGCGGTGTGGCTCGGCGACCAGGACCGGGCGATCGCGCTCCAGTCGGACGCCGTCGCGCGGGCGCGCGCACGGGGCGCCTTCGCGACCCTCGCGGTGGCGCTGCTGCGACGCGGGGGGCTGATGGCCGCCCGCGGCCTCACGCGCGAGGCCCTAGCCGACGGCGAGGAGGGCCTGCGCCTGACCGAGGAGGCCGGCCTCGACAACGGAGTCGCCCAGAGCCACGCCGTACTCGCCGGCGCGGCCGCGCTGCGCGGCGACGAGGAGGCGTGCCGGCGCGAGGCCGAGCGGGCGATCGCGGTCGCCACCCAGCGAGGCATCGCGCCGGCGCGCGAGACCGCGACGTGGGCGCTCGGCATCCTCGCGCTCGGGCGCGGGCGCTACGACGACGCGCTGGAGCACCTCAGCCGGATCGCGGGCGGCGACGAGACGGGCCGCATGCGCACGCCCCTGTCCCTGTACGCCGCCGCGCCGGACCTGATCGAGGCCGCCGCACGGGCCGGCCGCCGGGACGAGGCCGCCCCGGTGCTCGCCCGCCTGGCGACCTGGCACGGCGCGACCGGCGCCGGCTGGGTCGCGCCCCTGCTCGAGCGGGGCCGGGGCCTCCTGGCCGAGGGCCCCGCCGCCGAGGCCCACCTGAGGGCCGCGCTGGAGCTGCACACCGGCGACGCGCCGGGGTTCCACCGGGCGCGCACCGAGCTCTGCCTGGGCGAGCTGCTGCGGCGCGACCGGCGCCGGGCGGACGCGCGCACCCACCTGCGCGCGGCGGCGGGCGTGTTCGACGCCCTGGGCGCCGAGCCCTGGGCGGAGCGGGCGCGCGAGGAGCTGCGCGCCACCGGCGAGTCGCGGCAGCGCCCGCGCCGTTCGGGCGCGGCGGACCTGACGCCGCAGGAGCGCCGCATCGCCCGCTTCGTCGCGGAGGGCGCCTCCAACAAGGAGGTCGCCGCCCAGCTCTTCCTGAGCCCGAAGACGGTCGAGTACCACCTGGCCAAGGTCTTCCAGAAGCTGGGCATCTCCTCGCGGGCGGACCTGGTGCGCCTCGAGGGCGCCCTCTCCTAGGGGGACACCGGGGAGACCACCGATGCGACCGGGGCGCCGGTCGGCCAGCTTTGGGACGCACGCCGACCCCGAGGAGGACACGTGGCCATCACCGCCCAGCGCACCATCGACGCCGACCCGCTCCGCAGGACCCACCGCGGACCGGTCTTCACGAGCACCGACCCCGACTGGGACGCGGCCCGCGCCGCGTGGAACGTGGCCGTCGACCAGAGGCCCGAGATCGTGACCCGGCCGCAGACTCCCGACGACATCGTCGCCGCGGTCCGCTTCGCGCGCGACAACCGGCTGGCGGTGCGCGTCCAGGGCACCGGGCACGGCGCGTGCGGCGACCTCGAGGGCGCGCTCCTCATCGACACGTCAGGCATGCGCGGGGTCGAGATCGACGCCGAGCGCCGGATCGCCCGCGTGGAGCCGGGGGCGCTGTGGTCCGACGTCACCGGCCCCGCCGCGGCCCACGGCCTCGCCGGGCTGTGCGGGTCGAGCGGGGGCGTCGGCGTGGTCGGCTTCACCCTGGGCGGGGGGATGGGCCTGCTCGGCCGGCGCCACGGCTTCGCGGCCGACAGCGTCGTGGCCGTGGAGCTCGTCACGGCCGAGGGCGCGCTCACCCGCGTCGACGGCGAGAGCGACCCGGAGCTGTTCTGGGCCCTGCGCGGAGGCGGCGGCAGCTTCGGCGCGGTGACCGCCCTGGAGTTCCGCCTCCACCCGGTGGCCGAGGTGTACGCCGGCAACCTGTTCTGGCCGATCGAGATGGCGCGCGAGGTCATGCTCGCCTACGCGGCCTGGACCGAGACGACCGCCGACACGGTGACCTCGTCGATCCGCCTGCTGCGGCTGCCCCCCATCCCCCTCGTCCCCGAGCCGCTGCGCGGCCGCTCCTTCATCAACGTCGTGGCCGGGGTCATCGGCGGCGCCCAGGAGGGGTCGGCGGCCATCGCGCAGCTGCGGGCGATCGCGCCCCCCTACCTCGACACCTTCGAGGCCATGCCGGCCGCCGGGCTGGCCGACGTGGCCGGCGACCCGCTCGACCCGGTGCCCTCGATGAGCGGCCACGCGCTCCTCGAGGGACTCCCGCCCGACGCCATCGACGCCCTGCTCGCCGTCGCCGGCCCCGAGGCCGAGACGCCCCTGCTCCAGGTCGAGATGCGCCAGCTGGGCGGCGCCCTGAGCGTCACGACGCCGGACTCGGGCGCGATCGGCGGGCTGGAGGCCGGCTTCGCGCTCTTCGCGGTGGGCCTGCCGATGGCCCCGGGGCACGCCGAGGCGATCGCCGCGAGCCTCGCCGGTATCCGCGAGGCGGTCCGGCCGTGGACGACCGAGCGCCGGTACTTCAACTTCACCGACACGGTCGTCGATGGCGCCACGCTGTACGCGCCGCCGGCCCACCGCCGCCTGGCCGACCTGCGCGCGCGCCTCGACCCGGACGGGCTGTTCCGCCCCAACCACCCGATCGACCCCGCGCGATGAGCGCACCGGGGCGCAGCGCGGGCTTCGACGGCGGCACGGTGCGCGAGCTGGTCTCCGCCGCCTCCACGGACGGGAGGGTGGCCGTGCAGGAGCACGAGGGCCCCCGCGGCTACGGCCATCCCCCGCACGCGCATACCCTCGAGGACGAGGTGCTCTACGTCCTCGAGGGTGTCGTGGAGGTGGAGACGGGCGACCGGGCGACGGCGGCGGCGGCGGCCGGCTCGTGCGTGGCGCTGCGCCGCCACGTGCCCCACCGCTGGAGGGTGGTGTCGCCGCGGGCCCGCGTCCTGATCACCACGGTGCCCGGCGCCTTCGCGGACTACTTCCTGGATCCGGGCGGAGACGGGCCCTGGACCTGCGACGAGCTGGCGCGGCGAGGTGTGGTCCTGCCCGAATCCGCCGGCGATGAGCCCCCGCCCCCGGCGAACGCCACGACCGACGGCGCCGACTAGACCATCGAGGAGGTGCCACCGGCGCGCGCGGGGCATAGGGTCCTCCGCGTGAACGACGAGCGCGAGCACGACCTGCCGGTCTCCTCCCCCACCACCCCCCCCGTGGACGAATGGGAACGACAGGGGGCGCTTCACGAGCTCACCCGGGTCGCGCGCGATCTGGAGTTCGAGAAGCCGGACGCCGTGGTGGCGCGCATGGGGCGCCTGACCCGCAAGCAGCGCGAGGCGGTCGCCGAGGCGATGGAGCGGATCCTGGAGCTCGGCGGCTGAGCCGACCGGCCGGCGCGGTGCCGCGGTACCGGCATATCGCTGACGGATCGCCGCGATAAGTGGTGTTACATGACCTGCGGGCGCCGCCCTCCGGCGTCGCCGGCATCGGTATGGTTGTGCGCGGCCCTTTTTCGGGCCGCCGCCTTTCAGGAGATCGGCCCTCGGTACCGAATAAGGCGAGGGCCGCCCGGAATCCCGTCCCGCGATCGGCGATCGCGATACCTTAAGAGCTCGGCGTGTCCACGACCTCCTCTCAAACAACCCAGGTTCTGCTGCCCGAGCTCGGTGAGTCGGTCACCGAGGGCACCGTCGTCGAGTGGAGGGTGGCCGAGGGCGACGCGGTCGAGATGGGACAGACGCTCCTCGACGTGACGACCGACAAGGTGGACGTCGAGGTGCCCGCTCCGGCCTCCGGCGTCGTGACCAGGATCGTCGCCGGCGCCGGCGAGACCATCGAGGTCGGGGCGCTGCTCGCCGAGCTCGGACCGCCCGGCGGCAACGGGGCCGGCAACGGCGCCGCCGCGCCCGCCGCGCCCGCGACGGAGGGGGCGCCCCCGGACGGCGAGGCGGGCGCCGTCGTGCCGATCGTCCTTCCCGACATGGAGTCGGTGACCGAGGGCGTGGTCGTGGAGTGGCGGGTCGCCGTCGGCGAGGCCGTCGCCGCCGAGCAGATCGTCGTCGAGGTCTCGACCGACAAGGTGGACCTCGAGGTCCCCGGCGCCCGCCGCGGGGACGCTCACGTCCATCGCGATCGGCGACGGCGAGACCTTCTCCGTCGGACAGCCGCTGGGCGAGATCACCGCGGGCGCGGCCGGAGCCGCGGCCGCCCCCGCCGCGCCGAGCGCCCGCCGCGGCGGCCGCCCCCGCCGCCCCGGCCGCACCGGCGCTCGCCAAGGGCGCGGACGTCGACCTGGCCGCGGATCTCCCCGATCGCCCGGCGCGCAGCGCTCGAGGCGGGCATCGACCCGAGCACGATCGCCGGCACCGGCCCCGGGGGGATCGTCCGCAAGGGCGACGTCGCCGCCGCCGCGGCAGCCCCGCCGCGCGAGCGCGCCCGCGTCCGCCAGTCCGATCCCGTCCGTCGAGGGCGAGGAGGCCGTGATCCTGCGCGGGCCGGCCGCCGCGCTGGCGGGATACATGGACGAGAGCCTCAAGATCCCGACGGCCACCAGCTTCCGCACGCTCAGCGTGGCGGTGCTCGACGCGCAGCGGCGCCAGATCAACGCCGACCTCGAGGCCGCGGGCCGCGTCGAGAAGCTCTCGTTCACGCATCTGATCGCGTGGGCGATCATCCGCGCGGTCGAGTCGCAGCCGGCGATGGGCACGGGCTTCCACGTGATCGACGGCAAGCCCCACAAGCTGGTGCGCGACGGCTGTCGAACCTCGGCCTGGCCGTGGACGTGGAGCGCAAGGACGGCAGCCGCTCGCTGCTGGTCCCCGTGGTGCGCGACGCCGGCCCCAGCCGGCTTCCGACGGCTTCCGCGACGCCATTCGACGACCTGGTCGGCGCACGCGCGCGGGCCAGGTCAAGCCCGACGAGCTGCGCGGCGCCACGATCACGCTGACCAACCCCGGCGGGCTCGGCACCGTCGCCTCCGTTCCGCGGCTGATGCCGGGGCAGGGGACGATCGTCGCCACCGGCGCCATCGGCTACCCGCGCGGCCTTGCGTCGGTCCCCGCCGAGACCCTGAGCGAGCTGGGCGTCGAGAAGGTCATGACGATGACCAGCACGTACGACCACCGGGTCATCCAGGGCGCCGAGAGCGGCGCCTTCCTCGCCGAGATCGACGGCCTCCTGCAGCGGCGCCGACGGCTTCTACGACGACGTGCGCGCCGGCCTCGGCCTGGCGCCGGCCGCCCCGATCGCCAAGGAGGCCGCCGCCCCCGCGACAGCCCCGGCCGCCGCCGCACCGGCCGGCGGGATCGACGAGGCGCTGCTCGAGGGCGTGGCCGCGGCCGTGTCGGTGGTCAAGGCGCATCGCACCACGGCCACCTCGCCGCGCACCTCGACCCGCTCGGCTCGGAGCCCCAGGGCGACCCGTCCCTGCTGCCGAGACGTCGGCCTGACGCCCGAGATCATGGCCCGCATCCCGGCCTCGCTGCTGCGGGTGAAGGTGCCCGGCGACAGCTTCGCCGCGGCGCTCCCCGAGCTGCGCAAGGCCTACTGCGGCACGATCGCCTACGAGATCGAGCACCTATCCGACCACGGCAAGCGGCTCTGGCTGCGCGGGGTCATCGAGTCGGGCCGCCTGCACCCAGACCCCCTCGCCGGATCACCGCAAGGCACGCGCATGCTGAGCGCCTGATCGGGTGGACGCGTTCGAGCGCTTCCTGCGCCGCACGTACCTCGGGCCAGAAGACCTTCTCGATCGAGGGCGTGGACGCCCTGGTCCCGATCACCGACGAGGTCATCGAGCTGGTCGGCCGACGAGGGCGCCGACGACGTCGTGATCGGCATGGCCCACCGCGGCCGGCTCGCCTTCATCTCCCGCGTGGTCGGGCGCCCGCCCGAGTCGATCCTCGCCGAGTTCGAGGGCCACATGGCATTCGAGTCGAGCGACGAGGACGCCCGCGAGACCGCCGGCGACGTCAAGTACCACCTGGGCGCCGAGGGCACCTACACCACGCGCAACGGCCGCACGGTGCGCGTCAAGCTCGCGGCCAACCCGAGCCACCTCGAGCAGGTCAACGCCGTCGCCGAGGGCCTCACCCGCGCGCTGCCAGACCGATCGCCACGACCGGCGGCGGCGCACCACGACCCGAGCTCGGCGGTGCCCGTCCTCATCCACGGCGACGCGGCCTTCACCGGCCAGGGCGTCGTGGCCGAGACGCTCAACCTGCAGGCGCTGCGCGGCTACAGCACCGGCGGCACGATGCACATCATCGCCAACAACCAGATCGGCTTCACCACCGACCCCTACGACTCGCGCTCGACCTACCACGTCAGCGACCTGGCCCGCGGCTACGACGTGCCCGTGATCCACGTCAACGCCGACGACGTCGACGCCTGCATCGGCGCCGCCCAGATCGCGGCCGCCTACCGCAGCCGCTACCAGGGCGACGTGCTGATCAACCTGATCGGGTATCGCCGCCTGGGCCACAACGAGCTCGACGAGCCGGCCTACACGCAGCCGGTGATGAGCCGCACGATCAAGGCGCACCCGCCGGTCAGCAAGCTGTACTCGCAGAAGCTGATCGACGAGGGCGTGACTCACCCGCGAGGAGGTCGACCGGCTGATCGCCTCGGCGGAGAAGTGGCTGCGCGACGCCCACGAGGCGGTCACGAGCCGGGGCGAGACCGGCGGCGAGGGCGAGAACGTGCCCAAGGCCAACGGCACCGGCTCCGCGCCGCCGTGAGCGCGGTGCCCGAGGCGCTGCTGCGCGAGCTCAACGAGCAGCTGCTGACCGTGCCCGACGGCTTCACCATCCACCCCAAGCTGGTCCCCCAGCTCGCGCGCCGCCGCGACGGCGCTCGACGCCGACGGCGACATCGCCTGGGCCCACGCCGAGTCGCTCGCATTCGCGTCGCTGCTGGTGGAGGGCGTCCCGCTGCGCCTGACCGGCCAGGACTCCGCGCGCGGCACCTTCAGCCAGCGCCACCTCGAGCTGCACGACGTGGGCGAGGGCGAGACCTGGACCCCCCACACCGGGCGCGTGTACACGCCGCTGGCCAACCTGCCCGCCGCGACCGCGTCGCTCGAGCTCTACAACAGCCCGCTCTCCGAGGCGGCCGCCGTCGGCTTCGAGTACGGCTACAGCACCCAGGCGCCCGACGCGCTGGTGCTGTGGGAGGCGCAGTACGGCGACTTCGTCAACGGCGCCCAGATCATGATCGACCAGTTCATCGTCTCGGGCCGCGCCAAGTGGGGCGAGGCCTCGCGGCTGACGCTGCTGCTGCCTCACGGATACGAGGGCAACGGGCCCGAGCACTCCTCGGCGCGCATCGAGCGCTTCCTGCAGGCGGCCGCCGAGGACAACATCCGCGTCGCCAACTGCAGCACGGCCGCGAACTACTTCCACCTGCTGCGCAAGCAGGCGCTGACCGAGCGCCAGCGGCCGCTGATCATCTTCACGCCCAAGAGCCTGCTGCGAGCCAAGAGCGCCTCCTCGCACCTGTCGGACCTGACCGACGGCACCTTCAACACGGTCTTCGACGACGCCACCGCGGCGGACCGGCGCGACCAGGTCACGCGGGTCATCCTGTGCACGGGCAAGGTGTACCACGAGCTCGACGCCCGGCCCGAGCGCGCCGAGCGGCCCGAGCTGGCCATCGCCCGGGTCGAGATGCTCTACCCCTTCCCGGCGATCGAGCTCACCGAGCTGCTGGCGTCGTACCCGGCGCTGGAGCAGGTCACCTGGGTCCAGGAGGAGCCGAGCAACATGGGCGCCTGGGAGTTCGTGCGGCTCCACCTCGAGAGGCTCTTGCCCGAGGGCGTATCCTTGAATTACGTCGGCCGAGCGCGCCGCGCGAGCCCCAGCGAGGGCTATCCGCAGGCCCATCAGGCCGAGCAGGAGCGGCTCCTCTCAGCCGCGCTGAATACCGACCAGGAGAGCTGATGAGCGAGCCCACCCGGGTCGTCGTGCTGGGCGGAGGCCCGGCCGGCGACGTCGCCGCGTTGCGCGCAGCCCAGCTGGGCGCCGACGTGACGATGGTCGAGCGCGCCGAGCTGGGCGGCACCTGCCTGAACTGGGGGTGCATCCCCACGAAGGCCCTGCTGGCGACGGCCGACCTGCTGCGCCGCGTGCGGCGGGCGGACGAGTTCGGGCTGGTGGTTCCCGAGGTCTCCTTCGACTTCCCCAAGATGATGTCGCGCAAGCAGGACGTCGTCCTCAAGATGCGGGCCGGCGTCGAGGGCGCGGCCAAGCGCAAGGGCGTGACCGTGGTGCGCGGCGAGGGCCGCGTCGACGGTGACGCGGTCGTCGTGGACGGCGAGCGCTACGCCTACGACCACCTGGTGGTGTGCGTGGGGACCGAGCCCTCCGGGCTGCCGGGCTACGACATGGACCACCCCGCCGTGCTCACCTCGAACGACATCCTGGTGCTCGAGACGGTGCCCGAGAGCATGATCGTGGTCGGCGGCGGCGTCATCGGCTGCGAGTTCGCCAGCCTCTTCGCCGCCCTGGACACCAAGATCACGATCGTCGAGATCCTTCCGCGCCTGCTCGCGGGCATCGACAACCGCACCGCCAGCCAGTTCCAGAAGCTGATGGAGAAGGAGGGCGTGGCGGTCCACCTGGGCCGCCAGGCGACGGTCAGCGAGTACCGCGACGACGGCGTCACCGTCACCCTCGACGACGGCACCGAGATCTCGGCCGAGAAGCTGCTGGTGTCGGTGGGACGGCGCTCCCAGGCGGCGGGAATCGGCCTGGAGGAGCTGGGCGTGGAGATCACCGACCGCGGCATCGTCGTGGTGGACGACTACCTGCGCACGGCCAACCCCAAGATCTGGGCCGTCGGGGACTGCATCGGCGGGCTCCAGCTCGCCCACCTCGCGTCGGCGGAGGGCGGCCGGGCCGTCGAGAACGCGCTCACCGGCCAGCTCATCCCGATGGACCGCACCGTCGTCCCGAGCTGCATCTACACGCACCCCGAGATCGCGACCGTCGGCCTCAACGCGGACGCGGCCAAGGAGGCCGGGTTCGACGTCAAGCTGGGCCAGGCGCGCTTTCTGGGCTCGGGCAAGGCGCTCGGTGAGGGCGAGCCCGACGGCTACGCCCAGCTCGTGACCGACGCGGGCACGGGCCTGCTGCTGGGCGCCACCATCATGGGCGTCCACGCGGTCGAGATGATCCACGAGATCGGCGTCGCCATCTCGGACGGCCTGACGGTGAGCGAGCTGGGCGAGGTCATCCACGCCCACCCCACGGTCAGCGAGATGGTGATGGACGCCGCCCAGCAGGCGGCCGGCGTCGCCCCCTACCTCAGCTAGGGAGACCTGGCGGCGGCTCGGCCCCGCCGAGCTGACGCCCCACGAGGCGGTCGCCCGCCCCGTGGGGATCCTCCGGGAGATGTCCCCGGCCGGGCCGCCGGCCTACTCGTGGTCGACCGTGCGCTCGCCGGGGCTGGTGCTGGGGCGCCTGGCGCGCGATCCGGCCCTCGACCGGACGGCGATCGCGGCCGACGGCGTCGTTGTGGTGCGGCGCTCGTCGGGCGGCGGGCCGGTGCTGTGGGACCGCGACCTGCTGGCGCTGGACGTCGTGCTGCCGCGCGGACACGCCCTCGCGACGGACGACGTCGTGGCCGCCTACCGCTGGCTGGGGGAGGCGATCGCGGACGCGCTCCGAACGCTCGGGGTGGACGGCGTGGAGGTGATCGGCGTGGAGCGGGCGCGACGGATGAGGGCGGCTCCCGGGGCGGCGGCCGACGCCTGCTTCGGGGGGCTCTCCCCCTTCGAGGTGCTCGCCGGCGGCCGGAAGGTGGTGGGCCTCTCCCAGGCGCGCCGGCGGCCGGGGACGCTGCTGCAGGCCGGAATCCCGCTCGCCGTGGACGCCGCCGGGCTCGCGCGGCTGATGGGCCGCGACGCGGCGTTCGCCGCGGGCCTGGCCGCGACGGCGGCGGGGGTGCGCGAGCTCGTGCCCGGCGTGAGCGGCGAGCGGGTCGTGGCGGCGGTGGACGCCGCCGTGTGCGAGCGGGTGGGCGTGCGGCTGGTCGACGGGGCCCTGACCGGCGCCGAGCGGGCCGGGGCGGACCCGGATCCGGCGGACTCCCGGGACCGCGGCGTCTAGGATCGCCGCATGGACGATCCCCGCCAGGAGCGGCGCCGCGCCCGGCAGCGCCGCGTGCGCCGCCAGCGCCGCCTGACCCTCGGCCTCGTGGGCGTGATGCTCGTGGCCCTGGTCGCCGCGATCGCCCTGCGGGCGGGGGACTCGTCGGACGGCACCACCGCGACCGCGGCGGGAGCGGCGGCGGCCGGGGCCGCGGCGACGGCGACGCCGCCCGCGCGGCCGATCTCCGGCGCGGGGCCGGTGAGCATCGCCGCCGTGGGCGACACGGTGATGGGCAGCCTGCCCTACGGCCTTCCGTCCGACGGGGGCGCATCGATGTTCGCCGACGTCTCGAACCTCCTCACCGGCGACATCGTGATGGGCAACCTCGAGGGCACGCTCGCGAGCGGCGGCGCGTCGAAGTGCGGGTCGGGCAGCACGAGCTGCTTCGCCTTCCGCACCCCGCCCTCCTACGCGCGCTGGCTCAAGCGGGCGGGGTTCACGGTGATGAACCTGGCCAACAACCACGCGCTCGACTACGGGCCCTCGGCCCAGCGCGAGACGGTTGCCGCGCTCACTCGCGTCGGGATCAGGAACACCGGGCGGCCGGGCACGATGGCACGGCAGAAGGTGAAGGGCCAGACCGTGGCGATCCTGGGCTTCGCGCCCTACCCCTGGGCCGACCCGCTGCTCAACATCGCCGCCGCCAAGCGGCGCGTGCAGGCGGCGGCCCGCACGGCGCAGATCGTCGTCGTGACCTTCCACGGCGGCGCCGAGGGCAGCGACAAGACCCACGTGCCGCGGGGGAGCGAGAGCGCCTTCGGCGAGAACCGCGGCAACCTGCGCGCCTTCACGCACGCCGTCATCGACGCGGGCGCCGACGTCGTCATCGGCCACGGCCCCCACGTCGTGCGCGGGATGGAGATCTACAAGAAGCGGCTGATCGCCTACAGCCTGGGCAACTTCGCCGGATACAAGGTGTTCGCGCTCGGCGGCCTCTCGTCGACGAGCATGGTCCTGCAGACCACCCTGAACCCCGACGGCACCTTCGCCTCGGGACGCATCCGCCCCACCCAGCTGGTGGGCGCCGGGGTCCCGGCGCGCGGCGGCGACGCGATCGGCGTGGTCCGGGAGCTCTCGTCGGAGGACTTCGGCAGCCGCGCACCGCGCATCGCCGCGAACGGCACGATCCGCCTCAGGACCCCGAGCTGATCGGATAGCCCACGGGGGCCGCGCGCCCCTCGACGCCGACCACGAGCACCGCCGGCCCGGCGGCGGCGCGGCGCCACAGGTCGGCGAGCGCCTCGCGGAGCTGCCCCGGGTGGTCGACGCGGGCGGTCGTGGCGCCGAAGCCCTGGCAGATCGCCCCGATGTCGAGGCGGGGCTCGCTCAGCGCGATGCCCGGCCACGCGCCCTCGTGCCGCCCGGTGAGGCCCTCGAGGCCCGCCCGGAGGATCTCGTAGCCACCGTTGTCGGCGACGACGAGCGCCAGGCCCAGGCCGCGGTGGGCGGCCGTCCACAGGGCCGAGACGCCGAAGAGCAGGCTGCCGTCGCCCTGCACCGCCATCACGCGACGCGACGGGGCGGCGATCTTGGCGCCGACGGCGGCCGGCAGGCCCCATCCGAGCGCGCTGCCCCGGTGCGCCATCCAGGTGGCGCCGGTGCGCCGCGAGACCGCGGCCCGCAGCCCGCGGCCCGCGGTGAGCGCCTCGTCAACCAGCAGGTCGCGCGGGCCGACGGCGTCGCCGAGCGCGCGGGCGAAGCCGGCCGCGGTGACCGCATCGGGCCGCGCGCCGCGCACCAGCCGCGCGCGGGCCCGGCGGCGCGCGTCGAGGGTCGCCGCCACGGCGGCCGCGCGCCGCTGGGCGATGCCGGGGGGCGGCGGCCCCAGCCGGGCCCCGAGCCCGGCCAGCCCCGCGGCCGGGTCGCCCACGAGGCCGACGGCCGGGACGTGGACCTTGCCGACCTCGTGCGGGTCGACCTCCAGGTGCACCAGCGCCGTCCCCTCGGGAAGCGCCGGGCCGGGGCTCGTGCCGAACAGCCGGAACACCGGCATCCCGGCGGCGAGCGCCAGGTCGTGCGGGGCGAGGACCGGGCGGATCTGCGCCGCGAACGCCGCCAGCGGCCCGCGCCACAGCGGGTGGTCGGTGGGCAGCGGCACCGACGAGGCCATCGGCTCGCCGTACACCGGCGCGCCGAGGCGCTCGGCCAGCGCGGCCAGCGCGGCGGCGGCACCCGGCCCGGCGACGGCGTCCCCGGCGATGATCACCGGGCTGCGGGCACCGTCGAGGAGCGCCGCGGCCCGGTCCAGCGCGGCCGCCGGGGGCGGCGCGGCGGGCGCCGCCGCGGCGGGCACGTGCCGCGGCGGCGCCGGCGCCACCTGGACGTCGAGCGGCAGCGAGAGCACCACGGGGCCCATCGGCGCCGTGGTGGCCGTGGCCACGGCGCGGGCGAAGACGGCCGGCAGGTCGGCGGGGCGCGCGACCTCCCAGGCCCCCTTGACCAGCGGCCGGGCCAGCTCCACCAGCTCCCCGCCGAGGAACGGCTCCTCGGGCAGGAGCTCCTGCGCCTGCTGGCCCACGGTCACGATGAGGGGCAGGCGGCAGCGGGCCGCGTTGAGGATCCCGGACATCGCGTTGGCGAGGCCCGGCTGCACGTGCACGTTGACCGCGGCCGGGCGCCCCGTCACCCGGGCGTGTCCGTCGGCCATCCCCATGACGACCGCCTCGTGGAGCCCCAGCACGTAGTCGGTGCCGGGCCGCCGGCCCAGGGCGTCGGTGATCGGCAGCTCGGTGGACCCCGGGTTGCCGAAGAGAACCGGCATGCCCTCCGCGGCGAGCGCGGACAGGAGCCAGTCGGCCCCGTTCACCCCAGCGGCGCCATCGTGAGGCCGGCGCCCTTCAGCTGCTCCCAGTAGAGCTCCGCCTGCTCGCACGAGCCGCTCCAGACGCGGGCCCGCCCGGAGGCGTGGATCGCCGTCGCGTAGGCCATGCCGCGCTCGTAGTCCACGCCGGGGATGTACTGGGCGAGCGTCTGGGCGACGTGCTCGAACGTGTTGTGATCGTCGTTGAGCACGATCACGTGGCAGGGATCGCCGAAACCGGTGCCGGAACCCGGAGGGCCCGGACGGGGCTTGACGGGCGTCTCGGTTCCCACGCCCACAGCCTACCCGGCCCGGGGTGGGGGGTCAGGAGCCGGGCGCGACCAGGCGCACGAGGCCGGCATAGCCGCCGGGGCCGTAGCTGCGGGCCGACACGGCGTTGCTCGAGTTGCCCTCGACGGTCTGGATGCTGCCGTCGGGCGACGCGCCGGTGACCACGCCGATGTGGTCGAGCACCCCGTCCCCGCCGCGGTCGAAGACCACCAGGTCGCCGACCTGCGGCGAGCCGGTCCCGGCCGGGATGTAGCGGCCGGTCTGCTCGGCCCACTGCTTGACCGTGGGCACGTAGCCCAGGCCCTGGCCGTCGGGGCCGATGGGCACCCCGGCCCGGGCCGCGACCCACGAGGTGAAGTACGCGCACCAGGGCTGGCCGGCGGCGGCGCCCGCCGTGGCGGTGCGGTACTCGGCGATGCGCGGGGCGTCGTTGGAGCCGGGCGGCTGCTCGGCGACGCCGAGCTCGGCGGACGCCAGGGCGGCGATCTGCTGCCCTCGCGCGCCGGCCGGCGCGGAGGCGACCGCACCGATCCCGATCGGCAGCGTGCCGCCGACCGAGGACGGCACGTAGGAGGACGCGCTCTGGGTCCCGGGCGTCGTGGAGCCGCCCATCGCCGACGACAGCGTGTCGCCGAAGCTCGTCGTGGCCGCGGGGGCGGTCGCCGGCGGCGCGATCGAGGCGGCGATCTCGCGGACGCGGGCGACGGCCTGCTGGTATCCGGTGCTCTGGGTCTCGATCGGCAGGGCGGGGATCCCCCCGGCTGGTGGTCTCGGGGCGGCATCGGTCGCGCCGGCACCGCGCTTGAGCGCGGCGCCACGGCGGCCGGTCGCCGCCGCCGGGGGCGGGGCTACCATCAGCCGATGGCCGTCGCCTCGCCGACCCCGCTCGCGCCCTTCCATCCGATCGTGGCGGACTGGTTCGCGCGCGCCTTCGCCGAGCCCACCCCCGCGCAGGCCGGCGGGTGGCCGCCCATCGCCGCCGGCGACCACACGCTGATCCTGGCCCCGACGGGCTCCGGCAAGACGCTGACGGCCTTCCTGTGGGCGCTCAACGGCCTGGTGAGCGACCGCCTGGCCGGACGGGAGCCGGCGCGCCTGCTGTACCTCTCCCCCCTCAAGGCCCTCAACTACGACGTGGAGCGCAACCTGCGCGGACCGCTGGCGGGCATCGCCGCGGTGGGGGCCCGGGCGGGGATCGAGGTGCCCGAGATCTCGGTGGCCGTCCGCACGGGCGACACCCCCCAGCGCGAGCGCCAGCGCATGCTGCGCACGCCGCCGGACATCCTGATCACGACCCCCGAGAGCCTGTACCTGCTGCTCACCTCCCGCGGCACGCAGATGCTCGCGCGGGATCCGCTCGGTGATCGTGGACGAGATCCACGCCGTGGCCGGCACCAAGCGCGGCGCCCACCTCGCGCTGAGCCTGGAGCGCCTCGAGCGGGTGGTGGCCGACGACGGCGGGGCCCTCCAGCGGATCGGCCTCTCGGCCACCCAGCGCCCCCTCGCCGAGATCGCGCGCTTCATGGGTGGCCAGGACCGGGAGGGGCGGCCGCGGCCGGTGACGGTCGTCGACGCCGGCTCAGCCAAGGAGCTGGAGATCGAGGTCGTCGTGCCCGTGGACGACATGCGCGAGCTCGGCGGCGACCGCGGCCCCGACAACCTGACCGACGTCGCCGGGTCCGAGAACCGGCGCCGCTCGATCTGGCCGGCGATGTATCCCGAGCTGCTCGAGCTGATCCGCGCCCACCGCTCCACCCTGATCTTCGTCAACAACCGGCGGCTGGCGGAGCGGCTGGCGCTGCGGCTCAACGAGCTCGCCGAGGAGGAGGTGGCGCGGGCCCACCACGGCAGCCTGGCGCGCGAGCAGCGGACCATCATCGAGGAGGAGCTCAAGGCGGGCCGCCTGCCCGCGCTCGTGGCCACCAGCAGCCTGGAGCTGGGCATCGACATGGGCGCCGTCGACCTCGTGATCCAGGTCGAGAGCCCGCGCAGCGTGGCGCGGGGGATGCAGCGCATCGGCCGCGCCGGCCACCAGGTGGGGGCGCCGAGCCGGGGGCGCGTCTTCCCCAAGTACCGCGGCGACCTGCTCGAGTGCGCCGCCGTCGTGGAGCGCATGCGGCGCGGCGCCATCGAGGAGACGCGCGTTCCCCGGCTGCCCCTCGACGTGCTCGCCCAGCAGATCGTGGCGACGTGCTCCGAGGACACCTGGACCGTGGACGAGCTCGAGGTGCTGGTGCGCGGGGCCTACCCCTTCTCCGAGCTGTCGCGCGAGCAGCTGGAGGGCGTGCTCGACATGCTCGCCGGCCGCTACCCGTCGGACGAGTTCGCCGAGCTGCGCCCGCGCGTCGTGTGGGACCGCACCGCCGGCACGGTGCGCGGCCGCGGCGGCTCGCGGGCCCTGGCCGTGCAGAACGCGGGCACCATCCCCGACCGCGGGCTCTTCGCCGTGGTGCTGCCCGACGGCGCCCGGGTGGGCGAGCTCGACGAGGAGATGGTCTACGAGGCGCGCAGCGGCCAGGCGTTCATGCTCGGCGCGTCGACGTGGCGGATCGAGGAGATCACCCGCGACCGCGTGATCGTGACCCCCGCGCCCGGCGCGCCCGGGGCCCTGCCGTTCTGGAAGGGCGAGGGCGTCGGCCGGCCGTACGAGCTGGGCGAGGCGGTCGGCCGGCTGGCCCGCGAGCTGGTGGCCGCGGACCCGGCCGAGGCCACCCGCCGGCTGCGCGCCGAGAGCGCGTTCGACGCGCGCGCGGCCTCCAACCTGGTGGCGTACCTGGAGGACCAGGCGGCGGCCACCGGGACCGTGCCGAGCGATCGCGCGATCGTGGTCGAGCGCTTCCGCGACGAGATCGGCGACTGGCGCCTGTGCGTGCTCACGCCCTTCGGCGCCCGGGTCCACGCCCCGTGGGCCCTCGCCCTGGGTGCCCGCCTGCGGGCGCAGACCGGGCACGAAGCCCACACGATCTGGGCCGACGACGGCATCGCGATCCACCTGCCGGACGCCGACGAGGCGCCCTCGGCCGACAGCGCCCTGATCGACCCCGCCGAGCTCGAGGAGCTGGTGCTGGGGGAGCTGGCCGGGACGGCCCTGTTCGGCGCCCGCTTCCGCGAGAACGCCGCGCGCGCCCTGCTCATCCCGCGCCGCCGTCCGGGCCACCGCACCCCGCTGTGGCAGCAGCGCCTGAAGGCGTCGTCATTGCTCCAGGTGGCCCGCCAGTTCGGCAGCTTCCCGGTGATCCTGGAGACCTACCGCGAGTGTCTGGACGACTGGTTCGACATGCCCGCGCTGCGCGCGGTGCTGGGCCGCGTGGCCTCGCGCGAGCTGGCGGTGGTGGAGGTCGAGACCGCGACCGCGTCGCCCTTCGCCGGGGCGCTGCTGTTCGAGTACGTGGCGTCGTACATGTACGACGACGACACGCCCGTCGCCGAGCGGCGCGCGCAGGCGCTGTCGCTCAACCGCGACCTGCTGCGCGAGCTGCTGGGCCAGGAGGAGCTGCGCGACCTGATCGACGCCGACGCCCTGGCCGCGCTCGAGGCCGACCTCCAGGGCCTGTCGGAGCGGGCCCGCGCCCGCGGCGCCGACGGCCTGCACGACCTGCTGCGCCGCATCGGCGACCTCTCGGTGGCCGAGATCGAGAGGCGGCTGGTGGATCCGGCGGCCGCGCAGGGCCTGATCGAGGGCCTCGTGGGCGAGCGGCGCGCCTGCGTGGTGCGGCTGGGCGGCGAGCAGCGCGTCATCGCGGCCGAGGACGCCGGCCGCTACCGCGACGGGCTCGGGGTGATGCCCCCGGCCGGCCTGCCGGACGCCTTCCTGGAGGACGTGCCCGGGGCCCTGCGCTCCATCGTCGCCCGCTACGCGCGGGCCCGCGGCCCCTTCCACATCACCGAGCCGGCCGCGCGGTACGACCTCGACCGCGCCGCCCTCGAGGCTCCGCTGGCGTCCCTGGAGAGCGAGGGCGCGATCGTGCGCGGCGAGCTGCGCCCGGGCGGCTCGGGCCGCGAGTGGTGCGACGCCGAGGTGGTGCGGCGGCTGCGCCGCGCGAGCCTCGCGACCCTGCGGCGCGAGATCGAGCCCGCCGACCCGCGCGCGCTGGGACGCTTCCTGCCCGACTGGCAGCGGGTGGACCGCCCGGGCGGCGCCCGCGGGGCGGACGCCCTGCGGGAGGCCCTCGGCACGCTGCAGGGGCTGGCGCTGCCGGCGGCCCAGTGGGAGGGCGAGGTGTTCCCGCGCCGCGTGGCCGACTACGGCCCGGCCTGGCTCGACGAGCTCGCGGCCCGCGGGGAGATCGTCTGGGTCGGCGCCGGAGCGGGGGGCGTCGGCGGCGGGCGCGTGGCGATCTACTTCCGCGAGGACGCCCCCCTGCTGGGGCCGCCCCCGGCGGACGCGGCGCCCGAGGACCCCGTGGCCGACCGGCTGCGGGCGGCCCTCGCCGGCGGCGCCAGCTTCTGGGACGACCTGCTGGTCGCGGGCGAGGCGACCCGCGAGGAGGTGTTCACCGCCCTCTGGGCGCTCGTGTGGGCGGGCGAGGTGACCAACGACCTGTGGCTGCCGCTGCGGGCCCCCCGGCGGCTGCCGGCCCTCACCCGGCCGGGGGCGGCGGGGGCACGCCGCCGGCTGGGCCGCGGGCGCGGCGCCCCCTCGGCGGTCGCCGGCCGCTGGTCGCTGGCCGGGCGCCTGTTCGCCGACGCCCGGCCGCCGGACGAGCGCCGCCGGGCGCTGGCCGAGCTGCTGGTGGAGCGCCACGGGGTGCTGACCCGCTCCGGCACGCTCGCCGAGGGCGTCCCCGGGGGCTACGCCGCGGTGTACCCGGCGCTCGGCGACCTCGAGACCCTCGGGATGTGCCGGCGCGGGTACTTCGTCGAGGGCCTGGGCGGCGCGCAGTTCGCGTCCCCGGGGGCGGTCGAGCGGCTGCGCGACCTGCGCGACCCGCCGCCCGACGCGCCCCCGCACGTCGTGGTGCTCGGCGCGGCCGATCCGGCCCAGCCCTACGGGGCCGCGATCCCGTGGCCGTCGCGGGCGGGCGGGCGCTCGCCGGCGCGGGTCTTCGGCGCCGTCGTGGTGCTGGTGGACGGCGTGCCGGCGGTGTACCTGGAGCGCGGCGGGCGGGGCGTCCTGAGCTTCCCGTCCCCGGACGACCGGGTGCTCCCGGCCGCCCTGGAGGCGCTGGCCGGCTGGATCCTCGCCGACCGCCGCCTCCGCGCCGCGGTCGAGCGCGTGGACGGCGAGCCGGTGTTCGGATCGCCGTTCGAGGGGCCGCTCGCGGCGGCCGGCTTCCGCGCCGACCTGCGGGCGATGGTGCTGCGGGCGTAGGGCGGGCCCGTCCGGCGGCGTGCACTTGTAGTGTGCAAGTATTGGATGGTGAGCACCGCGCCATCCGCCACCCCCCGCGCCGCCGTCACCGGACGCCGGGTGGGCGTGGCGCACGACCACCCCTCCTACCGCTGGTGGGTCCTGTCGGTCACCAGCCTGGGCCTCTTCCTGGCCACGGTGAACACCGGGACCCTGCTGATCGCCCTGCCGGACGTCGAGCGCGAGCTGGGCGTCTCGCTGCTCAGCCTGATCTGGGTGATCCTGGCGTACATGGTGGCCAGCACCGTGCTGCTGCTGCCGGCCGGGCGGCTGGGCGACCAGCTGGGGCGCAAGCGGCTGTACGTGGCCGGCCTGGCGCTGTTCACCCTCGCGTCCCTCGGCGCGGGGCTGGCCGACTCGGGGACGGCGCTCATCCTCTGGCGGATCGTCCAGGGGGTGGGCGGGGCGCTGGTCTTCGCCAACTCGGGGGCGCTCGTCACCGACGCCTTCCCGCGCGAGCAGCTGGGGCTGGCGATGGGCACCAACACGATGGTGGCCGCCGTGGGGCTGGTGATCGGCCCGGTGCTGGGCGGCTGGCTGGTGCAGTTCGGCTGGGCCTGGGTCTTCTGGTTCAACGTGCCCATCGGGGTCATCGGGACGGTCTGGGCGGCGCTGGTCCTGCGCGAGCTGACCGGGGTGGAGGCGAGCCGCGCCAAGCGCTCGTACGACCTGCTGGGCAACGCGCTCGCGCTCGGCGGGCTGACCGGCCTGGTGCTGGGCCTCTCCGACGCCGGCCTCGACGGCTGGGGCGCGCCGATGGTGCTGATCGGACTGGTGGCCGCGGTGGTGCTGCTGCCCGCGTTCGTCCTGGTCGAGGCGCGCACCGCCTCGCCGATGCTCGACCTGCGCCTGTTCCGGATCCGCGTGTACTGGACGGCGGCGACGGCCGCCTTCCTCAACGGCCTGGCCCGCTTCGCGCTGATGTTCCTGTTCGTCTTCTACTTCCAGGGTCCGCAGGGCGATGACCCGATCGTGGCGGGGATCAAGCTCATCCCCCTCGCCGCGGGCATGCTCGTGGCCTCGCCGATCGCCGGCTGGTGGGCCGACCGCCACGGCTCGCGCGCGCCGGCGGTGCTCGGGATGCTGCTGACGGCGGCCGGGCTGGCCGGGATGACGACGCTCCAGGTGGAGTCGCCCTTCTGGCAGTCGGCCATCTGGCTCGGGATCGTCGGCGTCGGGTCGGGGGTCTTCAACTCGCCCAACACCGCGGCGATGATGGGATCGGTGCCGCCCCACCGGCGCGGGATCGCCTCCGGCACGCGCACCATGCTGCAGAACACCGGCGCGGTGATCTCGATCGCCCTGATGCTCATGATCGTGACCGCGGTGGTCCCGACGAAGCTGCTGTTCAGCATCTTCAGCGGCCTCACGACCGGCCTGTCGGCCGACCGGCTCGAGCCGTTCATGAGCGGGATGCACCTCGCCCTCTGGGTGCTGGTGGCGTTCTCCCTGATGGGCGCGGCGGTGTCGGCCCTGCGCGGCGCCGACCGGCCCGCGCCGTCCCCCTAGGAGTACCGGGACACGATCGCCTCGGCCTGCCGGGCGTAGCCCCCGCCGAACAGGCACACGTGGACGAGCACCGGGTAGAGCTGGCACAGCTCGACCCGCCCGCCGTGCCCGGCCGCGAGCGGGTGGGCCTCCTCGTACGCGGCGAAGACCCGCGGCGCGAAGCCCCCGAACAGGCGCATCATCGCCAGGTCCATCTCCCGGTGGCCGCCGTAGACCGCCGGATCGACCACGGCCGGACCCCCGCGCGCCTCCACGATCGCGTTGCCGCCCCAGAGGTCGCCGTGCAGGCGCGCCGGAGGCTCGGGCGGCCCGCACAGCTCGGGCAGGCGCGCGCGCAGCCGCTCGACGCGCTCGAGGAAGGCCGGCGGCAGGTGCCCGCCCTCCACGGCGCGCCGGGCCATGGGCGCGATGCGGCGCCGGCCGTAGAAGTCGGGCCAGTCCTCGCACGGTCCGTTCGGCTGGGGGAGCCCCCCGATGTCGTTGTCGGACTCCAGGCCGAACGCGGCGGGGGCGGCCCGGTGGAGGGCGGCCAGCCCGCGCCCGAAGCCCTCGTCGGCGGCCGGTCCGCCCGCGCCGCGCTCGATCCACTCCAGCGCGAGGAAGCGCGGACCGGGGTGCTCCCCCAGCGCCACCACCGCGGGCGTGCGCAGCGCGCCGGCCGCCGCGAGCCAGGCCAGGCCCTCGGCCTCGGCGCGGAACGCCCCGGCCGGGGCGTCCCGGCGGTGCTTGACGAAGATCCGGCGCCCGTCGGCCATCGTCGCGCGCAGGGCGCGGTTGATGCTCCCTCCCCCCACCGGATCGGTGCCCGCGACCTCGCTCCCGGTCGCCGCGGCGAGGGTCGCCAGGACCTCTGAGGTCGTCGCTCACGCCGCCGGGGCCGGGTCCCCGCGCAGGTGCGCGAGCAGGCCCACGGCGGCGGCATCGACCATCGCGAAGACCTCCGCGAAGCCGTCCGGGCCGCCGTAGTAGGGATCGGGCACGGAGAGCTCGCCCGCGGCCAGGGCGGCCGGGTCGAACTCGCGCAGCAGCCGCACCTTGGCCGCCGCGGCGGCGTCGGGCGCCAGCGCCCGCAGGTCGGCCGCGTTGCGCTCGTCCATCGCCAGCACCAGGTCGAGGCGGGCGAAGTCGGCGGCGTCGAACTGGCGGGCGCGCCCCCCATGGGGATGCCGCGCGCCAGGGCCTCGGACTGTGCCCGGGGGTCGGGGCCGGACCCGACGTGCCACGAGCCGGTGCCCGCGCTCTCGATGAGGATCTCGTCCTCCAGCCCCGCCTGCGTCACCCGCTGGCGCATCACCGCCTCGGCGGTGGGGGAGCGACAGATGTTGCCCAGGCAGACGAACGAGATGCGGACCGGCACGCGCCTACTCGGGCTCGGCCGGCGCCACGACGGTGGCCGCCTCGTCGCGGGCGCGCAGCTCGCCGCGCAGCCGCGCCTCGCGCTCCTTGGCCCGCCGCCGCGACAGCAACAGGTAGCGCAGGCCGACCACGGCGAGCGCGCCGATCACGGCGCCCACCAGGGTCGCGCCGCGGAAGTAGGGCGCCTCCACGTCGAGCGTGCGCTCGCCGGCATGGGCCGCGCTGCCGGTGCCCAGGACGATCCCGAGCGTGAACAGGTTGGGCAGGGCCAGCAGGACCGCCAGCGCGATGAGCCAGGCGCGGGCGCGCCAGGAGCGCCGCCGCACCAGCGCGAACGTGAGCACCATCAACGGCAGGAAGGTGAAGACGAAGCCGTAGAAGAGGCCCAGCGCGACGCCGGCCGTGCCGCTGCCGTCCACCTGGTCGCCGATGCGGTGGGCCCACCACCGCGGCACCGTGGCCCCGCCGATGTAGTACAGGAGCACGACCCCCACGACCACGCCGACCCCGATGAGCAGGCGGCGCTTGAGCGGGCTCTGGGCGGGCGCGGGGGCGGCGGCGGGTGCGGTCGTGTCCTCGCTCACCCCGCGAGTCTGTCCGCTGGCCGGGCGGTTCGCCAGTCGGTCGCCCTCCGGGGGAGCGCCGATATCGTGGGGCGATGCCCGAGGGCCACATCAGCCACCGCAACGCGGAGCGCTTCACCGCGGCGCTGGCCGGGCTCGCGCTGACGCGGGTCGAGGCGCCCGAGCCGCGGCTGCGCGCCCAGCGGCTCCCGGAGCGCCTCGAGGGCGACCGCGTGGCCGGCGCCGAGGCGGTCGGCAAGCACCACCTCCTGCGCTTCGCCAGCGGACGGGTGCTGCACTCGCACCTCATGATGAGCGGCGTCTGGCGTCTGGCGCGGGCGACCCGGCCGCCCCCGCCGCGGGGTCTGTTCCTGGCGCTGTGGACCGAGGGGCACGTCGCCGCGCTGTACCGCTGCCCCCAGGTGCGGCTGCTCGAGCCGGGCGATCCGCCGCCGCGCGGCCTGACCGCGACCGGCCCCGACCTGCTCGACCACGCGGTCGATCCCGGCGCGGCGGCCGCGGCGGCCCTGGCGCGCCTGGAGCCCACGCGCGAGGTCGGCGAGGCCCTCATGGACCAGCGGGTCGTGGCGGGGATCGGCAACGTCTACAAGAGCGAGACGTGCTTTCTCGCCGGCATCGACCCGTGGCGGGCGGTCGGCACCCTGAGCCCGGAGCAGGCCCACTCCCTCGGGGCGACGGCGGCGCGGCTGCTGGCCGACGGCGTGCGCGACGCCGGGGCCATCCGCACCTACCGCCCGCCGGGGGGGCGCCCCTACAGCCGCGAGCGCACGTGGGTCTACGACCGCCGCGGGCGGCCGTGCCGGCGCTGCGGCACGCCGGTGCGCTCGCGCGGACAGGGCGACGCCAACCGCACCACCTACTGGTGCCCCGCCTGTCAGACCTGAGTGCGGTCCCCCTCGGCCTCCTTGGCCAGCATCGCGGCCGCTCTGCGGCGCACCCGCATCACGTACCACTGCTCGTTGACCTCGGCCCCGGCGAGCAGCGCCACGCAGGTCAGGAACAGGAAGATCAGGTAGATCGCGGCGCCGGCGAGGGCGCCGTAGACCGTCTTGTACGAGTCGAAGTTCTCGATGTAGAGCGCGAACAGGCGCGTGATCCCGACCCAGATGGCCACCCCGACCACGGCGCCCGGCAGCGAGGCGAGGATGCGGCGGCGCGGCGCGTTGGGCCCGAAGTGGTAGACGGCGAGGGTGAACAGCAGCAGCCCGGTCGTCCCGATCAGGTACAGCACGCGTCCGGCGACGTTGGGGGCGCCCTTGCCGAACGCCTGCTCGGCCAGGGCGTCCACCAGGCGCGAGCCGCCGATCAGGGCGAGCGTGGTGGCCACCACGAGGAGCGTCGTGGCGATGGCGATCACCAGCGCGGTGAACTTGCCGTGGGCCCAGGGGCGGTGGCGCACCCCGCGCACGCGGTCGAGGCCGCCGACCAGGGCCCCGATCACGTTGGCCGACACGTACAGGGCCCCCAGGAGACCGATGACCAGGAAGGTGGCCGCCTGCTGGGTGTTGGTGGTCGCCGACCCGAGCGCCGAGCGCAGCAGCGCGCGCAGCTCGACCGGGATCGCGTTGTCCGCGTCGGGCTTGAGGAACTCGTCGAAGGCGTCGGGCTCGGAGACCAGGCCGACGATCGACACGAGCACGAAGAGGAACGGCACCGTCGCCAGGAAGGCGTTGTACGCGAACTGGCTCGCGACCTGGGTGATGTCGTCCACGATCGAGCGCTGGATCGTGCCCGTCGCCAGCTCGTACAGCCACGAGAAGGGGCGGCGCAGGGGCCCCAGCGCCGCGCGCACCCGGGAGGTCGGGCTGAAGACGGTGGTCACGGGGCGTGGATATCGGCCGGGGATGGTCCGCGCAAGCCGCCTCGCCGGGGGTCGAGCGGCAAGACTCCCCGTACGACGGGTCGAAGTGGGCCGCGACCACCCTCACGGGGGGTGCGACGGGGCGCCCGCCACGGCATATTGATCACCGAGGGCCGCTCCACTGTCCCCCGCGCGGCGGTTCGGAGGCTCGGGACGCTCGGGCACAGCGTCTCGGACTTTCTGGGCATCGCTCCCCCGGCAACGAGGTCGAGCGCCGGGGCGGCCCTCACCCTTCTCTCCCGGCGCCGGCAGCCGCTATCGTGCCCGCCGTGCTGATCGGCTTCGTCGGAGCGGGCCTGATGGGCTCGGAGATGATTCGCAACCTCGCCGCCGCCGGCCACGAGGTGCGCCTGTATGCGCGCACGCCGGCGCGGGCCCGCGACCTGCCGGCCACGCCCGCGAGCTCGATCGCTCAGGCCGTGGACGGGGCGGATCTCGCCTGCTCGTGCGTGACCGACTCGCCCGACGTGCGGGAGGTCGTGGCGGGGATGCTGGAGGCACGGGCGCCGGCGCCGGTGCTGGTGGAGATGAGCACGATCGCGCCCGCGGTGGCACGCGAGCTGGCCGGCGCGTGCGCGGCGCGGGGGGTCGCCTACCTCGACTGCCCGGTAAGCGGCGGGCCGGCGGGGGCGGCCGCAGGCACCCTGGCGGTGATGGCGGGCGGCGACGCCGCCGCGCTCGAGCGCGCCGCCCCGGCCCTCGATGCCATCGGCGACCCCGGGCGACGCCTCCACTGCGGCGCGGTGGGCCTGGGCCTGGTGGCCAAGCTGGTCAACAACATGCTGGTCGCGAGCATCGCCGCCGCCACCGCGGAGGCGCTCGGCACCGCGCAGCGGGCGGGGCTCGACCCGGCGCTCGCGCGCGAGGCGATCATGGGGGCCTCGGGCGACTCCTGGCAGCTGCGCAACCTCTTCCCGCGGGTCCTCGCCGGAGACCACACCCCCGGCTTCACGACGGTGAACCTGCTCAAGGACCTGGGGCACGCCCGGGGCCTCGACGACGCACCACAACAGTTCGCGGAGCTCGCCCGGACTCTTCTCGAGCGCGTCCCGCCCGAGCTCGACTACGGTGCGGTCGCGCGCCTGAGCATGGAACTGCCGGACTAGCGGCGGGCTACTTGGACTGCGACAGGAGCACGGCGAGGTCCGCGTAGGACAGGCCCTCCGGCGTCTGGGGCAGACCCAGATCGTGCTCGATGGCGGCGGCGAGGGCCCGCGCACGCTCCAGCACCGCCTTGTGGACCGGTTGCCCGGGCGCGGACTCGGCGATCCGCTTGGCCTCGTTGCGCAGCTGGTTGAGGTCGGCCGCCGGCGAGTTGAAGCTGGGCTTGGCCGGTGGCGTCCACGAGGGCGTGTCGGTGCTCATGAATCCACGATACCGGACGCCTCCGGCCGATGACGGACCCGGGTCAGACGGCCCGGGCCTGCTGGGCGGCGAGCTCCATCAGGGCGTCCTGGGAGTTGAGGGGCTCCGCGCCGGGCGGGGGCGTCACGCGCCGCCACCCGCCGTCGGCGCCCAGCTCCCACGCGAGGGCCGTGTCGGCGAGCTGCAGGTCGAGCACGTCCTGGATCTCGGCGCAGGCGGCCGGATCGTCGATCGGGCCCACCAGCTCGACGCGGTTGTCGAGGTTGCGCGCCATCATGTCGGCCGAGCCGATCAGGTAGCGCGTCTGGCCCCCGACGGTGAACGCGAAGATGCGCGCGTGCTCGAGGAAGCGCCCGACGATCGAGATCACCCGGACGTTCTCGCTGATGCCGGGGATGCCCGGCCGCAGCCCGGTGATGCCGCGGATGATCAGATCGACGCCCACGCCGGCCTGCGACGCGCGATAGACGGCCTGGATGATCGGCCCGTCGATGATCGAGTTGAGCTTGATCCTCACCCGCGAGGGCAACGCGGCGGTGTGGCCGTCGATCGCGCGGTCGATCTCGCGGATGATGCCGTCGCGCAGGTCCGCCGGCGCGACCAGCGCGCGACGGTACATGGGGGGGCGCGCGAAGCCGGTGAGGTGGTTGAAGAGGTCGGCGACGTCCTCGGCGACATCCTCCCGGCAGGTGAAGAGGCCCAGGTCGGTGTAGAGGCGCGCGGTCGACGGGTTGTAATTGCCCGTGCCGAAGTGGACGTAGCGGCGCACCCGGTTGCCCTCGCGCCGCACGACCAGCGCCAGCTTGGCATGGGTCTTGAGCCCGCTGAGCCCGTACACGACATGGACGCCCGAGCGCTCCAGCGCCCGGGCCCACTGGATGTTGCGCTCCTCGTCGAATCGGGCCTGCACCTCCACCAGGCAGACCGTCTGCTTTCCCTGCTCCGCAGCGCGCATCAGCGCGGGGACGATCGGCGAGTCGCCGCTGGTGCGGTACACCGTCTGCTTGATGGCCAGGACGTTGGGGTCCTCGACCGCCTGCTCCACGAAGCGCTCGACGCTGGTGTGGAAGTCGTCGAAGGGGTGGTGCACGAGGATGTCGCCGGCGCGGATCGCGGCGAAGATGTCGAGCTTCTCGCCCTCCTCGGGCCGCAGGCGCGGACGGGTGCGCGGCTCCCACGGCGGATCGCGCAGGTCGGGCCGGTCCATCGTGGCCAGCGCCCAGAGGGACGTGAAGTCGAGCGGCGGGTTGATCCGGAACGTGTCGCGCTCGCGCACCTCGAGCGCCTCGAGCAGCTCCTCGATCAGCGCCTCCGGGGCGCCCCGCTCCACCTCGAGGCGCACGACGTGCCCGAAGCGACGGCGGCGCAGCTGCGCCTCGACCGCCCCGAGCAGGTCGTCCGACTCGTCGGAGATGGAGAAGTCCGCGTCGCGCGTGACCCGGAACAGGGAGGTGTCGAGCACCTCCATCCCCGGGAACAGGCGCTCGACGTGGCAGCGGATGACGTCCTCCAGCGGGACCATGCGCCGCCCGTCCACGGGCAGGAAGCGCGGCAGCCGCGGCGGCACCTTGATGCGGGCGAAGCGCGTCTCCCCCTTCACCGGGTCGCGGACCCGCAGGCCGAGGTTGAGCGACAGCCCGGAGATGTACGGGAACGGCAGCCCGGGACCCACCGCCAGCGGGGTCAGGACCGGATAGACCTCGCGGTCGAACTGCTCGTCCACCTCGCGGCGGTCGGCGGCGCCGAGGTCGGTGAAGCGGACCACCTCGATCCCGTTCTCGGCCAGCGCCGGGACGATCTCCTCGTGCCAGATGCGGCTCTGCTCGGCGGTGAGCTCGCGCACGCGCTCGGCGATGCGGTCGAGGACCTCCTCGCGCGGCAGCTGGTCGGGGGTGGACGGTCGCCGGCCCGCCTCGAGAGCATCCTGCACGGCGGCGACGCGCACCATGAAGAACTCGTCGAGGTTGCTCGAGAAGATCGCGAGGAACTTGCACCGCTCGAGCAGCGGCACCTGGGGCTCGCGCGCCAGCGCGAGCACGCGCTCGTTGAAGTCCAGCCACGACAGCTCGCGGTTGATGTAGAGATCGGGATCCGTGAGGTCACGGGCGGCGGGGGCTTCGGAGGCGGTCGTCATCCGCTCACCATTCTGGACTGTCCGGAGGCTCGCCGAAAGTCCCGGGCAGACGAGGTGCCACCGCGCCGGACCGCCAGCGTGTAGCGGCTCTCGCCGCGCAGGCCCTCGACCTCCACCGTGTACACCCCCGCGACCGGGGCCACGACGTCGATGCGCTCGTCGGCGGTGGGACCGAGCGACGACGCGACCAGCCAGGTGCGGCCGAAGGCCGGACCCCGGCGGCCGGCCGGCGTGCCGGGCCGCCAGAGGGCGAGGTCGAGGTCGGCGCCGGTGGCGCCCACGGCCGTGAGGCGGGCGGAGAAGGGCTGCCCGGCGGCCAGGGCGACGCGGAAGCCGTCGCGCGGATCGCTGATCGAGCCGGTGCGCCCGCGCATCACCGCCGTCGCCGTGCGGGCGAGGATCGGCGCCCTCCGGGCCGCGAGCGCGGTGTCGTCGTTGGGCTCGGCGTCCTCCGGCGGAGGCGGCGGCGCCGCGAGCGCGGCGGCCAGGTCGAGCACCCCGGCTCCGGTCGATTGGTCGGGGCCGGCGGGCGGCACGTCCCTGGCCGTGTCCAGCATGGCGGCGCGCACCCGCTGGGCGGACCACCGGGGGTGGATCGCAAACAGGCGCGCGGCGGCGCCCGAGACGATGGCGGCCGCCATGGACGTGCCGGTGCGCGGGACCAGGCCGACGGCCGCCACGCCGGGCAGCGCCCGGGGCGGCACCGAGTTGATGTTCTTGCCGGGTGCGGCGATGGCCACCTGGGGGCCGCGCTCGGAGAGGGGCAGCGCCCGGCCGCCGGGGCCGACCGCCGCGACGGTGAGGACCTGGCGGTAGGCGCCGGGGTACTCCGGCCCGCCCGGCGCCCCGCCGTCGTTGCCCGCCGCGACGACCACGAGGGCGCCGGCGCGCACCGCCGCGTCGATCGCGTCCTGCTCCACCCGCGAGTACCCGCGCCCCCCGAACGAGATGTTGATGACGCGCGCCCCCCGCGAGGCCGCGTACCGGATGCCCCGCGCAAGGGAGGCGGGCGTGGTGCTGCCGTCGGCGTCGGCGATGGTGACGGGGATGATCCGCGCGGCGGCGACCCCGGCCCCGCCCAGGCCGTTGCCGGTCCGGGCGGCGATGATGGCCGCGACGTGCGTTCCGTGGCCCTGGGGATCGGCCGCGCGGTGCCCGACTCCGGGCACGAAGGAGCGCGCGGCCCCGGTCAGCACGACGCCGGCGAGGTCGGGGTCGCTGGCGTCGATCCCGGTGTCGAGCACCGCCACGAGGGGGCGGCGGCCGAATGAGGCGGGCGGGGTCCAGCCGATCTGCGAGAGGAAGCCCTGGCGGCCGATGAGCGGGTCGGGCCGGGCGACCGGCGCGGCCTGACGCTCGGCGACGATCGCGGGCGCGGGCGGTGGAAGCGCCGGCGTCACACCCGCCAGCGCGCCGCGACCGCGACCAGGCCGACGATCAGGACGACCGCGACGAGCATGCCGGCCACGAGGGTGAGCCCCAGGATGAGGGGGACGGCGACGACGATCCCCTGGGCGATCGCCACGATCCACAGCAGGTCGCGCGGGATGCCCGGGCCGATGCGCGTGGCCAGGGCCACGCACAGCACCAGCACGACCACGGCCAGCGTCGCCAGCAGCAGCGTGCTGGGCCGCCAGATGAGGAAGGCGACCACCTCGAGCAGCGCCAGGATCGCCGACAGCATGATGCGCCGGCCGCGGATCCACTGGTGGGCCCGGCCGAGGATGGTCGTGGGGCGGGCCTCGATGGTGAGCAGCGGATCGTCCATGGGTGAAAGTTTAGCGGGGGCCCCTCCGGGCTCACACGGACGCGGGCGGGATCGCGGGAGGGACCGCCGCGCGCCCCTCGTCCGGGAGCCCGTCGCCGTGCGCGCCGGAGACCGCGAGCGCCCACTGGTCGGCGAAGCCGCCCCCCGGGCCGTGCGCCGCGCCGGCCAGGTCGAGGAGGGCCTCGGCCATCGCCGGGTCGAAGAGGATGCCGGCCTCGAGGGCCACCTCGTCGCGCGCCACGGCGTGCGGCTTGGCCCGGCCATGGGGCCGCGGCGCGGTCATCGCGTCGAACGACTCGCACAGGGCCACGAGACGACCGAGGCGGGGCGCCCCGGTGGCCCGCAGGGCGCGGGGATAGCCGCTTCCGTCCCACCGCTCGTGGTGGGTGCGCACCGCCGCGACGATCTCGCTCGCGATGCCGAGAGCCGCCAGCAGGTCTGCGCCGCGGTCGGGATGGCGGCGCATCATCGCCCACTGCTCCTCGCTCAGGCGGCCGGGCGCGCCGAGCACCGCGTCCGGCAGCCCGATGCGCCCGACGTCGTGCACGAGGCCGGCCACGAGGGCCATGCGGACCTCCGCGGCCGGCCAGCCGAGCTCGAGCGCCACCCGCCGGCAGAGCCGGCCGACGTCCGCGCTGTGGCGCGACGTGAACCGGTCGCGGGCGTCGATCGTGGCGATCAGGCCGGGGATGCTCTCGGCCGCGGCCGGGGGGAGGTGATCCACGGTCCGACGATAGCGGCGTGACATTCGGAAAGGTCTGCGATTCGCCACCATTGGACGGGCGACGGCGGGGTGGTTCGGCGGTGGCGGCGCCCCCCGGGCGGGGGGCCGCGTCGGCCGATCAGCGGGGCACCGGCTCCACGACGGCGCGGAACCCGGCCCCGGGAAGGCGCGCGAGGCCCGCTTCGGCGGCGCCGCGGTCCCGGTACAGACCCGCCAGGCAGCTGCCGCTGCCGCACAGCAGCACGGCGCGGGCGCCGGCCGCGCGCAGGGAGCGCGCGGTGGCGCCGAGCCGGGGCGCCAGGGCGAGGGCGGCCGGCCAGAGGTCGTTGCGCACCCACCCGGCGAGCTCGTCCGCGGACGCCGGCGCGGTCGCGTCGCCGGCGGGCCCCGGCGGGGGCAGGCGGTCGAAGGCCGCGTAGACCGCCGCCGTGGAGAGCCCGGCGTCGGGCTTGGCGAGCAGCGCGGCGAAGCCGGGGACGGCCGCCGGGCGCAGCCGCTCGCCGCGCCCGCCGGCCCACTGCGCCCCGCCGCGGACGAAGAAGGGCACGTCCGAGCCCGCGCGCGCCGCGATCGCCTCGAGGGCGTCGGCGCCGAGCGCGAGACCGTGAAGGCGGTCGGCGGCCACGAGCGTCGCGGCCGCGTCGCTCGACCCGCCCCCCAGCCCGGCCTGCGCCGGGATCCGCTTGTGGATGCGCACCGCGACCGGCAGGGAGCGGCCGACCGCGGCCTCGAGGGCGTCCAGGGCCCGCCAGGCGAGGTTGGCGGGCCCCTCGATGCCCGGGCACGAGACCGAGCGCCGGTCGGCCAGCGCCACCTCGACGTCGTCGCCGAGGCCGTCGAGGGCCACCATCAGCGTGGAGAGGGGGTGGTAGCCGTCGGCTCCGCGCGGGCCCACCGCGAGCCGCAGGTTGAGCTTGGCCGGCGCGCGGAGGGTCAGGCGGTCCACGCGAGGGCCTCGGCGAGGGCGGGGAACGCCTCGGGGGGCAGGGCCTCGGGGCGGATCGCGGCGGGGTGGCCGAGCCGTCCCAGGGCCTCGGCGACGCGGGCCCGGTCGGCGCCCGCGAGCGCGAGCGCGTTGGCCAGCGTCTTGCGCCGCGCCGCGAAGGCCGCCCGCACCAGGGCGCGGACGGCGGGCTCCGGCCCCGGGGCCGTGCGGCGCAGCGCGACCAGCGCCGAGTTCGACGCGCGGGCGCGGCGTGAAGACCTCGCGCCCGACGGTGCGCCGGAAGGTCGCGGCGGCCGACAGCTGCAGGAGGACCGACGGCGCGCCGTACAGGCGGCCGCCGGGCGCCGCCAGCCAGCGGTTGACCACCTCGCGCTGCACCATCACGCACCAGCGCTCGAGGGTCGGCAGCCCCCACAGGCTCTCGAGGACCAACGGCGTCGCGATGGAGTACGGCAGGTTGGCCACCAGCGCCGTCGGCGCGGGACTCAGGCTCCCCAGCGGCATGCGCATCGCGTCGCCCCAGTGGACCGTGACGTTGGAGGCGCCCCCGAGCGCGTCCGCGAGCGCGGGCTCCAGCCGCCGGTCCAGCTCGACGGCGTGCACCCAGGCCGCGGCCCGGGCGAGCGGGGCCGTGAGCACCCCGAGCCCGGCGCCCACCTCCAGCACGACGTCGCGGGGGCCGACGGCCGCCTCGCGGATCGCCAGGTTGACCAGGTTCTCGTCCAGCAGGAAGTGCTGGCCGAGGTCGGTGTCGGGCCGGATGCCGTGCGCGGCCAGGCTTCGCATCACGCCGAGCCGCTCGCCCGAGGGCGGCGGCTCAGACGCCGAGGACCCGGGCGGCGTTGGAGGTGGTGAGGGCGTCGAGATCCGCCTCGGACACGCCGCGCAGGGCGGCGACGAACCGCAGGGTGTGGGCCACGTTGGCCGGCCGGTTGGGACGGCCGCGCCGGGGCACCGGCGCCAGGTAGGGGCTGTCGGTCTCCACCAGCAGCAGCTCGGCCGGCGCCTCGCGGGCGGCGCGCTGCAGCTCCACCGACTTGGGGAAGGTCACCGGGCCCGCGAAGCTGAGCATGTACCCGCGCTCGGCCGCCTCGCGCATGCGCTCGGGCAGGGAGAAGCAGTGCAGCACCACGGGGTGGTCGCCCGCCTCGCGCTCGAGCATCGCGAAGGTCTCGTCGGCGGCGTCGCGGGTGTGGATCACCAGGGGCAGGCCGGACTCCCGCGCGAGGCCGATCTGCGACGAGAAGGCCCGGCGCTGCGCCTCGGGGCGGGCGTGGTCGCGGTAGTGGTCGAGCCCGCACTCCCCCACGGCGACGACCTTGGGGTGCGCCAGCAGCTCGCGGATCCAGACCTCGTCGGCCGGGGTGAACGCGTCGGCGTCGTTCGGGTGGACGCCGACGGCGGCGAACACCCCCGGAAGCTCCTCCGCGAGGGCCACCGCCGCCTCGCTGGACGCGCGCCCGACGCCGATCGCGATGATCTTCTCCACCCCTGCCGCGGCGGCCTCGGCCACGAGCTCCGCCGGAGGGGCGTCGCACGAGTCCAGGTGGGCGTGGGAGTCGACTACGCCGCCTCCTCCTCCACCCGGGGGAACAGCGGCCCCGCGGGCTCGACCGTGGCGCCTGGGGCGCCGGCGCCCCAGGCGGCGGCGTCGAGGCCCACGCGCGCGGGATCCTGGCCCAGCGCGGCCAGGATGCGCTCGGACGAGGAGGGGATGACCGGCCACAGGAGGATCGCGACGACGCGCAGCCCCTCGGCGAGGCTGAAGAGGGTCTGGTCGAGCTCTCCCGCGCGCGCGGGGTCCTTGGCGAGGGCCCACGGCGCGCGCTGCTCGACGAGCCGGTTGAGCCCCTGCACGACGCGCCACACGTCCTCGAGGGCGCGGGAGATGTCCAGGCGATCCAGGTTCTCGCGCAGGGAGGAGGCAGCGGCGGCCACGTCCGCCGCCAGGTCCGCGTCGGCGCCGCCGTCGGCCGGCACGACCCCGTCGCGGTAGCGCCCCAGCATGCTGGTGACGCGGTTGAGCAGGTTGCCCAGCTCGTTGGCGAGCTCCTGGGAGTAGCGCGCCTCGAAGCCCTCGGCCGTGAAGGTGCCGTCCTCGCCGAAGCGCACCTCGCGGGCGAGGTAGTAGCGCAGCGCGTCGATGCCGTAGCGCTCGATGAACGGGAACGGGTCGACCACGTTGCCGGTGGTCTTGCTCATCTTCTCGCCGCCCTTGAGCACGTAGCCGTGGATCATCAGGCGCCGCGGCAGCTCCAGCCCGGCGGCCATCAGCATCGCCGGCCAGATCACGGCGTGGAACTTGAGGATGTCCTTGGCCATCAGCTGGAGGTCGGGGGGCCAGTAGCGGTTGACCAGGTCCTCGCCCGGCCGGGCGTAGCCGAGGGCCGTGCGGTAGTTGAGGAGGGCGTCGATCCAGACGTAGATCGTCTGCTCGGGGTCCCAGGGCACGGGCACGCCCCACTCGACCTGGGCCCGGGACACCGACAGCTCCTCCAGGCCCAGCTCGATCATGCGCCGCGCCTCGTTGAAGCGGGCCTGCGGCTGCACCCAACCCGGGTTGGCGTCGTAGTGCGCCAGCAGGCGCTCTCGGTAGGCCGGCAGGCGGAAGAACCAGTTCTCCTCCTCCACCCACTCGACGGGGGTGCGGTGCACCGGGCACAGCCGCCCCTCGAGCAGGTCGGACTCGGCGTAGAAGGCCTCGCTCGCCTGGCAGTACCAGCCGCCGTAGCTGCCCTTGTAGATGTCGCCCGAGTCGTGCAGCTGGCGGAAGATGCGCTGGACCTCGGCCTCGTGCTCGGGATCGGTCGTGCGGATGAAGAAGTCGTAGCTCGCGTCGAGCACGCCTCCCAGCGCGCGGAACCGCTCCGAGAGGACGTCGGCCTGCTGGCGCGGCGTACGCCCCTCGCGCTCGGCCGACGACGCGATCTTGCCCCCGTGCTCGTCGGTGCCGGTCAGGAAGAAGACGTCCTCGCCGCGCTGGCGGTGATGGCGGGCGATGATGTCCGCCATGATCGTCGTGTACGCGTGCCCGATGTGCGGTTCCGCGTTGACGTAGTAGATCGGCGTCGTGAGGTAGAAGCGTCCGTCGGCCACGACCCCGGAGTGTAGTGGTGGCGTCCCTCCCCCCGCGCCCGCTGGCCGCCCTCGTCGCGGTCGCCGATCTGCTCGCTCGCGAGCGCGTTCACTGGCTGCTCGCCGGCAGCGGCGCGCGGGCCCTGCTGGGCTATCGGGTGCGGCCCGCCGACATCGACATCGAGGTCGCCGCCGCACACGCCGAGGCGGCCGCGCGCCTGCTCGGCGCGCCCCTGGCCCGGGCCGCGGGCGCCGGGCGCAGCTCGCGGCGCGCCTCGCTGCGGCTGGCCGGCGTCGATGTGGACGTGACCTGCGACCTGGCGGTCGCCGGGCCGACGCACGCCCTCGGTCCCGACTTCGCCCTGCAGCGCGCGTGGTCGCATCCGCTGCGGGTCGCCGGCCGCGCGATCCGGGCCGCGCCGGTCGAGGAGACGCTCGCGCGGGCGCTCGTGCTGGGCGACTGGGCGCGTCTGCGCCGGGTGGCCGACGAGGCCGCGCCCGCGGGGGCGCCGCTGCGCCCGGACTACGTCTCGGCGCGCCTGCGCGCGGCCAGCTCGAGGGCCACCCGGTAGGCGTCGTTGCGGCTCGCCGCGCCGAGGGCCGCGGCGACCTCCGCGGCCCCGCCGGCCCCCAAGCCGCCGTCCAGCATCAGCGTCAGGGCGGCGCGCAGCGCGGCGGGCTCCGCGGCCGCCCCGGCCGCGGGCGCCGGGCCGATCACGACGGCGATCTCACCGCGCGGCGGCGCCGTGAACCGCTCGGCGACCTCCGCCGCCGGTCCGCGCACCACCTCCTCGTGCAGCTTGGTGAGCTCCCGGCACACCGCCACCGGCCGGTCGGGCCAGGCGCCGGCCAGCTCGGCCAGCAGGGCGGGCAGGCGCTGGGGGCTCTCGAAGGCCACCGCGGGCACGGCGAGCTCGCCCGAGACGCTCCATCAGCGCCCGGCGCCCGGCGCCGCGGCGGGGGACGAACCCCACGAAGGCGAAGCCCTCCTCCCCGGCCAGGCCCGAGGCCGCCAGCGCCGTGGTGACCGCGCTCGGGCCCGGCACCACGGTGACCGGCAGGCCGGCGTCGACGACCGCCCGCACCAGGCGCGCCCCCGGGTCGCTGACCAGCGGCATGCCGGCGTCGCTCACCAGCGCCACCCGCGCCCCCTCGCGCAGGCGCCGGACGATGTCGGCGGCGCGCCCCGCCTCGTTGTGCCGGTGGAGCGCCACCATCGGGACGTCCGCGCCCGCGTGCCGCAGGAGCGTCGCCGTGCGCCGCGTGTCCTCGCACGCGACCAGGTCGGCCGTCGCGCAGGTGAGCCGCCGCCCGCGGGCTCAGATCGTCGAGGTTGCCGATCGGCGTCCCCACCACCGCGCAGGCCACCCTCCTCCACCACGGCGGCCCCTTCCCGTCTTTGGCCGTTCTCGCCGAGTCGGACGCTACCATTGCCCGCCGATGAGCCGCACGACGAAGCCCTATCGGCGCTTCCGCGCCCGCGGGACCGCCGAGGAGATCGACGGCGAGGACGGCCTCGCCGAGCTGAGGGCCCTCAACGAGCGCGAGTCCGGCGGCGCCGGCGCGCCGCCGCCCGACGCTCGCCGCCCGCCCGACGCCCGGGCTGCCCGAGCGGCGCCCCGGCCGCCTCGAGCGCCAGCAGCGGCGCGCGCTCCAGCGCGAGGGCCGCAGCCGCTGGTCGTTGCGCGGGCTCGGCCCGGGCGGCTGGGCGGCGCGCATCGCGATCCTCTTCCTCGTGCTGCTGGTCGGGTGGGCGGTCCTCGGCTACATCGCGCTGAACGGCGCGGTGAAGGAGGCGAACGCCAAGATCACGCCCCAGGCCCGCGCCGCCCTCGACCCGCGCCCGGGGGCATGCTCGGCACGCCGACCAACACGCTCATCCTCGGCGTCGACGCCCGCCGGGCGAGACGCGCAGCCAGCGCGCGGACACGATCCTGATCATGCGCACCAACCCCGACTCGGGGCGCATCAGCTACCTCTCGATCCCCCGCGACTGGCGGGTCGACCTGCCGGTTGTCGGCACCCAGAAGATCAACGCCGCGTTCTACTTCGGCGGACAGAAGTCGATGATCAACGCCGTCAAGCGCCTGACCGGCATCCCGATCAACCACGTCATGATCGTCCGCTTCACGCGGCTTCCCGAAGATGGTGGACGCCCTCGGCGGGATCACGGTCACCAACCCGACCGCGCTGGTCGACTGCCCCTACGAGGGCGGGCGCACGGTCAGCTTCCCGGCGGGGCAGATCGAGCTCGACGGCGCGCGCGCCCTGGAGTATCGCGCGGGTACGCAACTGCGACGGCGACTTCAGCCGCGCCCTGCGCCAGCAGGCGGTGGTCGCGGGCATGAAGAAGAAGGTGCTCTCGCCGCTCAACATGTGGCGCGCGCCCTGGCGCGGCGCGGCGGTGGTGCGCGGCCTGGGGACCGACATCGGCACGATCGACATGGTGAAGATGGGCTGGCTCCAGGGCCGCCTGAAGCAGGAGAAGTCGGACCGCATCCTGCTCACCGGCGAGCCCCAGCTGATCGGGGGCGTCTCCTACGTGGTCCAGACCGACCCGGACCGCAACGAGCAGGAGATCGCCAAGTTCATGGGCTCCGGCGCGACCGCGGCGAGCTGAGCGCTACTCCAGCGCGGCGAACGCCCGGGCCCTGTCGATCTCGGCGGCGAAGACGATCAGGTCGCCCTCGCTGATCACCGTCTCGGGCGTGGCGTAGGAGAAGCGCCCGCCGGGCTGCTTCACGCACACGACCGTGACGTTGTGCCGCGAGCGCAGGCTCGGCGTCGCGCAGCGTCTTGCCCACGATCTCGCGCGGCGCGGTGGTCTCGACGAGCACGAAGTTCGTCGTCGATCTCCACGTAGTCCAGCGTGCGCCCGACCATCGAGTGCGCCATGCGGACGCCCATGTCGCGCTCGGGGAACATGACGCGGTGGGCGCCGACGCGCTCCAGGATGGCCCCGTGCTCGGCGGTGATCGCCTTGGCCCAGATCTTCGGCACCCCGAGGTTGACGAGGGCGTAGGTGATCAGGATGCTGGCCTGGATGTCGGTGCCGATCGCGACGACGGCCATCGTGAAGTCCGGCCGCGCCGATCTGGCGCAGCGCCTCGGCGTCGGTCGCGTCCGCCCGCACGACGTGGGTCATGGTCGGTCGCGCAGGCCTGCACCACCTGCTCCGAGGCGTCGACGCCCATGACCTCCTGGTTCAGGCTCGCCGAGGGTTCCGGCCAGCGCCTGGCCGAACCGGCCCAGGCCGATCACGAGTACCTGCTCGCTCCTAGCCAACGAGCGGCCTCTCCTCCGGGTTGCTGTAGAGGCGCTCGCGCTCGCGCAGCACGAGTGCCACTCCAAGGGTAAGCGGCCCGACGCGCCCGAGGAACATCAGCGCCATCAGCACGGCGTGGCCCGTGGAGTCGAGCTCGGCGGTGATCCCGGTGCTGAGGCCCGCCGTGGTGAAGGCCGCCGATCACCTCGAACAGCGCGATCGCGAGCGTCACGTCGTTGGTCGCCAGCACGATCAGGGTGCCGAGGACGACGGCGTTGACCGAGATCACCGCCAGCGTCAGGGCCTGCCGCTGCACCGGGGGCGGGGATGCGGCGGTTGAAGGCGTTGACCTCGGACTCGCCCGCGCAGCTCGGCCCACACCACCAGGAGCAGCAGGGCGAACGTGGTCACCTTGATGCCGCCCGCCACCGATCCGCTGCCGCCGCCGGCGAACATCAGCATCTCGGTGAACAGGAGCGAGTCCTGGCCGAAGGCGCAGTAGTCGAGCGCGTTGAAGCCCGCGGTGCGCGGCATGATCCCCGGGAAGAGCGCCGTTCACCAGCCGGTCGGGGACGCTGAGGGCGCCCAGCGTGGCCGGGTTGCTCCACTCGACAGGCGGTGATGGTACGATGCCCGCGACCAGGAGCACGGCGGTGGCCAGCAGGGTGAGCCGGGCGTGGACGCTCCAGCGCGAGGGCCGGCGCGGCTGCGCCACACCTCCAGCCACACGGGGAAGCCCAGCCCGCCCACGATCACCGCCACGGCGATCGTCATGAGGATGGCGCCGTTGCCGACGAAGGACGAGAGCCCGCCCGGGAAGATCGAGATGCCGGCGTTGTTGAACGAGGCGATGCCGTGGAAGAGTCCCTTCCACGCCGCGGTCCCGGTCGAGCGCCCGGTCGTCCAGCAGCAGCCCGAAGAGCGACCAGCGACGTGAGGGCCTGCGCGGCGACGGTGAACGCCGACGATGGCCAGGAGCAGGCGCCGCATGCCGCCGAGGTCGAGGGTGTGGGTCTCGGCCTGCGCCGCGAGGCGCCCCCGCAGGCCCACCTGGCGCGCGACCAGCACGAACAGGAGGAGGGCGCTGGTCACGATGCCGAGGCCGCCGACCTCGACCAGGACGAGGATGATCGCCTGCCCGGTGGGGCTCCAGTACGAGGCCGACGTCCACCAGGCTCATCCCGCCGAGGGTCACCGACGCGGTGGACTGGAAGAGGGCGGTGTGGAAGGGGCGCGCCGCCGTGGCCCGGTCGTGGCGACCGGCAGGCACAGGAGGCCCGCCCCGATGAGGATCGCCGCCGGCGAAGCCGGCGACGACGAAGCGCGCGGGGTGCCGAGGCGGCGCGAGCGCGAGGGAGGGGGCATCCCGGCGGCGCGGCCGCGGAGGTCCTAGACCTTGTCCAGCCCCACGGTCTTGCCGCCGCCGGAGGACTCGGCCGGCTTGGCGCCCGTCGAGACCGCCCGCGTCGGTGCCGCCGGACGCCCCGTTGGAGCCCGCATCGGACGTCGAGTGCGCCGCCCCCCGTCGTCGCCGCCGGCGCGGCGCTTGGAGCCGTAGTCCGTGTTGTGGAAGCCCGAGCCCTTGAAGTGGATCGCCGGCGCGAACAGCACCCGCGCGGCCTCGGCGCCGCACACCTCGCAGGTCGTCAGGGGCTCGTCGCTCATGCTCTGGCGGACCTCGAACGTGTGGCCCTTGACGCATCGGTACTCGTAGAACGGCACGCAACCACCTTCGAACGGACGACCCCGGACGGACGGCGGATTATAGACCACGGTCCGGCCCGGCCCTGGCACTCTCCGCACCGAGTGTGCCAAGACGCGTGGCGGAGCCGCCCGCGGGGGAGCATTGATACGCATCGCGCAGGTGCCGGGCGACCCGGCGCACTGCGCGAGATCCCGATGCCATGACGCAGCCCATGCGAAAGGCCCAGGCCGTGCATCGCGCCATCTGGACCGGCGCGGGCGTGGCGCTCGGCACCGTCCTCCTCGCCCGCCGCAGGCCGGTCGCCGCCGCGACCCTGGCGACGGCCGGGGCGATCGTCGGGCGCGGCGGCGTTCATGCCGCGCAACCCGGCGCTCGGGCGTGCCCTGGCCCGCGGGCCGGCCGACCGCCCGCGGGCCGCGCTGACCTTCGACGACGGCCCGGGACCCTCCACGCCCGACGTGCTCGACGCCCTGGCGCGGGAGGGGGTGCGCGCGACGTTCTTCGTCCTGGGCCGCCAGGCCGAGCGCCACCCCGACATCGTCCGGCGCATCGCGGCCGAGGGCCACCAGCTGGCCAACCACGGCTACGACCACGGCATCCTGATCTTTCGCGGCCGGGCCCACGTCGCCGACCAGCTCGACCGCACCGAGCGCGCCGTCGCAGCCGCCGTGGGCCCCGGCGTGATGTCGCCCCTGTTCCGCGCACCCCACGGCTTCCGCGGACCGGCCACCGCGCTGGGTGCACGGCGAGCGGGATACCGCATGGCCGCATGGACGCGGGGCGTGTTCGACTCGGCCGAGCCCGGAGCGGCCGCGATCGCCCGGCGCGCCACCACGGCGCTCGCGCCGGGGACGATCCTGCTGCTGCACGACGCCGACGGCTGGGCGCCCGGGCGCCACGCGCCACCAGACGGCGCAGGCGCTGCCCGACATCTGCCGGGCCGCGCGGGCTCGCGGCCTCGAGCTCGTCACGCTGGCCGAGCTCGTGGGCGCCGCGTGACCACGCAGGCGGCATCGACGTGGCGGCGGCTCACCGGCAGGCACCTGGTGCGCACCGTGCTGCAGATCCTGGTCATCCTGATCGTGGGCTCCCTCGCCGTCTGGAAGCTCGACCTGGGCAAGATCCGGGACGCGTTCCAGATCCACTCCTGGACCTTCCTGGTGGCCGCGGTGCTGGCGAACTTCGCCTCGGTGGGCTTCAAGGGGGTCGCCTGGAAGGGCGTCGTGGACGCGCTGCCGTCGGTGACCCGGCGCACGCGCTACCGCGACCTGATCGGCCCCCTGTTCGTCGGGTTCCTGTTCAACGCGCTCCTCGCCGCCCGGGTGGGCGAGATCGTGAAGGTGCTGCTGCTGCGGCGGCGCATGCAGCGCCGCGGGCCCGCGCCCCCGACCACGACGCTGCTCGGCACGGTCGTCGCCGAGAACCTGGTCTCCACCATCACCTGGGTGATCCTGGTCGTGGGCATCGGCATCTTCCTGCCGCTGCCCTCCTACGCCTGGTTCGCGTCGATCGCGCTCGGCGTGGGCTGCCTGGCCATCGTGATCGTGGCCCTGCTGTCGGGGCCGGGGCGCCAGCTGCCCCCCTGGCTCGACACCGGCCCGCTCTGGGCCCGCGCCACGCGCGCGGTGGCCCGGCTGTGGGGCGGCGTGCGCGAGAGCCACCTGGGCCTGCGCGACCCGCGCCAGATGAGCCTGGTGGTGGGCGCGAGCCTCGCGACATGGCTGTGCCAGTGGGCCGGCATCTACTTCACGCTCGAGGCGTTCGGCCTGGGCCGGGTGGGCTGGGGCGGCGCAGGCCTGCTGCTGGTGACGATCACCCTGGCCCAGGCGTTCCCGGTGCTGCCGGGGAACCTGCTGGTCTTCCAGGCCGCCGCGGTGGTCCCCCTCACGGCCTCCTACGGCGTGAGCGCGCCCGAGGCCCTGGCGTTCGCGGTGGTGCTGCAGGGCACCGAGGCCCTCGTCGGCGTCGCGGTGGGCTTCCTGTTCCTGCTCGCCGAGGGCGTGGGCTTCAACCAGTTGCGCCACCAGGCCGAGGACGCGGACGCGGACATCGAGGGGACCGCGCACGCGACCGGGCCCGCGGGGGGCTGACCGCCGTCACGGCGGGTCACGGCGGGGCAACAGCGGCGTAACCCCGGGCCGAACCGCGCGATGGAGACTGGTCGCGACCCCTGCACGCCGAGACGTGCCCCCGTCGGTGGCCGGGGTCAACAGGGCCGCGACGCGGCCATGGCACGGCGAGGGGGGCCGTCGGGAGCCCCTCTCGTCAGTACCGTCCGACGGCCGACGGCTCCACGCGGGCCCACATGCGGGCCATCGTGCGCAGCTCGTCGTCGTCGAAGCGGGAGAGGAACTCGCGGCGCACGCCGGCCAGGTGCGCGGCGCGGGCCGTGCGCAGGCGCTCTCGGCCGGAGGCCGTCAGGACGACGTCCGCCCCGCGCCCGTCCTCCTCGCACGACTCCTTCACCACGAGACCCTCGCCCACGAGGCGGTCGATCATCCGGCTCATCCCGCTCACCGACAGGAGGGTGGCCGCCGAGAGCTCCGAGACGCGCAGGCGGTCCCGTGGGGCCTCGCCCAGCAGCATCAGCACCTCGTACGAGGTCACCGAGAGCCCGTGGCGCGCCCGCAGCTCGGCGTCCAGGCGCCCCACGACGGCGGCGTGCACGGCGAGCATGCCGCGCCACGCGTCGAGCTCGATCGGCGTCAGCGGCGCGCCGTCATTGACGGTTGCTTGCATCGTCAACTACCATTGTGTTTGCTCATGCAACGACTTTACCAGGCGGCCGGCGACGGCGGCCTCGGAGGGAGAGCGCAGATGGGGCTCGACGGCATCCACCACGTGACGGCCATCACGAGCGATGCGCAGCGGGCGGTCGACTTCTGGGTCCCGGTCATGGGGCTGCGGCTCGTGAAGACCACCGTCAACTTCGACGCGCCGGACATGTACCACCTCTACTTCGGCGACGAGACCGGCACGCCGGGCAGCATCCTGACCTTCTTCGAGATCCCAGGCGCCGCCGAGGGCAGGCCGGGCGCGGGCATGGTCCACCGGGTCGTCTGGCGAGCGCCGTCGCCGGACTCCCTCGGGTGGTGGGCGGCGCGGCTGGGGGACGCCGGCCGGCCCGTGGACCTCGCGGACGGCGTCCTGGCGTCATCCGACCCCGAGGGCCTGGGGATCGAGATCGTGGCCCAGGAGCCCGAGGACGGCGCGCCGCGCGCGGCCCGTCGGGTCGACCTCCCGGCCGAGCACGCCCTGACCGGGATCGTGGGCGTGCGCGCCTACAGCCGCGCCCCGGCGGCGACGGCGTCGCTGCTGGTGGACGCCCTCGGGTTCGCCGACGAGGGCGGCGGGCGCTTCACGACCGCCGGGGCCGAGCGCCGGGGCGCCTACGTCATCGACCCCTCTCCGGACGCCCCGGGCCTGCCGGGCGCCGGCACCGTCCACCACGTCGCGTGGACCTCCCCGGACGCCGACCACGAGGGCTGGGGCGAGCGGGTGAGCGCGGCGGGCGGCCGCCCCACGGGGGTGATCGACCGCCAGTACTTCGAGTCGATCTACTTCCGCGAGCCGGGGTCGGTCCTGTTCGAGGTCGCGACCGTCAGCCCCGGATTCGCCGTGGACGAGCCGGTGGAGAGCCTCGGCGAGTCGCTGCGGCTGCCGCCCCAGTACGAGAGCCACCGCGCCGCGATCGAGGAGTTGCTGACGCCGCTCCGCGTGCCGCGCCACCCCAGCGCCGACGCCGTGGCGTCCGCCACCACCACCCAGGAGGAGCGATGACCCCGCAGACGCCCGACGACCGGCTCGAGCGCGGACGCGCCCTGGCCGACCTGCACCTGGGCGAGGGATCGGTGGACCGCTGGCGGGACCTGTCTCCGGACCTCGAGGAGCTGACCTCGGCGTTCGGCTTCGCCGACCTCTGGGCCCGGCCCGGGCTCGGACGGCGCGATCGCTCGATCGTGGCGATGGCCGTCACGGCGACCCTGCGCGCCGAGTCGCAGCTGGGCTGGCACGTGCGCGGCGCCCTGGGCGCCGGGGTGACCCCCGACGAGGTCCGCGAGGTGCTGATCGCCGTCGCGGGGCTGGCCGGGTTCCCCGCCGCGTGGACCGCGATGGAGGTCGCGGGGCCGATCCTCGCCGAGCACGAGGCCGGCGGCGGCGAGGGAGGGACGACATGAGCCTCGTGGCCGAGCACGTCCCGGCGGCGCCGGGCGCGCCGACCCTGCTGGTGCTCCACGGGCGGGGCGGGCGCGAGACCGACCTCCTGGGCCTGGGCGAGGCACTGGGCGGGGGCGTGGGGATCCTCGCCCCCCGCGGGCCCGAGATCCAGGAGCCCGGCTTCGCCTGGTTCCGCAACATGGGCATCGGCAACGCGGTGCGCGAGAGCATCGACGAGCGCCTGGCCGAGCTGGCGGCGTGGCTCGAGGACGCGGCGGCGACGGCTGAGCCTGGAGACCCCGATGACGGCGGTCGGCTTCTCGAACGGCGGGATGATGGCCGGCGCGCTCGGCGCCGCGCGGGCGGACCTGGTGGACCGCGTGGCGCTCCTGTCGAGCGCCTATCCCCTGCCGGACCACGTCTTCGCCCTCGGCGGGCTGGCCGGGCACCGGGTGCTCGCCGTGGGGGGCGAGGACGACCCCTTCCTGCCGCGCGACGTCTCGGTCGCCGGGGTCGCGGCCTACCGCGCCGCGGGGGCCGACGTGACCGACATCACCCGGCCCGGAGGCCACGGGGTCGGGCCGCAGGAGGTCGACGCGCTGCGCGAGTTCCTGCGCGAGGGGTCCTGATCAGCCGAAGCGGCCCGACACGTAGGCCTCGGTGCGGGGGTTGGACGGCCGGGTGAAGATCTGGTCGGTGGGGCCGGTCTCGACCAGCCGGCCCGGCTCGCCCTCGTTCTCGATGGTGAAGAACGCCGTGCGGTCCGACACCCGCGCCGCCTGCTGCATGTTGTGGGTCACGATCACGATGGTGAGCCGCGACTTCAGCTCGCCGATGAGCTCCTCGATGCGCAGCGTCGACTGCGGGTCGAGGGCGGAGCAGGGCTCGTCCATGAGCAGCACCTCGGGCTCCACCGCCAGCGCCCGCGCGATGCACAGCCGCTGCTGCTGCCCCCCCGACAGCCCTCCGGCCGGCGCGAACAGGCGGTTCTTGACCTCGTCCCACAGCCCCGCGCCGCGCAGGGTGCGCTCGAGCAGCTCGTCACGCTGGGCGCGGCGCAGCTTCATCCGCCCGTAGCGCGGCCCGGCCCAGACGTTGTCGGCGATCGACTTGGTGGGGAACGGGTTGGGCCGCTGGAACACCATCCCGATCGCGCGCCGGATGGCCACCGGGTCCGCGCCGCGCCCGTAGACGTCCCGCCCGTCGAGCAGCACCTGGCCGGACACGGTGGCGCCGGCGATGAGCTCGTGCATGCGGTTGATGGCCCGCAGGTAGGTGGACTTGCCGCATCCCGACGGACCGATGATCGCCGTGACCGTGTTGGCGGGAAAGCCCAGGTCGATGCCCTCGAGGGCGTGATGGCGCCCGAAGCGGCAACCCACGTCCACGGTCTGCAGCGGCAGGCGCGCCTGGGCGACCGGAGGGGGGGCGTCGGCGGCGCCGTCGGCGGGGGCGGGGTCCGCGGTCACGGGCGCCGGATCGGACGTCATCGAGAGGACTCCAGGGATGTGGTGCGGGCCGCGATGAGACGGGCCGCGATGTTGAGGATGAGGATGATCACGACCAGCACGAGCGCGGCGCCCCAGGCCAGCTGGAGCGACTCGGGCGTCTGCACCTCGATCGTGTTGCGGAAGATCAGCTGGGGCAGCGCCGCGATCGGCTCCATGATGTCGGTGGAGAAGAACTGGTTGCTCAGCGAGGTGAACAGCAGCGGCGCCGTCTCGCCCGAGGCGCGCGCGAGCGCGAGCATCACGCCGGTGAGGATGCCCGGGGCGGCGATCGGCAGGACGACCGACCAGGTCGTGCGCCAGCGCGGGGCGCCGAGCGCGAGGGCGGCCTCCTTCTGCGCCGCGGGCACCAGCTTGAGGATCTCGTCGGTGGCCCGGACGACGATCGGGAACATCAGGATCGCCAGGGCGATGCCCCCGGCCAGGGCCGAGAAGTGGCCCATCGCGATCACCACGCCCAGGTACACCACGATCCCGGCGACGATCGACGGGACGCCCAGCAGGACGTTGACGATGAAGCCCACGCCCGCCCCGACCCGCCGCCGCCAGGGGCCCCCGCTCGCGCCGGCGTCGTTGATGAAGAGCGCCACGAGGATCCCGAGCGGCGCCGAGAGCACCGTCGCGATCCCCATCAGGATGAGCGTGCCCACCAGCGGAGCCGAGATCCCCCCACCGGGGGTGAAGGGATCGGCGGGGGGCAGCTCGGTGAAGAAGCTCCACGAGATCGCCGGCGCGCCCTCGACCACGATCTTGCCCAGGATCAGGACGAGCGGCACGAGCGAGACCAGCAGGCAGGCGTAGACGACGCACTCGGCCACCACCGAGCGCACCCGCCGGGTCGTGGACACGATCGGCAGGCCGTCGCGCCGCGGAGCCGCCGGCGGGTCGGGCGGCGTCGTCGCCACCTCGGCCGACAGGCGCGCGGACCGGCGGGCCGCCAGGCGTCGCCGCAGGCGGCCCGGCTCGGCCGCGCCGCGACGCACCAGCAGGCGCGCGAGGACGTTGATCGCGAAGGCCAGGACGAACAGCACGACCGCGAGGGCGATCAGGGCGTACTGCTGCATCCCCTGCGCCTCGCCGAACTGGAGGGCGATGACGCTCGCCAGGCTGGAGCCGGGGCCGAGCAGCGATCCGAAGATGTTGGGGCTGTTGCCGAGCAGCAGCGCGATGGCGATGGTCTCCCCCACGGCGCGCCCCAGGCCGAGCGCCGAGGCGCCGACGATGCCCGAGCGCGACCAGGGCAGGACGGCGGAGCGCACCATCTCCCAGCGGGTGGCCCCGAGGGCGTAGGCCGCCTCCTGCTGCTCGGTCGGCACGGTCAGGATGATCTCCCGGGTGATCGCCGCCACGATCGGCAGCACCATCACCCCCAGCACCAGGCCCGAGAGGATGTACGAGCCCGAGGTCACCGGGCCGGACAGCAGCTCGATGCCGTGGGAGTGGTCGGCGATCCACTCGAGGACCGGACGCGCGGCGGGCACGAGCACCAGCACGCCCCACAGGCCGTAGACGACCGACGGGACGGCGGCCAGCAGGTTGACGACCGCGGCGATCGGAGAGCGCAGCCGCCGCGGCAGGAACAACGTCGTGGCGAGGGCGACGCCGACGGCCAGCGGGACGGCGACGACGAGCGCGATGCCGCTCGTCACCACCGTTCCGTAGATGAACGGCAGCGCGCCGAACACCGGCTCGCCCGAGACGGGCGTGGGGATCCACTCGGTGCCGGTGAGAAAGCCCCAGACGCCGTAGGTGCTCCAGACCTCGCCGGTCTGCCCGAGCGTCTTGCCGATCAGATACCCGATCGCGGCGAGCGACACGACGGTCGCCACGATCGTCAGCGCCAGATAGAGCTGGTCGGCCAGCAGCCCGACCAGCGGCCGCCTCAACGACGGCCGTGCCGCCGGGCCCGGAGGCCCGGCGGCGGCGGTCGATCCATCCACCTACTTGATCTTCTTGATCTGCGCCTTGCCGGCGGCCGCGAGGGCCGGGGAAAGCGGGGCGAAGCGGAGGCCGACCAGACTCTTCTGCGCCGTCTTCGAGTAGGCGTAGTTGAGCACCTGCTTGACGCCGGCGAGCGAGCCCGCCTTGCCGGCGGCCGAGTAGTTGCTGTAGGCCAGCAGCCAGGTCGTGACGGTGATCGGGTAGGCGCCCTTGGCGGGGCTTGCCGTGAGGCTGACCGTCAGGTTGGAGGGGAACTTCTTGAGGTTGCCGGCCTTGGCCGCCGAGCCGGCGCTCGGGAGGATGTAGACCGTCTTGCGCACCCTCTTCTTGCCCTTCTTCACGACCTCGGTCTTGCCCACCTTCGAGAAGAAGGCGGTGAGGCCGGCGTCGCGGGCGTCGGAGATGTCCACGTAGCCGATCGAGTTGCTGTTCGACTTGATGCAGGCGGCGACGCCCGGGTTGCGCGGGCCCTTGACCACGCCGCTGCTCGGCCAGTTCGGCGTCTGGCTCGCGCCGACCGAGCTCCGGAAGGACGTGTTGACCTTCGAGAGGTAGCTGGAGAAGCCGAAGCTGGTGCCCGACCCGTCCGAGCGGACGCAGAGCGTGATCGGGGCGCTGGGGAACCTGACGCCCGGGTTGGCCTTGCGGATGCGCGAGTCGCTCCAGTTGGTGATCGCCCCGCGGAAGACGTCGGCGAGGACCTTGCCGTCGATGTTGATGCCCTTGGAGACGCCGTCGATGTGGGTCGGCACCGTGATGGCGCCGATCAGGGTCGGGAAGTACAGCGGCGAGACGCCGCCCCGCTTGCTGGCGAGGGCCGCGGTCTGGTCGGGCGTGAGCGGGGCGTCCGACGCGGCGAAGTCCACCACGCCGTTGATGAAGTCGTTGATGCCGCCCGTGGAGCCCTTGGACGTGTAGCTGCAGAGGCCCGAGTCCTGGCACCACTTGGTGTAGGCGGTGGCCGGAAAGCTGGCGCCGGAGCCGGTCGACGCGCCGACCGCGAATGCGGGAAGCGCCAGGGCCGCGGCGCCGATGACGGCCGTCGCGACCGAGTTGCGCAGGGTCTTGTTCACCGAGCAGACACTCCTTCTTCGGGGGGCGTCGATCGCCCCCTCACTGTTCCGATGGGCCCTGGTCGGGAGCAGAGCGGCGCGAAGCTAACACCGGCCCCTTGACGTCGAGGTGACACGAAGGTGACGCCGCCGGGGCGCTCTGTAACACGCGCGGCGCGGCCCGCCGCGGGCCGTTCACCGTCGTTCACATCATCGTCACGACACGGCGACGAACCCCCCGGGGGGCCGCCCTATCCTGCGCCCACATGGATGCCGGGAAGATGAGGGTCCTGATCGTCGAGGACGACGAGAGCACGGCGGAGGCGATCGGCTTCCACATGCGCGCCGCGGGCTTCGAGGCGATGATCGCCCCCGACGGCCTCGCCGGGCTGCGCGCCCTGCGCACCGGCGCCCCCGACGCGATCGTGCTCGACCTGATGCTGCCCGGCGCGGACGGCTGGCACGTCATCCGCCAGGCCCGCGAGTGGGCGCCCCGCCTGCCGATCATCGTGGTCACCGCCCGCACGAACGAGCACGACCGGGTCGAGGTGCTCTCGCTGGGCGCCGACGACGTCATGAGCAAGCCCTTCTCGATGCGCGAGCTGCTGGCCCGGGTCACCGCCGCGCTCCGGCGCACGGCGCTCGAGAACGCCCACTCCGAGCGCCTGCCCATCGCCGAGGGGGAGCTGAGCATCGACCCCGAGCGGATGTCGGTCGTCGTCTCCGGCCGGCCCGGCCGCCGCTCACGCCCCTGGAGTTCACCCTGCTGTGGACGCTCGCGGAGGCCCGCGAGCGCGCCCTCTCGCGCGACGAGATCTTCCGGCGCGTCTGGGGCGGCGAGCGCGCGCACGGCGACCGCTCGGTGGACGTCCTGGTGCGGCGCCTGCGGCGCAAGGTGGACGAGGTGGGCGGCCGAGTACACCTACATCCAGACCTTCCACGGCGTCGGCTACCGCTTCCTCGCCACGCCCCGGCGGATGCCGGGCGACGACCCGCCGAGCCCTACGCGGAGTCGCGCAGCGCCTGAGCCTCGGGCAGGGCCTCGAGCTTCTTGAGGGTGTTGTTCTCGATCTGGCGGATCCGCTCGCGCGTGACCCCGAAGGTGCGGCCGACCTCCTCGAGGGTGCGCGGCTGCTCCCCCTGCAGGCCGAAGCGCAGCTCGATCACCTTGCGCTCGCGGTCGGGCAGCGCGTCGAGGGCGCGCAGGATGTCGACGTGGCGCAGGTTGACCGACGCCTCGTCGAACGGCGACGCGGCGGCCTCGTCCTCCACGAAGTCCCCGAGCTCGGAGTCCCCCTCCTCGCCGATCGGCTTCTCGAGGCTCACGGCAGCTGCGCCATCCGCAGGATGTCGCGCACCTCGTCCGGGCTCATGCGCAGCTCCTCGGCGATCTCCTCGGCGCGCGGCTCGCGGCCGAGGCGCTGGACGAGCTGGCGCTCGAGGTGCACGACCTTGTTGAGCTTCTCGACCATGTGCACGGGGATCCGAATGGTGCGCGCCTTGTCGGCGATGGCGCGCGTGACGGCCTGCCGGATCCACCACGTGGCGTAGGTCGAGAACTTGAACCCGCGCCGGTAGTCGAACTTCTCGACCGCCCGGATGAGGCCCAGGCTGCCCTCCTGGATCAGGTCGAGGAACGAGAGTCCCCGCCCGAGGTAGCCCTTGGCGATGCTCACCACCAGCCGCAGGTTGGCCTCGACCATCGCCTGCTTGGCGGACCATGTCGCCCAGCTCGATGCGCTTGGCCAGGGCCACCTCCTGCTGGGCCGTGAGCAGCGGGACGCGGCCGATCTCGCGCAGGTACAGGCGCAGGCTGTCCAGGCTGGGCTCCACCGCCAGATCGAGCTCGGCGGGCCGCTCGGTGCGGCTTCGCCGCCCCGCGGGCGATCACCTCGCCGTCGGCGTCCAGCACCTCGACGCCGACTCGACCAGATGCGAGTAGAAGTCCTCGATCTGGTCCTTGGTGACATCGGCGTCCTGGAGGGCGCCGACGATCTCGTCGTAGGTGAGGACGCCCTTCTCGCGCCCCTCCGCAGCGAGCGCGCGCATCTCCTCGACGTCCGGCAGGGCGATCTCGACGGCACTGCGGGCGGAGGCTTGCGTCATCTCTCGCGTCCTTCCTGGTGGGGAACGGACGGGAGCGTGCCCGCAGCATACCGAGACGACCGGCCGGGCCCGATGGCGCACGGTGCGTCACAATCCTGCTCGCATCCAGGAAAACGACGTGGCCGGTCCGGTTGGTCGCGCCGGGCCGGCGCGTGCAGACTGACGGCACACGGCAACCGACGAGAGCGGGAGTCGGCATGAGCACGACGCGGCGCAGCGTCGCCGAAGACCTCCAGGAGACCCGGCCGGCGGCGCCGATCAGCCTGTCGCGCGCCGGCGTCACGCGATCGGCGAAGGCCATCCGCATCAGCCACGAGGGCGCCGGAGCGGCTCTTCCAGGCCGAGGTCGAGTGCTTCTGCGACCTGCGCGCCGTCAGAAGGGCGCGCACATGTCGCGCTTCGAGGAGACGGTCAACGAGGCCATCGACGAGGTCGTGCATCGGACAGGCCCTGCGCATCGAGGCGCTGGCCGAGCACATCGCCGCGTCGATCGTCGAGCACGCCAGCGCGCGCTGCGCAGCGAGGTCACGATCCGCGCGAGCTACCCGGTCGAGCAGCGGACGCCGGTCAGGACATCGCCACCCAGGAGATGTACGGGCTGATCGGCATCGCGGCCGCCAACCCCACCGCCAGCCGGCGGCTGGTGGGCGTGACCGCCCAGGGCATGAACGCCTGCCCCTGCGCGCAGGGTCTCATCCGGGCCCAGGCCGTGGACGACCTGCGCGGCGACGGCTTCACCGAGGACGAGATCGAGCGGATCGTGCGCCCTGGTGCCGATCGCGACCCACAACCAGCGCGCGCGCGGCACCCTCTACCTGGGCGCGCCGGAGGCGGTCGACATCGACGCGGACACGGCTGCTCGAGATCGTCGAGGAGGGCATGTCCTCCGAGATCTACGAGCTGATGAAGCGCCCGGACGAGCAGTACGTGGTCGATCGGGCCCACCGCCGCCCGCGGTTCGTCGAGGATTCGGTGCGGGAGATGATCCGCGGCGCCCTGGAGCGCTTCCCCGGACTGCCCGACGACGCCTTCGTCCACGCGCACCAGGTCAACTTCGAGACCATCCACACCCACGATGTCGAGGCCGAGCGGTCGGGCGTGCTGGGCGAGATCCGGCGCGAGCTGTCCGGGCGGGAGCAGGCGACGCGCCACGCAACGCTGCGCTCCTGGCTCGACGGGGTGGTGCCGGCGCCGGACTGAGCGCCGCGCCGGACCTCAGGCGGAGTCGCCCCCGCGCGCCAGGCGGCGCAGCCCGTACCGGGCCGTCGAGGCGATCCAGGCGGGGTCGGTCAGCGGCGGGTCGAGCAGCTGGTCCTTGGCGACCACGGCGCGCGCGATGCCACGGGCGATCGCGGCCGGCGACTCGTCGGAGCGCCCGCTGAGGGCGTCGCGGAGCGCGGCCAGCTCGGTCTGCAGCGGCAGGTAGGTCACGGAGCGGGCGATCCCGACGGGCGGCCGGAAGTGCCCGAGGGCGGCCTCGACGCCCCAGGTGGGCTGATCGAAGCCGGACGCCGTTGCGGCCCCGACCGAGGGGGACAAGCCCGGCCGGACGTCGTGGAACCAGAACCGGCCGTCGCGCTCGGTCACGCTCATCGCGCAGGGCCCGCGGTAGTCGACCAGGTCGAGCAGGCGGGCGGCGGAGCGCCCGAGCTCGGTCGGCGCCTCCACGATGCGGACGACGGCGCCGTGGTTGGCGTGCGGCGGGTGGCTCGACTCGACGCGGCCGGCGACCATCGCGAACCCGCCGTCGCCGCGCACGCAATACAGCTCCCACGGCTGGCCGGCGACCTGGAGGGCGGCGTCGACGCCGGCGGCGACCGCCGAGCGGGCGAAGCCGGCCGGCTCGCAGAGGGCGCGGTGCTGCTCGGCGGTGGGGCCGGCGAACACGGCGCCGGAGAGGTCGGGGCCCCGCTCGGCGATGAGCCGGATCGCCTCCGGGTCGAGCGCCAGGACGGCCGAGATGCGCTCGTCGCGGCAGGTCTCCTCGAGCCAGCGCACGAACCGGTCCGGAGATTCGGCGGGCGACGGGTAGCGACGGGGGCCCAGCGAGGCCGTGGAGCGGCCGCCGCGGGTGTCCTCGGGTGGCTCGCGAGCACCTCGTAGCCGGCGTCCCGGAGGGAGCGGACGGCCCAGGGGCCGCTGTTGTAGCCCACCCACACCACCAGCACGCGGGCCGTGGTGACCATCACCGTGCCGTCGCGGAAGGAGAGCTCGCGGGGGCCTTCCTGCGCCGTGCTCCTGACTGGGGTTCTCATCGTCGCGTCATCCCGGTGTCGCTTGCCGGTGGCTCACATGCATTCATCGACCCGCCCGCTCCGAACATGAACGCGCGCGCGGCGGGGACTATCCTGGGCGCGTGAACGAGGTCGTCGTGACCGCGATCGGCGCGGATCGCCCGGGAATCGTCGCGGCGTTGAGCGCCGCGCTGCTGGACATCGGCGGCAACCTGGAGGACGGCCGGGCGGCCCTGCTGCGGGGCTCGTTCGCGATCACCCTGGCCGTGGCCGTGCCGGAGGGCGTCGAGCCCGAGGCGGTGGCGGCGCGGCTCGCGCCGGTGGCCGACGAGCTGGGCCTGGGGATCTCGGTGCAGAGGGCCGACCCGAAGGGCGCCGACAGCGGCGCCCGGCGCTGCATGGTCTCGATCTACGGCGCGGACCGGCCGGGGATCGTGGCCGCGATGGCCGCCGCGCTGGCCGAGAACCGGGTCAACATCCTCGACCTCAGCGCTCGCCTGGTGGGCGATCCGGCCATCTACGTGCTGGGCATGGAGGTGGAGATCCCCGACGACCGCGAGCCCGCGGCGATCGCGGCCGCCCTACGGCAGGTCGCGCAGGCCCGCGGCCTCGAGGTGTCCTTCGAGATCGAGGAGTCCGAGGCGCTCTGATCCGGGACGTCCTGAGGTTCCCGGACCACCGCCTGAAGCTCCCCGCCGCGCCGGTGGCGCGGGCGGGTCCCGCGCTCGCGCGCCTGGGGCGCGACCTCGAGGACACCGCGCGCTCCTACCCGCGCACCGTGGGCATCGCCGCGCCCCAGATCGGCCGGCTGTGGCGGGTCGCCTGGATCGACTGCACGGGTCACCCGAAGGTGCCCAACCCCCTCGGGCCCACCTGGCTCGTGAACCCCGTGCTGCTGGCACAGGAGGGCGCGGTGGTCGGCCGCGAGGGCTGCCTCAGCCTGCCGGACCTGACCGCCAACGTGCGCCGGGCCGAGCGCATCGAGGTGGAGGCCGGCGACCTGGAGGGCAACCGCCGTCTGCTGCGGGCCGAGGGGTTCGAGGCCCGGGTGATCCTGCACGAGATGGACCACCTCGACGGCATCCTGATCCTGGACCGGGTGGCGTCGCTCGCGCTCGACGTCTTCCCCCGCCGCTCGCGGTGAGCGGCGAGAGCGAGCGGGGCCAAGAAGGTCGGCCAGGGCGAGACGCGGCCGGCCTGCCGCGAAAACCGAGCGAATCTAGGACGCAGGGAGGGTGTGATGCCGGAAGGCATCGCCCCGACCGAGGACGACGAGTCGCTCGAGTTTGCAGCGAGCAGACGGTCGTGGACCTTCGTCCTGGCCGACCTTCTCACTCCTCCCGCGCCGCCGCCTGGGCGAGGAGGGCCACGATCTGGTCGCGGGCGGGCTCGCCGAAGGTCTCGCGGGCGAGCGCCAGGCGCGACTTGGCGGCGACGTCACCCAGCCGGGCGGCGTCGGCGACCGTGCGTCGCAGGCCCGCGACGAGCAGGAGCAGCTGGCGGTCGGGGGCGAGGTCGTCCATCCCGGGCGCGATCGGGTGCACGACGCGCAGCCAGTCGCTGGCCGGCTCGCCGGGCCGGGCGCTGGACCAGGCGCTCGTCATCACCGCCTGCTCGAGCGCGGCCCGCCGCTCGCGGCGGCCGGCGCGGCCCCCGGCGGCGGCGATGGCGTCGATCTGGCCCCGGCCCACGGACACCCGCACGACGCGACAGAAGGCGTCGTCGTCGGAGGTGTGCGGGGCACTGCTCACCCCCTGTGGATCGGCGCGCCGCGACGATGGCTGAACCGCTCCTGACGCGTGACGGCGTCGCGCACCCGGTGGTGGTGCTGCGCGCCCTCGACGGCTCGCCCGAGCGCGTGCTGCTCGACGACGGCCTGCCGCTGGAGGTGGACCCGGCCCTGCTCGAGGCCGGCATCGCCCACCGCGAGGCCGTGCTGCGCGCCGCGCCGGCCACCTGGAACGGATCGATCCTCGGGTTCCGGGCGCTGCGGGGCGACACCGTCGTGGCCGGGCGCACCGACTACTTCACGATGCTCGCCACCAGCGACGCGCTGCGCGCCGAGCGCGAGCGCCACGGCGAGGCCGGGCCCCTGCGCGCCCGGGCGCGGCGGGCCGCCGGCGGCGATCCCCTGCGCAGCGGCGCGGGGCGCGCCTCGGTCGTGGGCCTGTCGGTGCTGACCGTGCTCACCCACGACGGCGCCGCCTGGCTGCTGCTGGGACGGCGCAGCCGCGACCTGGCGATCTCGCCGGGCCTCGTCGGCACCATCGACGGGTGCACGGAGCCGGGGACCACCGACCGGCCCCTGCGGGAGAACATCGCGCGCGAGCTGGCCGAGGAGGCCCCGGGCGCGGTGGCGCTCTCGGGGCGCGACGCCGGCGCGCTGGCCGGATCGGCGCGCCTCCAGGGGCTCACGATGAACGTGCTGCGCCTCAGTCCCACGATCAGCGTGGAGATCCGCATCCCCCTCGCCGAGCCGCCCGAGCGCGCCGACCTGCTGTCGCCGGACGAGTTCGCCGGGCAGGTCCTGGTGGAGGCGACGCCGCGCGGGCTGGCGCGGCTCTGGCGCGACGGGCGGGAGCTGGCCCCGCCGGCGGCCGGGGCGCTGGCCCTGTGGGAGCGGCGCTACTTCGAGTAGACGTCCCCGCCGCCCGCGTCGCCGCCCCGGATCGCGTGCACCGGATGCCCGGCGGCCTCCCACTGGTAGTAGGAGCAGGCCGGGCCGAAGGCCGGCTCGTAGACGGTGGGCTTGGGGTTGCGGCCGACGTCGCGGGCGGCGGCGGCGTGGCGCAGCAGGGCCGGGTCGTCCATCTCCGGCCACACGATCACCAGGTGGGCGGCCGTCAGGAACTGGGCGACGAACGTGCACCCCTCGGCCGGGCACGGCCACGGGTCGGTCCGCACGCAGTACCAGCCGCTGTAGTCCTCGCCCGAGTCGTCGGTCCAGAGCTCCTCCTCCAGATCGAACTCCTCCTCGACGTCCGGCATCGGGGGAGCGACGCGCGGATCGTCCAGCCCGATGCCCGGCCTGCCGGGCTATCCGCCATGCTGGCTCCTCGCCGTGATGGGGTCATGCCGCGCGCGCAGCCATCGACCCACGCGGTGGCGCCGTCGGCGTACACCGTCTGCTTCCAGATCGGCACGCGGGCCTTGAACTCGTCGATGACGAAGCGGCAGGCCGCGAACGCTGCCGGGCGGTGGCCGGCCGACGCCGCCACGACCACGCTCGGGCTCGCCCACCTCGACCTCGCCGATGCGGTGCTCCACCGCGATCCTCGCGCGCGAAGGCCTCCTCGCGCCTCCGCCGCGATCGCCGGCCATCTCGGCCAGCGCGAGTTCCTCGTAGGCCTCGTACCGCAGCGCCGCCACCGACCGGTCGCCGTCCGCCTCGCGGCGGGTGGTGCCGACGAACAGCGCGGTGCCGCCGTGCTCGGGATCGGACACCGCGCCGATGAGGGCGGCCGGATCGAGCGGGGTGTCGCGCAGCGCGATCACCCGCCCGACACCGGCAGCACCAGGGCCACCTCGTCCCCGTCCCGCAACGGCGCCCCGGGAAGGTCCACTCGTGGTTGACCGCGTAGCGCACGCCCTCGGGCAGTCCCAGGCGGCGCACCGCCTCGGGCAGGTGGCCCCACACGGCGCCCACCGGGGTCGCGGGGAGCAGCCGCAGCGCCACCCGCCCCGTGCCCGCGGCGTCGCGCAGGCTGCCGAACAGCCTGACCGTCACCTGAATGTCATCCCGTGCCACGGATCGATTGTACCGGCGGCGGCCGCCGCCCCGACCGGGCGGCGGGGCCCGTTTTCCCCGTTGCATGGGCCTCGCGGCGGCGGCGCGCGCGTCGGCCCCGCCCGCCCGCCCCTCACACTTCTCTTACCCCGCTACTGGACGGTGGGGGGGTCGACCTGCCCGGGCGAGGAGTTTCGCGGGTCGCCCGCCGACTTCAGGCTTTCCCACATGAAATCTCCTCGCCGTCGTTCCTGCTCGCATGCTGGGCGTGCGCCGCCGCCGCGGCCGCCGTTCCCCGCTCACGGCCGTCGGTGCCGGGCCGCGGCGCCCGACCTGCGGGCCGATCCGCCCGAGGCCGTCAGCCAGCCCGAGCTGTACCGACGAGCGGCGGCACCGGCGCCGGCCGGCTCCTGGTGCGCTTCGACGGCTTCGTGACCAACGTCGGCGAAGGACCCATCGAGGTCCCGGCGACCCCCAGACCATCGGCGACGGCCGGATTGCACCAGCGCGCGCGCGCCAACGGTCGGCGGCCCGGTCAACCAGGCCGTGGGCACGCCGCAGGTGGCGTTCGAGACCGCCGACGGGCACAACCACTTCCACCTCATGCGCGCGATGCGGTACTCGCTGTGGAACCAGGCAGGACCGCGAGGTCGCGCCCGGGTCGAAGGTCGGCTTCTGCCTCGAAGACATGGACCGCGGCGACAAGGTCCCCGACGCCCCGGTCCGGGCCCCCAGCGGTCTACGTCGAGGCCGTGACGGACTCCTGCGACTCGGGCAACCCCGGCGCGACCGACCTCGCATGGGCGTCTCCTCCGGATGGCGGGGCGTCTACGCCAAGTCGCTCGCCGTACCAGTGGGTGGACGTCTCGGACACCTCGCCGGGCACCTACCTGGCCGCGAGCCAGGCCGACCCGGACGGGACCTGCTGGGAGGGCGGCGGCAACCGCCGAGACGAACACGCGCGCGTTCGCCTCCACCCCGGTGACCGTGCCCGGCCTCGTCGCCCAGCCGTCTCACCGCCCCAGACCGGGCCGCGCGGAGCAGTCACGCTCCAGACCACCAAGTTCGGCGCCCCGGGCGCCCGCCTGCGGTTCAAGGTCCTGACACGCCCGCCCACGGCACGCTCGACCAGGCCGACGGCAGCGCTGTTCAACGGGCCCATCGTCACCTACACGCCCGACGCCGGCTACGCCGGCCCCGACTCGTTCACCTACGCCGCCGTCGACAACGGCCTCGCCCTTCCCGCTGCGAGCCCGCCCGCGGCGTCGGTGTCGCCTCACCGCGGCGGCGCCGTCGGTCGCGATCTCGGGCGCGCCCGGCGAGCCTGATCGCCGGCACGAGCGCGCAGCTGACGCGGCCGCCTCACCAGCATGCCCGGGCGGGGTCACCTGGAGCACGACCGGGGGCAGCATCACGCCGACCGGCCTCCTGACCGCTCCGGCGGCGGTGGGCAGCGTCACCGTCACCGCGACCAGCGCGACGGTGCCGAGCGCGGCCGCCTCGGCCACGATCGGGATCACCCCCGTCCCCCAGCAGCTGCCCGCCCCCAGCGTGAACGTGAAGGCGCCGACCGGGGTCAAGCTGCTCTCGAAGCTGGGCACCGGCCACATCGGCAGGCGCATCGTCGTCGGCAAGGTCGTCGTCGGCCCCAAGCGCGGCCGGCTGGTCTTCACGGCCACCATCAAGAGGAAGGTCCTGGGCCGCTGCTCGGTCAAGGCGCCCGCCCGCAAGGCCGTGAACTGCAAGATCGTCCTCAAGCGGAACTACCCGCCTGAAGAAGGTCCGCTTCACCGCCCGGCTGAAGTTCGGCAAGAAGGCGGTCGTGCGCCGCGCGTACGTGGTGCGGTAAGGGGCCCCGCGCGGATTCCGACCCGGCGGCGTGTGGTAGCGTCGCCGCGTCCGCGCGCCGCGAGAACCGCGGCGCCAGCGCGATCCCGGCAGGGGGCACGTGAACGACAGCACGACCGGAGGGGGCGAGCAGACGCGGACGACCGAGTCCGGGTCCCGGTCGATCGCGTCTACGACGAGGCCTCCATCGAGGGTCTCGACCTGGCCGAGCGACTCGGCGAGCCCGGCGCCTTCCCGTACACCCGGGGCGTCCACCCCACGATGTACCGCGGCCGGCCGTGGACGATGCGCCAGTACGCCGGGTTCGCGACGGCCGAGGAGACCAACGAGCGCTTCCGCTACCTGCTCGCGGCCGGCGCGCCGGGCCTGTCGACCGCGTTCGACCTGCCGACCCAGCTCGGCATGGACTCCGACGACCCGCTGGCGGCCGGCGAGGTCGGGCGGGTCGGCGTCGCGATCGACTCGCGTCGACGACATGGGCCGCCTGTTCGACGGCATCCCGCTCGACCAGGTCTCCACCAGCATGACGATCAACGCCCCCGCGGCGGTGCTGCTGCTGCTGTACCAGCTGGTGGCCGAGGAGCAGCGGGGCCGACCCGCGGGAGCTGCGCGGCACGATCCAGAACGACGTGCTCAAGGAGTACGTCGCGCGCGGCAACTACATCTACCCGCCGGGCCCGTCGATGCGCCTCACCACCGACACCTTCGCCTACTGCGACGCCGAGCTGCCGACGCTGGAACACGATCTCGATCAGCGGGTACCACATCCGCGAGGCCGGCTCGACGGCCGTGCAGGAGGTGGCCTTCACGCTCGCCAACGGCATCGCCTACGTCGAGGCGGCGCTGCGCGGCCGGGCCTCGACGTCGACCGCTTCGGCCCGCGCCTGTCGTTCTTCTTCAACGCCCACAACGACCTCTTCGAGGAGGTCGCGAAGTTCCGCGCGGCCCGCGCCGCTGTGGGCCCGACATCATGCGCGAGCGCTTCGGCGCGACCGAGCCCGCGCGCGATGACGCTGCGCTTCCACGCCCAGACGGGCGGCAGCACGCTCACGGCCCAGCAGCCGCGCAACAACGTGGTGCGGGTCGCGCTGCAGGTGCTGGCCGCCGCGCTCGGCGGCGCGCAGTCGATCCACTCGAACGGCTTCGACGAGGCGCTGCCCTGCCCACCGAGGAGTCGGCGAAGCTCGCGCTGCGCACGCAGCAGATCATCGCCGCCGAGTCGGGCATCCGCGACACGGTCGACCCGCTCGGGCGGCAGCTACTACCTCGAGACGCTCACCGCCGGATCGAGGGCGCGCGCGCGAGCTGATCGCGGCCGATCGACGAGCGGGCGGCGCCGTGGAGTCGATCGAGTACATGCGCGAGGCCGATCGGCGACGCCGCGTTCCGCCACCACGAGGAGGTCGCCGGCCGGCGACCGGATCGTGGTCGGCGTGAACGCCTACCGCGAGGACGACGAGCAGCCGGTGCTCGATCCACCGCATCGACCCCCAGATCGAGGTCGACCAGGTCGAGCGGCTGCGGCGGCTGCGGGCCGCGCGCGACGGCGAGGCGGTGGCGGCGCGGCTGGCGGACGTGCGCGCCGCGGCCCGGGGCACCGACAACCTGCTGCCGCCCATGCGCGAGGCCCTGCGCGCCCGCGCCACGCGTGGGCGAGGTGTGCGGTGTGCTGCGCGAGGAGTACGGAGAGTACGACCGGATGCTGGCGGCGCGGACGTGAACCGGCCTCGTGCCGGGGCGCACCCCGCGGCGGCCGGTCGCCGGCGGGCACGATGAGCACCGAGGAGAAGCGCGAGCGCCTCAGGCGGCTGCGCGAGGAGGCCCGCCACGCCGGCACCGAGGCCGCCGTGGAGCGCCAGCACGCGCGGGGCAAGCTGACCGCGCGCGAGCGCATCGACCTGCTGCTCGACCCGGGCAGCTTCACCGAGCTCGACATGTTCACCCGCCACCGGGCGCACGGCTTCGGGCTGGAGGACACGCGCCCCTGGGGCGACGGGGTGGTGACCGGCCACGGCGCCATCGACGGGCGCAAGGTCTTCGTCTTCAGCCAGGACTTCACGGTGTTCGGCGGCAGCCTGGGCGAGGTGTTCGCCGAGAAGATCGTCAAGGTCATGGACCTGGCGGTGAGGATGGGCTGCCCGATCATCGGCATCAACGACTCGGGCGGCGCGCGCATCCAGGAGGGCGTCGTGAGCCTGGGCGGCTACGCCGACATCTTCTTCCGCAACGTGCGCGCGAGCGGCGTCATCCCGCAGATCTCGGTGGTGATGGGGCCCTGCGCGGGCGGCGCCGTCTACAGCCCCGCGATCACCGACTTCATCTTCATGGTGCGCGAGACGAGCCACATGTTCATCACCGGGCCCGAGGTCATCAAGACCGTGACCGGCGAGGACGTGACGATGGAGGAGCTGGGCGGCGCCGACAGCCACGCCACCAAGTCGGGCGTCTGCCAGTTCGCCGCCGACTCGGAGCCGGAGTGCCTGGAGATGGTCAGGGAGCTGGTGTCCTACCTGCCCCAGAACAACCTGGACCCGCCCCCCTTCCTGGCCACCGACGACCCGCCCGACCGCGCCGCGCCCGAGCTGGCCACGATCATCCCGGACGCGCCCACCAAGCCGTACGACATGACCGAGGTCATCGAGCTGATCGCCGACGACGGCGACTTCCTCGAGGTGGCCCCGGCCTACGCCCCCAACATCGTCGTGGGGCTCGCGCGACTGGCCGGCAACGTGGTCGGCGTCGTCGGCAACCAGCCCAAGGCGCTCGCCGGGGTGCTCGACATCGACGCCTCGATCAAGGGCGCCCGCTTCGTCCGCTTCTGCGACGCGTTCAACATCCCGATCGTCACGCTGGTGGACGTGCCCGGGTTCCTGCCGGGCACCACGCAGGAGTTCAACGGCATCATCCTGCACGGCGCCAAGCTGCTGTACGCCTACAGCGAGGCCACCGTGCCCAAGCTCACCGTGATCACGCGCAAGGCCTACGGCGGCGCCTACGACGTCATGGCCAGCAAGCACGTCGGCGCCGACTTCAACGCCGCCTGGCCCACGGCCGAGATCGCCGTCATGGGTGCCGAGGGCGCCGTCAACATCGTCTTCCGCCGCGAGCTCCAGCAGGCCGAGAAGGACGGCAAGGACGTCGCAGCGCGCCGCACGGAGCTGATCGGCGACTACACCGAGCGCTTCGCGAACCCGTACATCGCCGCCGAGCGCGGCTACGTGGACGACGTGATCGAGCCCGAGGAGACCCGCGGCTGGCTGATCCGGGCGCTCGAGACCTCGCTCACCAAGCGCGAGCTGCGGCCCCGCCGCAAGCACGGGAACATCCCCCTGTGAGCGTGGGTTCGCTGCGCGTCCGAGCGGGCGGGACACCGACCGCGGCGCAGCTGGCCGCGCTCGTGGCGGCGGCGAGCGCGGTGCTCGAGGCCGAGCGGGCCGCCCCGGCCGACCCGCGCCCGGCCGCGTACCGCTCGCGGTGGCGCCGGGCGGGAATGCTGGAGAACACCGAGGTGCCCGGCGGCGCCAAGGACGACGGAGCCCCCTGGGGAGGCACGACCCGATGATCGAGAAGGTGATGGTGGCCAACCGCGGCGAGATCGCGATCCGGGTCTTCCGGACGCTGCGCGAGATGGGCATCGCGTCGGTGGCGATCTACAGCGAGGTCGACCGCGACGCGGTGTTCGTGGGCCACGCCGACGAGGCCTACCTGCTGGGCCCGGGGCTCGCCGCCGAGACCTACCTCAACGTGTCCCGCATCCTCGAGATCGCCGCCCAGGCGGGGGTCGACGCGGTCCACCCCGGATACGGGTTCCTGGCCGAGAACGCGGGCTTCGCCCGGGCCCTCGCCGAGGCCGGCATTGTGTGGATCGGGCCTCCTGCGGACGCGATCGACGCGATGGGCTCCAAGGTCCGGGCCCGCGCCCTGATGGACCAGGCGGGCGTGCCGATCGTCCCGGGCGTGACCGAGCCGGTGGCGGATGTCGCCGCGGCGCGCCCCATCGCCGAGCGCATCGGCTATCCGGTCGCGGTCAAGGCGTCCGCGGGGGGCGGCGGCAAGGGCTTTCGCGTGGCGCTCGGGCCGGACGAGCTCGAGGACGCCTTCGCCGGCGCGGTGCGCGAGGGCGAGCGCTTCTTCGCCGACGGCGCCGTGTACCTGGAGCGCTACCTGCCCGAGCCGCGCCACGTGGAGATCCAGATCCTGGCCGACGCGCACGGCAGCTGCGTGTGGCTCGGCGAGCGCGACTGCTCGGTGCAGCGCCGCCACCAGAAGCTGGTGGAGGAGACGCCGAGCCCGGTGGTCTCGGACGACCTGCGCCGGCGCATGGGCGAGGCGTCGGTGCGCGCCGCCCAGGCGGTGGGCTACACGTCGGCCGGGACGCTGGAGTACCTCGTCTCGGGCGAGGAGTTCTTCTTCCTCGAGATGAACACGCGCATCCAGGTGGAGCACACCGTCACCGAGGCCGTGACCGGCCTCGACCTGGTGCGCGAGCAGGTCCGGGTCGCCGCCGGCGAGCCGCTGTCGATCGCCCAGGACGAGGTGGACCCGCGCGGCCACGCCTTCGAGTGCCGCATCAACGCGGAGGACGCGTCCGCCCGCTTCCTGCCCACGCCCGCCCGGATCACGGCGTATCGCGAGCCCTCGGGGCCGGGCGTGCGGGTCGACTCCGGGGTGCGCGCGGGATCCGAGATCCCCGAGATCTACGACCCGATGGTGGCCAAGCTGATCGTGTGGGACGTCGACCGCGAGTCGGCGCGCCGGCGCATGCTGCGCGCCCTCGACGAGTACGTCGTCGAGGGACCGGCCACGCTGATCCCCTTCCACCGGTGGCTGCTCCAGGAGGAGGAGTTCATCGCGGGCGGGGCCTGCCACGCCCTGCTCGCCCGCCTCGCGGACGAGCCCACGCCGATCCCCGGCACCGCCGGCGCGGCGCCCGCCCCGGCCGACGCGGCCCCCGAGGAGCAGCCGCAGGCCGAGCGCGCGTTCAGCGCCGAGGTCGACGGCCGCCGCTTCGAGGTGGTGCTGCGCTACGCCGAGCCCGCGGCCGGGAGCGGCGCCGCCCCGGCCAAGCGCTCCAAGCGGTCCGGCGGGCGGGCGAAGAGCGGCGGCGGCGCCTCCCCGGACCAGGTCGTGACACCGATGCAGGGAACCGTCCTGAGGGTGGTCGTCGCGGTGGACCAGGAGGTCGCCGCCGGGGACATCGTCTGCATCGTCGAGGCGATGAAGATGGAGAACGAGGTCGCCGCCCACCGCGGCGGGACGGTCAGGCAGCTCGCGGTCACGGAGGGGCAGGCGGTGAGCGCGGGGGACCTGCTGGCGATCATCGACTGAGCGCCGCCCGCTCGTCCGGTCAGGGGCGGACGCGCCTCCAGAGGCCCCTCGCCCGGTCGCGCACGGCGGCGGCGTGGCCCCGGACGGCGTCGACGCGCTCGGCCGGCAGCGCCTTGACCGCCCTGCGGGCCAGCACGGCGCCCGACAGCGCGAGCCGGGCGGGGTGCCGGGCCCGCACGATCCACAGGGTGGTCGCCCGGCGCGAGCCGGTGGCGAACTCCAGCTTGTAGGGGGCGGTTCCCTGGCCCATGTCGATCGTGGCGACGCCGTCGCCGAATCCGTCCTCGAGCACGCGGGCGAACAGCACGATGCCCAGCCCCCGCGAGGCGTGGGCCGGATCGAAACCGCCCTGGAAGTGGGTCTGACGGACGGAGATGCGCCAGGCCAGCTCGGCCGCGGCGGGGGCGCCGTCCAGGTCGAGCTGCCACAGCTGGAGCCACCCCTGGCGGGCGGCGGCCACGTTGAAGTCGGTGAGGAAGCGGCGGGCGCGGCCGCTGTCGATCGACGAGCCGCCGCGGTCGTCCCAGCGCATGTCGTGCAGGCGGAACAGGGTCGCCGACGCGGCCGACGCCTCCTCGGCGGTGGCCCGGTGGAAGCGGTGGGACGCGTCCTCCTCCAGGCGCCGGCGACGCCGGCGGGTCTCCTTGCGCACCGTGCGGCGGCGGCCGGCCATGTAGTCGTCCCACGTATCGTCGCCCACCGCGATCTCGGGGCACTCGAGGCGCCGGCGCTCGATCGCGGTGACCCGCCAGGGCAGCGCGCGCATGAGAGCCGTGTGCCATCCGGCCGCCTCGTCGACGTGGGCGAGCGCGATCACGTCCCAGCGCGGCCCGTGCGCGGCGATGGCCCGCGCCACGGCGTCGGCCACGCGGGCGGCGTCGGCCGGGTCGGCGCACGGCGGCGCGAAGGAGTCGGCCAGGTCGTCGCCGGCCATGTGGAGCACCCGCAGCCCCCCGCGGCGGCTCAGCACCAGCGGGAGCACGCCGACGATCTCCTCGCCCTCGCGGACGACGCCCACGACGGGACGCGAGGACGGGTGGTGCGCCAGCCACGCCCTCACCCACTCGGGGGTGGTGAAGGGCACGCCCTCCACGGCGCACAGCTCGCGCCAGCGGTCCTCGATCGCCGTGAGCCGGCCGGCCTCCGTTATCAGCTCGGCCACCGCCGGTCGCCGCGTCTGCGCGCTCTGTTCCAACCGCTCCCCCTCCTCGACGTCGCCGCCGGAGACTAGCCGCCTCACATGACGCTCCGGTCCAGCACCCTCAGGCGATGCCAGGGGATGCCCGACGTCTCGTCGCGCGCGAGCCCGTCCGACGGGCTGTCGCGGTCCCGCAGCAGGTAGCCGTACGAGTTGGCGAAGGTGGGCCCGGCGATGCCCGACCAGGGGGCGGTCTCCTGGTTCTCCATCTGGAAGAGCAGGCCGCGATCCTCCGTTCCGTCAACGGCGATCATCCCGTAGCGCTGCAGTGCCACGCAGACCATCCTCAGGAGGCGGGTCTGCGCCGAGGCCGGGCCCGCGCCCGGCACCGTGCGCGCCGCGCAGTCCACCGACGGGTCCAGCTGCAGGCGCATGCCCATGTCCATGGCGCTCTGGGGATCGCGCGTGGTGGTGCCGTTGGGCTGGTCGGTCTTCGAGGCCGGGGGGCGGTAGCGGTCGGTGAAGTCGCGCGCCGAGTACGTGAAGCGGAGGGCGTGCTCGATGGCGCCCTGGCGGACCTCGGCGGGGCGGATCAGGCCGGCCAGGATCGACATCCCCGAGCCGGTGCCCGACCCGCGGAAGGGAAGGCTCAGCGACCGGCTGCCGTCGGGATTGAGGATCGCGCCGTCCGAGTTGTAGTGGAAGAGGCCCGCGCCCGCGGCCGACAGGCCGGTGCTCAGCACCGAGGCCTGCCACAGGCGGAGCTCGGTGTGACGGCCGAAGTCGGGGTGGGAGGGATCGAGGATCACCATCGGCCGGTCCGCCCCTCCCCCGGCGACCGCGCCGGGGGGCACCCGGAAGCGGGTCTGCCGGCCGCCGACGCTCACGCTCATGAACGGGTCGGTGGGCTGGGCGACGTACACCGAGGGCACCTCCCCCGAGGCCGACATGCCCACCTTGGAGATGGCGGTGTTGGCGTCCAGCTGGGCCACGATCCGATCGCTGCGGGGGTCGCTGGCCAGCCCGGGCGCGATCGGCTGATTGAACGCGAAGCCGGGGTCGTACGGCCGGTCCTCGGCCGACGCGCCGGCCGAGGGCGGCGGGGCCGCAAAGGGCGTGAGGACCGCCGGGGCGGGGGCGGCGGGCGTGGCCGGGCGTCGTCGGCCCTTGGGGACCTCGGGCCGGCGCACGCGCACCGAGAGCGCCGCCACGAGCAGGTTGCCCCGCCCCGCGCCGGGCGCGAGGCCGAGGGCGACGTGACGGCGCGAGACGCCCCGCATGGCCGCCCGGCGGCCGCGGAAGACGACCCGCCCGTTGACGCGCACCACCACCGACGCGGCGGCGGCGGTCACGGTCAGGCGCTGCAGGCGGCCGCGGCGCACCGGCACGCGCGAGACGGTCACGGCGCCGGGGCGGCGCACGCTCGTGCGCCAGACCGCCCAGCGGCGCGCGCCCGCGACGGTGCGGACGACGCCGACCTCCAGGCGCGCGCGCCGGGCGCGCCCGACGGTCAGGATGCCGCGGCGACCGCGCACGAGCGGCGCCGAGGCCACGCGCACCCGCGCCGACACGGCCACGACCGCCGCGCGCGGCACGAGGGCCGAGACGCGGGCCCGCGCCGGAGGCGGCCCGGAGCGCAGCCGCCACGCCCGGCCGGGCGCGTGCACGCGGACCACCGAACCGCCCGAGGCCGACTGCGCGGTCCACGGCGACGGGAGCGCGCGAGCGCGAGCGTGCGCCGAGGCCGACCAGGCGGCCTCCGCGCCCGCCGGCGCCAGCGCCGCCAGGCCCAGCGCGAGCGCGGCGAGCACGGTCCACCCGATGCCGCGCCACGTGCCCGCAGGGTCCATCGCGCCTCCCGCGCTCGGGTGCCGCGGAGCCGGACCGGCCCCGCACATCTACTGTCGGAAGCGGCCCCGGGACCTTGACGCGCCAGGTGCGGTCCGAAAGGGGATTCGGCGACTCCCCAAGGCTCGTGTCGAGCGCCCCCGCGGCCGACAAGGAGCGGAGGACCGGACGAAGCTCCCGGAGACGGCTAGGTCGGGACTAGACCTTCGGGTGATGCCGGTGGGAGGGTCGCTTGCGACACTCGCAGCCGTTGGGAGTACCGCCCGACGGAGCCACCAAGATCACGGAGGAACAGGGAACACATGCGAGCCTTCCGACACAGAGGTCGGCGCCAGGCGGGACGAGGCGACAGAGGGACAGGATTGCCCGTGCTCGACGACGTCATGACCCTCATGGAATACGAGCTCGCGAGAGCCCGCCGCTACGAGCGGCCCCTCTCGCTGGCGGCGATCCCCCTCAGCGCCCAGGTGTCGGCGCGCATCCCCATCCGCTTCTCCGATCTGTTCGCGATCTCGCCCGACGGCGAGTACGTCCTGGTGATGCTGCCCGAGACCGACGCCGCCGGCGCCGCCGCCCTCGCGAGGCGACTCCAGGAATCGGGCGGCGCTGTCGATGAGATCACCGTGGCGACCTTCCCGGACGACGGCGTGACGCTCAGCGACCTCATCGATCAGGTGCTGGAGCCCAACCGCTCCGAGGACACGATCGCGAGGGCGTCATGAGGGCGGTCATCACCGGCGCCGCCGGATTCATCGGCTCCCACCTGTCGGAGCGGCTCGTCGCCGACGGCGTCGAGGTGGTCGGCATCGACGCCTTCACCGACTTCTACGACCGGACGGCCAAGGAGGACAACCTCCGGGTCCTGGCCTCCGACCCCGCGTTCCGCCTGATCGAGGCCGACCTGCGCACGGACGACATCGACGCGCACCTCGAGGGCGCCGACGTGATCATCCACCTGGCGGCCCAGCCCGGCGTGCGCGACAGCTGGGGGCGGGGGTTCGAGGTCTACGTGGGCCACAACGTGCTCGCCACCCAGCGCGTCCTGGACGCCGCGGTGCGGACCGGCATCGAGCGGGTGGTGTACGCCTCGTCGTCGTCGATCTACGGCGCGGCCGAGAGCCTGCCCACGATCGAGTCCGTCACGCCCCTGCCGATCTCCCCCTACGGCGTCACCAAGCTCTCGGGCGAGAGCCTGCTGGGCGCGTACCGGCCGCTGGGCATCTCGAGCGCCGCGCTGCGCTTCTTCACGGTCTACGGCCCGCGCCAGCGGCCGGACATGGCGATTCGCCGGTTCATCACGGCGGCGATCACCGGCGACCCGGTGCCGCTCTTCGGGACCGGCGGCCAGAGCCGCGACTTCACCTTCGTGGGCGACATCGTCGAGGGCATCACGCGCACGGTCGAGTCGGGCGCCGAGGGTCCGTTCAACCTCGGGGGCGCCAATCCGATCGCGCTCAACGACCTCATCGGGCTGATCGGCGACACCGTCGGCCGGCCGGTCGCCCTGGACCGTCGTGCCGCGCTCGCCGGGGACCCGCCGAGCACGTCCGCCGCGATCGACCTGGCGGCCCGCACCTTCGGCTACGCGCCTCGGGTGGGCCTGGCCGAGGGCATCGCCCGCGAGGCCGAGTGGCTCGAGACCACGCTCGCGCGGCGGGACGAGATCGCGGCGGCGGCATGAGTACGCTTCCACAGATCGACTCCCGCAGCTTTGCGTTCCCCCGTCGCGACCAGGCGGCCATCGGCGACCCCGGGACCCCCGGCGGATCGGCCATGGAGTCGGCGCTCGAGATCAACCGGCTCCGGCAGAGCTTCCTGACCGACATCGCGGCCCTGCCGCGCCCGTCGCGGGGCTACTTCATCGTCAAGCGCATGATCGACCTGACGATCGCCATCGCGATCGGGATCATCATGCTCCCGATCGGCCTGCTCATCGCCCTCGCGATCCCGATCAACGACCGCGGCCCGGTGTTCTTCAAGCAGCAGCGCACCGGCCTGGGCGGCCGGCGCTTCACGATGCTCAAGTTCCGCACCATGTGCACGAACGCCGAGGAGATGAAGGCCGAGCTCCAGCACCTGAGCCTGGTCGCCTACCCGGACTTCAAGATGGACAACGACCCCCGCATCACCCGCGTCGGTCGGTTCCTGCGCGCCACGTTCCTCGACGAGCTCCCCCAGCTGATCAACGTGATCCGCGGCGACATGAGCCTGGTCGGGCCCCGGCCCACCTCGTTCGCCGCCAGCACGTACAGCCTCTGGCACACGGAGCGCCTCGAGGCCAAGCCCGGCATCACGGGCCTCTGGCAGGTGCGCCGCGGCGAGGACGAGACCTGCCTGGACGAGCGCCTGCGGCTCGACGTCGAGTACCTGCGCACGCGGAGCATCAGCGGCGACCTCAAGCTCCTCTTCGCCACGATCGGGAGCACCATCCGCCGGGCGGGGAAGTAGCGACACCCACGGTGCCGATCTACGGACGGCGTCTCCTCGTCCTCGGCTGGCACAACGTCGAGGGCACCCCGTGCTTCCCGTCCGCTCCGGGCACCGGGATCGGGGGCTTCTGCGACCAGCTCGACTGGCTGGAGCGCTGGGCCACCGTGGTCCCCCTGGGCGAGAGCCTGGAGCGGATGGAGGCCGGCGAGCCCCTGCCGCCGCGCGCCGTGGCGATCACCTTCGATGACGGCTACCGGGACAACCTGGAGCTCGCCGCGCCCGAGCTCGAGCGCCGCGGGATGGACGCCACCTTCTTCCTGGTGCCGCGGCTGCTGGAACGCCGCCTCGACCCGTGGTGGGAGCGCGCGGCCTGGGCCGTGAACGAGGCCACGGCCGGCGAGGTCCTGGTCGGCGAGCGGCGCCTGCCGCTCGGCACGCCGGCCGACCGGAAGGCCGCCCGCGGGGCGGTCGCCGAGCTGCTCAAGCGCCGCGACCGCGAGCGGCGCGAGGCCGCCCTCGCCGAGATCGTCGAGCGCCTGGCGCCGCCGCCCGGCGACGACCTGGCCGAGCTGTTCCTGGACTGGGACGGCGCCCGCGCCCTGGCCGAGCGGGGCTTCGAGATCGGCTCCCACTCGCGCGACCACTGCATCCTGTCCGAGGAGGCTCCCGAGGTTCAGCGCGACGACCTCGCCGAGTCGCGCGCCATGCTCGAGGAGCACCTCGGGGTCTCGATCGCGACGGTCGCCTACCCCAACGGCACCCGCCGCGACTACGACCGGGCCACCCTCGACGCCGCGCGCAGCGCCGGGTACGCCCACGGGGTCACCACCCGCAAGGGGTGGAACTCGCCGCGCACGCCCCCGTTCGAGCTGCGGCGCGCGGTGATCTACCCCGAGAGGGGATCGCGCTTCCTGCGCACCGCCGTCGAGATCGCCGGAAAGAGGGCCCGCCAGGCGGCGGCACGGCTGCGCGAGCGGGCCGGGGGCTATGGCGCGACAGCCCGTCAGGGGTACGATTCGACGCGATGAGGATCCGCCGCCCGACCGACACTGCTCGCCCTGGCCCTGCTGGCGCTCGCACCCGCGGTCGCCCTGGGCGCCCCCGAGCTGCCCGACGCGCCGGACCTGCCGCCCGCCGAGGCCCCGGCGACCCAGACGCCGACCCCCGCCCCCACGCCGACCCCCACCCCCACGCCGACCCCCACCCCCACCCCGACGCCGTCGGCTCCCTCGTCGTCCTCCTCCGGCCAGGCCTCGCCCTCCACGGGCTCGACCGGCCCCACGGCCGCCGAGCTGCAGGCCCAGCGCCAGGCGGCCGCCCGCGCGGCGGCGGCGGCGCGCGCGGCCGAGGCCCGCGCGGCGGCCAAGGCGGCGGCGCGCGCCCGCGCGGCCCGCGCCCGCGCGGCGGCCCTGGCGGCCCGGGCGGACGTCCGCGCCGACATCGTCGCGGTGACCCCCGTCGTGACCGCCGCCGCCGACGGCGCCGTGAAGTCGGCGGCCACCACCGACAGCGCGCGGGCGCAGGCGGCGGCCGACAGCTCCGCCCTGCGGCTCGCGGCCTTCGCGATCGTCGGCCTGGCGCTCCTGGTCGGCCTGGGCGAGATGGCCCGCCGGCTCACCATGCGCCGCACCGGAGGCTCTCCCCGCCTGCGCCGGGGAGCCGGCGACGAGGCCGCCCGCCGCCGCCGCGCCCGCGCCGCCATCACCGTCCTGGCCTGTGGGTCGGGGGCCTTCTTCGCCTATCTGATCGTGAACCCCTCGATCATCGGCGGCTAGCTTCGGCGTTTCCGAACTTCGGGCTTTCTGAGCTCTGAACGCTCCGAGCTTCGGGGCTTTCCGAGCTTCGGGGCTTTCCGAGCTTCGGGGCTTCCGAGCTTCGGGGCTTTCCGAGCTTCGAGGCTTTCCGAGCTTCGAGGCATTCCGAGCTTCGAGGCTTCCGAGCTTCGGGGCTTCCGTGCTTCGGGCCCCGAGCTCTGAGCGTTTCCGAGGAGTGCGGAGAAGGAGAATGCGTCAAGCGTGGAGCCGGCCTCTTGCGGGCCGACTCGACGCGCAAATGCGCCCTTGGTCGGGCGCATTTGCATCGCGCAGCGGCCCTTCGGGCCGGACATGTGCGCGGGTAGGTCAAGACCCACCGTCCGGGCAGCGCCGTGCTCGGGCGCTGCGCGCCCTCGGCGATACCCGGAAGGACAGGCCTGGCTCCGATGTCGCCGAAGGCGACGAGACGGCCGGACCATGTCCGGCCGTCACGCTCGCCGCCGCAGGCGGCCAGCGAATGTAAATCCACCCGGCCAGGGTGCATTTGCCGCGGCCAGGCCGGGCCGCAAGAGCCCGGCCTCGCACGCGTGAGGGACAAAGCGCGGCGCCAGACGAAAAGGAGCTCAGAGGAGACTGTCAGAGCTCGGAAGCCCCGAAGCTCGAGGCCCCGAAGCACGGGCGCTGCGCGGCATGGGCGCCACCCGGTAGGACAGGCCCGGCTCCGAGTCGCCCCGGGGGCGACGAGACGGCCGGGCCCGCCCGGCCGTACACGCTCGCCGCCGCAGGCGGCCAGCGAATGCAAATGGGCCCGGCCAGGGCCCATTTGCCGCGGCCAGGCCGGGCCGCAAGAGCCCGGCCTCGCACGCGTGAGGAGCCGGCGCTGCGCCAGACGAGAAGGCGCTCAGAGGAGACTTTCAGAGCTCCGAACGCTCAGAGCTCTGAAACCCCGAACTCCGAAAACGCTCAGAGCTCAGAACGCTCAGAGCTCAGAACGCCCCAGAGCTCTGAAACCCAGAGCTGAGAAACCCCAGACCAGAACCCCAGAGCTCGGAAAACACCAGAGCTCAGGAAACCCCAGAGCTCACAACCCTCAGAGCTCCGGGGACCCTCCCACGGCTACCTCGGCCGGGCCGCCACCCTCAGCGACTCGCGCCGGAGGGTGCGCTTCGCGCCCTTCTTGTCGGCCACCGCGATGACGACGGCCACGCGCGGACGGGTGCCGGCCTTGGCGGGCAGGCGGGCGATCAGCGTGGTCACCTTGCCGGCCCGAAGGCGCACCGAGCGCCGGATGGCCTTGCTCTTGGTGCCGACCTTCTTGGCGCCCAGCGAGAGCTTGCCGGCCCGCTTGGAGCGCACCGTCACGACGACCGCGACGTGGCGCTTGCCGCGGATGACCCGGCGCTTGAGGACCTTGGCCCAGGCGACGCCTCGGCGGGCCTTGCCGGGCGCGGCGCCGGGGCCCGAGGGGGGCGTCGCGGCGATGGGCTCGGCTCCGGGAGCGGGCAGGGAGCTCGGCCGCGGCACGCCGAGCCCGCCCGAGGCCGCCATCGCCCGCAGGCGCGAGCCGGGGATCGCGGAGGCGGCGAAGTTGAAGTAGCCGTTGGCGTCGCCGCCCACGAGGCCGGGCCACGGGTTGGGCTCGCCGATCGCCGTGTAGCTGAGCGGGTTCAGCATCTGGAAGCCGTTGCCCGAGGAGTTCGTGACCACGATCGCCCCGTAGCGCTGCAGGGTCCTGGCGACGAGCTTGCCGAAGCGCTGGGCGGCCGCGCTGCCCTGGAAGCTGAGGGCGTCCACGTTGACCGACGACTCGAGGAAGACGCGCTGGCCCATGTAGAGCCCGCTGGACGAGTTGCCCCCGGCGCTGATGGCGGGCGGCAGGAAGGTGCGGTTGCTGATGGTGGGGTGGAGCATGGCGAGCGCGTGGCCGAGGTCGCCGTTGGGGCCCTCCGAGATGCCGCGGCGCACGTCGTCGGGGGTGATGAGGCCGGCGAGCTGGCTGATGCCGGACTCGCGCCCGCCGCTGGAGTCGCTGCGGTTGGCGCCGCTGCCGTTGAGCGGGGCCATCCCGCCCCAGGTCGCGTTCCACGTGCCTCCGCTGGGCCCGGAGGCCGCCTGGTAGAGGCTGATGACCAGGTTCTCGTCGGGCACCACGATCACCATGTGGCCGTCGCTGTCGGAGGCCGGGCGCGCGGCCGGATTGATGCGCACGCGCTTGCCGTCGAGGGCGTTGGGGCCCCAGCCCGAGGTCAGCCGGATGGTGTACTGCGGGTCGCTCGGGCTCGAGGTGTACACGGCGGGCGTGTACTCGGCGTAGGCGATGCCGACCGATGCCCCCAGGCTGGATCCGTTGCTCGCGATCGGCGGGTTCGGCGGGACGAGCAGGTTGAACGGGCTCGTCGGGGCGAAGGGGACGGCCGTGGGGGGCGATGCCGACGCGACGGCCGGGATGGCCACCAGCGCTGTGACGGTCGCGAGGACCGCGGCGACGGAACGCCATCTCGTCGATGACACCGAGGCGGCTCCTTTGTGGGGGCACGGGGCCGGGGCACCCTAACCGGGCTCACAAGGGGGACAACCGGCCGCTCGGTGAGGAATATGTGAAGTTGGCCCTGGCGTACAATGCCGCGGGGCGTTCCCCGGATGGGCGCCCGGGACGACGACGAGGGAGACAGGTGGATCTCTACGAGTACCAGGGCAAGCAGCTCTTCGCGGCGCCAGGGCATCCCCGTGCCGGCCGGCGAGGTGGCCGAGACGCCGGAGGAGGCCCGCGCCGCGGCCGAGCGGATCGGCGGCCGGGTCGTGGTGAAGGCGCAGGTGCAGGTCGGCGGTCGCGGCAAGGCCGGCGGCATCAAGGTCGCCGACACCCCCGCCGAGGCCGAGGCGCGCGCGCGCGACATCCTCGGCATGGACATCAAGGGCCACACGGTCCACCGCGTCTGGATCGAGGCGGCGTCGCGACATCGCGAAGGAGTACTACGCCTCGGTCACCTTCGACCGAGGCGCGAAGAAGCCGCTGGTGATGCTCTCCGCCGATGGGCGGGGTGGACATCGAGGAGGTCGCCGCGTCGCGGCCCGACGAGCTCGCGCGCCTGCACATCGACCCGCTGACCGGCTTCCAGCCGCACCACGCACGCTGGCTCGCTCTACCACGCGGGGATCGACGCCGAGGCGACCAAGGGCGTCGTCGACATCCTCACCGCAGCTCTACGCGGCCTTCGTCGACCTCGACGCCATGCTGCTCGAGATCAACCCGCTGATCCTCACGGCCGACGGGCGAGGTGCTCGCGCTCGACGCCAAGGTGACGATCGACGACAACGCGCTGTACCGCCACCCGGACGTGGCGGCCCTGCGCGAGTCGGTCACCGCCGACCCGCAGGAGCGGATGGCGCAGGAGAAGGGCGTCACCTACGTCAAGCTGGACGGCGACGTCGGCATCCTCGGCAACGGCGCCGGCCTGGTGATGAGCACGCTCGACGTGGTCGCGCTGGCGGGCGGCCGGCCGGCCAACTTCCTGGACGCCGGCGGCGGCTCGCAGGCCGACGAGGTGGTCACCGCGCTGGAGGTCCTCCTGTCGCGACGCCAAGGTCAAGTCGCTGCTGGTCAACATCTTCGGCGGCATCACCCGCTGCGACGAGGTCGCCGAGGGCCTGCTCACGGCGCTGGACCGGCTCGGCACGACCGCTGCCGATCGTGGTCCGCCTCGACGGCACCAACGAGGAGGAGGGCCGCGCGATCATCGCCGAGCGCGCGCCCGCCAACGTCGTGGTCGGAGCCGACGATGCTCTCCGCCGCCGCGACGAGCCGTCGAGCTCGCGAAGGAGGCCGCATGAGCATCCTCGTCAACGCGGACACCCGGCTCGTGGTGCAGGGCATCACCGGGCGCGAGGGCGGCGTTCCACGCCACGCGCAACAAGGCCTACGGCACCCAGGTCGTCGCCGGCGTCACCCCGGGCAAGGCCGGCCAGGACGTCGAGGGCATCCCGGTCTTCAACACCGTCGGCGACGCGGTCGAGGAGACCGGCGCCAACACCGCCATGGTCTTCGTGCCGCCGCGCTTCGCGGCCGACGCGATCTACGAGGCCGTCGAGAGCGGGCGTCGAGACCTGATCGTCTGCATCACCGAGGGCATCCCCGCCCACGACATGCTGCGGGTCTACACGCACATGCAGGCGCGGCGACCAGACCCTCGTGGGCCCCAACTGCCCGGGCGTCATCAGCCCGGGCGTCGCCATCGGTGGGGATCATGCCCGACCCAGGTGTTCCAGCCCGGGCCGCGTGGGCCTCGTCAGCCGCAGCGGCACGCTGACGTACCAGATCTCCAAGGAGCTGGCGGACCTGGGCATCGGCCAGAGCACGGTCGTCGGCATCGGCGGCGACCCGGTCGTCGGCAGCTCGTTCATCGACGTCCTCAGCCGCTTCGAGGCCGACCCCGAGCACGGACATGGTGGTGATGGTCGGCGAGATCGGCGGCGCCGAGGAGGAGAAGGCGGCCGAGTACATCGCCGACAACATGTCCACGCCGGTGGTCGGCTACATCGCCGGCTTCCAGGCGCCCCCGGGCAAGCAGATGGGCCACGCCGGGGCGATCATCACCGGCTCGTCGGGCACCGCCCAGGCCAAGAAGGACGCGCTCGAGGCCCGGGGGGTGCGCGTGGGGACCAACCCCACCGAGGTCGCCCAGCTGGTGAAGGACGCCATCGGCGCTGGCTGACGCCGCCACCAACACCCGGGTCGAGGTCGTCCGCGACCTCGGCCCGGTGGTGGAGGCCTGGGGGGCGCTTGCCGACGCGATCGCCGCGCCCCCCGCGCTGCATCCCGGGTACGTGCGGGCGTGGGCGGCGGCCCACGCCGACCCGGAGCGGCTGCGCGCGGTAACGGTGTGGCGCGGCCACCGGCTCGCGGCGGTGCTGCCGCTGGTGACCGACCGCTCCCGGCTCACGACGATCGCCCTGCGCGACACGGAGGAGACCGGCATCGTCGCCGACGGCGACGATGCGGCGCTCGCCGCGGCCCAGGGCGCGCTCGCCCTCGGCTTCGCCCGGGTGCTCCTGCGGCCGGTCCCTCGCGACGGGCCCACGCGGGCCGCCCTCGCGGGCGCCTGCGCCGGCGGGGCGGGAATGCTGCTGGAGCGCACGATCGACGAGCATCCGGTGATCGACATCGCCGGCGACTGGGACGCCTACTGGAGGGGGCTGAGCCGCAACACCCGCAGCGACATCGCGCGGCGGCGGCGGCGGCTGGCCGAGCTCGGGAGGGTCAACGTGGAGGTGCTCGACGGCACCGACGGCCTGGACCGGGCCCTCGACGTCGCCTTCGCGATCGAGGCCAGCGGCTGGAAGGGGCGCGCCGGCACCGCGCTCGCGGCGCGCCCGGCCGACGAGCGCCACCACCGCCTGCTGGCCGGGTGGGCGGCCCGGCGCGGCTGGTTCCGCCTCTCGTTCCTGCGCCTGGACGGCCGGGCGATCGCGTTCCACTACAGCCTCCAGGCCCACGGCGTCCTCTACGCCCTCAAGATCGGCTTCGCCGACGACATGTCGGCCCACTCCCCCGGCAAGCTGCTGATGGCCGCGGAGATCGAGCGCGCCTTCGCCGAGGGCCTCGGCCGATTCGACTTCGCCGGCAGCGCGGCCGACTACAAGACCCGGTGGGCCAACGGATCGCGGACGCTGGTGGAGCTGTCGGCGTTCCCCGCCCACCGCGCGGGGGCGGAGCGCCCACGCCGCCGCCCTGGCCCGCGCGCGGCTCACGCCGGTCGCCAAGCGCGGCAGGGCGGCGCTGCGCGCCGCACGCCGGCGCGCCCGGAGGCGCCTCAGCCGGAGCTGAGCCCGCGGCAGGCGTCGATGATCGTCGCCGCCGTTGCGGCCCACGAGAAGCGCGTCCGCGAGAGCTCGAGGGCGTGGGCGCCCATCCGCTCGGCGGCCTCGGGATCGTCGACCAGCGCCAGGATCGCCGCGGCCAGCTCGTCGGGTCGCCGGGGCGCGACGACGAAGCCGCTCTCCCCCTCCTCGACCACCTCGGGAAGCCCCCCGACCCGCGTCGCGATGACGGGGCGCCCGTGGGCGTACGCCACCTGCAGCGCGCCGCTCGCGGTGGCGCTGCGATAGGGGAACGCCACCACGCGGGCCAGCCGCATGAGGGCTCCGATCTCCCCGTTCGGGACGTAGCCGGCGTCCACCGTGACCGCTTCGGCGATGCCGAGGCGGTCGGCGAGGGCCTCGAGCGCGCCGTCCTCCATGAGCCGGGAGGGGTTGCCGGCGATCAACAGGCGCGCGTCGGGGCGCGTCGCGCGCACCGTGGCGAAGGCCTCGATCAGGTCCTCGATCCCCTTGCTGGGCAGGATGGTGCCGAAGAAGACCACCACCGGGGCGTCCGGGGAGATGCCGTGGCGCGCGCGCAGGTCAACGTCCCGATCGTCGTCGCCGTCCATGGTCATGCTGCCGATCTGGATGGAGTGGATCGCGGGAGGCAGGGACCCGCGGGTACAGCTCGCCGAACCGGCGGCAGTTGACGTCGCCGTGCAGGAACAGCGCATCGAAGTTGCGGTAGACGCCGCGGTACAGGCGCACGTCCACGGCCCAGCGCAGGCCGCCGGCGCCGCGGATCTCGGGCTCGTGAACGACGTCGGTCAACGTCATTCCGCGGGCGCGGAGGTACCACAGGAACGGACCTTCGATAGCGTGCTCGATGCTCCCGAACTGGACGACGTCCGGTCCCATGCGACGCAGGTGCCGAGTCAGGCGCGCCCATTCGACGACCACCGGACCGCGCCCGTCACCAGCCGGCGCGCGCGGCGCAGCCGGCGTGCCAGGGGCCCCGCTCGGCGCGAGCCGGGCCGGAGGGCGTCGAGGTGGGCCGCAGGATGGGATGCACGGCGAAGTTGTGGGGCTGATCGACCAGCTCGTAGTCGCTGCTGGTGATGAGCGTGACGTCCGCCCCGCCCTCGGCCAGGGCGGTGCAGAGCCGGTAGGCGTAGTGGATCATCCCCCGCGTGCCGCGGGGCTCGACGACCGCGATCCTCACGCCGGCATCACCTCGCGGTAGAGGGCGCAGAGCCGTCCCGCCTGGGTCGCGATGTCGTAGCGCTCGTGGGCGACGACGCGGCCCTCGGCGCCCAGGCGCGCGGCGAGCGCGGGGTCGCGCAGGAGCCGGCACACCGCCCAGGACAGCCCCTCGGGGTCGCCCGGCGGCACCAGGAGGCCGTTGCGCTCGTCCAGGCACATCTCCGGCACGCCGCCGACCGAGGAGGCCACGAGGGGGATGCCCGCGGCGGCGGCCTCCGCCAGCACGGTGGGCAGGGCGTCCGAGAGCGTGGGCAGCACGAAGACGTCGCACGCGGCGAGCACCCGGGGCACGTCGGTGCGGCTGCCGGCGAACACCACGTGCTCGGCCAGGCCGGCGGTCGCGACCGCCGACTCCAGCGAGGCGCGCTGGTCGCCGTCGCCCACCACCAGGTACACGGCCCCGGGGTCCTCCTCCAGGATCGCGGGCAGCGCCGCCACCATGTTGTGGATGCCCTTGTCGTGGCGCAGCACGGCCACCGTCGCGACCACGGTCGCCCCGGCGGGGATGCCGAGCTCGGCCCGCACGGCCGGCCCCTCCGGCGCCGCGGCCTCGAACCGCGCGAGATCGATGCCGTTGCGCAGCGTGACGACCTTGCGCGCCGGATAGGGGCGGTGCTCCAGGTAGTGGCGGCGCGCCTCGTCGGAGACCGCGATGATCCGCTGGGCGTAGCGCGCGAGCGCCCAGTCGCCGATGCGGTTGCGCGCCCAGGCGCGCGACCAGCGGGCGGGTTCGTACATCGTGTGGAGCGTCGAGACCGAGGGGATGCCGGCCCGCCTGGCCGCGACCGAGCCGAGCCCGTCGGCGAACTCCAGCTGGGTGTGGACCACGTCCACGTCGCGGTCGCGCAGGTAGGTGGTCAGGCGGCCGATCGCGGTGAGGTCGCGCAACCGCTCCACCGGGACCGTCTCCACCGGGATCCCGAGCGAGCGGATCTCCTCGGCGACCGGGTTGCCGCTGCGCTCCTGCATGACGCAGACGACGGGGTCGAAGCCCTGGGAGCGCAGGTGCGGCAGGTACTGCAGGAGCAGCCGCTCGGCCCCGCCCCATCCGAGCGAGTCGATCAGGTAGACGACGCGTGGCACGCGCCTATCCTGCCCGACCGGGTACCGCGTGGTGCGTCGAGAGGATCCGCCGCCCGCCGAACGGGCGACGGATCCTCCCAAATGCGTCAGGATCTAGGCGTTCCTGATCGTGACGGCGATCTTGCCCTTGGCCTTCGAGCCGCAGGCGGCGTACGCCGAGACCGCGCTCTTGCGCTTGCCGGCCTTCGCCTTGCCGCTCGCCTTGAGGACGAGCCGGACGGTCTTGCTCTTACCGGCCGCGATCGTGCCCAGGTTGAGGGTGACGCGCTTGCCCTTCACCTTCGCGCCGGCCGGCTTCTTGGCGAGCGTGAAGCCGCTCGGCACGACGAAGCTCGCGGTGGCGGACTGCGCCTTGGCCAGCTTGCTGGCGTTGCGCACCCGGACCTTGACGACGCCCTTCTTGCCCTTGGTGATCTTCTTGACGCCGAGGATCCTCGTCGAGAGGCCGACCTTGACGCACGACGGGGCGGGAAGCGGGGCGGCGACGGTCACCGGGCTCTGCACCGGGGGCGCCGGCACCACGGGCGCGGGCGTGGTCGGGGGCGGGGTCGGATCGCCGCCGCCGGCCGGCGGCGGGCAGCCGTTGGTCCCGGTGAGGTCCAGGCTCCAGTTCGCGAGCGTGAACCCGTCGGGGTTGATCGCGTCCGCCGGCGAGGTGTCCTCGATGATGAGCTTCCAGGTGCCGTTCGGGTTCTGCCCGATGAGCGCACCGAGGGAGCCCTCGGGCACGAGGCCCTGGGGACGGGTCTGGCCAGGCGCCCAGGCCGCGTTGGTGATCAGGTTGGCGGCGGAGTCGTTCCACGTGGTCGTGAGCGACCGCAGGGACCCGGTGCCGCGGTGGTTGCTGATCATCACCGTCGTGCCCTGGGGCGACATCAGTCGCACGGTGAGCTCGGCGGGGTCGAAGTTGTGCTCGATGTCCGTCGAGAGGTTCACGTCGGTGAGGTACGAGGGCGCGCCCGAGACGGCGATGGTCTTCTCGAGGACTCCCGTCCCCGGGTCCGCCGCGATGCTTCCGCCGTCACCCTGCATCGAGGTGGTGGTGGCCGCGGGCGTCGATTGCGAGGTGGTGATGTCGAGGGAGAAGCCGTTGAGCTTGCCGGTGTCGGCGGCGGCGTTGTCCCGCACCTCCAGCTTCCAGGTGCCGTTGGGGTCGTCGCCGACGAACGAGGCCAGCGCGCCCTCGGGCGACAGCGTCGCCTGCCCGACCGTTCCCTGGTTGAGATCCTCGTTGGCCTCGGAGACCGTCTTGGCGGCCGCGTCGTCCCACAGGGTGCCGTTGTAGCCGTTGGCGCCGGCCCGCCCGCGGGTCTGTCCGCCCACCAGGAGGACGCTCTTGGCGCCCTTGCTCAGGGTGATCGTCAGCTCGCGATTGATGGGATGCGTGATGTTGGTCACCAGATCGAGGTCGCGAATGGTGCCGGTGGCGCCGGCGATCACGATCGTCTTGCTCACGGCCGCGCCGGGATTGGACGGGCCCAGCGGGTCCGCCGGATCGACGAGCGTCCCGTCGGGGATGTCGATCGAGCCGCCGGTGCTCTGCTGGGTGATCTTGCCGTAGGCCGAGCAGTAGGGCGCGGGATCGGGCGCCGCCGCCATGGCGGACTGTGCCATGACCCCGCCGAGGGCGAGCGAGGCGGCCGCGGCCCCCGCCACCCGTCCGATGTACTTGCGCTTCATCCTCACGTCTCCGCTCCCTTTCTGACTATCCAGGTCACGGACGATGATGTGCGAGGGCGCACGAGGCTGCGCCCGCCGTCCGGGGGGATCGCCACTCACCGATGGGTGGGGGGCGGGCTCCGAACGGGTCGGTTTGTTCCATGGGAACGTCGGGGGCCGGCCCCGGGCCGGCCTGGTGTAGCCCCCGCCGGGCTCAGTACGCGCTGCGGGCGGGCACCCGCCAGCTCGACGCGCTCCAGAGCGCGGGCACCCGGACGATGCCGCTCCAGTCGATGCCGGGCGGCATCCCGGTCGCGTCGGTGTACCACCAGGAGCCGTTGCTGCCGGTGCCGTCGCGGACGATCGCCCCGTAGTCCTTGAGCGCGCGCCAGAAGACGAGGGCGGCCCCCAGCGTGTCGCCGGTGAAGCGCGCGCGCAGGGTGGCCTCGATCTGCTCCCAGGGCATCGTGATCTGGAACCTGACCCCCATCGGGACCGTCGAGCCGGTGGCCTTCGACTCGGAGGAGCGCGCCGGGGCGCGGAACGAGCGGCTGAGGATGTTGTTGCCGAGGGCGATTCCGACGGCGTGCGGGATCACGCCGGCCTCGAGCTCCTCGTGCAGGACGACCCCGACCGAGCTGAACAGGCCCCACGCGGTGCCGTTGCCGCGAAACGGCGTGCCGTCCCCGTCGAGGCGGGCGGCGCCCGTGGTGGAGCTGCCGATGCGCCCGTCCGCGAAGGTCAGGCTCCCATCGGTCCAGTAGCGCGTGACCAGGTTGGCCGATCCGTCGGGGGCGACGGCGTTGTAGACCTCCATCGTGTCGTCGGCGCCGCCCCCACCGGCGGGCGCGCCGTGGATGTACACACGGGTGCCGTCGATCCCGGTGTAGACGGGGTCCCCCGGCCCGCCCTGCAGGCGCGTCGGGCTGTTGGAGCCGCCGATGTTCTTCGACACCCCCATGAGCGCGCTCACCATCGCCGGCGAGTCGACGTCCGTCGGCTCGCCGGCCGGGATCGGCTGACGGACCGCGGCGCTCGGCCACGGGTTCGCGAACAGGTCGCCGCCCGCGCTCGGCGGGGGTGCCGGCACCGGGGCCGGCACCGGGTCGGCCACCGTCACCGCGCGCGTGACCGTGGTGGCGTTGCCGAGGGCGTCGACCGCGGTCGCCGCGAGGGAGTGCGCCCCGGGGGCGAGCGCCGAGGTGTCCCAGGAGACGCTGTACGGCGGGGCGGTGACCGTGCCCAGCGCGGCCCCGTCCGCCCGGAACTCGACCCGCGCGACCCCGCTGGGGTCCGTGGCCGTCGCGGCGACCGCGACGGCGCCGGAGACCGACGCTCCGGCGGCGGGAGAGGCGAAGGCCACCACGGGGCCCGCGTGGTCGGCGGAGGGCGGCGGCGCCGGCGCGGGCTCGGGCACCGGCGCCGGCACCGGGATCGGCGTGGGGACCGGCGCGGGCGCCGGCGCGGGGCCGGACGCGGTCAGGCGCGCCGCGTCCACCAGGAACGCGTCGCCGGGGCCGGCGTCCGACTGGCTCACGCGCAGGTCGAGGGCGTTGCCCGTGCCGGCCGCGGTGCGGGTCACCGCGATCCGCTGCCAGGTGCCCGCGAGAGACGAAACCGGCGAGGCGGCGTCGGCCACCACGGTCCCGGCCGGCGTGCGCTCGCGCAGCTTGAGCTGGATCGGCCGCCCCAGCGACGAGGGGCTGGCCGCGCGGACCCACGCCTCCGCCGCGTAGGTCGTCCCCGCAACGGTGGAGACGGCGCTCGCCGCGGGCGGGTTGAGGGTGAAGTACCCGAGGGTGCCGGCGTTGGTGGCCCGGATCGCGTAGGCCCCGTGGGGGGCGTCCGCCACGGGCACGCTCGCCACGACCGCGCCGTAGCCGGTCCACCCGCCGTCCGCGCCCTCGAAGGAGGCGTTGGGGAGCAGGCCCCCGTCGAATGGGACGGCCGGCGGCGCCGGGGCGGGCGTGGCCGGCGGCGCCGCGGGGGGTGGGGCGGGCGCCGGAGCGGTGCCGGCGGTCGCCTCGGCCAGGGTCGCGGCGTCGGCGAGGAAGCTGTGCCCCCTCGCGGCCTCCGACTGGCTGACGCGCAGGTCCAGGGTGCCGCCGGCCACGCGCGTGGCCGCCGACACCGTGATGCGGCGCCAGCTGGCGGTGAGGGCCACCGGCGCCGATGCGGTGTCGGCCACGACGACGCCGGACCGATTGCGCTCGCGCAGCTTGATCTGGATCGGGCGGCCGGCCGAGGAGGCGCCGCCCGCCCTGACCCAGATGCCCGCGCCGTAGCGCGCGCCCACGCCGAGCGGGCCCACGCGCGTGGACTCCTGCAGCGCGTAGCTCGACCCGGACCCGGTGCGCACGACCCTCACGACATGGGCCCCGTCGGGGGCGTCGGATCGCGCGACGCGCGACAGCGCCGCCGACCAGCCGCCCCACCCGCCGGTCCCCGCTTCGAACGATCCGTTGATGCCGGCGCCGTCGGCGCCCGAGGCGCGGACGCCGCGCCGCACGAGGCGCACGGCGTCCACCGCGATGGCGTCCCCGCGGCGCGCCCGCGGCTGGGTGACGACGACCTCCAGGCGGCCGCCCCGGGCCCGCGGCCGCGCGACGACCGCCAGGCGGCGGAAGCCACGGCGCAGCGCCACGCGGGGGGAGGTCCACCGGCGCGTCACGCGGCCGTCGCGCGCGCGCTGCACGACGGCGAGGGTCGCCGGGGCGCCCACCGACCCGGCGCCGTCCGCGCGCACCCAGGCCTCGGCGCGGTAGACACGGCCCCGCCCGGTGTCCGCGCGCAGGCGCGCCGCGACCAGCGAGATCGCCCCGGCGCCCGCGGCGCGCGCCAGACGCGCGACGCGACGGCCGTCGGGCGCGTCGCCGGCGCGGACGCGGCTCAACCGGCCGCCGACCGGGGTCCACCCGCTCGTGCCCCGCTCGAACGAGGCGCTCGGCGCCAGGTTCCCCGTCGGAGCGTCGGCGGCGAGCGCCGGCGCGCACGCCGCGCCCAGCCCGAGGGCGACCACGAGCCCCGCGCGCACGGCGCGGCTGAGCCTCCCCGAGGGGGCTGGCGGCATGGAGGGTTCCTTCCCGTCCGTCGTCCGGGGCCCGGTGACAGGGACTGGGGCCGTCAGACTGTGTGGGCACGACGCCTATCCGAGCGTCGTGTCGTTTATCGTCCCGTCGCGCCCACCCCTTGATAGGGCTTGCGAAAATTGTCATGAGCGCCACCGAGCAACACTCCAACGGCCACCATCCACCCGCGGGCCCCGCGGTGATGATCGTGGACCTCTCGAAGCGCTTCGGCGGCGCCGACGTCCGCGTGCTGCAGCTCGCCGCGGCGCTGCGCGCGGGGGGCGTGCCCTTCGCGGTGGCGACCCTGGCGGGCTCCCCCCTGCACCGTCGCCTGGCCGCCGCGGGGCACCCGCGACTGGCCATCGCCCGCCGCCGCGGGGATCCCCGCATCGTCCTCGACCTGGTCCGCGTCCTGCGACGCGACGGGTTCGGCGTGATCGACGCGCAGAACCCGCAGTCGCAGCTGTGGTCGCTGCTCGCCGGCCTCGCGGGGCGCGTCCCGGTGCGCGTCACCACGGTCCACTCCCAGTACCTGGCCGAGCACGGCGGGTCGGCGCGCGGGCGCTTCTACGAGGGCGTCCTCCGGCTCAACCGGTGGCTGGGCGGGCGCTTCGTGGTGGTCTCGGAGCCCACCCGCGCCTACGTCGAGTCGATCGGCGTGCCCGCGGGGCGCACCGCCCTGATCGCCAACGCCGTCCCCCCGGCGGTGTCCGATCCCGCCGGGCGGCGGGCCGTCCTCGGCGACTGGCCGGCGGACAGCCTCGTGGTGGGCGTGGTCGCCCGCCTCGAGCCGGTCAAGGGCGTCGCGGACCTGATCGAGGCGCTCGCCCTGGTCGCGCCCGACCTGCCCCGGCTGCGCCTGCTCGTGGTGGGTGACGGCCGCAGCCGGCAGGCCCTGGAGCAGCAGACGGCCGAGCTCGGCCTCGGGGACCGGGTGCGCTTCACCGGCTTCCGCGACGACGTCGGGACGCTCCTGTCGGGCCTCGACGCCTTCTGCCTGCCCTCGCACTCGGAGGGCCTGCCCTTCGCCCTGCTGGAGGCCTGCGCGCACCGCCTGCCCCTGCTCGTGACGGGCGTGGGGGGGATGGACGAGCTGCTGGAGGAGGGCGTCACCGCGCGCGTGGTGCGCCCGGCCGACCCCGCGGACCTCGCGCGCGGCCTGCGCGCCCTGGCCGACGCGCCTGCCGAGAGCGCCGCGATGGCCGAGAGGGCCCACGAGCTGGTGGCCGAGCGCTTCAGCGTGGACGCGATGATCACCGCCACGCTCGGGGTGTACCGCTAGGGGACGGCGGCCCGGAGGGCCTCAGGCCCGGCTGGGGATGACCTTGCCGATCAGGTACTCGAGCGCGTCGCGCGCGACGACCCACAGCAGGGCCAGGTAGACGAGCCCCCCGACGACGGCGCCCACGAGGACCGTCGGCCAGGGCGACGAGAGCACCTGCGTGACGCCCCACAGCGCCGCCGCGGTGCCGCCGGCGGCCACGACCGGCGCCCAGAAGGTGCCGAGCATCGTCAGCAGGCGCACCTTGATGACGCGCGACGCCATGACCAGGGCGATCGCGGCGAACACGACGGTGATGATCGTGAGCATGACGGCGACGGCGTTGATGCCGCGCGAGGCGATCAGGGCGATCCCGACGTACAGGACGATCGTGCGCGGGATCGCGAGCTTGAGCAGGATGGACGCCCGGCCGGTCACCTTGAAGATTGTCCCCCCGGGGATCTCCAGCGCGAGGACGACGCCGTAGATCGCCATGATCTGCATCGGGACGACCGCGCCGCCCCACTGGTCGCCGAACACCGCGAGGATGATCGGGTCGGCCATCACGATCAGGCCCACCGCCAGCGGCGCGGCGATGATCATGGTGAAGCGCAGCGAGGTCAGGAACACCGACCCCAGCTTGTTGGCCTCCACCTTCGTGTACGCCGGGAACAGGACCTGGCCGGCGACGATCGAGAGGTTGACCACCAGCAGCTGGGGCAGGCGCTGGCCGAGCGAGTAGAGGCCCAGGGGCACGGGGCCCAGCTGCCGCCCGATGATGAGGGGGTCGGCCGAGACCGAGATGCCGTGCAGCACGTCCACGCCCGTCAGCGTGCCGCCGAACGTGAAGAGCTGGCGCGCGTAGCGGCGGTTGGGCATCGCCAGCCGCGGACGCCAGGGCACCATCACCCAGAGCATCGCCGACAGCACGAACGTGCCGACGAGGTAGCCGAGCACCAGGCTCCAGGCCCCGAAGCCGATGAGCGCGAGCACCACGCCCAGCACCCCGCGCACGGCGACGTTGGACAGCTCCGAGATCGTGCGCGCCCGGAAGTTCATGCTCTTCTGCGCCAGGGCGTACTGGGTGGCCCCCAGCGCGCGCAGAGGGAAGTTCAGCGACAGCGCCGCGAGCAGCGGCAGCACCGCCGGCTCCTCGAAGAAGTCCGCCACGAAGGGCGAGCAGGCGAGGGTGATCACGCATCCGACCAGGCCGATGCCGAGCCCGTAGATGAACACGGTGTTGGCCCGGTCGGCGATGTTCTCCTCCTTGCTCACCACCAGCGCCTGCCCCAGGCCGAAGTCGCCGACGGTCTCGAGCAGCGTCGTGAAGGTCAGCGCGAGCGCGACCAGCCCGAAGTCGCGCGGCGACAGCAGCCGCGCCAGGACGGCGATCGAGATGAGGACGAGGACCCGCCCGCCGACATAGGAGCCATACGCCCAGAAGGCACCCCGGATCGTCGTCGTCCCGAGGCTCTTCTCCTTGGTCTCCTCGCTCAACGAGGTCTCCCCCGCCACGCCCCGACGGCAGCGCCCGCGGCGCGCCGTGTCGCGCTCACCGCACGGGGTCCCAGCGGATGCTCTGCGCCCGGCGCAGGCCCCGGACGAGGCCGATCCCGACCGAGTAGTTGCCGAGCAGGAACTGGCCGCAGGCGCGCGCGAGCGTGCCGGGGAGGCCGGGCGGGCGGACGCCCGCGATCGAGGCGAGGCCGAGGGTGTAGCCGGCCACCTGGACCAGCGCGAGGGCGCGATAGGGCTGGCGGCGGGAGGCGGCCAGCGAGGATGCCAGCACGATGGGCAGGAGCACCGGGAGGGCCAGGCGTCCGTACTTGTGGGAGAGCACCCGCCAGCGGAAGCCCCAGGGCAGGCCGCGCAGCTCGGACGCCATCTGGAGGCGGCCGGCCCCCATGCGCGAGCGACGGGCGACCTCGGCCCGGTGTCCGATCGCCGGCTCGGTCGAGCCGGCGGCGGGCTCGTAGATGGCGCGCCCGCCCTGGCGGGCGAGGCTGCACAGCAGCCACAGGTCGTCGACCACGGCGTCCTCGGGGAAGGGCGTCAGCATGTCGCGCCGCACCGCCATGAGCTCGCCCGACATCGCGGCGACGCTGCCGGTGCGGGTCTCCAGGCTCCGGATGAGGCCCTCGTAGCGGTCGTAGGCGCTCTTCTCCTCGCCGCGGCGGCCGGCGACCGCCGAGATCGACGGGTCGGAGAAGTGGCGCAGGGCGGCGACCAGGCTGCCGGGCTCGAGCAGGTTGTTGGCGTCGGTCATCAGGATCACGTCGCCCTCGGCGGCCGCGACGCCGCGGTTGAGCGCGGCCGGCTTGCCGCCCCGCTCCTTCGAGAACAGCACGAGGGCGTCGGGGCGGGCCTGGCGGGCCAGCTCGGCGGTCTGCTCGTCGTCGTCGACGACGACGATCAGCTGGAGGCGGTCGGGCGGGTAGCCCTGGTCGGCGAGGGCCCGCAGCTTGTCGGCCAGCTCCTCCCGCTCCCGGTACGCCGCGATGATGACGGTCACCCGGGGCAGCTCGTCGCCGACCTCCCACGGGCGCCGCGGCAGCAGCGACAGCACGGCCGGGTAGCCCGCGAGCACCCAGGCGGTGGCGGCCCCGGAGAGCCAGAAGACCGGGCGGGCGATGCTCATTCGGAGTGCTCCCCGAGGAGGGGCCGCATGCGGTACCCGGACAGGAGCAGGGTCCCGCCGAGCAGGCCGAGCCAGGCCCACAGGTACAGGGGGAAGGCCTGGTGCAGCAGGACGGCGGCGCCCAGGTAGCCGACCAGCCCGGCCACGAGGGCCTCGGTGCAGCCGGCGGCGCTGGTGAGGCCCTGTGCGAGGAGCCGGGAGCGGGCGCGCAGGCCGCACCAGAGGGCCGTGACGATCATCCCGAGGAAGGCGAGCAGGCCCAGGGTGCCCATCTCGGCGGCCGTCTGGAGGTAGCTGTTGTGGGCGTTGCGCTCCGAGCGGGCGTCGAGGCCGATCTTGGCCGCGTAGGTGCGGTAGTTGGCCGGGAACTCGCCCGCCCCGATGCCGAGCACGGGATGGTCGCGCCACATCTGGAAGGCGGCGATGTTCTCGCTCAGGCGGCCCTTGAACTCCTCGGACTGGGAGGGGTCGTTGATCGTGCGCAGCTGCTCGAAGCGCTGGGTCGAGCCGGTGAGCACCACCGCGAGCACGATCACGAGAGGCAGGATGGCGATGGCGAGCCGCCAGCGGCCGCCCTGGAACCAGAGCCACACGGCGACCGCGAGGATCATGGCGATCGCGCCGCCGCGCGACTGGGTGAGGGCCACGCCGAGCACGATCATGAAGGCGGCGCCGCCGGCACAGACGCGCGTGAGACGGGTCGGGCCCTGGCGCAGCGACCACAGGGCCAGCGGCAGCGCCAGGATGAGCGCCTGGGCCCAGAAGTTGGCGTCGGAGAGGGGGCCGGTGGCGCGCGTCGTGTCGCCCTGCGCCGCGTAGCCGGCCCGCACCTCGAGCGCGAGCTGCTCGGCCGTGGGCGGGTTGTCGCTGGCGAAGCCGAGCCACTCCCCGCGCGGCCCGGCGATGCCGATCTGCTTCAGGAGGGTGAGGCCCACGAGGCCCGCGGCCACCACGACCAGCAGCTCCATGGAGTGGCGCAGCGTCGCCTCATCGCTCGCCACCATGGTCACCACCATCACGAGGGCGACGCCCACCAGGAGGTCCTGGACGATTCCGCTCGTGTCGGCGCTGCCGGCGGCCTCCACGGCCGACAGGACGCGGATGACCGCGAAGATGATGAACGCGATCAGCACCGGGGTCATGCGCAGCAGGCGGCCGCGGAAGCGGCCGCGGGCCAGGCACGCCCCCACGACCAGCAGGCTCAGTCCCGAGACCACGTTGGGGACGCCGAAGCCGTCGTTGAGCACGAGCCCGGCGTTGGCGAACACGGCCGCCGGCAGGACGGTGGCACCCAGGTCCGGGCGCACCACGACCGCGCCCACGGCCAGCAGGCCGACGACGACGACGAGCACCGCCAGGGCGCTGCTCGCGCCCGAGAGGAGCAGATAACCCAGGAGCGCCGCGGCGGCGGCGGCCGCTCCGAGGAGGAGGGGGAGGCGTCCGAGCGAGGCGGGACGCCTCGCACCGATGGTGGTCATGGGCGCCGAGTGACCGTCGGCTGCTCTCGGGTGCGGGTGGGGATGACGATGTCGGACCCGTCGCCGCCCTCGTCCGGCGTGGGCGGGAAGACCCGGCCGAGGACCGCCGCGGTGGCGAGCGCGAGGATGCCGGCGATCACGATCGCGACGATGACGAGGGTGCTGCTGCTCGGGCCGCTGCGGGCGGCGGTGCCGTCGGCGGTGCCGATCTGGCGCGTGGCGAACGCGACCGTGTAGCCGCCCAGGTCCGGCTTGGACTGGGCGACGGCGTTGGCCGCCCGCTCGGCGAGGACCGGCGAGTCCGAGGTGGCCGAGATCAGGAGGCCCGACGTGTCGGTGACGACCGAGCTCGTGACGTTCACCTGCCGGGCCTCGGCGGCGTCGATGCCGGCCTTCGCGAAGGCGGAGTCGATCACCTCACTGCTGGCGAAGGCCTCGGAGAAGGTCGAGGACACCGGGCCACGGCTGAGGGTGTCGACCGCCGAGATGGACAGGCCGGCGTCGGTCGTGGTCGGGACGATCAGCACCGACGCGGTGGCCTCGTAGTCGGCCGACCGCTGTGCGATGCCGAGGAGCCCCCCGACGAGCGCGACGAGGCCGATCAGCGCGCTGAACAGGATGATGCTCCGCTTGGACAATCGGGATCCTCGAGTGTGGGGCGGCGGCCGGCGCGGAATGTATCACCGGCGTTTTCTCGCCAAACTGAACGGTCGTTCAGCTCTCCATCGACGGAAGAGCGGTCTCCTTGAGCACTCGGAACCGTTCCCACGGGATGCCGGACCGGTCATCGCGTGACAGCCCGTCGGAGCCCGATTCCTCGTCGCGCACGATCCAACTGTACGACTCGTACCTCTCGGGCCCCACGATGTCGGGCCAGTCGGCGGTCTCGCTGTTCTCCATCATCAGGATCAGCCCGTCCTCGGAGGTGCCGTCCGCGGCGATCATCCCGTACTCCTGGAGGGCGTGGCAGATCATCCGCAGGAACTGGGTCTCGCGCCCGTCGGCCGGCGCCCCCGGGACGGTGCGGGCGTCGCAGTCGACGCTCGGGTCGAGCTGGAGGCGGGTGCCCATGTCGATGGCGGAGGCCGGATCGCGCGTCTGGGTGTCCTTGGGCTGGTCGGTCTTGATGGCGGGGGCCCGGAACCGCGAGGTGAAGTCGGGCGCCGAGTAGCTGAACCGCAGCGCGTGGTCGATGCGGCCCGCGCGCACCTCCTCGGGACGGATCAGGCCGGCGAGGATCGAGAGCCCCGAACCGGTGCCCTGGCCCTCGAAGGGGGCGGCCAGGCTCCGCGAGCCGTCCGGGTTCAGCCGCGCCCCGTCGTTGTTGTAGTGGAAGAGGCCGGCGCCCTCGGCGCGCAGCTCGCGGTTCTCGTGGTCGACCTCGGCCTGCCACAGGCGCAGCTCGGTGTCGCGCCCGTAGTCCGGGTGGGTGGGGTCCAGGATCACCAGGGGGTGGTCGGCGCCGCCGCCCGGCCGCGCGTCGGGCGGGACGCGGAAGCGGATGCGCTCGCCGCCCACCTCCACGGTGTAGAAGGGCGAGTCGGCGGCGGCGGTGTAGATCGGCGGCACCTCGCCCCGGCTGGCGAGGAAGGTCTTGCCGGAGTAGCGGTTCTCGGCGATCCGCGCGGCGATGGCGTCGCTGCGCGGGTCGATGGGCGGATTCGCCGGAATCGGGCGCTGGAACGCGGACGAGGGGTCGTACGGGACCGCCTCGGCGCCGCTCGGCGTGGGCCCCTGGGGGATGGGGACCGCCTCCTGGTCATCGCGCAGCAGGAACACGAGCGACACCGCCGCGACGCCCACCGCGAGCGCGATCACGGTGATGACGCGCCAGCGTGGAGGGGGGCCGGTCATGTGGAGGGCCGACCGTAGCAAGGGTGTCTGAGCCCCCCGGCGGCGGCGGGTGTGAGCCACCTGTGCGAAAAGCTTTCAAAAGGTGAAAACGCACATCGACCCTTCACAGGCGGGGGCCCGGTGTGCAGACTGGTGCCCTCATTCGTCCAGTGCCCATTGGACGGAAAACGACAGACGTCTTCCGCGCGGCGTCCTCCCGCTCGTCCGAGCGAGGGGGATGGGGTGCCCGCCCAGCTCGCGCGGCAATCGCCTGGGGGTGACAATTGATGAGTCCGACCCTGACCGTCGGTGCCCTGCGAGCGTTCACGCGCCGCCGCCGACTCGCCCTCGCCGTCGCCGGCGGAGTCGCGGGAGGGCTGGGAGCGATGTGCGGCGCGGCCGCCGGGGCCCCCGCCCCGACCGCCCAGCTGGCGGTCTCGACCGGAGCGCTCGGGGGATGGCAGCCCATCACCTCGGGACCGCGCGCCGACGTGCGGTTCACGGCCGCCGGGCGCAAGTCCCGCGCCCTGAAGCTCAGCGTTCCGACCAGACGGGGCACGGCGGTCATCACCTCAGACCTCGGCAACCGGTCGTCGGTGCGGCTGCGCGCGCGCCTCAACGTCTACAAGCTGCGCCTCGGCCTCGGTGGCCGGCGGGCGCTGCTGTGGTCCAAGAGCGCCAACGGCCAGATCCAGCAGGCCGGCGTCGTCCGCACGCGCAGGGGCTTCCGGTGGGCGCTGTGGCGCACCACTCCCCGCGGCAAGAGGGTCGGGACGGTGGTCAGCGCGGTCCGCCTGCCCGCCAAGAAGTGGCGCAACGTCGTCTTCCACTCCACCTGGTCGAACCGGCGCGCGCGCACCTACCTCAAGGTGAACGGCAGGGTCGTGGCGCGCTCGAAGCGGGTCAACATGCGCCATGTGACCGCGGTGCGGGGCACCATCGGCCTCGGCCCGGCGCGCCGGCCCAAGGGCCGGGCCCTGCTGCTCGTGCGCGCCGCCGTGGTCAACGGCCGCGTCACCGCCGCCCCACCCACGCCGCCCGCGCCGGTGGCCGCGCCGGTCAAGACGCGGCTGTCGGCCGAGGACGACCCCTACTCGCCGGACTTCGCCTTCAACAAGCCGATCCCCGCCGACGCCCAGGTCGATCCACGCAGCGCCGCCGTCGTCGGTCAGCTGGTGGAGAACGCCGGCATCTCGAAGGTCACCCTCAGCTCCGAGGGCGAGGTGCCCCCGGTCTACGTCGCCAAGCCGACGGACCCGCTCTACTCGGTCACGGTCGGCAGCACGCGCACGCGCTTCCGCGTTCCCGCGCAGGCCCAGGCCGGCGGCGGGGCGGACAGCCCGCTGGTGATCCTCGATCCCGCCCACCCGGACTTCGGCCGGGACACCGAGCTGCGGCTGTGGCAGGCCAACATCGGCTCCAACAGCCTGTCGGCCTCCGGGGCGGGCCTCTTCCACTACAACAACGACGGGGCCACGCTGAACCCCGACGGCACGCAGAGCGTCAGCGTTCCGTTCGCCGGCGGGGGCACGGGATCCGGGCTCTCGATCCTGGCCGGGCTGATCCGTCCGGCGCAGGTGCAGTCGGGCGCGATCCGCCACGCCCTGCGCTTCGCCTACTCGGCGTCGGACTTCACCAACAAGTACCGCGCCCCCGCGACGCGCACCGACCAGCCCAAGGGGACGTCGACGCGCAACGCCGCGACGGCCATGGACATGGGCATGCGCCTCCAGCTCGACCCGGCCGTCAACTGCGACACCCGCACGGTGCCGGGCCGGCCCGGCCTCGAGACCGCGTACCTGCGCCAGATCTGCCACGCGCTCCAGGACTTCGGGATGATCGCCGTGGACGGATCCTCCGACCGGGTGGTCCTGCTGATGATGGAGAACTCGGCGACGGCCAACTGGCAGGCCATCGTCGGTCCGCAGTTCAACGGCTCCTACGGCTACATCGTCCGGTCGAAGGGGACTCCCGACGACGGACTCGCCCGCGACGACAACTCCGGCATCCCCTGGAACCGCATGAGGGTGATCGCCGGCTGATCGGGCGGCGACCTCGCCGCGGCGGCTCAGCCCGCCGCGGCGAGGTCGGCGATCTCCAGGAGCCGGTCCACCCATTGGTCCGGCCCGAAACGGGGCAGGACGAACTCCTTGGCCGCCTGCCCCATCCGCCGCGCCGCGTCGCGGTTGGCGGGGTTGGTGGCCCAGGCGATCGCGTCGCGCATGGCGCCGGGATCCGCCGGCGGGACGATGATGCCGGTGACCCCCGACTCGATGTAGTCGGACGCGCCGGGCGAGTCGGTGACGATGGTGACCTTGCCGAGGGCCATCGCGTTGAGGTACGTCTGCTCGCCGCCGCTGCGAACGGTGCGGGGCATCAGCGGGATCACGACGACGTCGGACGCCCTCATCCTGCGCACGTACTCCTCGTGCGGCACCGGGCCCACCCTCAGGTTGGGCGGCATCGCCGGGTAGCCGACGATCTCGGGGCGGCTGGTGGCGATGCTGGTCTCGATGCCGAGGTCGCGGACCGCCTCGATGAGGGTGCCGTAGTCGCGCATCGGATTGCCGCCGGCGAAGACCCCGCCGCCCTCGCTGGTCGCGACCGCCAGCTCCTCCTCGCCCAGGGTGTAGTAGAAGGGCGTGTAGACGACCCGGTCGGGGCTGATCCCCCAGGTGCGGGGGAACACCTCCAGCTCGTGCTTGGAGACGACGCAGAAGAGGGTCACGGCGCGCGAGATGGCCCTCATGCCGGCGACCCGCAGCCTGCGGTCCGCGCCGGTCCCGGCCTTCCAGTTGGCCTCGGCCATCACGACGGGCGGGCGGCGGCGGCGGAGCCCGACCATGGCGGCCACCGCCAGGTCTGGGTTGCGCGCCTTGATGCCGATGGAGCCGTCCAGCACCATCACGTCGCAGCGGCCGGTCGCGGACACCAGCTCGCGGATGGCCCGGGCACGACCCCGGACGACCGGGTCGATCACCTCGACCCGGTCGTTCCACTGGGGACGGCGCGGATAGCTCAGCGTGCTGACGATGCGCGGCACGCCGTGGGGCCTCAGTTCAGGACCGAGCGAAGGACCGTGTAGGCCTCTCCGTACTCCACGCCGATCTCGCTGCCGCGCAGGTAGGCCAGCGCGCGCACGTTCTCGATCGAGCGGATGTGCGGCGGCTCGCGGAGCTGGGTCGGGTAGAGCCGCACGCCGTCGAGCTTGATCTCGATCACGTCGCTGATGTTGACGTAGAACGCGGGCTTGAACGGCGCGTCGGACCAGATGATCTTGGGGATCTCGTAGGTCCAGATGTTCTTCGGGAAGAACTTGTCCAGGTTCTGCGGGATCGGCCGGGCGGCGGCGAACGCCGCGCGGTACGTGGCCCGGTGGTCCTGGTCGAAGTCCTCGCCGTGGGGAAGCAGCAGCAGGTCGGGGCGGTGCGTGTTGTACGCGGCCTCGAAGAGGTTGACCATCTCGCGCTGGCTGACCGTGTCGAGCTGCTCGATGCGATCCTCGCCGGCGAAGAAGATCTCGTAGGTGAAGCCCACCCGGGCCGCGACCGCGTCGATCTCGGCGATGCGCTCCTCGAGCGTGGTGACGACCGGGTGACCCCAGTGCTTGAGGCCGTCGACCGCCATGAAGACCACGTGGACCTTGGCGCCGGCGCGGGAGGCCTGGGCCATCAGGCCCCCCGCTCCGAGCACCTCGTCATCGGCGTGCGGCGCGATGACGAGCAGCGATGAGAGCGACTTAGAGTCGAGCATTCGCCCCACGGAGGTCCGCGTTGGCCTTGTAGTAGTCGATCGTCTCCTGGATCAGGGCGTCGAGGTCCATCCGGGGCTCCCAGCCGAGGGCCGCGGCGTTCTTGAGCTCGGGGAGCTTCTCGAAGCTCTCGGCCTCCTCGTACTGCGGGCCGTAGATCTTGGTGGCGTCCGCGTAGATGATGTCCGACTCGCTGCCGGTCATCTCCTTGACCCGCACGGCGAGCTGGTAGATCTCGGTCGTGTTGCCCGGGTTGCCGACGTTGTAGATCTTCGGGTCGTCGAACGCCTCGTCGGTGAGGTGCTCGTCGATGAACCGGCACAGGTCGAAGACCGACAGGAACGCCCGGCGCTGCTGGCCGGAGGCGAAGACCGTCATCGGCAGGCCCTCGAGGGCCTGCTGGACGAAGGTCGGCATCACGAAGCCGCCGTACCGCGACTGGCGGGGGCCGGCCACGTTGAACGGGCGGATGGTCGCCGAGCGCAGCCCGTGGACCTTGCTGTTGATGCACATGGCCTCGGCGGTGAGCTTGCCGAGGGCGTACTCGATGCGCGGGTTGAAGTACGGAGGCACGCGGATGTCGCCGTCCTCGCGCAGGATGCCGCTCTTGCCGTAGATCTCGGCCGAGGAGAAGTTGACGAGCGGGATGTCCGCCGCGATGCACTTCTCGATGACCTTGGCCGTGGTGCCCACGATCGCCGGGCCGAGCTGGCCGGCGAAGCCGAGGATGCTGGCCGGACCGACGTAGCTCGCGCAGTGCACGACCATGTCGAAGTCGTCCAGGGAACCGGCCTCGACCAGGTAGTCCTCGACGGTCTTCTGCACGACCTCGATGGCGCCGGCGGGACCGCGCAGGTCCTCGGGCTCGATGACGCTGGAGACGCACGAGTCCACGACGGTGACCCGGTCGCCGCTCTCGACGAGGCTCTCGGTGACGAAGGAACCGATGAATCCGAGCCCTCCGGTCACGAGCACGTGGCGACTCGGCCTGCCAGTGGTGTGATCGGTCACTTCTACCTCCGTCTGTCGTTCCGGTGACCGGCGTCCAAGCCGGACGAGCCGCCCTTCGCGGCCCGCAGCCAAGGTACGGCAGGCCCGCGATCCCGGTCCCCCCCGGGAGGTCAATCGCATTTCGCCGGAGGTCTAGTTGAGGCGCGGGGACGATCCTGACGCAGGGCGCGGACGACCCGCCCAGACACACATCGGCAGGCCCGGCGCCCGCCGATAGGTCTCGGTCAGGCGGGGCGGGGCGTCGCCCTCCAGGGGCGGGCGCTGCGCAGGCAGCACTCCCTCTCCACCAGCTCCACCCGCTCGCCCAGCTCGATCGCGCCCTCCTCGATCAGCGGCGACATGGTGGCCAGCGTGTCGTCCTCGCTGAAGCCGAGGGGAGGCACCACGCGCGCCGGGACGTTCTCGGGGACGGTCCAGACGTCCCCCGCGAGCCCGCACACCGGGCAGCCGGTCAGGCTCACCAGGTCGCCCGAGCGCGCCAGCGCGTCGAGCTCGGCCGCCACCGCGGGAGCGGGCTCCTGACCGAGGGTGCCGACGGCGCCCTGGCCCAGCAGGACGCTGATGGCCCCGGGCGTCATGACCTGGCTCCTCGAGCGCAGGAGATTGAGGATGGTCTCGGTCACGCTCGGTCCCCTCCTTGAATCAATCGTCCCGAACACCCATTCCGCAACCATGCTAGCGCCGGGTTCGGAACCTGCGGGGTTCGCGGAGACACGGGGGGGTGACAAGACCCCCCCGTTGGACAGAAGGTACGCGCAAGCCGCACGATTCCACCCCGGCCGAGGGGCGGAACCTCCAACCCGCTCGGGGCCTCTCACGCACAGTGCGTGACATAGTGGTCGCCGCTTGCGGGGTGGGCGGCACTCTGTCGCGCCTCGTCGAACACACCCCATGCCCTCGGAGGTCATGCCGATGCAGGTTCAGCAACGCAGGACGAAAAGGAGCGCGCACCGCGCCATCGTCGCCGCCGTCGCGGCGATCGCCGCACTCCTCGTCCTGCAGATGTCGTCGGCGCTGGGAGCCCCGCAGTCCCAGCTCTGGACCGGTCAGGCCGACGGCCCGACGCCCGACATCGAGCGCACCGACCTCCTCTACTACCTGCCGAGCGGGGCGCAGGGCCCGGGCGGGGCGGCCGGCACGATCAACCTGACGCTCGACGGCACCCCCGTCGTCGCCTACTGCATCGAGACGACCAAGTTCCTCAACCAGAACAACCCCGGCCCGACCGCGGACGTCACGGAGATCCCGCTGACGACCCCCGAGGACCGGGCGGTGCTCTGGATCCTGCGCAACCGCACCCCGACCGGAGCGGTCACGCCGGCCAAGCAGGACGAGGCGGCGACCGCGCAGGTTGCCGTGTGGGTGCTGCGCGGTGAGCTGCGGGCGACCAACCCGACCAGCTCGGCCTCCATCAACGCGTCGGCCGCCGCGCTCATCGCCGAGGCCCTCGCCGAGAGCGCCACGCCCCGCACGCTCGCGCTGAGCGCGGCCGCGCCGGCGCCGGGCGCGACCAGCGCCACGATCACGATCGCGGCCAAGCCCGGCTCGGTCGTCCAGCTCGCGGTCACCTCCGGCCCCGGCAGCCTCTCGGCGTCGTCGGTCACGGTGGGCGCCGGCGGCACGGCCACGGTCACCCTGAGCGCCCCCGGCGCCGGAACGACCACGGTCTCGGGGACGACGGCCGGCGACGGCATCCTCTACTCGATCCAGCCGATCTCCGACGACTCGCAGAACACCACCACCTCCGGCGCGGGCGACATCAGCGCGGCGACGTCCGTGACCTTCGCGGCCGTCTCCGGCACGGTCACCCCGGCGACCCCGGTGACGCCGGTGACCCCGGCGACCCCGGTCACGCCGGCGGGCAGGGTCACGGCGAAGGCGAAGCTCGCGATCACCAAGAAGGCCCCCAGGACCTCCAAGGTGCTGAAGCGGGTCAGGTACACGATCGTCGTGCGCAACACGAGCAAGGTCACGGCCAAGAACGTGACCCTGACCGACACGCTTCCGCGGGGTCTCTCGTTCGCGAAGTCCAGTCGCCGGGGCACGCTCGCCACCGGCCGGATCACGATCAAGCTGGGCACGCTGAAGCCGGGTCAGAAGCGGACCGTCAAGGTCTGGCTCGTCGCCAACGCGTCGGTCCGCGGCAAGCGGACCAACACCGCCACGGCACGGGCGACCGGCGTCCGAGCGGTGCGGGCCAAGGCGGTCACGGTGTTCTCGCCGATCGCCCGGCGCATCCAGCCGGCCGTCACCGGCTGACGATCCACCGGCCCGGGCGCCCGCGCGGCGCCCGGGCCCGGCAGGACCCCAGGTGGCTGACACCCCGACCCCCGCGTCGTAGCATCGCGCGATGCCCTCCACGCTTCGACACGCGGTGAGCGCTCGGCTGGCCTTCGCCCTGGCGGGGGCGGTCGCGCTGGGCGCGCCGGCGCTCGCGTCGGCCGAGCCGTCCCTTCCGGGTCTCGCCCGGGCCGGACGCCGTGGTGAGCGCGCTGCCCACGTTCACGTGGACGGCGAGCGGCGACGCGCTCACCAGGAGCGGCTACAGCGTCTACGTCAACCTGCCGTCCCCGCGCGGGCCGACCGTCGTCGCGACCGCCGACGCGGCCGCGACCTCGGCCACCGCGACCGTCGCCCTCCCCGAGGACGTCCGGCTCACCTGGTGGGTGCAGCGCAGCGACGTCAACATCCCGACCGAGGTCACCCCGGAGGCGGACCGCACGACGCTTCGGGTGGCGCCGCCGCCACCGGCCCTGACCGCCGTGCCGGCGGCCCTGTCCAACAACACGGGGCCGAGCTTCTCGTGGACCGGCACCCGCGCGAGCTCGCGCTGGACGATCGTGAACACCGCGGGCGCCGCGGTGCAGTCGGGCGAGGCGGCCACCGGCAGCGGACAGGCGACCGCGATGCTGGCCAGCGGCACGTTCCAGCTCCAGGTGTTCCAGCGCACGACCGTCGGGGCCGACAGCGCGCCCGCGACGGCCACGTTCGCGATCGACGCCACGCCGCCGCCGGCGCTGACGATCGCGGCCAGCCGTCCGTCGCCGAGCGTGGGGGTCACGCCCACCTTCTCCTGGAGCGGGGGCGAGGCCGGCGCGACCATGTGGTGGCGGGTGATCGGCGCCGGCGGGGCGATCCTCCAGGGGCCCGCCAGCACCTCCGGGACGTCGGCGGCGCCGGCGAGCCTGCCCGCGGGCTCGTACTCCTTCGAGGCCCGCCAGGTGGACGCCGTGGGCAACCCCGGGCCGTGGGCCACGGAGCCCTTCGCCATCCTCGCCGCCCCGGCGGCGCCCCCGGCCGCCGCGGCCGCGACGACCCTGCCCAGCAGCAGGTGGCGCAAGCTCAAGCCCCGCAGGGGGGCCAAGATCCGCTCGCGCCGACCCACCCTGCGCTGGGCCGCGGGCCCCAAGGGCACCCGGCTCTACAACGTGCAGATCTTCGTGGTGGGCAAGAACAACGCCCTCAGGAAGGTGCGCACGGCGTTCCCGAAGAAGCGCCGGTTCACGCCGTCCAAGCGGGCGGCCCTGAAGAGGGGCTCCTGCTACGTGTGGCGGGTGTGGCCCTACCGGGGATCGAGCTTCACCTCGAGGCCCCTCGGCGTGAGCCACTTCTGCATCCGTAAGTGATTGGTCTCAGACCCCCCGACGGGGCGGTCGCAAACTGGTCGAACGGGTGGCTGCGGGTTCGCGGGACGGGGGTATCGCGGAGGTAGGATCGGGGGCGACAGATGCGCCTCCGCCCCACCTTCCCGCGCCTGGTCGCGACACTCGGCCTCGCATGCGCGGCGGCCCTCCTGACGGCGGTCCCGAGCGCCCGGTCGCCCTCGGCGCCCCGACGTCAGCGGCGCCTCACCCAGTACACCAACGCGGCCGCCGTGCCGATGTCATGGAGCGCGCCGCCGCCCGATCTCGCGGTACGACCACCGTCGGCTACGCCGGCGACATCGACGGGGTGCCGTTCTCCACGGCGACAACTCCGTCCACCGTCGTCTCGGGGTCCCGGCTCGTACACGTTCCGGGTGCAGCGCGATCCAGGACACTCATCGGCCCGACCGCCCCGGTGTGCCGGCCCGATGCCACAGCGACCATTGTGGTCGACCGCAGCGCCGCCAACGCTGTCGGTCGCGCTCTCGCCCGCCTCCGCCAACGGCGACAACGGCTGGTACCGCTCGCTGAGGATCGCGACTCGACCTGCGACGGGACGGCTTCTCCGGTTGCCTGCCCGTCCGGTGCCGCCTACGTCACCCAGCAGGGCGCCGAATCAGGCCCGCTCCGTCACGGCCAGCGACGCAGCCGGCAATGCAGCGCGGCGGCCACCGACGCCCGCCTTCAACTTCGACGGCGCGGCGCCGAGGGCGGCGTCGCTGCGGCAGCCCAGCCCGGCGGGCGACCGTCACCGCGAGCCCACCTTCGTCTTCGGGCCCTCCACCGGCACCGAGACCTCGGGCTTCAACCGCTACGAGGTCTGGGTGCGCATCTCGGGCACCTATCCGGTGGTCGCCTCGGTCCCCCATGTCGCCGGCCAGGCCGAGTACCGTGCCACGCGCGATCCCGCCCTGTGGCCCACCGTCCTCCCCGCCGGCGTGTCGACGACGTGGTCCGTTCGCACCGTCGACAACGCGGGCAACGTGGGCGGCAACGGCCAGACGCGCATCTTCACGATCAACCCCAACGCCCCCGCGCCCCCCACCCTCACGAGCGGCCCTGAGGGCCTCACGAACCTCGCCTCCCCCACCTTCAGCTGGACCGGCGACCAGCCCGGCTTCACCTGGGAGGTCTTCGCGGCCGACAACGACGCGGCCCTGCAGTCGGGAACGGGCGGCGCGACCCAGGCGACGGCCGGCCCCCTGGCCGACGGCGACTACACGTTCCGGGTGGCCCAGGTGAACCCCTTCGGCGACGAGGGCGCCGAGGCGGCGCGCTCCTTCACCGTGGACGCCACGCCGCCCGCCGCGCCGGTCATCACCGGCAGGCCGCCCTTCCCCACCAGCAACCCGTCGCCGACCTTCTCGTGGACGATGGAGCCGGGCGCCTCGGCGCGCTGGCAGGTCCTCGCCAGCGGGGGCTCGGTCGTCCAGGGCTCCGACACCCCCGCCTCCTCGGCCACCGTGAGCCCGCTGGCCAACGGGGCGTACGTGTTCCGGGTGGTCCAGATCGACGCGGCGGGGAACGCCTCGGCGGCGACCTCGGACCCCTTCTCCATCACCGGCGTCGCCGCCGCGCCGGTGAAGGCCGCCTCGCTCACCTCGCTGCTGCCGCTGCAGAACGCCAAGCGCCTGCGCCCCAAGCCCGGCAGGACCCTCGCCACGCGCACGCCGGTCCTCCAGTGGAAGAAGGGCCCCAAGGGCACGAAGCTCTACAACCTCCAGCTCTTCCGGGTGGTCCGCAAGCGGCCCAACCTGCCCCCGGTCGTGACCAAGGTCTACTCGGCCTTCCCGCGGGGCACCCAGTACCGGGTCCCCAAGAGCAAGACGCGCCCGGGCACCTGCTACATCTGGCGCATCTGGCCCTACACCGGCAAGAAGTTCACCAAGAAGCCGCTCGGGATCAGCAACTTCTGCATCGCCGGCAAGGCCAAGCTGGCCAAGGCGGCCAAGGCGGCCAGGGCCAAGAAGGCGAGGAAGGCGAAGGCGGCCGCGGCCGCCCGCCGGCGGGGCCGGTAGCGACCCCCTCGCGGGTCCCGCCGCGAGGCGGTCCGGTACACTCCCGGCCCGTGGCGACGATCTCCTTCGCGCGGGGCGCTCCGTGCCCTGAGGCCCTGAGCGGCGACCTGATCGCCGAGTGCACCCGGGCCGCCCTGGCCGCCGATCACGTGCGCATCCTCTCCTACGGAACGGGCAACGGCTACCCGCCGCTGCGCGAGCTGCTGGCCGCCGAGCACGGGGCGTCCCCGGACCAGGTCTTCATCACCAACGGCTCCCTGCAGGGCTACGTCTTCCTGCTCGAGACGCTGCTCGAGCCGGGCGACCTCGTGGCCGTCGAGGCCCCCACGTACGACCGCGCGCTACTGCAGCTGAGGCTGCACGGCATGGAGGTCCTGCCGCTGCCCGTCGAGACCGACGGCCTCGACGTGGATGCCCTCGCCGCCGCGTGCGCCGCCGGCCGGGTGCCGCGCCTCGTCTACACGATCCCCAACTTCCAGAACCCCTCCGGCGCCACGATCTCGCTCGAGAAGCGGCGGGCCCTGGTGGAGGTGTGCGAGCGCCACGGCATCCTCATCCTCGAGGACGATCCGTACGGCAAGCTGCGCTTCGAGGGCGAGGCGCTGCCCTCCATCGCCGCGCTCGCGCCCGAGGGGCGCGTGCTGTTCACGTCCTCCTTCTCCAAGACCGTCGCGCCCGGCCTGCGGGTGGGCTACCTGGTCGCCCCGGCCGAGATCGCCGCCCCGCTGGCGGCCGCCGCGTCGCGCACGTACATCTCGCCGGCCCTGCTCGCCGAGGCCGCCGTACACCAGCTGATCGCGTCGGGTGGCCTGCCGGGCAACATCGCCCGCGTCACCGGCCTCATGCGCGAGCGCCGCGACGCGATGGTGGCCGGGCTGGGCGAGATGCCGCGAGGGCACGGCCTGCGTCCCGCCGGCCGGGGGCTTCTTCATGTGGCTCACCCTCCCCGAGGGCCTGTCGGCGGACGCCCTGTTCGACGAGGCGGCCGCGGCCGGCGTCGCCTACGTCAAGGGCAGCGACTGCTTCGTCGCCGGCGGCCAGCGCACCCTGCGGCTCGCCTACAGCGGCGTGAGCCCGGCCGAGATCGAGGAGGGGATGCGCCGCCTGGGCGGCGTGTTCCGAGGGGCCGCGGTCACCTCGTAGGGCGGCGCGCGCCCCGGATCGGCCGGGGAACCTGTGCGTGCGATAGGTGTTGCGTGGGAGTGGCCCCGGAATGGTTGCGGCACGGCGAATTTCGCCCGTTGCGTCCGCTCGGCGCGGGTCGCCGGTCGCTACGGTCTCGACATGCAGACCCCCGCCGCCCACGCGGCCACGCCGCGGCCCGTCGGGGGGCCCGTCACCACGTCGGTCCTCGTCCTGTGGGTGGGCCACCGCGCCGGGCCGTGGACGTGCCGCTCGCTGGAGCGAGGGGGCTACCGGGTGCTGCGCGCCCACCCGGCCGGCGACACCGGCGGGCGCTCGGCGGCGTGCATGCGCCCGCTGCGCTACCCCTCCGCCACCGCCGAGCCCGACGCCTTCCTGGAGTTCGTCGCGCGCACCTGCCGCGAGCGGGCCGTTGACGCCGTGCTGCCGCTGGACGAGGACATCGTGCGGCTGCTGGCCGAGCGGGCGCCCGACCTCGGCGGCGCGGCGGTCGCCGGACCCGACGCGGCGCAGTACCGGGCCCTGTGCGACAAGGCCGAGCTCCCCGCGTCGGCCCGGCGCGCCGGCGTGGACCACCCGTACACGATCGAGGTGGGCGCGGGGGGAGCGGACGGCGACTGGCCGGACCTGCCGTGCATCGTCAAGCCCCGCATATCGGGATCGAGCGGGCTGTGGGAGAAGCCGATGCTCGCGACCACGGCCGCCGAGCGCGACGCGGCGGTGCGCGACCTGGTGGCCGCGGGGGTGCCGGCGCTGGTCCAGGAGCGCGTGGTGGGCCCCCGCCACGTGGGCCACTGCGTGCTCTCGGACCACGGGTTCGACTTCCTCGGCTTCCGCGTTGACCGCGACTACCCGCGCGGGGCCGGCCCCGCCTCGGTCATGCACACGGCCGTGGTCCCGGCGCCGGTCGTGGAGGGCACGCGCCGGCTGCTGGACCTGGTGGGGTACCGGGGTCCCTGCAGCCTGAGCTTCATCGAGCGGGACGGCCGGTTCATGGTGCACGACGTCAACCTGCGCCTCGGCGCCACCGTGGAGGGCTCCATCCGGGCCGGCTTCGACATCCCGGGGCGCTCGGTCGAGGCCGCCCTCGGCAGGCCGAGCCCTCCGCTGGCGCCCGCGACGCCCACGCGCTACGTGCGCTTCGACGGCGAGCTCAAGGAGCTGGTGCGCGCCCTGCGCCGCCGCGGCGGCGACGAGTCCGCGGCCGCCCTCGCGCGCTGGCTGGGCGCCGGCCTGGTCTCGCGGCGGACGGTCCTCGACCCATCGCCCTTCGACCCCTCGTGGGTGCTGAGCCTCCTCTCGCGGAAGGCCCAGCACCTGGGGTCGCGCATCAGGACGCGCGCCGGGGGGAGCTAGCCCAGCATCTCCTGGACCGTCGCGCGCTCCTCGACCAGCTCGGCGTTGGTCGCGGCGATCTTGGACTTTGCGAAGTCGCCGTGGTCCCACCCCTCGCGCACCACCTCGTAGGTGCCCGGAGCCGTGGTGCGCACCGGCACCGACGCCCAGACGCCCTCGTCGAACCCGTACGAGCCGTCCGACTTGACGGCGATCGAGTGGATGTCGTCGGAGGGGGTGTGCAGCGAGCGGACGTGGTCGAGCGCCGCGTTGGCGGCCGAGGCCGCCGACGACAGGCCGCGGGCCGCGATGATGGCCGCGCCGCGCTTGCCGACGGTGGGCAGGAACTCGCTCTCGAGCCAGGCGTCGTCGCCGATCACCTCCTGGGCGGGGGCTGCCCGCGATCGTGGCGTTGGTGAAGTCGGCGAACATCGTCGGCGAGTGGTTGCCGAAGATGATGATGTCGTCGACCGCGCTGACCTCGACGCCCGCCTTCTGGGCGAGCTGGGTCTGCGCCCGGTTCTGGTCGAGCCGGGTCATCGCCGTGAAGCGCTCCGGGCCCAGGCGCGTGGCCTGGGAGGCGGCGATCATGCAGTTGGTGTTGCACGGGTTGCCCACCACCACCACGCGGGCCGCGTCGGAGGCGACCTCGTCGATGGCCTTGCCCTGCTCGACGAAGATCTTGCCGTTGTCCTTGAGCAGGTCGGCGCGCTCCATGCCCGGGCCGCGCGGCTTGCTGCCCACCAGGATCGCCCAGTCCGCGTCGGCGAAGGCCTCGCGGGGGTCGCCGGTCAGGACCATGCCCCGCAGGAGCGGAAAGGCGCAGTCGTCCAGCTCCATCGCGACGCCCTTGAGCGCCTCCTGGACCTTGTCGACCGGGATCTCCAGGAGCTGCAGGATGACCGGCTGGTCCTTGCCGAAGGCCTCGCCGGCGGCGATGCGCGGCAGGATGGAGTAGCCGATCTGGCCGGCGGCTCCGGTGACGGCGACGCGCAGGGGCGCCTTGGCGGCGCTCACGCGGTCACCGCGAGCTTCTCGACGAGGGCGTCGGCGACGCCCGAGGTCCCGACCGCGGTGGGGTCGTTGCGGTCGTCCTTCATGTCGTAGGTCACGGACTTCCCTTCACGGATCAGCTCGGCGATCGCGCCCTCCATGCGGTCGGCGGCCTCGATCTCCTTGAGGTGCCGCAGCATCATCACGCCGGAGAGCATCATCGCGAGCGGGTTGACCTTGTTCTGGCCGGCGTACTTGGGGGCGCTGCCGTGGGTCGGCTCGAACAGCGCGGCCTGGGTGCCGATGTTCGCGCCCGGGGCTACGCCGAGCCCGCCGACGAGGCCGGCGCCGAGATCGCTGAGGATGTCCCCGTAGAGGTTCGGGAGCACGATCACGTCGTACAGCTCGGGCTTCTGCACGAGCTGCATGCACATGTTGTCGACGATGCGCTCCTCGAACTCGATGTCCGGGTAGTCCTTCGCGACCTCGGTGGCCACCGCGAGCCAGAGCCCGTCGGTGTACTTCATGATGTTGGCCTTGTGCACGGCCGTGACCTTCGAGCGGCCCTGCTCGACGGCGTAGTCGAAGGCGTACTTGACGATCCGCTGCGTGCCCTCGACCGAGATCGGCTTGATCGAGATGCCGGTGTGCTCCTTGATGGTCGCGCTCGGGTCCAGCTCGCGGATGACCTCGGCGAGCCTCAGCTCCTCGGGCGAGTCCTTCTCGAACTCGATGCCGGCGTAGAGGTCCTCGGTGTTCTCCCGGACGATGACGATGTCGATGTCCTCGTAGCGGGAGCGGACGCCGGCGTAGCTCTTGCACGGGCGGACGCAGGCGTACAGGTCGATGGCCTTGCGCAGGGCGACGTTGACGCTGCGAAAGCCGTGGCCGACGGGAGTCGTGATCGGGCCCTTGATGGCGACCTTGTTGGCCTTGATCGACTCGATCACGGAGTCCGGCAGGGGGGTTCCGGCGGTCTCCATGATGTCGAACGCCGGCCTCCTGCACGTCCCAGTCGAAGTCGACCCCGGTCGCGTCCAGGACGCGCTTGGTGGCCTCGGCGATCTCCGGACCGGTGCCGTCGCCGGGGATAAAGGTGACGCGGTGTGCCACGGGTCCGACTCCTTCTTGGGCGTTCTCTGACACGCGGCCACCCTGGGCGGCCGCAAAACGCACTGAGCATACCGAAGCCGGTCGGCCCGGCCCCGGACTCAGCGCAGCGGCCAGGCGATCGGGATGACCACCATCGCCACGATCACCATGACGATCGACAGGGGCAGCCCGAGGCGCGCGTAGTCGCCGAAGCGATAGCCGCCGATGCCGTAGACCATCGTGTTGGTCTGGTACCCGATCGGCGTGAGGAACGAGGACGAGGCCCCGATGGCGATCGCGATCGCGAAGGGCCGCGGGTCCAGCCCGGCGGCCAGCGCCGTCTGCAGCGCCACCGGGAACAGCAGCACCGCCGCGGCGTTGTTGGTGATCAGCTCCGTCAGCACCATGGTCGCCAGGAGCACGCCGAACAGCAGCCCGACGTCGCCGAACGTCCCGAAGGGTTCCACGAGGACATCGGCCAGGTTCGCGGCCAGCCCGCTCGACTCGATGGCCGCCCCGATGCCGAAGCTGGCCGCGATCACCACGATCACGTCGATGTCCACCGAGTCGCGGGCCTCGGTCGGCGTCAGGATGCGCAGCGCGACCACCGCGAAGGCGGCGAGGAAGGCCGCCAGCAGGATGTCCACCAGCCCGGTTCCGGCGAGCACCAGCAGCCCGACCGTGATGAGGGCGACCAGGGGCGCCTTCTCCTCGCGCGCGGGGCCGTCGCCGGCCGAGCGGGGCGACCACCAGGAAGTCGCGCCGGTCGAGGGCGCGCGGGCGGAACGCCGGCCCGGAGAGCACCAGCAGCACGTCGCCGGCGTGCAGGGGCACGTCGCCCAGCTTGCCGGCCACGCGCTCGCTGGCGCGGTGGATGGCGATGACCGCGCCGCCGTAGCGCCCGCGGAAGCCGACGTCCTTGAGGGTGCGGCCCACGAACCCCGACGCGGGCGCGACGACGGCCTCGTACAGCCGCCGCTCGAGGGCCGAGCCGGCGGCGGCGAAATGGCGCTCCTGCGCCGAGGCGAGCCCGCGCATCTCCTGCAGGTCGAGGACGCGGCTGACGTTGCCGGCGAAGGTGAGGCGGTCTCCGACGGCGAGGATCTCGTCCGGCCGCACCGACGAGATCCGGTGTCCGTCGCGCTCCACCTCGACCAGGAACACCCCCTGGAGGCTGCGCAGCCCGCCCTCGGAGACGCTGTGGCCGGCGATGCCCGGCTCGTCGGTCACGATCATCTCGAGCGTGAACTCGCGGGCGTCCGCGTCGGCCGTCTCGCTCGGCGCGCGGCGCTCGCGCAGCAGCAGGGGCGTGAGCACCACGACCGTCGCGAGCCCGATGATCGCGAAGGGCAGCCCCACCTTGCCGATCTCCCAGAGGCCGAGCTCCGGATAGCCGGCGTCCCGCAGCAGCCCCGACACCACGAGGTTCGTGGACGTGCCGATCAGGGTCATGGTGCCGCCCATGATGGCGGCGAAGCTCAGCGGCATGAGGAAGCGCGAGGGCGAGCGGCCGGTGCGGCGGGTCCACGACAGGACGCCGGGGATCGTCATGGCGACGATCGGCGTGTTGTTCAGGAAGGCCGAGGCGGCCGCGGTGGGCACCAGCAGCCGCGCCAGGGCGCCGCGCTCGCCGGGCTCGCGGCGGCGGGCGCGGCCGGGGCGGGTGACCCGGGCGACCAGCGACTCGAGCACGCGCGTGCGCGCCGCCGCCGCCGCCAGGACGTAGAGGGCGGCGACGGTCAGGGGCGCCGGGTTCGCGAAGCCCGCGAAGGCCTGGTCGGCGTCGATCACGCCCAGGGCCAGCAGCGCGATCACGCCGGCCAGGATCGAGAGAGCGGGCGAGACGCGCTCGCTGACGAGCGCGGCGACGACCGCGACCACGACGATCAGGGTGATGACGGCGTCCGCGCTCATCGCCGCGCATCATGCCCGCCCGAGCCGCCGCCGGGCGCCCGGCGCCCCCGCGATCCCGGGCCCCACGCCCGCCCGGTAAGCGACGAATGACCCGAAGGTGAGCGGTCGTCCGTCCGATAGAGTCCCGCGCAGAGGGCAATCACGAGCGGAGGGCACCAACATTGCTGAGCCATGACGTCGTGGTGGTCGGCGCGGGCCTCGCCGGCATGAGGGCGGCGATCGCCGCGCACGAGGCCGGTGTGGACGTCGCGCTCGTGACGAAGGTGCACCCGGTGCGAAGCCACTCGGGCGCCGCCCAGGGCGGCGTCAACGCGGCCCTCGGCAACGAGACCGAGGACCACCCCGACAACCACACCTTCGACACGGTCAAGGGCGCCGACTACATCGGCGACCAGGACGCGATCGAGATCCTCTGCGGCGACGCTCCCGGCGAGATCATCCAGCTGGAGCACTGGGGCGCGGTGTTCAGCCGCGACGAGATGACCGGCAAGATCGCCCAGCGGCCGTTCGGCGGCGCCGGCTACCCGCGCACCTGCTACGCGGCCGACCTCACCGGTCTCGTGATGCTCCACACGCTCTACACGGTGTGCGTCAAGTACGACATCCCGACGTACGAGGAGTGGTTCGTCACCGATCTGGTGAAGGACGACCACGGCGGCTGCTGCGGCGTCGTCGCCTACGACATGGTCCACGGCACCATCCAGACCATCGGGGCGAAGTCGGTCGTGCTGGCCACCGGCGGCGCCGGGCGCGTCTACCGCCCCTCCACGAACTCGCACTCGTCCACCGGCGACGGCATGGGCCTCGCGCTCAAGGCCGGCGTGCCCCTGAAGGACATGGAGTTCATGCAGTTCCACCCCACGACGCTCAACCCGAGCGGCGTGCTGGTGACCGAGGGTGCCCGCGGCGAGGGCGGCTACCTGCTCAACAGCGAGGGCGAGCGCTTCATGAGCAAGTACGCGCCCAACAAGCTGGAGCTCGCCTCCCGCGACGTCGTGTCGCGGTCCGAGGCCACCGAGATCCTCGAGGGCCGCGGCGTCAACGGCTCGATCATGCTCGACCTGCGGCACCTGGGCCGCGAGAAGATCATGGAGCGGCTGCCCCAGATCCGCGAGCTGGCGATGGCCTTCGCCGGCGTCGATCCGATCGAGGCGCCCATCCCGATCCGGCCCGGCGCCCACTACCACATGGGTGGCGTGCACGTGGACTCGTGGGGGGCCTCGCCCGCACATGCAGGGCCTCTTCGCCGCCGGCGAGTGCGCCTGCGTGTCGGTCCACGGCGCCAACCGCCTCGGCGGCAACTCGCTGCTGGAGGCCGTGGTCTTCGGCGCGCGCACCGGCGGCGCCGCCGCGCGATACGCCACCGAGAGCCACAACGGGCGCGGCCAGCAGGCGACCCCCGCCGCGCGGCCGAGGCCTACGAGCGCACGCTCCGCGAGCTGCTCGAGCGCCAGCGGGGGCCCAAACAGCACGAGCTGCGCGAGGTGCTCGCGGACACCATGCAGGAGAAGGTCGGCGTGTTCCGCACCGGCCCCAGCTCGCCGAGGCCCAGGCGACGGTGGAGGAGCTGCGCGAGCGGTACAAGAGCGTGGTGGTCACCGACAAGGGCCGCACGTTCAACCAGTCGCTGATCCACACCATCGAGACCGGATACCTGCTCGACCTGGCCGCCACGATGGTCGCCGGGGCGGTGGAGCGCACCGAGAGCCGCGGAGCGCACTCGCGCACGGACTTCCCGGATCGCGACGACGAGAACTGGATGAAGCACACCCTGTCGTACCTCGACGACGACCAGATCCGTCTGGAGTACTCCGAGGTCACGGTCACCAAGTACGAGCCCCAGGTGAGGTCCTACTGATGGCGACGACCACCTTCGACATCTTCCGCTACCAGCCCGACGTATCGGAGGAGAGCTACCGGCAGTCCTACGAGCTCGAGCACGGTGAGGACTTCACGCTGCTCGACGCGATCCTCCGGCTCCAGGACGAGCAGGACGGCACGCTCGCCGTGCGCTACTCCTGCCGCAGCGCGATCTGCGGCTCGTGCGCCTGCAAGGCCAACGGCAAGACGGTCCTCGCCTGCATGAGCCAGGTCGAGGAGGTCAAACGGGAGGCGGGCGGTGGCCCGGTGGCCGTTGACCCGATCGGCAACTTCCGCCCGCTCAAGGACCTGATCGTCGACCTGGATCCGTTCTGGGACAAGTTCAAGTCGGTCAAGCCGTACCTGATCCCCGAGGGCCCGCCGCCCGAGAAGGAGCGCCTGGTCTCGAAGGAGGACATGCAGAAGCTGTTCCGCGAGGCCGCCTGCATCCTCTGCGCCGCCTGCTACTCCGAGTGCAACTCGCTCGCGGCGGACGAGGAGTTCGTGGGCCCGGCGGCGTTCGCCTGGGGCTACCGCTTCGCCGGCGACCCGCGCGACGGCCAGCGCAAGGAGCGCGCCAAGCTCTACACCGGCGAGCACGGCGTCTGGGACTGCACCCGCTGCATGTACTGCAACGAGCGCTGCCCCAAGGGCGTCAACCCGCGCGACGCCATCGAGAAGCTCGGCGGCATCGCCTTCCAGGAGGGGCGCAGCATGAAGGACGCGGGCGCCCGCCACGCGAAGGCGTTCCTGCTGTCGATGCGCACCGGCGGCAAGCTCAACGAGACCGTCCTGGTGCCCTTCACGGACCCCATCAAGGCGCCGCTGGACCTGCCGTTCGCCCTCAGGATGCTCAAGCACGGCAAGGCGCCGTCGCCGATCCCCCACCGCATCCAGAAGCTCAAGGAAGTGCAGAAGCTGATGAAGAACGTCAAGGAGACGATCTAGTGGCCACGCGATTCGCCTACTACCCGGGCTGCATCGCCGAGTTCAGCTCCAAGGAGCTGGACGCGACCACGAAGCATCTCGCTCCGATGCTCGACATCGAGCTGCTGCCGATGCCCGCGGCGACCTGCTGCGGCGCGGGCGACATCGCCGAGGCGAAGCCCAACCTGTACCTCACGCTCAACGTGCGCATCCTCTCGCAGGCCGAGGAGATGGGCGTTCAACATCCTCACCATCTGCAACGTCTGCACGCTCAACCTGCGGCGGGCCAACAAGATGGTCAAGGAGGACGCGCGGCTGCTGGAGCAGGTCAACGAGGAGCTGGTCAAGGTCGGCGCCCGCGCCTACGAGGGCACGAGCGACGTCACCCACCTCCTCTGGTACCTCTCCACCGAGGAGGGCCTCTCCCTGCTCGAGGCCCAGGGCCCGCGCGGCCTCAACGGCCTGCGGGTGGCGCCGTACTACGGCTGCCAGCTGCTGCGGCCGTCGTCGGTGATGGGCTTCGAGGACCCCGACAAGCCCCAGTCGCTCGAGCGCCTGATCACGGCCCTGGGCGGCGAGGTGGCCGACTACGAGGCCAAGTCCTCGTGCTGCGGCTTCCCGATCATCCTCGCGCGCGAGCAGGTGGCCCTGAAGGAGTCGCACCACGCCCTGTCGCAGTCGCGCGACGCGGGGGCCGACTGCATGGTCACCCCGTGCCCGCTCTGCCACCTCGCGATGGACGCCTACCAGCGCAAGGCCGAGGCGGCCAACGCAACCGAGTACAACATGCCGGTGCTCCACCTGCCCCAGCTCATCGGGCTGGCGCTCGGCATCGACAACACGATCATGGACTTCAAGCGCCACCTGGTTCCGGTTGACCGCGTGCTCGAGGCGGTCGGCGCCTGATCCAACCCCCGTGGCGGCCGGCGACGGCCGCCACGGGGTCCCGCGGGGAACGGACACCTCCCTGAGCCAGATCACCCCCCTCACGGCCGGCACGCGCCCCTTTCTCCCGGCGCCGTGCGTGAGCTGTGTCTTCTGGCAGCACGACCGGCTCGTGTCGGACGCCCGCCACAAGGACGCGTGGGTGGAGTCCTTCGGGCGCCGCCACGGCGCGTTCGGGCGCGTGCTGCGCGACGGGGACACCTTCCGCGGCATGGTCCAGTACGGACCGGCGCGCGCGTTCCCGCGGGCCCTGGCCCTGTCGGCCGGGCCGCCCGGGCGCGACGCGGCCCTGGTCACCTGCGTCTTCCTCGAGGGCGACGACCCCCAGGGCTCGTGCGAGCACCTGCTGCTGGAGGCGCTGGCCGACCTCAAGGTGCGCGGCCTGGCCCGCGTTGAGGCCTTCGCGCTCAACTACCCCGACGAGGTGCCGCCCGCCGAGCGCTTCCTCGGCCACCACACGCTCTTCGACCGGGCCTTCCTGGAGCGCCTCGGCTTCTCGCCGGTGCGGGCGACCGGGCAGGTGTCGCTGATGGCCATCGAGCTCGGCGGGCTGGCGCCCGGCCCGTCGCTGGCGCGCAGGATCGCCGGCATCGTGCGCCGCGAGACCTCGCCGTCGTTGCGGGGGGCGCCCGCCTGAGCACGCGCAGCGGGACGGGCGCCGTCCTCCTCGCGCTGGTGGCGGTCGCCCTCGCGTCCGCGGGGCCGGCGTCGGCCGCCGACCCCGCGCAGGAGGCCCTCGCGGTGCGCGACGCCTACGTGAGCCCGCGCGTGCTGGGGCCGGCCGGGCCCGCGGCCCAGGCCGACCTGGCCCGGGTGGCCGCGCGCATGGGCGCCCAGGGGCGCGACGTGAAGCTGGCGATCGTCCTGGGGCCGGTGGGGGCGCGCAACCTGCGGGTGTACGCGCGCGCCCTCGCCGGCCGCCTGGCGTTCGGAGGCACGCTCGTCGTGACCACGGGCCGGGGGGCGGTCGCGGCCGCGGGGCCGCGGACGTCCGCCGACATCACCCGCTCGCTGAGGGCCGCCCGCGTGGGGACGATCGCCAACCCCACCGACCGCCTGACGGTCGCCGCGTCGGTGGCCGCGCCGCCGGCGGTGGACCAGGACGAGGTCAGCGCGCGCACGATCTTCATCCTCATCTCGATCGGCTTGCTGGGCGGGCTCTGGGCGATGGCGCTCGGCTCGGGCCGCAGGGAGCGGCGCGCGCGCCGGGAGGTCGCCGAGGCCCGCGCCCGCACCCGGGTCTGCCTCGACGCGCTGCGCGCGCGGGCGGCGACCCTGATGCGCCGCGACGACCTGCCGCCCCCGGCACGCGAGAGCGTGGGACGGGCGCTGGGCACCTACGCCGACGCGGTGACCTCGCTCCAGGAGACCCGCGGCGTGGCCCAGGTCGAGGCCATGGCGCCCGAGATCCGGGGCGGCATGGACGAGATCGAGCGGGCCGCCGACGCGGTGGGCGAGAGCATGCCGGGCGAGGACCCGTTCGCCGGCCTCTGCGCCCTCGACCCCGCCCACGGGCCGTGCCTGCCCGGTGCGCCCGTCTGCGGGGCCTGCGACGAGGCGGTGGGGCGCGGCGAGCCGCCCCTTCCCCGCATGCTCGCCGAGCACGGCCGGCCGATGCCCTTCGACGCCGTCAGCTACGGCCCGGTGCTGCGACCGGCCGAGGCGCCCGAGGGCACCTGACCCCTAGAGCCACCCCTTGGTGACCAGCGACTCGGCGATCTGGACGGCGTTGGTCGCCGCGCCCTTGCGCAGGTTGTCGCTCACCACCCACAGGGCCAGCCCGCGCGGATGCGAGGCGTCGTTGCGGATGCGCCCCACGAAGACGTCGTCGCGCCCGGTGGCGTCGCGCGGCAGCGGGTAGACGTTGAGGGAGGGCTCGTCCTGGAGGATCACCCCGGGCGCGCCCATCAGCAGGTTGCGGGCGGCGTCGGCGGTGATGGCGTCGGTGGTCTCGATGTGCACGGCCTGCGAGTGGGCCTGCACCACCGGCACGCGCACGCACGTCGCGCTCACGGCCAGGCCGGGCAGCCCGAGCATCTTGCGGGTCTCGGCGGCGACCTTGCGCTCCTCGCCGGTGTAGCCGCTCTCGTCGAAGGCGTCGATGTGCGGGAGCACGTTGAAGGCGATCGGGTGGGGGTACACCTCGGGCTCGGGCTCGTCGCCGGCCAGCAGGCCGGCGGTCTGCTCGCGCAGCTCGCGCACCGCGGCCGCGCCGGTGCCGCTCACCGACTGGTAGCTCGACACGATCACCCGCTCCAGGCCCACCGCGTCCGCGAGCGGCTTGAGGGCGACGACGAGCGGCGCGGCGACGCAGTTGGGGTTGGCCACGACGCCCGCGTGCCCCTCCAGATCGGCCTCGTTGACCTCGGGCACCACCAGCGGGACCGCGTCGTCCATGCGATAGGCGCTCGAGTTGTCGATCACCACGGCGCCGGCCTCGACGGCCGCGGGCGCGAACTCGAGGGCGCGCGCGCTGCCGGCCGAGAAAAGCGCGATGTGGATGCCCTCGAAGCTGTCGGCGGCGAGGCGCCGGACCGTCCGCTCCTGGCCCAGGTACTCCAGCACCCGGCCCTCGCTGCGCTCCGACGCCAGCGGGCGCAGCTCGGTGACCGGGAAGCCGCGCTCCTCGAGCACGCGCAGCATCGTGCCCCCGACGGCGCCGGTGGCGCCGACGACGGCGACGTTAAACATCGGCACGGCTCACCGCGCCGAGCTCGAACGCGTCGTGGAGGGCGCGGACCGCCCTCTCCACCTCGTCGCGGTCGATGACGACCGTGATCCGGATGGTGCTCGTGTCGATCATCTGGAGGTTGATGCCCTCGTCCGAGAGCACCCGGAACATCTTCGCCGCGACGCCGGGCTCGGACTTCATCCCCGCGCCGACCAGCGTGACCTTGCCGATCGAGTCGTTGCTCGAGACCGAGCGGTAGCCGAGCTCCTCGCGCAGGCCCTCGATGGCCGCGAGCGCCGGGCGCAGCTCGTCCAGCGGCACGGTGAACGAGACGTCGGCCGCGTCGGCGGCGCCGACGTTCTGGATGATCGTGTTGACGTTGAGGTTGGCGTCGGCGAGCGTGCCGAAGATCAGGGCCGCCACGCCGGGGCGGTCGGCGATGCCCGACACCGTGATCTTCGCCTCGTCGGCGCGGTGGGCGATGCCCGAGACGATCGCCTTCTCCATTTCCGGGGTCTCCTTCGTGATCCAGGTGCCCTCCTCCGGCAGGAAGGAGGACCGTACGTGCAGCGGCACCTCGTGGCGGCGCGCGAACTCGACGGACCGTAGCGCGAGCACGCGCGATCCCATCGCGGCCATCTCGAGCATCTCCTCGTGGCTCACCAGCGGCAGCTTGCGCGCCGCGGGCTCGACCCGGGGGTCGGCCGTGAAGACCCCGGTGACGTCGGTGTAGATCTCGCAGACGTCGGCTCCCAGCGCCGCCGCCAGCGCCACCGCCGTCGTGTCAGAGCCGCCGCGGCCGAGGGTGGTCACGTTGCGGTCGTTCTCGGACATCCCCTGGAAGCCGGCGACCAGGACGATCTTGCCGTCGTCCAGCGCCGACCGCAGCCGCTCGGCGCGGATCTCGACGATCTTGGCCTTGGTGTGCGCGCCGTCGGTGAGGATGCCCGCCTGCGAGCCGGTGAACGAGCTCGCGCCGTGCCCCAGGTCGTGCAGCGCCATCGCCATCAGGGCGCACGAGATGCGCTCGCCGGTTGACAGCAGCATGTCCATCTCGCGGGGATCGGGCGTGTCCGAGATCTCCTGGGCGAGGGCGACGAGCCCGTCCGTGGTCTTGCCGCGCGCCGACACCACGGCCACCACGTCGTCCCCGGCCTCGCGGGCGGAGGCGATGCGGCGGGCGACGCTCTTGATCTTCTGCGCGTCGGCGACCGAGCTGCCGCCGAACTTCATCGTCCTCAGACCGATGGCCTTCCTCCTCCTGCGACTCGACGCGGGCCAGCGAGGGATGCTAGCTGCAACCGCCGCCCCGGGCCGGGCGCCGCCTCACAGATCGCGGCGCCCCAGCAGCGCGCGCCCGAGGGTCAGCTCGTCCGCGTGCTCCAGGTCGGCGCCGACCGGCAGGCCGCTCGCCAGGCGGGTGACGCGCACGCGCCCGCGCATGAGGTCCGCCAGGTAGAGGGCGGTCGCCTCGCCCGACATGGTCGGGTTGGTGGCGATGACCAGCTCGACCACCCCGTCCGCCCCGACCCGCGCGGCGAGCTCGTCGATCCTCAGGTCCTCCGGATCGACCCCGTCGATCGGCGAGAGCGCCCCACCGAGCACGTGGTAGCGGCCGCGGTACTCGTTGGTCCGCTCGATGGGCAGGATCGCCGACGGCTCCTCGACCACGCACAGCAGCGACGCGTCGCGCCGGGGATCGGCGCAGATCGGGCACAGCTCCGCCTCGGCGAAGCTGAAGCACACCGAGCACGGCCGCAGCTTCTCGGACATGTCGACGATCGCCTCGGCGAGGCCGCGCGACCGCTCGGGCGGCGCCTTCATCATGTGGAACGCGAGCCGCTGGGCGCTGCGCGGGCCGATCCCGGGCAGACGGGCCAGCTCGGCGACCAGCCGCTCGATCGAGGGCGTGAGCACGGTCGGCGGCGCGGGCGGGTCGGCCTAGAGGCCGGGAAGCCCCAGGCCCGACAGGCCGCCGGCGACGGTGCCCAGACGGTCCTGGGCCAGCTGCTGGGCCGAGCGCATCGCCTCGTTCACGGCGGCCACGATCACGTCCTGCAGCAGCTCCACGTCCTCCGGGTCCACGGCCGACGGATCGATCGTGATCTCGAGGAGCTCGAGGCCCCCGCTGACGCGCGCGGTCACGGCGCCGCCGCCGGCCGTCGCCGTGACCGACTCCTGCTGCAGCTCGGTCTGCACCCGCGCCATGTCCTCCTGCATCTTCTGCATCTGCTTGAGCATCTTCTGGGGGTTCATCCCTTGGGCCATCGCTGTCCTCCCTGCTCGGTCCGCTCGCCGTCCTCCTCGACGGCCCGGAACATGGTCTTGAACTCCTCCAGGAGCGCCTCCTGGTCGCGCGGCTCGGCGGGCTCGGCCGGCTCGGCCGCCCGGGGCGCCCCGGGCACGAAGTCGATCGCCAGGTCGCGTCCCGAGACCGTCGCGACGGCCGTGCGCACGCGCTCCCGGTGCTCGTGCCGGCCGAGCATGTCGGCCCGCATCGGGCTGGTGACCGTCACCTCGAGCGCGCCCTCGTCGACCCGGCTCGGACGGGAGCCGTCCAGGAAGCCGCGGGTCGGCGGCGTCTCCCGCTCGAGGAGCTCGAGCACCTGGGTCCAGAGGCGGTCGAAGTGCTCGAGGTCGGCCGGCGTCTCGCGCTCGTGGACCGGGCTCGGGCGGCGGGGCGGGTCGGCGGCCGGCTCGGGGCGGGCCGGCGGGCCGGGGATCCTCGTCGAGGGGCGGGCGGCTCCGACACGGCGTCGGGCGGCGCGGGGACGGGCTCGGACGCGGGCGGCGGCGGGGCCGGGGCGCGGCCGGGGCCGGCGGCGGGGGCCGCGGCCGGCGCAGCGGCGGGCCGCGCGCCCGGTGCGCGGGGGCCGGACGGCCCGCCTCCAGGGCCTCGAGGCGGGCGGCGAGCGCGGCCGTCGAGGGATCGAGGGCCGGCCGGCTGAGGCGGGCCGCCACCAGCTCCAGCTGCAGGCGCGGGTCGGCGTGGCCGTGGTGGATGCGCACCTGGGCGTCCGACAGCAGCTCCAGGCCGCGGACCACCTGCGCGTCCGAGAGCTGGTTGGCCTGCGCCTGCAGGCGGGCGATCTCCTCGGACGAGAAGGCCCACTCGTCGCGCGCCCGGGCGCCCTGCTGCAGCAGGCACACGTAGCGCAGGTGGGTCACCAGCCCGCGCATCGCCTGCTCGGGGTCCACGGGGCCGTCGAGGGTCTCCTGCAGCAGCTCGAAGGCGCCGGCGGCCTCGCCGGCCGCCATCAGGTCCACCAGCTCGAAGATCGTCTCGCGCGCCACCGCGCCCAGCAGCTCCAGGGCGTCGGCCGCGTCCACGCGGCCGTCCCGATAGGTGGCGATCTGGTCCAGCAGCCCGAGCGCGTCGCGGTACGAGCCGTCGGCCGAGCGGGCCAGGATGTCGAGGGCCGTCCTCCGAGGTCTCGATGCCCTCGGCGCGCGCCACCCGGTCGAGCACCTTCACCAGGGCGGGCAGGCCGGGCTTGCGCAGCACGTAGTGCTGCAGGCGCGAGCGGATCGTGCCCAGGATGTCCCAGGGGTGGGTGGTGCACAGGATCACCACGAGGTGGGGCGGCGGCTCCTCGAGCGTCTTCAGCAGCGCGCTCGCCGCCTGCTCCTGGATCTGGTGGGCCTCGTCCATGATCGTGATGCGGTAGCGACACGCCACCGGGGCGTAGCGGACGGTCTCGAGCCACTCGCGCATCTCGTCGATGCGGCGGGCGCTGGAGGCGGCGTCCACCTCGACCACGTCGAGCCAGTCCTGGTGGCCGGTGCGCCGGCACGAGTCGCAGGTGCCGCACGGCTCGGCGGTGGGACCGGGGCTGGACTGGCAGTTGAGGCAGCGCGCCAGGATCCGCGCGGTGGTCGTCTTGCCGGTGCCGCGGGGCCCCGAGAACAGGTAGCCCTGGGCAGGCCGCCCCGCCCGGAGGGCGTTCCCGAGCGCCCGCGCCACGTGGTCCTGGCCCACCATGTCCCCGAACGTCGCGGGGCGATGGCGGTTGTAGAGGCTCGCGCCGGGCTCGCTCATCGTGCGGCCCGGCTCAACGAGCGATGAAAGACGTGACCGTGCACCCGTCGTCGAAGCGCGATTCCAGGGGTGGCGCCGAGCCGCTGGCTCCGGCGAGGTGACCCCACTGCGCGTAGGCGGATCCGCTTAAGGCTGCTTCCTTCCGGACCTGACCTGATTCGCGGACGCCCACCGAATGGGACCTCACCATCAGTGCTGCTCTGCTCGGAACCGAGCCCTGGGACCGGCCCCTCGGACGGGGATTACGCCCCGCTGTAGCGGATTGCGGGTACAGGGCACCGCTAGCTCCCCGCCTAGCACGGTCACCGGTCGAGGATAGTCCACCGCGAGGGACGGTGCGAGCGCTCCCGGCCGTGTCAGCGATCTCTGCGGCGGCGGCCGAAGATGCGAGGGCCGAGGCTCTCGCCGCGCTTGCGGGCGCCGGTGGCGCCGAAGAAGGCGGCCACGCCGCCCCCGAGGCAGCCGATCGTGATCGCCAGGTACGCCCAGCCGCGGACGCCCGACTCGCTGCCGGTCAGCTCGAAGATGAGCCACATGACCGATCCCCACGCGACTCCGAGCACCACCCCCGAGAGCACGATGGCGATGCGCGACATCGGGGCCCGCGTCGCCTGCGGGCTGGTGGACGGCTTGCTCACGGCGTCACCGAGCTTAGACGACCGGGGCCCCCGGGGCGCGGGGCGGGCCGGGCGGGGGATCCCTAGTCTCGGGCGATGCCCGAACGACGCCCCTTCGGCCGCAGCGGCCTCGAGATCTCACCGCTCACCCTCGGCGGGAACGTGTTCGGGTGGAGCGCCGACGAGGAGGCGTCGTTCGCCGTCCTCGACGCGTACGTCGCGGACGGCGGCAACGTGATCGACTCGGCCAACATCTACTCGTGGTGGGCGCCGGGCAACCACGGGGGCGAGTCCGAGGCGATCCTCGGGCGCTGGCTCGCCGGGCGCGCCGACCGCGACGACCTGGTGGTGGTCACCAAGATCGGCATGGCCGGGGGCGCCCAGCCCAAGGGCCTCACCCGCGACCTCATCCTGCGCGGGGCCGAGGAGTCGCTGCGCCGCCTCGGGGTGGATCGCATCGATCTCTACTACGCCCACGAGGACGATCCCGAGACGCCGCTCGAGGAGACGCTCGGGGCCTTCGACGAGCTGGTGCGGCAGGGGCTCGTGCGGGCCATCGCGGCGTCCAACTACCCGGCCGCCCGCCTGGCCGAGGCCCTGATGGTGAGCGAGCGCACCGGGCTGGCGCGCTTCGAGGGCCTGCAGCCGCGCTTCAACCTGCTCGACCGCGACCACTTCGACGCCCCCAGCCGCGAGCTCTGCCGGGCCGAGGGCCTGGGCGTCGCGTCGTACTTCTCCCTGGCGCGCGGCTTCCTGACCGGCAAGTACCGGCGCGACCAGCCGCACCCCGACGGCCCGCGGGCGACCGGCGTGGCGAGCGACTACCTCGACGAGCGCGGCTTCGCGGCGCTCGGGGCCCTCGACGCGGTGGCCGCCGCCCACGGCGACGGCGCCACCCCGGCGCAGGTCGCGCTGGCCTGGATCATGGCCCAGCCGGGACTCACCTCGGCGGTCGCGAGCGCCACGTCGGTCGAGCAGGTCGGCGAGCTCATGGGCGCCGTCTCGATGCGGCTCTCCGGCGACGAGATCGCCGCGCTGGACGCCGCCGCCTGAGACCGGCGGCGCCGGCCCGGTCCATTGGTGACGTCCGCACCGAGCGGATACGGTGGTTGACAATGTGCTCCCGCGGGTCGATAACCCATGGAACATGGACACGCGAACCCTCGGCCTCAGGGCCTGACGAGCACCCGGTTCGCCGTGACCCGCACCCAGCCACGAGTCCACCGGCTGGCGAGTGAGCGGGTCGAGATGCCAACGAGGAGGTCTTCATGGCCAACCACCTCACCCCGGACGAGTTGTCCGAGGCGTTGGGACTTGCCAAGAAGCAGGTCGTGCGCATGTGCGTCGAGACGTCGGTCCCCATCTACAACGGCCGGATCGACAAGACCCTGTTCGTGAGATCGGTCACGGCCGCCGGCCACCGGCTGCCCGACGAGGCCCAGGTACTCCTGACGGCCACGGCGTAGGGGCGAACCCCCGGCCCCGGAGGCGGGCGATGGCGGCGTTGGCCGCCGTCGTCGTGGCCGCCGGGGTCGGTGCCCCGACCGCCCTCGCGGCGGGGCAGACGCAGAGGGTCGTCTCCGCCTGGTCCGCCTCCAATCCGAGCACGTCCGTCCTGGTGTGGCGGCTCGACGGCTCCCGGACCCCCCAGCCGGTCGCCTCCTACCGCGCCGGCACGCCCCGCATCCCCGCCTCGACGATGAAGCTGGTCACGAGCGCCGGGTCGCTGCTGCAGATGGGGCCCGCCTTTCGCTTCCGCACGGAGCTGCTGGCCGCTCCGGGCGCCCGGATCGTCAACGGCACCCTCACGGGCAAGGTCTACCTGAAGGGCGCCGGCGACCCGCTGCTGGCGACGCGCACGTACGCGCGCAACTACCTGTCGGGCGTCTCGACGCCCATGGCCCGGATGGCCCGGGAGACGCGCCGGCTCGGCGTCCGCCGCATCCGCGGGCCGCTCATCGCCGACGAGAGCCTGTTCGACCGGCGGCGCACCGCGCCGACCTGGCCGTCGTACTACTCGGCCTACGCGTCGCCGCTGTCGGCGCTGGCGACCAACCAGGACTACAGCGGCGAGACGCGCTCCGCCTACGTGTCCAGCCCGCCGCTCGCCGCGGTGCAGCGGCTCCGGGCGTCGCTCGCGGCCAACGGCGTTGCGCAGCGCGGCGGCCTCACGACCGGCGTCGCCCCGCGCACGGCCCGCCCGCTGGGCGCCGCGGTCTCCCCTCGCCTGCCCGCCATCCTGCGCGAGATGAACCACGAGAGCGACAACTTCATCGCCGAGACGCTCGCCAAGGACGTGGGCGCCTACGGCGTCGGCACCGGCACCACCGCCGCCGGCGTCGCGCGCACCCACTCGCTGCTGCAGCAGAAGGGCATCCTGACCGCGAAGGACACCCTCGCCGACGGCTCCGGGCTCTCGCGCTCGAACCGCGTCGCGGCGGCGTCCCTGGTGCGGCTGATCGCCGCCGCCGACGCCGAGCCGGCCTGGGGGGCGCCCCTCATCAGAAGCCTCGCGCGGGGCGGCCAGGGCACCCTCGTGCACCGCTTCACGAGCGGCGTCGCCACCAAGAGGGTGCGCGCCAAGACCGGCTACATCAACAACGTCAGCGCCCTGGCCGGCCGCGTGGTCAGCCGCCACGGGCAGCGGTACGCGTTCGCGATGCTGATGAACACGGGCGACATCGGGGGGGCCAAGGCCACCCAGGACCGGGTGGTGACCCTGCTGGCCGCCGGCGTCGAGGACCGGCGGGGGCCTCGAACTAGTCGGCCGCCCGCTCCGGCGGGGGCGCGGCGCCCGCCAGGATCGCGAGGAAGGCCTGCTCGTCGACCACCGGGACGCCCGCGGCCGCCGCCTTCTGCAGCTTGGAGCCCGGGTCGGCGCCGGTCACGACGAACGCGGTGGACGCGCTCACCGAGCCGGTCATCTTGCCGCCGGCCGCGGCGATGGCGCGCTTGGCGTCGTCGCGCGAGAGCGCGTCGAGCCCGCCGGTCACGACCACGCTGAGCCCCGTCAGCGGGCCGTCGGAGGCGGGCGCCGGGGCGTCCCCGACGGTCGTGAGGCCGGCCCGGCGCAGCCGCTCAAGCTGCTCGCGGTTGGCCTGTGACGACAGGAACTCGCGCACCGACTCGGCGACCACCGGCCCCACGCCGTCGGCCCCGGCCAGCACCTGGGCGTCGGCCTCGAGCAGCGCGTCGAGGGAGGGGGTGACGGCGACCAGCGCCTCGGCGGTGACGTCACCCACGTGGCGGATGCCCAGCCCGTAGAGCAGGCGCGACCACGGCCGCTTCTTGGACTCCTCGATCGCGGCCAGCAGGTTGTCCACGGAGACGTCCTTGAACCCGTCCAGGGCGACGAGCCGCTCGCGGTGCAGGTGCAGGTCGTAGATGTCGGCGAAGCTGCGGACGAGGCCCTCGTCGAAGAAGCGCTGGACGGTCTTCTCGCCGAGGCCCTCGATGTCCATCGCGCCCCGTGAGGCGAAGTGGTCGATGGCCTGCTGGATCTGGGCCGGGCACGAGCGGTTGGGGCAGCGCATCTGGACCTCGCCGGGGGGCTGCACGACCGGCGTGTCGCACACCGGGCAGCGCTCGGGCATGGCGAACGGCGTCTCGTCGCCGGTGCGCTCCTGGGTGAGCGGGCCCACCACCTGGGGGATCACGTCGCCCGCCCGCTGCACGATGACCCGGTCGCCGATCAGCAGGCCCTTGCGGGCCACGTCCTCCTGGTTGTGCAGGGTCGACAGGCGCACCGTGGCGCCCCCCACGGAGACCGGCTCCAGCACCGCGAAGGGCACCAGGGCGCCGGTGCGACCCACGCTCACCATGATGTCGCGCAGCGTGGTCACGGCCGTGGTGGGCGGGAACTTGTACGCGATGGCCCAGCGCGGGGCGCGCCCCACCGCCCCCAGGCGCTCCTGCACCGCGATCTCGTCGATCTTGACGACGGCGCCGTCGATGTCGAAGTCGACCTCCCCGCGGCGCTCCTGCCAGCGCGCGCACTCGACCTTCACGGCCTCGATGTCATCGAGGACCGCCACGTCGGGATTCACCCGCAGGCCCGCCTCGCGCAGCCAGCCCAGGGCGGCCGAGTGGGTCGTCAGGTCCAGGCCCTCGCTGTGCCCGATGCCGTAGCACCAGATCGACAGGGGGCGCCCGGCGGTGAGCGGCGGGGTCCAGCTGGCGCAGGCTGCCGGCCGCCGAGTTGCGCGGGTTGGCGAAGGTCGGCAGGCCCTGCTCGGCCCGCGATTCGTTGAGCTCGGCGAAGGCGGCCAGCGGCAGGTACACCTCGCCGCGCACCTCCACCACCGGCGGCGGGGCGACGCCGTCGGGCATCCGCAGCCGGGTCGGGATGGCGCGGATCGTCCGCAGGTTGGCGGTGACGTCCTCGCCGACGACGCCGTCTCCCCGGGTGGCGCCCGAGACGAACCGCCCGTCCTCGTAGATCAGCGCGATCGCGAGCCCGTCGATCTTGGGCTCGACCACGAAGCGCACCTCGCGGGCGCCCAGCCCCTCCTGCTCCATCACCGAGCGGGCGCGCCGGTACCAGGCGTCGAGCTCGTCGGTGCCGCGCGCGTTGGCCAGGCTCAGCATCGGGCGGCGGTGCTCGACCGGGGGGAAGCGCCCGGACAGGGCGGCGCCGACGCGCTGGGTGGGCGAATCGGGGCTCACCAGCTCGGGGTGCGCGGCCTCGAGGGCCTCCAGCTCGCGCATCCAGTCGTCGTAGGTGATGTCCTCGACGGTGGGCTGGTCGAGCACGTAGTAGCGGTGGTTGGCCTCGTCGAGCAGCGCGCTGGAGCTCGGCGATCCGCTCGGCCGGGGTGCTCACGCCGATCGCCCTAGAGACCCTCGAGGCACGTCCGCAGGAGCTCGGCGGGCGTGTCCACGACGATATCGGGGCCCTCGGCGATCAGGTCGGCCGGAGAGAAGAAGCCCCAGGTCACGGCGACCGTGGCCACCCCGGCCGCGCGCCCGGCGCGCAGGTCGAAGGGCGCGTCCCCCACGTAGCAGGCCCCCTCCGGGCCCGCGCCCAGGCGCGCGAGGGCCTCGCGCACCGGCGTGGGGTCGGGCTTGTGGATCGCGGTGTCCTCGGCCCCGATCACGACGTCGAACAGCTCGCGCAGGTGCGGCAGCACGCCCCAGGCGAGGTCGACGGCGTCGTGGCTCTTGGACGTGACGATGCCCAGGCGCCGCCCGGCCGCGCGCAGCTCGGTGAGGACCTCGGCGATGCCCTCGTACTGCTCCAGCAGGTGGGCGGTGTTGGCGTGGTTCCACTCGCGGTAGACGCCGTAGAGCTCGTCGGCGCGATCGGGCGCGAACACGGCCATCTGCTCGAGCAGGGGCCGTCCGACGTTGGCCACCAGGCGCTCGTCGGGCCAGTCCTCGCCCAGGACGGTCCTCACCGCGTGGCGGTGCGACTCGCGGATGAGGGCCACCGAGTCGATGACCGTCCCGTCCAGGTCGAGGAGGATCGGATCGAAGCCGCGTCACGCGCCCCTCGTGAGCGGGCCCTCGGGCAGCAGGTCGGCCACCCGCATGCGCTCCAGGTTGCCCATCTCGTCGATGTCGGTCAGGTCGAAGTGCATCGGGGTCACCGAGATCTCGCCGGCCTCGATCGCCGCGAAGTCGGTGCCCTCCTCGCGCTGGTAGGAGGCGCTCTTGCCGTAGATGGTGAAGCGGCGACGGAGGCCCTCGGTGGCCTCGAGCACCAGCTCGTCGCGGTAGATGCGCCGCCCCAGGCGCGTGATGCGCGCGCCCCGCACCCCCTCGGGCGGCAGGCCGGGCGCGTTGACGTTGAGCAGGACGCGCGGCGAGATCGCCCCCTCGAGGACGCGTGGCACCAGCCGCGCCGTGAAGTCGGCGGCCGCCCGGTAGTCGTAGGCCGAGCCGTCCCACTGGTCGGCGTCGAGGTCGGTCGCCTGGGCCGAGACCGCGATCGCCGGACAGCCGAGCAGGATCCCCTCCAGCGCCGCGGCCACGGTGCCGGAGTAGGTCACGTCGTCGCCCAGGTTCACGCCCAGGTTGATGCCGCTCACGATGATGTCGGGCGGCGGGCCCTCCACCAGGCCCAGCGTCCCGAAGCGCACGCAGTCCACCGGCGTGCCGTCGGTGGCGAACGCGGTGGAGCCGTCCTCCAGTCGCACCTCCTCGACGTGGAGGGGGTGGTGGATGGTGATGCCGCGGCCGATGGCGCTGCGGTTGGAGTCGGGGGCGATGACGCTGACCTTCCCGAGGGGCTCCAGCGCCCGCTTGAGCGCGAGCAGTCCGGGGGAGTCAACGCCGTCGTCGTTCGTGACGAGGATGTGGGTCACCGGTCTCCAAGGGTAGCGGCTGCCCCCGGCTCCGGTCGGTAACGGACGCCCACGAGGGTGAGGGGGTGGGCCGGGGCGGTGGGGCCCGCGGCGCCGCGCGGCGCGCCGCGCAGGAGGGCGCCCACACGGGCCGGCGGCCAGGCGCCCCTGCCCACCAGCAGCAGCGTGCCGGCCGCGACCCGCACCATGTGGCGCAGGAAGGCGTCGGCCTCCACGACCAGCACCAGCTCGTCTCCCCGCCGCTCCACCGCGCACCGCGAGAGCGTGCGGTGGAAGAAGACGTGCTCGGTGCGCGTGGGGGTGAACGCGCGGAAGTCGTGCCGGCCCACCATCAGGGCGGCGGCGGCGTCCATCGCCGCCGCGTCCAGCGGGCCGGGGTGGTGCAGCACGCGCCCCCGGCGCAGGGCCGACGGCGGCCCGGGCAGGATGCGGTACTGGTAGCGGCGCGCGGTGGCGTCGCGGCGGGCGTCGAAGCCCGGTGGGGCGTCGGCGACCGCCCGCACCGACACGTCGGGCGGCAGCAGGCCGGCCAGGCCGCGCAGGACGCGCGCCGCGGGCAGCTCGGCCGTGGTCGCCACGCTGGCGACCTGGCCGGAGGCGTGGACCCCGGCGTCCGTGCGGCCCGCCACGACCACGTCGACCGGCTCGCGCAGCAGGGTGGCCAGCGCGGCCGCCAGCACGCCCTCGACGGTGCGCAACCCCGGCTGGGCGGCCCAGCCGGAGAAGCCCGCCCCGTCGTACTCCAGGTCGAGGCGGAGGACCCGCCCGGCCGCGGGCACCGACTAGCGCGCGGCCGGGACCTCGATCTCCTTGGAGAGCTCGAGGAGCACCATCGGCGCGGCGTCACCCTGGCGCGGGCCGAGCTTCAGCACGCGCGTGTAGCCGCCCTGGACATCGGAGAACGCCGGCCCGATCACGTCGAACAGGCGGTAGGTCACGTCCTTGTTGCGCAGCAGCGCGATCGCCTGCCGGCGCGAGTGGAGCGTGTTCTCCTTCGCCAGCGTGATCGCCTTCTCGGCGATCCCGCGCGCGAGGCGCGCCTTGGTCTCGGTGGTCTGGATGCGCCCGTGCGTCAGCAGGGCCGTGGCCAGATTGGCGCCCATCGCCTTGCGGTGGGAGGGGCTCCGGTTGAGCTTGGGTCCTTGGTTACGGTGACGCACGGCGGTCTCCTGGTCGGGTGAGGATCTAGTCCTCGTCGCTGCGCAGGCCGAGGCCGTGCGCGGCGAGGTTCTCCTTGACCTCTTCGATGCTCTTCTTGCCGAAGTTCGGGATGGCCGACAGCTCGGCCTCCGTCTTCGAGATCAGGTCGCCGATGGTCTCGACGCCCACGCGCTTGAGGCAGTTGTAGGAGCGCACGCCCAGCTCGAGCTCCTCGATCATGATGTCGTGCATGCCGCCGCCGGGCGGCGGCTCCTCGACCGCCGTCTCGCCGATCAGCTTCGTGCTGTCCGGGTCGGCGAAGATCGCCAGGCGCCCGATGAGCGTCTCGGCGGCCTCGGACATCGCCCCGCGCGGGTCGACGCTGCCGTCGGTCTCGATCTCCAGCAGGAGCTTGTCGTAGTCGGTGCGCTGGCCCACGCGCGCCGGGCTGATCTCGTAGCGCACCCGCAGGACCGGCGAGAAGTTGGAGTCGACCGGGATGACGCCGATCGTGGTGCCCGGGCCCTTGTTGAGCTCGGCGGGGACGTAGCCGCGGCCGCGCGAGATCATCAGGATCATGTCGAGGCGGGCGCCGGCCTCGAGGTTGCCGATCTCGAGGTCCGGGTTGAGGATCTCGAGGTCCGCGGGCGCCGAGATGTCGCCGGCCGTGACCGGGCCGGGGCCGACCTTCGAGAGCTCCACCTCGATCTCGCCGACCTCGCCGTGGAGGCGGGCGACCAGCTCGCGCAGGTTGAGGATGACGTCGGTGACGTCCTCGCGCAGGCCGGGGATGGTGGTGAACTCGTGCTGCACGCCCTCGATGCGGACGGAGGTGACCGCCGCGCCCTCGAGGGACGACAGCAGCACGCGGCGCAGGCTGTTGCCGAAGGTGTGGCCGAAGCCGCGGTCGAGCGGCTCGACCTCGAACCGGCCGAGCGTGTCGCTCGACGGGCTCGTAGGTCATGCGGGGCGTCTGGATGTCCAGCACGTGTGACTTCCTGTTCTCCGGCGCGTCGCCGGATCGTGGTACTGACGCGGTCCGTTGGCCGTCGCATCGGCGGCCACCCGCGCGTCACGGGCGGTGCCATCGCAACCGGCCGGGCCGTTACTTCGAGTAGAGCTCCACGATGAGCTGCTCGCTCACGGGGGTGTCGATCTCCGAACGCTCGGGAGCCTTCAGGACCTTGCCGTTGAGGGCGTCGTAGTCGGCCTGGAGCCAGGGGGCCACGGAGGCGACCAGCTCGGTCGCGGCGCGGATCACCGGCTCGGCGCTCGAGCCCTGCTTGACGGTGATGATGTCGTCCGACCTTCACCTGGTAGCTCGGGATGTCGACCTTCTTGCCGTTGACCCGGAAGTGGCCGTGGTTCACGAGCTGGCGCGACTGGCGGCGGGTGGCCGCGAAGCCGAGGCGGTACACGACGTTGTCGAGGCGCATCTCGAGCATCCGCAGGAGGTTCTCGCCGGTGATGCCCTGCTGGCGGTTGGCCTTCTCGTAGTAGCGGCGGAACTGCTTCTCGAGCACGCCGTAGAAGCGGCGCGTCTTCTGCTTCTCGCGCAGCTGGAGCAGGTACTCGCTCTGGCGGATGCGGCCGCGGCCGTGCTCGCCGGGCGGGTACGGGCGCCGGTCGAGGTACTTCTGGCGCCTTGTCCGTGAGGGCGATGCCCTCGCGGCGCGACTGCTTGATGGCCGGTCCGGTGTAGCGCGCCATGCCTAGACCCTCCGCCGCTTGCGCGGACGGCAGCCGTTGTGGGGCACGGGCGAGACGTCGGTCACCGAGGCGACCTCGATGCCGGCGGCCTGGAGCGAGCGGATGGCCGTCTCGCGGCCGGAGCCCGGGCCCTTGACGTAGACGTCGACCTTCTGGAGGCCGTGCTCCATGCCCTTGCGGGCCGCCGAGTCGGCGGTCACCTGGGCGGCGAAGGGCGTGCTCTTGCGCGAGCCCTTGAAGCCGGCCGAGCCCGCGGTCTCCCACGCGATCACGTTGCCCTGCTTGTCGGTCAGCGTGACGATCGTGTTGTTGAACGACGTCTTGATGTGGGCGTTGCCGACGGGGATGTTCTTCCGCGTGCGACGACGGGTACGGCCACGGGTCACCTTCTGGCGTGCCAACGCGCTCCTCAGTCCTGTTCGGGGATCTCGGTCCTAGCCCTTGCGCTGCTTGCCGACGGTGCGCTTGGGGCCCTTGCGCGTCCGGGCGTTCGTCTTGGTGCGCTGCCCGCGCACGGGGAGGCCGCGCCGGTGGCGCAGGCCGCGGTAGCAGCCGATCTCCATCAGCCGCTTCATGTCGTTCGAGCGCTCGCGCCGCAGGTCACCCTCGACGATGAGCGTCTTCTCGATGACGTCGCGCAGGCGCCCCACCTCTTCCTCGGTGAGGTCCCGCACGTAGGTGTCGCGATTGATGCCCGTCGCCTCCAGCACCTTGTTGGCCGTGGGACGGCCGATGCCGTAGACGTACGTGAGCCCGATCTCGATGCGCTTCTCGCGCGGGATGTTGACGCCGGCGATGCGCGCCATCAGCCCTGCACCTGCTTGTGGCGGGCGTTCTGGCAGATCACGAGGAGCTTGCCGTGACGCTTGATGACACGGCACTTCTCGCAGATTGGCTTCACCGATGCACGGACCTTCACGACTCATCCCCTGGAACCGGTCGGCCGGACGATTCCGGGACGACGCTGAGCGCGGGCGAACCCACGGGATCTCTCCCGCGGGCGGTCCGGGATGTTAGCACGCGCACCGCGCCCTTTTCAGGGCAGGACGCGGAAGCCCTTGGTGGCCACGACCGGCTTGGCGGCGCCGAGCTTGGGAAGGGTCAGGACGAAGGTGTAGCGGCCCGGGGCGAGGGCCCTGCCGCGCAGCTTGCCCGAGAAGGCGATCGTGTTGAGGCCGGCCTTGCCGGCCTTCGAGATGCTGCCCGTGAGGGGCGCCTGGCGAGTGCACTTGCGGGCCTTCGAGAGCCTGCGTGTGGGGGCGACGCACGTGCCCTTGGAGCGCCGGCCCTGGGCCGGCTTGGTCACGGTCAGGACGATGCGCGAGGCGGCGCTGAGGCGCACGCGGAGGGTGGTGCCCTTCTTGCGGCCCTTGATGCGGAAGGCGGTGCGCGAGAGGGTGACGCCGGTGATGCGCCGCAGGGAGGCCAAGGCGCTGGGACTGAGGGTCTTCTTGGCGACGGGGGCGGCGGCGGGCGGGGCGGGCGGGGCGGGCTGGACCTCAACGGCCCCGGCGTCGCAGCCCCCGAGGGCCGGGCGCGGCAGGCCGCGCTGATCGGTCCCCGGGCAGGGGCCGGCGCCGAGCGCGTCGATCGCGACGCTGCCGGCGCCGGGAAGCAGGGTCGGCGTGGAGCCGCCATTGGCCGCCAGTGCACCAAGGCGCGGATCTCCCTCGATCTGGGGCCCGGCACAGCTGCGGTCGCCGGGCAGGACCACGCTCGCGAGGGAGGCCGGGGCCGACAGGCGGCACGCGGGAGCGGCGTCCGCCACGACCGACGCGCTCAGCTGGCCGCCCGCGACCGCTCGAGGGGCACCGGCCGGCGACAGCGGGCCGAGGGAGTTGCCGGCGAACGTCGACCATGAGATGCGCAGGCTCGCACCGGACTCGGCCGCCGCCGCGCCGCCCTCGCCGCCGCGCCGGTTGTCGGGGAACGGACTCGCTCCCGTGCCCCCGGCAGCGTTCCCGGTGAAGGTGGTGTTGGTCACGCTCGCGCTCGCCGGGTCGGCCACCGCGATCGCACCGCCGTCGCCGCCAGGGCCCTCGGAGACCGCGCCGCCGCCGCTCCTGATCCCGGCACCGCCGTCGCCCGCCCTGTTGCCGACGAACGTCGTGGCGGACACCTCGGCGACCCCTGACTCGATCATGATCGCGCCGCCGCTACCGCCGAACCCGCCGCCCGAGAGCGAGTTCGAGCCCGTGACGGCTCCATTCCCGCCCGCCCCCGCCGCGTTGCCGCGGAAGACGCTCTCGGCGATCAGGACGCTGAGGTTCGCCGGCCCGCCGCTCCAGATCGCACCGCCGCTCCCTCCGCCCTCGAGGGGCTCGGTCGCCGCTCCGGCCGAGTTGCCCTCGAAGCTCACGCGCACCGCGACGAGCGACCCCTGGTTGAAGACCGCACCTCCGTTGCCCCCGACGGCGGAGTGGCCGCCCCGTACTGTGAGGTCCTGAAGGGTCAGGCTGGCGCCCGGGTACACGCGGAAGCCCCGGTCGACGCCCGCCGCGTCGATGATCGTCGTGCCCATGCCCGCGCCCACGATGCGCACCGCGTTGAGCGGCCCGGTGTCGAAGTCGCCGCTCAGGTCGTCGAGGGGGCCCGCCGTGGCCGCGGCCATGACCAGAGTGCCTGCCGGCAGCCGAATCTCGTCCAACCCCGAGGTGCCGGCCGGGCATCCCTGCGTTGCCTGATCGCTGCGCGACGCGAACAGCGCCTCGCGCAGCGAGCATTGCCCGTCCTGGGCGACCACGTCCGCGGTCGTGGTGACCGGGATCGTCGCCGCCTGGGCGGACGAGGCCACGCCGAGCACGAGGCCGGCGAGCAATACATGGCGGAGGACGGCACGCATCCGCGCGACCCTAACCCGACCGGGTCCCCGCGTGCACCTAGCCGTCAGGTCAGGGTGAGGATCCTCGGCCCGTCGGCGGTCACCGCCACCGTGTGCTCCCAGTGGGCGGAGAGGCTGCCGTCCTTGGTGGTGATGGCCCAGCCGTCGTCCGAGAGGACCACCTCGTGGCGACCGGCGTTGACCATCGGCTCGATCGCGATCACGTAGCCCTCGTGCAGCTCCGGCCCGGCGCCGGGGCGGCCGAAGTTGGGCACCTGGGGCTCCTCGTGCATCGAGCGGCCGACGCCGTGGCCCACCAGGCTCTGCACCACCGCGAAGCCGGCCGCCTCGATCTCGGCCTGGATCGCGTGGCCGATGTCGCCGACGTGGTTGCCCGGCACCGCCGCGGCGATGCCGCGCTCCAGCGAGACGCGGGTCAACTCGATGAGCCGGGCCGCGATGGGCGACACCTGCCCCACCGGGTACGTGCGGGCCGCGTCCGCCACCCAGCCGTCGAGCACCACGCCGGCGTCGAGCGACAGCACGTCGCCGTCGCGCAGGGCGTACGGACCGGGGATCGCGTGCACCACCTGGTCGTTGACCGACGGGCAGATCGACGCCGGGAAGGGGGTGACGCCGGGGTAGCCCTTGAAGGCCGGCACGGCGCCCTCGGAGAGGATGAACTCCTCGGCGATCGCGTCCAGGTGCGCGGTGGTCACGCCGACCGCCACCTCGGCGGCCATCAGGTCGTGGCAGCGGGCCAGGACCTCGCCGGCGGCGGCCATCGCGTCGAGCTCCGCGGGGGTCTTCGGGACCGGCCCGCGCGAGTGCGACGCCACCGCCGACCTCCTAGGCGGGCGGCGGCGGGATGTGCGTGACGATCTGGGCATAGACCTCGTCCGGGGTCCGCTCGCCGTCCACCTCGCGCAGGAGCTGGCGTGAGCGGTAGTAGTCGATCAGCGGGGCGGTCTGCTCGGCGTAGACCGACAGGCGGTTCATGACCGTCTCGGCCTTGTCGTCGTCGCGCTGGTAGAGATCGCATCGCTCGGTGCCGTCGCCCTCGGGACAGGGCGAGTCGTCGTACGGGTTGAACACCTCGTGGAAGGAGCGGCCGCAGCGGCGGCAGATCCAGCGCCCGGCGAGCCGGCGCACCAGCTCGTCGTTGGGCACGGCGATCGAGATCACGCCGTCGAGCGGGTAGTCCAGGTCGGTCAGCATCCGGTCGAGCGCGTCGGCCTGCGGAACCGAGCGCGGGAAGCCGTCGAGCAGGAAGCTCCCCGAGGGGTTCTCGGAGAGGCGCTCGCGGATCATGCCCACGACCACCGCGTCGGGCACCAGCTCGCCCGCGTTCATGTAGCGCTTGGCCTCGCGACCCAGCTCGGTGTCGGCGGCCACGGCGGCGCGCAGCAGGTCGCCGGTGGCGAGGTGCTGAAGGTGGTACTCGTCACGCAGGCGCTCGGCCTGCGTGCCCTTCCCGGCCCCGGGCGGGCCGAGGAGGATCAGCCGGGCTATCTCAGGAACCCTTCATACGAGCGCATCATGAGCTGGGCCTCCATCTGGCGCATGGTGTCGAGGGCGACGCCCACGACGATCAGGATCGACGTCCCTCCGAGCACCCCGAAGAACACGTTGGTCTCGGGGAGGTAGCGGAAGATGATGTTCGGCAGCTCCGCGATGATGGCGAGGTAGATCGCCCCCGGCAGCGTCAGCCGGGTGAGCACCCGGTCGAGGTAGACCGCCGTGGGACGGCCCGGGCGCACGCCCGGGATGAAGCCGCCGTACTTCTTGAGGTTGTCCGCCTGCTCCACCGGGTTGAACTGGACCGCGGTGTAGAAGTAGGTGAACAGGATGATCAGCAGGGCCTCGAAGATGATGTAGTACCAGGAGCCCGGGGCCAGGAAGTCGGAGATGTCCTGGAACACGGACCCGCGGCCCGCCAGCTCGGCCAGCGTCGGCGGCAGGATCACCACCGACGAGGCGAAGATGACGGGGATCACCCCGGCCATGTTCACGCGCAGCGGCATGTAGGTCGTCCCGCCCGAGGTCATGCGGCGCCCGACCACGCGCTTGGCGTACTGGATCGGGATCCGGCGCTGGCCCTCGTTGATGAACACGACCGCCACGACCACCGTGAGCGCGATCGCCAGGATCAGGACCTGCGACACCGGCGGCAGGGTGAGCCAGCCGTCCACCGCGTCGGGGATCGACGCGACGATGCTGGCGAAGATCAGGAGCGAGATGCCGTTGCCCACGCCCGCGCTGGGTGATGAGCTCGCCGAGCCACATCAGCAGCACCGTGCCCGTCGTGACCGAGAGCACGATCAGGTAGAAGCGGCCGGGGCTGAAGCCGGGCAGGGCGTCCTGGGAGCGGAAGTACAGGACGTACGCGGTCGACTGCAGCAGGGCCAGGACCACGGTGAAGTACCGCGTGTACTGGGTGATCTTCTGCTGGCCGCGACTCGCCCTCCTTCTGGAGGCGCTCCAGGGAGGGGATCACCACGGTCATCAGCTGCAGGATGATGCTCGCCGTGATGTACGGCATGATCCCGAGCGCGAAGACCGCGAAGCGCGTCAGCGCGCCGCCGGCGAACAGGTTGAGGAAGTCGAGCAGCCGGCTGCCGCGCTGGTCGATCGCCGCCTGGAGGGCGTCGAGGTTGACGCCCGGCGTCGGCACGTAGGAGCCGAAGCGGTACACCGCCAGGATGAAGGCGGTGAAGAGGAGCTTCTTGCGAAGATCCGCCGATCGAAGCGAGGTGAGGATGGACTTGAGCATCCCTACCTACTCGGTCGTGCCGGCCTCGCCGATGATCTCCACGGTTCCACCCGCCGCCTCGATCTTCTGGCGCGCCGCGGCGGACACGGCGTGCGCCCGCGACGGTCAGCGCGCGGTCGATCTCGCCCGAGGCGAGGATCTTGACCGGCCAGTCGCGGTTCGCGTTGTTCTTGACCAGCCCCTTCGCGGCCAGCGCCTCCGGATCGACCGTGGCGCCGGCGTCGAACACCGACAGGCGGCCGACGTTGACCGGCACCGAGTGGGTCCGGAACGGGCCCATCGGCATCGACATCTTGCGGTTGGAGCCGCGCAGCTTGCCCTGCTGCATGTAGACCGGCATCTGGCCGCCCTGGTAGCCCGGGGCGCACGCCGCCGCCGGCCCGCGAGCCGAGGCCCTTCTGGCCGCGCCCGGAGGTCTTGCCGGTGCCCGAGCCGATGCCGCGGCCGACGCGCTTACGGGGCGCTTGGCGCCCGGCCGGGGGGCCAGCTTGTCGAGCCGGATGTCCTCCGGCGCGCTCTCGGGGATCTCGGTGTTCTCAGCCATTCGAGGCGTTCTCCACACGGACGAGGCGGGCCACCATTCGGAGCATTCCCTGCAGCTGGGGGAGTCCTCGTGCTCGACGGTCTGGCCGATGCGGCCGAGGCCGAGCGCGCGGAGCGTGCCGCGGTGGCGCTGCTGGGTCCCGATCTGCGACCGCACCTGGGTGATCGCGAGGCGGGTCATTCGGCACCGCCGGCGCCGCGGCGGCCGACGGGCTCGGTGGCGGGAGCGCCCGAGCCGGACGCGATGCCGACAGCACCTCGGCGACCGTCTTGTCGCGCAGGGCGGCGACCTCCTCGGGGCGGCGCAGGTCCTTGAGGCCGGCGACCGTCGCCGCGACGAGGTTGACCGGGTTGCTGGTGCCGAGCGACTTGGTGAGGATGTCGCGGATGCCGGCGAGCTCCAGCACGGCGCGCACGCCGCCGCCGGCGATCACGCCGGTACCCTCGGAGGCCGGCTTCATGAACACCTTGCCCGCGCCCGAGCGGCCGAGCACCTGGTGCGTGATCGTGGTCCGGTACTTGGGCACGCGGAAGAGGTTCTTCTTGGCGTCCTCGACGGCCTTCTGGATCGCCACGGGGACCTCCTTGGCCTTGCCGTGACCGACGCCGACCGTGTCGACCTCGTTCCCGACCACGACGAGCGCGGAGAACGAGAAGCGCCGGCCGCCCTTGACGACCTTCGCGACGCGGTTGACCTGGACGACCCGCTCGTTGAGCTCGAGCCCGTCCGGATTGATCTTTGCCCCTCGGCGTACCTCAGCCACGCGCGCTCACCCTCTCGACTAGAACTCGAGCCCGCCCTCGCGGGCCCCGTCGGCGAGCGACTTCACGCGCCCGTGGTACTTGTAGCCGCCGCGGTCGAACACGACCTGGCTCGATGCCGGCCTGCTTGGCCCGCTCGGCCAGGAGCTTGCCGACCTCGGCCGCCGCCTCCCCCTTGGTCAGAGATCGCGAGCGCGGCCTCGTGCGAGCCGGCCGCCGCCAGCGTGTGACCGCGGTCGTCGTCGATGACCTGCGCGTAGATGCGCTTGTTCGAGCGCGGCGACCGCGCAGGCGCGGCCGCTCGGCCGTGCCGACGACGCTGCCGCGGATGCGGCGGTGGCGGCGGAGGCGTCGCCTCCAGGTGCTGAGGCTCATGCTCGCTTACCGACCTTGCGACGGACGTCCTCGCCCGCGTAGCGGATGCCCTTGCCCTTGTAGGGCTCGGGCGGGCGCACCGCGCGGATCTGGGCGGCGACCTCGCCGACCGCCTGCTTGTCGATGCCCCGCACCACGACCTGCGTCGGGCGCCGGCACCTCGAAGGCGATCCCCTCGGGGGGCTCGATGGTAACAGGGTGCGAGTAGCCCGACCGCCAGCTCGAGGGCGGCGCCCTTGAGCTGCGCGCGGTAGCCGACGCCGACGATCTCGAGCTGGCGCTCGAAGCCCGTGCTGACGCCCTCGACCATGTTGGCCACGAGCGAGCGCGACAGGCCGTGGAGCGCCCGATGCGGCCCGCGGTCGGTCGGCCGGGTGACGACGAGCGAGCCGTCCTCCTGGCTTGATCCTGATGGGCTCCACGACGGTGTGGCGCAGCTCTCCCTTGGGGGCCGGTCACGACGACCTTCTGGCCGGTGATGTTAACCGAGACCCCATCCGGGATGGGGATCGGCGCGCGTCCGATGCGGCTCATGTGTCCGGTCTCCTCTCTCACCACACCGAGCAGATGACCTCGCCGCCGATGCCTCGGCGACGGGCCTCGTGCCCGGTGATGACGCCCTGCGACGTCGAGAGGACCGCGATGCCCATGCCGCCCAGCACGCTTCGGGATCGACGTCCGGTCAACGTAGACGCGCCGGCCCGGCTTGGAGACGCGCTTGATGCCGCTGATGACGCGGCGGCGGTCGCGGCTGTACTTGAGCTTGACCACGAGGTCGGTGCCGACGCGGCCGTCGCGCAGCTCGTAGTCGGCGATGTAGCCCTGCTCCTTGAGCACGTCGGCGACGGCGGCCTTGAGCGTGCTGCCGGGCATCTCGACGTCGTCGTGCAGGGCGGTGTTCGCGTTGCGGATGCGCGTGAGCATGTCCGCGATGGGGTCGGTCAGCATCGGCGGCCCCTACCAGCTGCTCTTGGTCATGCCGGGGATCACGCCCGGCGTGGGCGGACTGGCGCAGGCAGATCCGGCACAGGCCGAACTTGCGGAAGACCGCCCGGGAGCGGCCGCAGCTGTGGCAGCGCGTGTACTGCTGGGTCGGGTACTTCGGCGTACGGGACGCCTTCACCCGAAGGCTGGTCTTTGCCACGTTTCTCCTCTAGCGACGGCCGCGGCCGTACTTCTTCTGCTTGCGCCGGCGGCGGGCTGCCCGCTCCTCGGCCGTGTATCCCTCCGCACGGAACGGCATGTCCGAGGTGGCGCAGCAGCGCCCGCCCTTCCTCGTCGGTGCCGGCCGTGGTCGTGATGGTGACGTTGAGGCCGCGAACCGCGTCCACGCTGTCGTAGTCGATCTCGGGGAAGATGGTCTGCTCGCGCAGGCCGAGATTGTAGTTGCCGCGGCCGTCGAAGCCGTCCGGGTTGATGCCGCGGAAGTCGCGGATCCGGGGCAGCGCGACCGACGTCAGGCGGTCGAGGAACTCCCACATCCGGTTGCCGCGCAGCGTGACCTTGCCGCCGATCGCCATGCCCTCGCGGAGCTTGAACTGGGCGATCGACTTGCGGGCGCGGGTGACGACCGGGCGCTGGCCGGCGATGATCGCCAGCTGCTCCACGGCCTCGTCGAGCGCCTTGCTGTTGGTCTTGGCCTCGCCGACGCCCATGCTGAGCGTGATCTTCTCGAGCCTCGGGTGCTGCATCGGGGAGCGGTAGCCGAACTCCTCCTGGAGCTTCGGCCGGATCTCGTTCTCGTAGGTTGCCTTGAGGCGGGCGCGTCGGTCGCCCTCACGGTGTGTCTTCGTCTCGTCGGCCATCAGTCCAGCTTCTCCCCTGAGCGTGCGGCGACGCGCACGCGCTTTCCGTCGATCTCCTCGATGCCGCACCCGGGTCGGACGGTTGTCCGTGCGGGTCGATCAGCGACACGTTCGAGATGTGGATCGGGCGCGGGCTTCTCGATCACGCCGCCCGGGTCGTTCGGCGGGCGCGGCTTGGTGTGCCGCTTCATGATGTTGAGGCCCTCGACCAGGACGCGCTGCTCGGCGGGTCGCACCTCGAGCACGATGCCCGGTCTTGCCCTTGTCCTTGCCGGACAGGAGCACCACGCGTGTCGCCCTTGCGGATCCGTGCCGGCATGGCTAGAGCACCTCCGGCGCGAGGCTGATGATCTTCATGAAGTTCTTCTCGCGCAGCTCGCGGGCGACCGGGCCGAAGATGCGCGTGCCGCGCGGGTTCTGGGCGTTGTCGATGATGCACCGCGGCGTTCTCGTCGAACGCGATGAAGGTGCCGTCGCCGCGGCCGTGCTCCTTCTTGGTGCGCACGATGACCGCCCGCACGACGTCGCCCTTCTTGATCGCCGCCGTTCGGGCACGGCCTGCTTGACGGTGCCGACGATCACGTCGCCGACGCGACGCGGAGCGGCGGCGCGAGCCGCCCATGATGCGGATGCACAGGATCTCCCGGGCACCGGTGTTGTCCGCCACCCGCAGGCGTGTCTCGACCTGGATCACTAACGGGCCTTCTCGATGATCTCGACCAGGCGCCAGCGCTTCTGGCGCGACAGCGGCCGGCACTCGACGACGCGCACCAGGTCGCCCTCGGCGGCCTCGTTGCGCTCGTCGTGCGCGTGGAGCTTGGAGGAGCTGCGGACGGTCTTGCCGTAGACCGGGTGGGCGCGCGAGCGTCTCCATGCGCACGGTGATGGTCTTGTCGCCGCCCGGCGGAGACCACGAGGCCCTGACGGCTCTTGCGCGCCGGCGACCGACTCCTGGGGTGTGCGTGCTGCGGCGCTCATGCCTAGCGAGCTCCCTCTCGCGCGCGACGGTCAGCAGCGGGCGATCTCGCGCCTGCGAGCGGACAGCTCGGAGTGCGCTCGAGCGAGCCCGACGCGTGCTGGAAGCGCAGGTTGAAGTGCGCTTCGCGGGCGACACCGAGCTGTCCGCGACAGCTCGTCGTCGGACAGGTCTCTGATCTCTGTGGCCTTCACGCCCATAACCATCCTCACGGGTGACGAACTTGCAGCGGATCGGGAGCTTGTTCGCGGCGAGGCGCATGGCGTCGCGCGCCAGCGGCTCCGGCACGCCGGCCAGCTCGAACATGATCCGTCCCGGCTTGACCACGGCCACCCAGCCCTCGGGCGAGCCCTTGCCCGAGCCCATGCGGGTTTCGGCCGGCTTCTTGGTCACGGGCAGCTGCGGGAAGATGTTGATCCAGACCTTGCCGCCGCGCTTGATGCGGCGGGTCATGGCGATACGGGCCGCCTCGATCTGACGGTTGGTGATCGACGCCGGCTCGAGCGCCTTGAGGCCGAACTCGCCGAAGTGGATCACCTCGTTGCCCTTGGTGAGGCCGCGACGGCGCCCGCGGTGGTGCTTGCGGTGCTTGGTGCGCTTGGGCATCAGCATCAGGAGCCGCCCCCCGAACCCGAGGAGTCGCCCGAGCGCTCGCGCCGGTCGCCGCCGCCGCCGGGGCGACGGTCACGGCGCGGGCGGCGCGGCGGCGGGCGCCGCGCTCCATGTCGGTGCGGCCGCGGCTGTCCGTGACGCCCTCGGGCAGGACCTCGCCCTTGTTGATCCAGCACCTTGACGCCGATGCGGCCGAAGGTGGTCTTGGCCTCGTGGAAGCCGTAGTCGATGTCCGCGCGCAGCGTGTGCAGCGGCACGCGGCCGTCGCGAGTAGTGCTCGGAGCGCGACATCTCCGTGCCGCCCAGGCGGCCGCCGCACTGCACCTTGACGCCCTGTGCGCCGGAGCGCATGGCGGACGTGAGGGCGCGCTTCATGGCGCGGCGGAAGCTGACGCGGTTCTCGAGCTGCTCGGCGATCGACTGGGCGACCAGCTTGGCGTCGAGCTCCGGGCGCTTGATCTCGTTGATGTTCACCTGGATCTGCTTGCCGGTGAGCCGGTTCAGCTCGCGGCGCAGCGCGTCGACCTCGGAGCCGCTCTTGCCGATCACGATGCCCGGGCGGGCGGTGAAGATGTCGACCGTGAGCTTGGTCTGGTCCTTCTTGAGGTGGATCGACGACAGGCCGGCGTGGCTCAGCTTGCCCGTGATGTGGTTGCGGACGACGCGGTCCTCGTCGAGGTACTTCGCGAAGTCGCGCTCCGTGAACCAGTTGCTCCGCCACCCGTTGAGGACGCCGAGGCGGAAGCCCGTGGGGTTGATCTTCTGTCCCATGTTCCTAGCTTCCGTTCTCGGCGAGGCCGATGGTGATGTGGCACGTGCGCTTCATGATCGGCGTCGCGCGGCCCTGGGCGCGCGGACGGAACCGCTTGATCGTCGGCCCCTCGTCAACCGTGACGCGCTGTCAGGACGCAGCTCGCGAGCGTCCAGGCCGTGGTTGTGGTCCGCGTTGGCGATGGCCGACTGCAGCACCTTGCTCATCGGCACGGCCGCAGCGCGGGGGCTGAAGGCGAGGATCGCCTGGGCGTCCGCGACCGACTTGCCGCGCACGAGGTCCGCGACGAGCCGGCCCTTGCGGGCCGACGTGCGCACGTACTTCGCGGTGGCACTGCACGACCTGGGGGGCCTCGAGGGCGTCGGTGCTCATCGGCGCAGCGTGGAGGTCCGGTCGGAGCCGGCGTGGCCCCGATAGGTGCGCGTCGGAGCGAACTCGCCCAGCTTGTGGCCGACCATGCTCTCGCTGATGAAGACGGGCACGTGCTTGCGCCCGTCGTGGATCGCGATCGTGTGGCCGACCATCTCCGGGAAGATCGTGGACGTACGCGACCAGGTGCGCACGATCCGCTTCTCGTTGGCGGTGTTCATGTCCTCGATGCGCTTCATGAGGCGCTCATCGACGAACGGTCCCTTCTTGGTGCTGCGACCCATGCTTAGCGTCCCTCGGTGTGCTTGCCGCGCTTGCGGCCGCGAACGATGTACTTGCTGCTCTGCTTGCCCTTGGCGCGCGTGCGGTAGCCGTTGGTCGGCTTGCCCCACGGGGTCACCGGGTGACGGCCGGAGTTGCTCTTGCCCTCGCCGCCGCCGTGCGGGTGGTCCACCGGGTTCATGGCGGAGCCGCGCACCTTGGGGCGCTTGCCCTTCCAGCGGCTGCGGCCGGCCTTGCCGATGGTGATGTTCTCGTGGGTGGCGTTGCCGATCTGGCCCACCGTGGCGCGACAGTCCAGGTGGACCAGCCGCATCTCGGAGGAGGGCAGCCGCACCGTACCGTAGTCGCCCTCCTTGGCCATCAGCTGCGCCCCGGTGCCGGCCGAGCGGCACAGCTGGCCGCCGCGGCCGATCTGGAGCTCGATGTTGTGGATGATCGTGCCGGTCGGGATGTCGCGCAGGGCCAGCGAGTTGCCCGGCTTGATGTCGGCCCGGGGGCCGCTCATCACCGTGTCGCCCACCCGCAGGCGCCCCGGCGCGAGGATGTAGCGCTTCTCGCCGTCCGCGTAGTGGAGCAGCGCGATGCGGGCCGACCGGTTGGGGTCGTACTCGATGGCCGCGACCTTGGCCGGGACGTCGTCCTTGCGCCGCTTGAAGTCGATGATGCGGTAGCGCCGCTTGTGACCGCCACCGATGTGCCGGCTCGTGACGCGCCCGTTGTTGTTGCGACCGCCCGTCTTGCTGATCTTGTCGAGCAGCGACTTCTCGGGGCTGGTCTTGGTGACCTCCTCGAAGTCCGAGCCGGTGAGGAACCGCCGGCTCGGCGAGGTGGGCTTGTACTTGCGGATTCCCATGGTCGCCTAGGCCCCCTCGAAGAGCTCGATCTTGTCGCCGGGCCGCAGCTCGACGATGGCCTTCTTCCACCCCGGGCGGCGGCCGCGCGAGGCGCCGCGCCGCTTGGGCTTGCTCTGGACGGAGACGGTGCGCACGTCGGTCACCGTGACGTCGAAGAGGTCCTCGATCGCCTGGCGGATCTCGGTCTTGTGCGCGCCGTCGAGCACCCGGAACGTGTACTGGTTGTGCGCCTGGACGAGCTGGAAGCTCTTCTCGGAGATGACCGGCCGCACGATGACGCGGCTGATGTCGTCGCGGATCGTCGTCATGCCGTGTCACCGTCCTCGGGCTCGGCGTCCTCGGCGGGCGCGTCGGCCTCCGGAGCGTCGGCCTCCGGGGCCTCGGCCTCCGGCTCCTCGGCCACGGGCTCCTCGGCGGGTGACTCCTCCACCGGGGCCTCCTCGGCCACGGGCTCCTCGGCCGCAAGCTCCTCCTCGGCCGCGGACTCCTGCTCCGGGGCCTCGTCGGCGGCCGGAGCCGCCTTCTTGGCGCGGGTGCGCTTGGGCTTGGGGGCCTCCTCGGCCTCCTCCACCACCACCGGCGTGGGCTTGGGCGGCGCCTTCTTCTTGGGCGCCGGCTTCGCCTTGGGGGCCGGCGACACGGTCTCGACGGCGAGCTCGCCGCCGGTCAGGCGCTCCCACGCCGAGCGCTCGACCAGGATCGCCCGGGCCGCGACGATGTCAACCGTCTCGAGCTCGGACGCGGCCAGCACGTAGATGCCGGGGACGTTGCGGAAGGAGCGCGCCTCGACCGAGTCGAGGCCCTCCAGGACGAGCAGGAGCGGACGCACCTGGAGGCCGTCGGGGGCCTGGCGCAGGTACTCGACCGCCGCCTTCGTCGAGGGCGTCTCCCAGCCGGTGGGCTCGAGCAGGGCCGCGGAGCCGCGCTCGACCTGGGCACGGAGGGCCGCCCGGAAGGCCTGCTGGCGCACCTTGCGGTTGACCTTGCCGCCGTAGTTGCGCGGGGTCGGGCCGAAGACGATGCCGCCGCCGGTCCACTGGGGCGCGCGGATCGAGCCCTGGCGGGCCCGTCCGGTGCCCTTCTGGCGCCACGGCTTGGTGCCGCCGCCCCGGACCTTGCCGCGGGTCAGGGTCGAGTGCGACCCCGCGCGGCGCGCGGCCAGCTCGGCGATGACGGTCTCGTGGATGAGGTGCTGCTTGATGGGCTGCTCCGCGATCGCGGACGCGAGCTCGCCGCGACCCATCGCGAGCCCTCGCGCATCGAGGACGGGGATGGTGGTCACTCGGGCCTCACGATCACGATGCCGTTGACGCCGCCCGGGACCGCGCCGCGGACGAGGAGGAGGTTGCGCTCGGGATCCCGGTCCACGATCTGCAGGCCGCGCTGCGTGACGGTGCGCGCGCCCATGTGGCCGCTCATCCGCATTCCCTTGAACACGCGGGCGGGGTAGGCGGCGGCGCCGATCGACCCGGGCTGGCGGATGTTGTGGGAGCCGTGGCTCTTGGGTCCGCGCTTGAAGTTGTGGCGCTTGATGGTGCCGGCGTAGCCCTTGCCCTTGGAGGTGCCCGTGACGCGCACCATCTGGCCGGGCTCGAAGGGCGCGACGGTGACCACGTCGCCGATCGAGAGCTCGCCCTCGAACTCGTCCGCGGGGAACTCGTGCAGGTGGCGCACCGGGGGCGCGCCGGCCTTCTTCAGGTGGCCGAGCTCCGGCTTGCTGAGCCCCTTGGTCTTGATGGCGCCGAAGCCGAGCTGCACCGCGTCGTAGCCGTCGTGGTCCTGCGTCTTGACCTGGGTGACATGGCAGGGGCCGGCCTCGATGACGGTGAGCGGCACGCGCTCGCCGTCCTCGCCGAAGATCTGGGTCATCCCCACCTTGCGTCCGATGATCACGGGCATCGCGCGACTACGCCTTGATCTCGATGTCGACGCCCGCGGGCAGGTCGAGGCGCATGAGCGAGTCGACCGTCTTGGGCGTCGGCGAGTAGATGTCGATGAGGCGCTTGTGGGTGCGGATCTCGAAGTGCTCCCGCGAGTCCTTGTCCTTGAACGGCCCGCGGATCACGCAGTAGACGTTGCGCTCGGTGGGCAGGGGGACGGGCCCGGAGATGGTCGCGCCACTCCGCTGGGCCGTCTCCACGATCGAGGCCGCGCTCTTGTCGATCAGCTCGTGATCGTAGGCCTTGAGGCGAATCCTGATCTTGTTCTGCTGCACTCTCGCGGCGCCTTTTCGTGGGGAAAGAAAACCCCGCCGCCTCCGGTGTGGAGGGCGACGGGGTCGGGGACGAGCCCGCTCTTACTCGGTGATGCTCTCGACCACTCCGGCCCCAACGGTGCGGCCCCCCTCGCGAATGGCGAAGCGGAGGCCCTCCTCCATGGCGATCGGCTGGATCAGCTCGACGTCCATGGTGGCGTTGTCGCCCGGCATGACCATCTCGACGCCCTCCTGGAGGGTGACGACCCCGGTCACGTCGGTCGTGCGGAAGTAGAACTGCGGACGGTAGCCCTGGAAGAACGGCGTGTGACGGCCGCCCTCGTCCTTGGACAGGACGTAGACCCGGGCCTGGAACTTGGTGTGAGGGGTGATCGACTTCGGGGCCGCGAGCACCTGGCCGCGCTGGATCTCCTCGCGCTTCACGCCGCGCAGGAGGGCGCCGATGTTGTCGCCGGCGCGACCCTCGTCGAGCAGCTTGCGGAACATCTCGACGCCCGTGACCGTGGTGCTCGCGGTCTCGGGGGTCATGCCCACGATCTCGACGGTCTCGCCGACCTTGATGATGCCGCGCTCGACGCGGCCGGTGGCGACGGTGCCGCGGCCGGTGATCGTGAAGACGTCCTCCACCGGCATCAGGAACGGCTTGTCGATGTCGCGCTCGGGGACGTCGATGTAGTCGTCGACCGCGGCCATCAGCTCGAGGATGCCCTCGGCGGCGGCGGCGTCGCCGTTCAGCGCGTTCAGGGCCGAGCCCTTGATCACCGGGATGTCGTCGCCGGGGAACTCGTACAGCGACAGCAGCTCGCGGACCTCGAGCTCGACGAGCTCGAGCAGCTCCTCGTCGTCCACCATGTCGGCCTTGTTGAGGAACACGACGATCGACGGCACGCCGACCTGGCGCGCGAGCAGGATGTGCTCGCGCGTCTGGGGCATGGGGCCGTCGGCGGCGGAGACCACCAGGATCGCGCCGTCCATCTGGGCGGCGCCGGTGATCATGTTCTTGATGTAGTCCGCGTGGCCCGGGCAGTCGACGTGGGCGTAGTGGCGGTTCTCGGTCTCGTACTCCACGTGCGCGGTCGCGATCGTGATGCCGCGCTCACGCTCCTCGGGTGCCTTGTCGATGGAGTCGAACGAGACGGCCTCGGTGCCACCGGAGCCCTTCTCCGAGAGGACCTTGGTGATGGCGGCCGTCAGGGTCGTCTTGCCATGATCGACGTGACCGATGGTGCCCACGTTGACGTGCGGCTTCGACCTGTCGAACTTCTCTTTCGCCATCGAATAGCTCCCTTGGGCACTCTGCGATGCGGCCGCTCGCGGCCGCGTCCTCTGACGGAAAAATCCCCCCGGCACAAAACGCGCGGCCCCGAAGGCCGCGCACGAAAAACCGGGCGCTCCGTAGAGCCGGGGTAGATTAGCAAAAGGACCCCGACCCGCAAGGCGGACGGCCATCGGCCTGAGCCCCCCTCGCACGGACGCGGTCAGACCGTAGCATCCCGCTCGTGAACGCGACCGAGCTGGTCGCGGAACTCCGCGCCCAGGCGGCCGGAGAGGTCCGCGACGACCCCGCCTCCCGCGAGCTCTACGCGTCCGACGCGAGCTTGTACCGGCGCCTGCCGGCGGCCACCCTCCGGGCCGCCGACGCCGACGATCTCGACGCGGCGATGGCCGCCTGTCGCGCGCACGGGGTCCCCCTGACGATGCGCGGCGCGGGCACCAGCCTCGCGGGGCAGGCGATCGGCCCCGGGCTGGTGGTCAACTGCTCCGCCCTGGCCGCGATCGAGATCGATCCGGACGGGCGGGTCGCGCGGGTCGGACCGGGCGCGGTGCTGGACGACCTCAACCGGGCGGCGGCGGCCCACGGCCTGATGTTCGGAGCCGATGTCGCCACCGCCAACCGGGCGACGCTCGGGGGCATGATCGCGAACAACTCCGCCGGGGCCCGGTCGGTGGTCCACGGGATGACGGCCGACCACGTCCGGGCGCTCGACGTCACGCTGGCCGACGGCACGCGGGCCACCCTGCGGCGCGGCGCGCCCGCCCCCGCGGCCCTCGAGGCGGCGCGGCCGCTGGCGGGCGCCGCCCGCCCACCGGCGTTGATCCGGAGGGTCTCGGGCTACGCGCTGGACGCGCTGGCCGGCGACGCGCCGGACTGGCCCCGCCTGCTGTGCGGCTCCGAGGGCACGCTCGCCATCACCCGGCGCGCCGAGCTCGGGCTGATCCGGCGGCCCGAGCGGCGCGGCCTGGCCCTGCTGGCCTTCGCGTCGGTGGACGAGGCGCTGGACGCGGTGGTCGGCCTGCTCGAGACGGGACCCTCGGCCATCGAGCTGATGGACCGGGCCCTGCTCGACCCGGCCAACCGGCCTCCGGCGGTCCGCGCGCTGATGGGCTTCGCCGGCGACGCCGCGGCGATCCTGGTGGTGGAGCACAGCGGGGCCGCCGACGAGGTGCACGACCGGCTCGCCGCGCTGGCGGGCGCGCGGGTGGTCCTCGAGCCCGCCGCCCAGGCGGCGGTGTGGGCCGTGCGCCGTTCGGGGATCGCCCGCGCCCTGCGGACGGGGGCCGGCGGCGGTGCCGGCGATCCCCGTCCGCTGGCCTTCATCGAGGACCCCGCCGTGCCCCCGGCCCGGCTCGCCGCGTTCACGCGCGAGGTGAGGCGCGTGCTGGAGCGCGAGGGGGTTCCGGCGATCTGGTACGGCCACGCGAGCGTCGGCTGCCTCCACATCCGGCCCCTGCTCGACCTGCGGGAGCCGGGGGCGCTCGCGCGGCTGAGGCGCATCGCCGAGGACGTCGCCGACCTGGTGGCCGACAACGGCGGCTCGCTGTCGGGCGAGCACGGCGACGGACGGGTGCGCGGCGAGCTGCTGCCCCGGATGTACCCGCCGCGGACCATCGACGCCTTCCGGCGGCTCAAGGCCGCCCTCGACCCCGAGCGGCTGCTCAACCCGGGCGTCCTGACCGACGCCGAGCCGCTGGACGCGGGCCTGCGCATCGCGGCGTCCGGCCCGCGCCGCCCACGTCGCACGGCGCTCAGCTTCGCCGGCGAGGGCGGCCTGGCCCGCGCCGGCGAGGCGTGCAACTCCAACGGGGCGTGCCGCTCGCGCTCCGGGAGCATGTGCCCGAGCTTCCAGGCGCTGGGCGACGAGCGCCACTCCACCCGCGGCCGCGCGGCCATCCTGCGCGCGGCGCTCGAGGGCCGGCTCCCGGCGGGCCTCGCCGACGACGGCCTGCACGAGGCACTCGACCTGTGCCTGGGCTGCAAGGCGTGCGCGTCGGAGTGCCCGGCCCAGGTCGACATGGCGCGCCTCAAGGTCGAGGCCCTGGCCCATCGCCACCGCGCCCGAGGGGTGCCCCTGGCCACCCGCCTCACCGGCCACGCCCACGCCCTGCTGGCGCTGGGATCGCGGGCGCCGCGGGCGGCGCGCCTGGCGGCGGGGCTCGCCGGGCGCGTCGTCGGCGACGGGGTGCCGGTGCCGGTGCGCCGCTGGCGACCGCCCGCGCGCGCGGGCGGCACCGGCACCCCGGTCGCGCTGATGGCCGACACCTTCACGCGCTACCTGGAGCCGGGGATCGGCGACGCCGCCCTGCGCGTGCTGGGCGCGTGCGGCGCCGACGTGCGCGTGGTCGATCCCGGCTGCTGCGGCCGCCCGCTGCTGTCGCAGGGCCTGGTGGGGCCCGCGCGGGCGAGCGCGCGCCGGGCCCTCGACCGCCTCGCGCCCCACGCGCTCGCCGGGCGGCCGATCGTGGTGCTCGAGCCGTCCTGCTGGTCGATGCTCGTCGACGACCTGCCGCGCCTGGTGCCGGGCGACCCGCGGGCGCGCTGGGTCGCCGACGCGGCCGTGACCTTCGAGCGCGCGGTGGGCGACCTGGGCGCGCCGCCCCTGCGCGAGGACGCCCGCGAGGCGGTGGTGCACGAGCACTGCCACGCGGCCGCCCTCGGCGGGGGGCGCGAGGGCGGGGCGGCGCTCGCGGCGATTTCGGGCATCGCCTCCCGGGGATCCGGCGCCGGCTGCTGCGGCATGGCGGGCGCCTTCGGCCACCGCCACCCGGAGCTGTCGCGCCGCATCGCCGCCGACCGGCTGGCGCCGGCGATGCGCGATGCCGACGTGGCGGTCGCCGCGGGCACCTCCTGTCGTGAGCAGATCCGGCGGACCACCGGGCGGGCGGCGATCCACCCGGCGGAGCTCATCGCGGGGCGGCTGGCCTGATGCGGCGCGTCCTGATCACCGGCCTGGTGGCGCTCGCCGCCCTGGCCGTGGTGCAGCCGGCGCTGGGCGCCCGGCCCGGCTACCGCATCGCGCCCGGCGACTTCCCGGCCGACTGGCGCGCCGCCCGGGTCCAGCTGGAGCGCGCGCTCGCCCGGGCTCCGCGCGGATCGGAGACCCAGGCCGACATCCGCTGGGTGCTCCGGCTGGGCGGCCGCTACATGCGCTCGGGCCAGCCCGAGGGACGCCGGCGCACCGTGTCGCGGACGATGCGCGTGAACGCCTGGTGGTTCTCGCGGTGGTCCGCGCCGTCCGACCGCGTCATCGTGCGCGACCCGACCGGCGTGCTGTCGACCTACTGGCAGGGCCGCGGGCTCGCCGTCAACCCGGTCGCGACGACCGGGCGCTGGCAGGGGCTCAACGACGACCTGTCGGCGGTGGAGCTGGCCGAGGTCCTGCTGCCGTTCGGCGTCCGCCGGCGCGCCGGCCGCGCGCGCTTCGTACTGTGGGAGTACTACGACGTCCCGGAGCGCCCGACGGCGATCCGCCCCGGCGCGTCGGGCATGGCCCAGGGGCGCCTGGTGCACCTGCTGGCGAACGCCTACTACCGCACCGGCGAGCGGCGCTTCTCCGACGGCGCGCGCGGGGCCCTGGCCGCCTTCGGCGTCTCGGTGGCGCGGGGCGGGGTCGTGAGCCGGGTGTGGGTGGCCGGCGAGCGGCGGAGCCGGCCCTGGTACGTGGAGCGCGCCTACCCCGGCGGCAACCGGTGGCAGGGGGCGGCGCTCAACGGGTTCATGGTGACGCTGCTCAACCTCCGCTCCTCGGTGGCGCTGCTGCGCTCGAGGCCCCGGCCGCTCGCGCTGGGGCCGCCCGAGGCGAGGCGCCGGCCGCGGGCGCCGGGGGCGGTGAGGGCCGGCGAGATCGCCCGGGCCCTCGCCATCCGGGGCGAGCAGTCGCTGCGCCACTACCTGCCGCTCCACGACACCGGCTCCTGGAGCATCTACATGCTGTACCGGCCCGGCTTCGCGTGGCGCTCGTACCTCGCCGACCGCACCTACCACTGCTACCACGTGACCCTGCTGCGGCAGCTCGCCGACGGCGCCCGCGCGGGGCGCGCGACGTACATCCGCTACGCCGAGCGCTGGGCGCGCGACGCGCGCCGGGTGGGACTCACCTGCCGGTGACCGCGGGGGCGCCGGCCCCCGCGGTCACGACGATCAGGCGGAGGCGCCGACCTTCTGGCGGATCTCCTCGGCGATGGAGTTCGGCACTTCCTGGTAGGAGTGGAACTGCATCGTGAAGGTGGCGCGGCCCTGGGTGGCCGAGCGCACCGAGGTCGCGTAGCCGAACATCTGCGACAGCGGCACCTGGGCGTTGACCACCTCCGCCGTCGAGCCGCGCGGCTCCATGCCGCCGATGCGGCCGCGGCGGGAGGTGAGGTCGCCGACCACGGTGCCCACGAACTCCTTCGGCACCACGACCTCGACGGCCATCACGGGCTCCAGCAGGCACGGGGAGGCGCGCTTGGCCGCCTCCTTGACCGCCATCGAGCCGGCGATCTTGAAGGCGATCTCCGAGGAGTCCACCTCGTGGTACGAGCCGTTCACCAGCTGGACCTTGACGTCCACGATCGGGAAGCCGGCGACCACGCCGCCCTCCAGCGCCTCCCGGATGCCCTGGTTGACCGCCGGGATGTACTCCTTGGGGATGGAGCCGCCGACGATCTTGCTCTCGAACACGTAGCCGGCGCCGGCCTCGTTGGGCTCGACCGACAGGTAGACGTGGCCGAACTGGCCGCGACCGCCGGTCTGGCGCACGAAGCGGCCCTCGACCTTCTCGACGCGCTTGCGCACGGTCTCGCGGTAGGCCACCTGCGGCTGGCCGACGTTGGCGTTGACGCCGAACTCGCGCATGAGCCGGTCCACGATGATCTCGAGGTGCAGCTCGCCCATGCCGGCGATCAGGGTCTGGCCCGTCTCCTCGTCCGTGTGGACGCGGAAGGTGGGGTCCTCGTCGGACAGGCGCCCGAGGGCGGTCGCGAGCTTCTCCTGGTCCTGCTTGGTCTTGGGCTCGATCGCGATCTCGATGACCGGCTCCGGGAACGTCATGCGCTCCAGGATCACGGGGTCGGCCGAGTCGGTGAGGGTGTCGCCGGTGGTCGTGGACTTGAGGCCCACGGCCGCCACGATGTCGCCGGCCGAGACGCTCTCGACGTCCTCGCGGTGGTTCGCGTGCATCATCAGCAGCCGGCCGAGGCGCTCCTTGCGGTCCTTGGTGGCGTTGATGATGTTCGAGCCGGTGCCGATCGAGCCCGAGTAGACGCGCAGGTAGGTCAGGCGCCCGACGAACGGGTCGCTCATCACCTTGAACGCGAGGGCCGCGAACGGCGCCGAGGGATCGGCGGCGCGGGTGACCTCGTCGTCGGTGCCGGGCACGTGGCCGACGGCGGGGAGCACGTCGAGCGGCGAGGGCAGCAGGTCGATGACCGCGTCCAGGAGCGGCTGCACGCCCTTGTTCTTGAACGAGGAGCCGCAGAGCACCGGGGTGATCGCGATCGCGAGGACGGCGGCGCGGATGGCGGCGACCAGGCGGTCACGCTCGATCTCGCCGCCGTCGAGGTAGATCTCCGCCAGCTCGTCGTCGTGGTCGGCGACGGCGGCCACGAGGGTCTCGCGGGCGACCGCGGCCTCGTCGGCCATCTCGGCCGGGATCTCGGTGACCTCGAACTCGGTGCCCAGGTCGTCCTTGTAGACGATCGCGTTCATCGCGATCAGGTCCACGATGCCGTTGAAGTCGCCCTCCTGGCCGATCGGCAGCTGGATCGGCACGGCGTTGGCGCCGAGGCGGTTGACCATCGTCTGGACGGCGGCGGCGAAGTCGGCGCCGATGCGGTCCATCTTGTTGACGTAGGCGATGCGCGGGACGCCGTAGCGGTCGGCCTGGCGCCACACGGTCTCGCTCTGGGGCTCGACGCCCGCAACCGAGTCGAACACCGCGACGGCGCCGTCGAGGACGCGCAGGCTGCGCTCGACCTCGATCGTGAAGTCGACGTGGCCCGGGGTGTCGATGATGTTGATGCGGTGGTCGCGCCAGAAGCACGTGGTCGCGGCGCTGGTGATCGTGATGCCGCGCTCCTGCTCCTGCGCCATCCAGTCCATCGTGGCCGCGCCGTCGTGCACCTCACCGATCCGGTGCGTGCGCCCGGTGTAGTAGAGGATCCGCTCGGTCGTGGTGGTCTTGCCGGCGTCGATGTGCGCCATGATCCCGATGTTCCGGGTCTTCTCGAGAGAAGTCTTCTTCGCCGTCGTCGTCACGCCCGATCACCTCATCCGAGTCGCAGCGTCGGCCGATGAGCGGCCGAGCGCGGGAATATCCATCCACCTCTGCATCCCCCTCACACCGAGGCGAGGGGTGTGCCTACCAGCGGTAGTGCGCGAACGCCTTGTTGGCCTGGGCCATGCGGTAGAGGTCGTCCTTGCGCTTGAAGGCGCCCCCCTGCGAGCCCAGAGCGTCGAGGAGCTCGTTCGCGAGCCGCTCGCTCATCTGCTTCTCGCGGCGCTCCCGCGCGAAGCGGACCAGCCACCGGATGGCGAGCGTGCGCCCGCGGCGCGGCGCCACCTCGATCGGCACCTGGTAGGTCGCTCCGCCGACGCGGCGAGACTTGACCTCGAGCGCCGGGGTGACGTTGCGCACCGCCTCCTCCATGACCGCGACGGGGTCGCGGCCGGTGCGGTCGCGGATGCGCTCGAGCGCCCCGTAGACGACACCCTCGGAGGTCAACTTCTTGCCGTCCTTCAGGACCTTGTTCACCAGCTGGGTGACCAGGGCGCTGTTGTAGACGGGGTCCGGATCGAGCGGACGACGTGTGATGACTGCGCGACGAGGCATCTACTTGGGCGTCTTCGCGCCGTACTTCGACCGGCCCTTGCGGCGGTCCGCGACACCGGCCGCGTCGAGCGCGGCGCGGATCACCTTGTACCGCACGCCCGGGAGGTCGCGAACGCGGCCCCCACGCACCAGGACCACCGAGTGCTCCTGGAGGTTGTGGCCCTCACCGGGGATGTAGGAGGAGACCTCCACCCCGTTGACGAGCCGCACGCGGGCCACCTTGCGAAGGGCCGAGTTCGGCTTCTTCGGAGTGGTGGTGTACACACGCGTGCAGACGCCGCGCTTCTGCGGCGCGCCGCGCAGGGCGGGCGTCGAGGCGCGGGCGGACTTTGGACGTCGGCCCTTGCGGACCAGCTGATTGATCGTGGGCACGTCGGCCTTTTTTCGAGCGCAACAGGACGGTGCCGGGCGAGCGGCGTGCGAAGGCTAGCACGCGCGGCAGGGGGCGCTCCACCCGCCCGGCTACCGCGCCGGGCTCGGCGCTCTCCAGCTCGAGCCGGGCCCGCGTGGTCAGGCTGAAGGTGCCGCGGATCTCCATGTCGATGTCCCACCTCAGGGGCAGCGACAGGCGGGGCGACCACCAGACCACGTCGACGCGCCGGCCCGGGTGGGGCCCTCCGGTGTCGGCCACCGTGCGGATCACGAGCGGCGGGCTCCCGAGCGTCCCTCCACGAGGACGGCGTCCTGGCGCAGGACGGCGCTCCGGTAGCTCACCGGAAGGCCGCCGGCCGAGTAGCGCCCGGACCACGTGCGGCCGGGGCGCGGGTCGGGCGGCAGCGCCAGCGGCTGCGGGTGCAGCGCGCGGCGGTCGTCGCGCCCGAACCCGACGAAGGTGACCTTGGTGCGGCGCGACACCTCGTGGCTGCCGTCCGGACCGACGCGCAGGCGCACCCCCTCGATGTGCTCCTCGCTCATGTCCAGCTCCTGGCCGTATCCCCCCGCCGCCGCGGTGACCACGAGACGGGCCGTGTCCGGGAGGTCGCGCGACACCTTCAGCGGCCCGGCGCCGCCGCGCTCCGAGCCGTCCTGGCGATACGCGTAGACCCCCGCCGCGGGAACGCCGGCCCGGCCCGCATCCGCGTGCCGCCCGCCTCGCGCAGCGTCTGCAACGCCGCCTCCTCGCTGACGGGGGTGCTCGAGTCGGCGCGGCTCCACAACCATGCGCCGCCGACGACCGCCACCACCAGCACCACGACGATGATGGTGCGCACCGGGCGGGCGATCATCGCGGCGACCATGGCCCCAGGCTAGAGGTCGGCCCCGGGGGCGGCGTCTACAACGGGCATTGCAGGGAGATCGGCTCCGCCGGTGTTACCGTCAGACGGGCCATGGGAACCCGACGACTGCGCCGAGAGGCGCTGCACTGCTGCCCGGCCTGCGCGGCCTCGGTCGGCGCCCGCGCGCAGCGCCCGCGCGCGCACGCCCCGCGCCCCTGGACCTGGATGGCGCTGCTGGCCGTCACCGCGGCCCTCATCCCCCTCGCCGCGATGGAGGGCGGGCGGGGCGGGGCCACCGCCTTCGCCGCCGCCGTGGCCGCGCCCGCGCCCAGCGCCGTGCGGGCCATCGTGACCGCCACGGTCGCCGACCCGCCCGCGCCCCCGCCCGAGGCCGTGGTGTGGCACGACTCCCTGGCACATGGCACGCCGAACGCCGGCAGCCTCGAGGGCGGGGTCCGCCTGCCGTCCGAGGGCCCCGGCTACTACACCTACAACCCGGCCACCCAGGAGCCGCCCGGCGGGCGCGACCGCACGTGGGGGACGGCCATGCTGGTGCGGGAGGTGCGGTCGGTGGCCCGGTGGTGGGCGACCTCCCACCCCAACCAGCCGCGCCTCGGGATCGGCGACCTCTCGCGCGAGCAGGGCGGGTCGTTCACCGGCCCGGTGGTCGGCCACGCCTCCCATCAGAACGGGATCGACGTGGACGTGCGCCTGGTGCGCCGCGACGGCGCCGAGCGGGCGGTGGATCCGAGCAGCTACGACCGCGGGCTCACCCAGCAGCTGGTCGATCGCTTCCTGGCGGCGGGGGCGACCTACGTCTTCGTGGGACCGAACCTCGACCTGCACGGCCCCAACGTCATGGTCTGGCCCGACCACGACGACCACATCCACGTCCGCTTCACCGACCCGGACGGCACCGGGAACTAGAGTCCCCCAGTCGCAGATACCGTGGCGGTTCCCGCGAACGGACCTACGACTCAGGACACTAGGCGCGGGCCAGCGCGGCCCCCCAGGCCTCGGCGCGCGCGGTCTCCTCCGCGTCGAGGTGGTTGCGCTTGTCGACCAGGAAGCTCTCGGCCGGGACGACCATCGTCGCGCCGTGGCGCTCGAGGCGCTTCGCGATGCCGCGCGAGGCGCGGCCGGTGACCACGGCCGGGCCGTGCATGCGCGTGTCGAACGCCGCCGCCGGCCGGCCGGCGGGCAGGGCCAGCGCGTCGAACCACTCGCGCAGCCCCGGGCCCTCGGCGTCCGGGTCCATCGCGAGGTCGGCGTCCGGCTTCTCGGCGGCCTCGCGCGCGGCCTGGCGCGTACGCGCGCTGGTCATGCCGTGGACGTGCGTCGGGCCGCCCACCACCAGGAGGTCCGCCGCCGCGACCGCCTCGGGGGTCGCGTCCGCCACCGGGATCGCCTCGGCCTCCCCGCCCGCGCGCAGTCCCCGGGCGATGCTCTCGGCGACGACGTGGGTGTTGCCGTACATCGACTCGTAGACGACCAGCGCGCGCATCGGGCCTCCTCGTTGGGGACGCCACGAGGATGCGCCGGGCGGGCCGCCGGCGCATCCGTGGCGTCCCGCAGCGCGGATGCGGACAAGGCGTGGGCCTCCCGCTTCGAGGCTCGTGTGGGAGGCGGGCCCGATCGGGGTACGTAGGACGGATGCCCGCGACGATCGATCTCGCCGGTCCCGCGGCGATCGCGCCGGGGCTGGACCTCGGCGACACCTGGGGCCTCGGGGCGCTCTTCCTCGGCCTGGCGGTCCTGATCGCCATCGTCGCCCTGACGCACCAGCGCTCGCGGGCCTTCTCGCCGAGCGTCGTCTACCTGGGGCTCGGCGCGGCCGGCGCGGTGAGCGCGGCGGTGCTCGACCTCGGCTGGCTCGACCTGATCGAGGACGCCGACGCGGTGGAGCGGCTCGCCGAGCTCGCGGTCATCGTCGCCCTCTTCGCCACCGGCATGCGCCTCGACCGGCCCATCGGGTTGCGCGGATGGCGCTCCACGATCCTGCTCCTGGTGGTGGTCATGCCCGTCACGATCGCGGCCGTGGCGGCGTTCGGGGTGGTGGCGATGGGCCTGTCGGCCGGCGCGGCGATCGTCCTCGGCGCCGCCCTGGCCCCGACCGACCCGGTGCTGGCCGGGGACCTCGGCGTCGGCCCGCCGGGGGAGCGCGACGAGGGGGCCACGGGCTTCGCCCTCACGTCCGAGGCCGGCCTCAACGACGGCCTCGCGTTCCCGTTCCTCTACCTCGGCCTGGTGGTGGCGGCCGGGCTCGACGCCGGCTCCCTCGCCGAGTGGCTCGCGGTTGACGTGCTGTACGCGATCGCGGGCGGCATCCTCATCGGGGCGGCGGGCGGATGGGCGATCTCGGCGGCGGCGACCCGGCTGCGCGAGCGCGACCTCGTCGCGGCCGAGCTCGACGGCTGGGCGGCGATCGGGGCGGTGCTGGCCATCTACGGGGTGGCCCAGCTCGCGGGGACCTACGGCTTCCTGGCCGCCTTCGCCGGCGGCATCGCCTTCCGCCGGCGCGAGCGGGACCACGAGTACAACGTCGGGGTCCACGCCGGCGCCGAGACGCTCGAGCGCGTGCTCGAGCTGGCCATGATCCTGCTGCTCGGCAGCCTGGTCACCCTGACGGGCCTCGGCGTCCCCGGCCCCGCGGGCTGGGCGCTGGCGGCGGTCCTGCTCCTCGCCATCCGCCCGCTCGCCAGCCTGGTGGCGCTGGGGCCGTCCGGCCTGGACGGGCCGGAGCGCCTGTGGGTCGGCTGGTTCGGCGTGCGCGGGGTGGGATCGCTGTACTACGCGGCGGCCGCCCTGGGCTCGGGGATCCTGTCCGCCCGCGAGGGCGAGGTCGTGATGTGGACCGTCGTCGTCGTGGTGTGCGTCTCGATCGTCGCCCACGGCGTCACGAGCGCCCCCCTCACGCGGCGCCTCGAGGCCCGCAGGTGAGCGTTCCAGGCTTCGGGGCATTCCGAGCTTCGGGGCCTCGAGCTTCGGGCATTCCGTGCTTCGGGGCATTCCGTGCTTCGGGGCTTTCCGAGCTTCGGGGCCTCGAGCTTCGGGGGATTCCGTGCTTCGGCGTTTCCGGGCTCTGAACGCTTCCGAGCTTCGGGCCCCGAGCTCTGAACGTTTCCGAGGAGTGCGGAGAAGGAAATTGCGTCAAGCGTGGAGTCGGCCTCTTGCGGGCCGACTCGACGCGCAAATGCGCCCTTGGTCGGGCGCATTTGCATCGCGCAGCGGCCCTTCGGGCCGGACATGTGCGCGGGTAGGTCAGACCCAGCGGGTCGAGCTGGGCAGCGCCCGTGTGGCGGATGCTGCGCGGTCTCGGGGGATACCCGGTAGGACAGGCCGGCTCCGATGTCGCCGAAGGCGACGAGACGGCCGGGCTCCGCCCGGCCGTACACGCTCGCCGCCGCAGGCGGCCAGCGAATGCAAATCCACCCGGCCAGGGTGGATTTGCCGCGGCCAGGCCGGGCCGCAAGAGCCCGGCCTCGCACGCGTGAGGAGCCGGCGCGGCCGCAGACGAACAGGCCCTCAGAGGAGACTGTCAGAGCTCTGAACGCCCCGAAGCACGGGCCCCGAGCTCGAGCGCAGCGTCGCCATGGGCGCCACCCGGTAGGACAGGCCCAGCTCCGATGTCGCCACAGGCGACGAGACGGCCGGGCTCCGCCCGGCCGTACGAGCTCGCCGCCGCAGGCGGCCAGCGAATGCAAATCCACCCGGCCAGGGTGGATTTGCCGCGGCCAGGCCGGGCCGCAAGAGCCCGGCCTCGCACGCGTGAGGAGCCGGCGCTGTCGACAGACGATCAGGCCCTCAGAGGAGACTGTCAGAGCTCTGAAACGCCCAGAGCAGACGCCCAGAGCTCTGAGACGCCCAGAGCTCGGAAACCCCCAAGAGCTCGGAAAACACAGAAGCCCGGAAACACGAAGGGCCCGGTCTCCCGGGCCCTTCGGAACCACGTCGCGCCGAGCGGCGGAGCTACTCCTCGCGGTCCAGGTCCGGACCGAAGGAGTACGTGCCGCCGTCGCCGTCGCCGATGCTGAGCAGGGCGTCGTCGTCGGCGTCCGAGAACGGCTCGTCGAGGTCGAACTCCAGCAGCGCCGGGGCGCGCCGGACGGCCTCGATCTCGAGCTGGCGGTAGCGCTTGAGCCCGGTCGCGGCCGGGATCAGCTTGCCGATGATCACGTTCTCCTTGAGGCCGCGCAGACGGTCCACCTTGCCCTCGAGCGCCGCGTCGGTCAGCACCTTGGTGGTCTCCTGGAAGGAGGCCGCCGAGAGGAACGACTCGGTGGCGAGCGAGGCCTTGGTGATGCCGAGGATGAGCGGCTCGACCACGGCCTGGACGCCCTCGACGGCGCGGTCGATCTCGGTGTCGTCGCCGGTGAACTCGCCGGACTCCCGCTTCTCGAGCAGCTGCTCGCGGATGCGTCCGGCCGCGCGGGCGTTCTCGCGGTAGAGCACCGGCTTGTCGACCATCTGGCCGTGCAGGAAGTGCGTGCCGCCCGGATCGTCCACGCGGACCTTGCGGAGCATCTGGCGCACGATCAGCTCGATGTGCTTGTCGTTGATGTCCACGCCCTGCGACCGGTAGACGTTCTGCACCTCGCTGACCAGGTAGAGCTCGGTCTTGGTCGAGGGGTCGTGGCTGCCCTCCGGCGCGTGGAAGCGCTGCCCGGTGAGCACCTCGTCCCCGGCCGCGATGGCCGGGCGCGGGCGATCGGTCGGCAGGCGCAGCCAGCGCTGCGAGATGCCGGCCTCGGTCTCCACGTCCACGCGGAGCCAGCCCTTGCCCTCGTCCTTCACCTTCGTGACCGTGCCCTGGACGCCGATGGCCACCCCCGGCTTGGAGCCGAGGATGTCGGCCGGGAAGGCCGAGCCCGCGGACAGCAGGTCGCCGGCCTCGACCCACTGGCCGTCGTCCACCGTGATCTGGGTGCGGCGCATGACCGGGAACGGGTGCTCGCGCACCGGCGCCCGGGTCGCCCCGGTGCCCGCGTCGTCCTGCTCGATGTACTCGGGCTCGACGATCGTGAGGTTCGCCGACCCGGGACGGGTCTCGTCGTCCGTGATCCGCACCCAGCCGTCCACCGGGGCGATGTGCGCCTGGGCCTTGGGCTTGCGGGCCTCGAACAGCTCGACGACGCGCGGCAGGCCGTGCGTGATGTCGGCGCCGGCGACGCCGCCGGTGTGGAAGGTGCGCATGGTGAGCTGGGTGCCCGGCTCGCCGATGGACTGCGCGGCGATGATGCCGACCGCGTCGCCCGGCTCGGTGAGTCGCCCCGATGCGGGGTTGCGCCCGTAGCAGCGGGCGCAGATCCCAACCTCGCTGCGGCACTTCACGGGCGAGCGCACCGACACCACCGCGTCGCGCGGGACGCCGTTGGGAGCGCGCAGCTCGCGATCGAGCCGCTGCCCGTCGAGGGTGGAGATCATCTGGCCCCGCCGGGCGGCCAGCGCCTCCTCGTCGGACTCGTCCGCCTCCGGGCGCAGGTCGAGGATGACCTCGCCGGTGAGGCGGTCGACGATCGGGCCCAGCAGCACGCGGCCCGGAAGGCTCGGGTTGAGGACGTTGTCGTCACGGAAGACCGCGACCTCGATGCCCTCGCCGGTGCCGCAGTCGAGCTCGCGGACGATCACGTCCTGCGAGACGTCGACCAGGCGCCGCGTGAGGTAGCCGGAGTCGGCCGTCTTGAGGGCGGTGTCCGCGAGGCCCTTGCGGGCGCCGTGGGTGGAGATGAAGTACTCGAGGACCGAGAGCCCCTCCATGAAGTTGCTCTTGATCGGGCGCTCGATCGTCTCGCCCTTCGGGTTGTTCATGCAGCCGCGCATGCCGGCGAGCTGACGGATCTGCTTGAACGATCCGCGCGCCCCGGAGTGGGCCATCATGTAGATCGGGTTGAGGCGGTAGAGGTGCTGCTGCATGGCCTCGGCGACCTCGTCGGTGGCCTGCTCCCAGAGCTTGACGACCTCCTCGTGGCGCTCCTCGGGGCTCATCTCGCCGAGACCGAAGAACTCCTCGACCTCGTCCACCTTCGCGTCGTACTTGGCGATGATCTCGCCCTTGGTCGGCGGGATGACGATGTCGTTCTTGGAGACCGTGAGGCCCGAGTCGGTCGCGTGGCGGAAGCCCAGCTCCTTGAAGGAGTCGAGCACCATCGACACGGCCGTGGCCCCGTAGACGTTGACCAGGTCCTCGATGAAGTCCGCGGTCTGGCGCTTGGTGAGGACCTCGTGACGCTCGGGGAACGGGCTCGCCTCGAGCTCGGCGTCGCCGACCACGTCGAGCAGGGCCTGGCGGACCGAGTGGTTGAAGATGACGCGGCCGGGCGTGGTGATGCGCCGGGTGCCGTCGCCGTTGCGGACCTCGATCAGGTCCTGGAGGCCGACCGCGCGCTGGTCGAGCGCGATCAGCACGTTCTCGGCGCCGCCGAAGGTGCGCGGGGCCGGCCGGTCGCCGAAGGGCTTGTTGGACCACTCGCCGCCGTCGGCCTTGGCCTCCTGGCCGCGCGCGAGCTCGAACTTGCGCGACTCGGGGTTCCAGAGGTCCGCGATCTCGACCGTCGCGCCCTCGCCCTCGTCGCCCTTCTTGCGGACGCTGAGGACCGGGGCGTAGGTGAGGTAGTAGAGCCCGAGGATCATCTCCTGGCTGGGCACCGTGATCGGGCGCCCGTTGGCCGGCGAGAGGATGTTGTTGGCCGAGAGCATCAGGATGCGCGCCTCGGACTGCGCCTCCACGGACAGGGGCAGGTGCACGGCCATCTGGTCGCCGTCGAAGTCGGCGTTGAAGGCGGTGCAGACCAGCGGGTGGATCTGGATGGCCTTGCCCTCGACGAGCACGGGCTCGAAGGCCTGGATGCCCAGGCGGTGGAGGGTCGGGGCGCGGTTGAGCAGCACCGGGTGCTCGCCGATGACCTCCTCGAGCACGTCCCAGACCTCGGGCACCATGGCGTCCACGAGCTTCTTGGCGGCCTTGATGTTCTGGACCTGCTTGCGCTCGACGAGCCGGCTCATGATGAACGGCTTGAAGAGCTCGAGCGCCATCAGCTTGGGCAGCCCGCACTGGTGCAGGCGCAGCTCGGGGCCGGCCACGATGACCGAGCGGCCCGAGTAGTCGACGCGCTTGCCGAGCAGGTTCTGGCGGAAGCGGCCCTGCTTGCCCTTGAGCATGTCCGACAGGGACTTGAGCGGGCGGTTGCCGGGGCCGGTGACCGCGCGGCCGCGGCGGCCGTTGTCGAACAGCGCGTCGAACGGCCTCCTGCAGCATGCGCTTCTCGTTGTTGACGATGATCTCCGGCGCGCCCAGGTCCAGGAGCCGCTTGAGGCGGTTGTTCCGGTTGATGACGCGGCGGTAGAGGTCGTTGAGGTCGCTGGTGGCGAAGCGGCCGCCGTCCAGCTGCACCATCGGGCGCAGCTCCGGCGGGATGACCGGGATCGCCTCGAGCACCATCCACTCCGGCCGGTTGGTGCTGCGGCGGAACGCCGAGGCCACCTTCAGGCGCTTGAGGGCGCGCGCCTGGCGCTGGCCCTTGCTGGTCTGGATGGTCTCGCGCAGGCTCTCGGTCTCGGCCTCGAGGTCGATCTGGCCGAGCAGCTCCTTGATCGCCGCGGCGCCCATGCCGCCCTTGAAGAGGTCGGCGAAGCCGTGCGGGGAGCCGAACCGCTCCTTCATCTCGCGGAAGAGCTGCTCGTCGGCCTCGATCTGGCGCGGCTTGAGGTCCTTGAAGGTCAGCCAGGCGCGGGTGAGGCGGTCGATGGCCTCCTCCGTGTAGCGCTCGATGTCCTTCAGCGCGACGTCGGTCTCCTTGCGCAGGTCCGTCTCGGCCTGCTTGCGGTCGGCGTCGGTCAGCTCGCGGCGCGCCTCGGGGTCCTCCGAGGTGCGGTCGCGCTTGAGGTCGTCGATCCAGTACTCGTCCTCGTCGGTGAGGCCGGGGGCCTCGCCCTCGCGCAGCCACTGGACGCGGCGGTCGAGGCGCTCGCTCAGCTCGAGGAGGCGCTCCTCCTTGTCCATGCCGAACTGCTCGATCGTGGCGTTGACCTCGTCCTGGAGGCGGTCCAGCTCGCCCGCGCGGCCCTCCTCGTCCACCTCGGTGACGATCGAGGCGGCGAAGTAGAGGACCTTCTCGAGCTCCTTGGGGGCGATGTCGAGCATGTAGCCGATGCGGCTCGGGACGCCCTTGAAGAACCAGATGTGGCTGACCGGCGCGGCCAGGTCGATGTGGCCCATGCGCTCACGGCGCACCTTGGCCCGCGTGACCTCCACCCCGCACCGCTCGCAGATGATCCCCTTGTAGCGGACGCGCTTGTACTTGCCGCAGTAGCACTCCCAGTCCTTGGTCGGACCGAAGATCTTCTCGCAGAAGAGCCCGTCCTTCTCCGGCTTGAGCGTCCGGTAGTTGATCGTCTCGGGCTTGGTCACCTCGCCCGAGCTCCACTGCCGGATCTGCTTGGAGGAGGCCAGACCGATCGTGATGGAGTCGAAGTTGTTGATGTCGATCACGTGAAGCGCCTTTCTCGTTTGCCGCGGCCCACGCCTCTCGTGCGCGCGCCCGGCGGAAGACTCCGACCGTCGTCGGGTGGTCCGGCCGCTCCCTGCGCGGCCGGACCACCCGGGCCCCTCTAAACCTCCGTCGCGTCGGAGCCGGGCGACTCCGCGGAGGAGGCCACGACCTCGGCCTCGCCCGCCGCCCCGTCCGCTCCGTCGGCCTCCTGTGCCTCGTCCTCGTCGGCGGCGCCCAGCCCGCCGGAGAGGTCGATGCCCAGTTCCTCGGCCGCGCGCAGGAGGTCGTCGTCCTCCTCGCGGGCCGAGAAGTCCGGCCCCGCCTCGCCCTGGACCTTCACGTCCAGCCCCAGGCTCTGCATCTCCTTGAGGAGAACCTTGAAGCTCTCGGGGATCGAGGGCTCCTGGATGTTCTCGCCCTTCACGATCGCCTCGTAGGCCTTCACGCGTCCGACCGTGTCGTCGCTCTTGATGGTCAGCATCTCCTGGAGCGTGTACGCGGCGCCGTACGCCTCGAGCGCCCACACCTCCATCTCCCCGAACCGCTGGCCGCCGAACTGCGCCTTGCCGCCCAGCGGCTGCTGGGTGACGAGCGAGTAGGGGCCGGTGGAGCGGGCGTGGATCTTGTCGTCCACGAGGTGGAGGAGCTTCAGCATGTACATGTAGCCCACGGTGACCTTGCCCTCGTAGGGCTCGCCGGTGCGGCCGTTGTAGAGCTTCATGCGGCCCGAGGCCTGACGGCCGGCGCGGTCGTTCTCGTCCACGGTGATCTCGATCGGGTTGTCCGGGTGGCTCGCCGACCAGTCCTTGAGGACGCGGTCCACGTCCTCCACGGTCGCGCCGTCGAACACCGGCGTGGCCACGAAGGTGCGCGAGGGCGGCTCGCCGCCGTTGACGCCGTCCGCGTAGGCCCCGTCGGTCCAGCCGCGGGAGGCGGCCCAGCCCAGGTGGGTCTCCAGGATCTGCCCGATGTTCATGCGCGACGGCACGCCCAGCGGGTTGAGGATCATGTCGATCGACGTGCCGTCCTCCAGGAACGGCATGTCCTCCTCGGGGACGATCTTGGAGATCACGCCCTTGTTGCCGTGACGGCCGGCGAGCTTGTCGCCCTCGGCGATCTTGCGGCGCTTGGCGACGTACACGCGCACCAGCTGGTTGACGCCCGGCGACAGGTCGTCGCCGCTCTCGCGGTCGAAGACCTTCACGTCGATGACCTTGCCGCCCTCGCCGTGCGGGACCTTGAGGGAGGTGTCGCGGACCTCGCCGGCCTTCTCCTTGAAGATGGCGCGGATCAGCTTCTCCTCGGCGGTCAGCTCGGTCTCGCCCTTCGGCGTGACCTTGCCCACCAGCAGGTCGCCCGACATCACCTCGGCGCCGATGCGCACGATGCCGCGCTCGTCGAGGTCCTTGAGGGACTCCTCGGAGCGGTTCGGGATGTCGCGGGTGATCTCCTCGGCGCCCAGCTTGGTGGTGCGGGCGTCGATCTCGTAGGCCTCGATGTGGATGGACGACAGCAGGTCGTCCTTCACCAGGCGCTCCGAGATGATGATCGCGTCCTCGAAGTTGTAGCCCTCCCAGCTCATGAAGGCGACGAGCATGTTGCTGCCCAGCGCCAGCTCGCCGTTGTCGGTCGAGCTGCCGTCGGCGAGCACGTCGCCCTGCTCGATCGGCTGCCCCTTGCGGACCGATCGGCTTCTGGTGGATGAGCGTGCCCTGGTTCGAGCGGGTGAACTTGTGCAGCTCGTAGTGCTCCAGCTCGCCCGGCGGAGTCCTCGACGATCACGTGGTCGGCGTCCACCGCCGCCACCGTGCCCCCGCTGCGGCTGACGACGACGTCACCGGTGTCCACCGCCGCGCGCCGCTCGATGCCCGTGCCCACCAGCGGGGCCTCGGTGATCATCAGCGGGACCGCCTGGCGCTGCATGTTGGCCCCCATGAGGGCCCGGTTGGCGTCGTTGTGCTCGAGGAACGGGATCAGCGCCGTCGCCACCGACACGATCTGCTGCGGCGAGACGTCCATGTACTCGACGTCGGAGGGATCGGCGAGGATCGGCTCGCCGCCCTTGCGGCACAGGACCGGACCCACCAGGCGGTTCTTCGCGTCCAGCTCGGCGTTCGCCTGGGCGATGGTCTTGTGCTCCTCCTGGGTGGCGTCCAGGCGCTCGACGTCGTGGGTCACGACGCCGTTCGACCACGCGCCGGTACGGGGTCTGGATGAACCCGAACTCGTTGAGCGTCGCGTAGCTGCCCAGCGAGCCGATCAGGCCGATGTTCGGGCCCTCCGGCGTCTCGATGGGGCACATGCGCCCGTAGTGGGTCTGGTGGACGTCGCGCACCTCGATGGGGGCGCGCTCGCGGGTGAGGCCGCCGGCCCCCAGCGCCGACAGGCGCCGCCGGTGGGTGAGGCCCGCCAGCGAGTTCGTCTGGTCCATGAACTGGGACAGCTGCGAGGAGCCGAAGAACTCCTTCAGCGCCGCGACCACCGGGCGGATGTTGATGATGGTCTGGGGCGTGATCGTGTCCACGTCCTCGGTGCTCATCCGCTCGCGGACGACGCGCTCCATCCGGTAGAGGCCGATGCGGAAGGCCTCCTGGATGAGCTCGCCGACCGTGCGCAGGCGCCGGTTGCCGAAGTGCTCGTACTCGTCGAGGTCGCCGGCGATCTCGTCGCGCGGCATCGTCGCGCCGGTCGGCGGCGAAGTCCTTGGAGTCCTCGGGCAGCCCGATCTTGATCGGCAGGGCCACCAGGCGCCGGATCAGCTCGACGAGGTCGTCGGTCATCCCCGAGATGCGCCCGGTGAACCGGGGGTTGGTCGAGCGTGCGCACGCTGGAGCCCAGCGACAGGCCCAGGCGGGCGTCCAGCTTGTAGCGGCCGACCTTGGTGAGGTCGTAGCGCTTGGGGTCGAAGAACAGCGAGCGCACGAGGGCGCGCGAGTTGTCGAACCGTCGGCGGCTCGCCGGGGCGCTGCTTCTTGAAGACCTCGATCAGGGCGTGCTGCATGATGTCGCCGGAGCGGGCGTCGAGCTTCTTCTCGAGCTTCTCGATCTCGGCCTCGATGGCCGGCGCTTCTCCTCGGCGGTCGCCTCTCGTCCAGGCCCTGCGCGAGCCCGTGGATCTCGTCCACGATCACGGCGATCTCGTCGAGGCTCTTGCGCGTTGCCGGCCTGCGGGTCGCCCTCGGTGGCGTCCTTGTCGAGGGTCGCCTGGATGAACGGGTTCACCCGGTCGGGGTCCTCGGGGTGGCGGAAGAGGTTCGCCACGTCGTCGCGCGTGTAGCCGAGCGCGAACAGGAGGGTGGTGACCGGCAGCTTGCGCTTGCGGTCGATCCGGACGTGGACGAGGCCCTTCTTGTCGATCTCGAGCTCCACCCAGGAGCCGCGCGACGGCATCAGGTTCGCGATGAAGACCTGCTTCTCGCGGTCCTTGGGCTCCATCACGTAGGCGCCCGGCGAGCGCACCAGCTGGGTCACCACGACCCGCTCGGTGCCGTTGATGATGTAGGTGCCCCAATCGGTCATCAGGGGCAGGTCGCCCATGAAGACCTTCTGCTCACGGATCTCACCGGTCTCCCGGTTGATGAAGGCGACCTCCATCGTGAGCGGGGCCGCGTAGGTGATGTCCTTCTCGCGGCAGTCCTTGATCGAGTCGTTCGGCTGGATGTGGTCGAAGGGCATGCCGGGCTCCCAACCGCCCAGCGTGTACTTGCCGAACTGCACGGCGAGCGTGCCCGTGAAGTCCTCGATCGGGGAGATGTCGTCGATCGTCTCGCGGAGACCCTCGGTGATGAACCACTCGAACGAGGACCGCTGGATGTCGATGAGGTTGGGAACCTCGAGGACCTTCTCCAGCTTGGAGAAGTTGTGGCGAACGCGGGCAGCGGGGCGGGTGCTCAAGTCGCGAGGCCTCCTGACGAGAGCGGGCGGGGGACGGCGGCATGGGGCCGCGGAAGCGGCTCGGGCGCAACGGCGAACGATATCACCGCTAGGCCACGGGTATCAATGGCCCGGCTCGCGATTGTGCGAGCGACCAAAAGCGGCTGCTGAGCGTGGGCAGGCGCCGTCAATAGAACCCATCGGCCAAGGCGGACGATCATAGCACCGGCGTCGGCGCGATCGCCCGGAGCCGCCGCCGCGTCGTGCATACTGCCCCGATGGCGACACCGTCTCTCCCCTCGGTCGGCGACGGGTCCGGCGACGAACCCCCTGGACGCCCGCCTGCCGGGGCTGCTCGAGGCCACCCACCGGCAGTGGAGCTCCCCGGACGAGCGCCGCCGCATGCGCGCCTTCGGCTTCCGTCCGGCGGTGGAGCCCGGCGTCCTGAAGCGCGAGTGGCACGGCCTGTCGGTGCGCGTGTCGGTCGGCGGGATGCGCGCCGCGCGGCCCGGGGAGGGCGAGCTGGCCTGGATCGCCGAGGGCCGGACCCTGCTCCTGGACGGGGAGCCCTATCCCGGCGGGGGCGCCGCGCTCGCACTGGTCGAGAACCTCCTCGACCTGATCGCGGCCTACGAGCGCTGGGTCGAGGCGCGCGAGGGGCGCGAGGAGCGCATCCAGAGGGGCCGGGGCGGGCCACCGCGACACGCGGCCGGTCAACGCCCTCGCCGAGACCCGCCGTCTCCAGCGCATGCTGCAGGCGCCGTCCCGCCGGGGGCGCTGAGAGGCCCTGCCTCCGTGGGCGCGGCCGCCGGGCGGCCCGCCCACGGATGCGGGTGGGGCTAGAACTTGCCGGGGACGCCCCCGCCCTTGACGACCGACAGGTCCTCGAGCCAGCCCTGGAGCCGGGCGTGGTCCTTGTCGTCGGCGTCGAGACCCGCGAGAGCGGCGTTCACTTCGTCGGCGACGGCGTCAACGTTGCTCTTGTTGGCCGTTGAGACCTTGTCGCGCAGAGCGCTCTTCACGGACTGCTCGAGCGGCATGGAAATCCTCCGGGGTCGGAAACGCGTCGTTCGGGTCGGCCGCCCGCGCGGCCGCGCGGGCGGGAATCGCATTGTGCGTGATCGCACAACCCGATTTCTACCCGATCACCTCACCAGGATGCGACGGTTCACCCTGACGGTGTTGCCCGCCCGGTCCGCGAGGTCGACCCGCACGCGGTAGCGGCCCGCGGCGAGGCGGCCGAGCCGCACCCGTCGCAGCGGCCCGGGCGCGACCCGGCTCGAGCGCCTGGCCAGGCGCCGGCCGGAGGCCGACGAGATCGTGGCGGTGACCCTGAGCTTGCCCACGCCGACCTTGTCGAGGGCGCCGACGAGCAGCGAGACGGCGCGGCGCTTCCTGGCCTTCTTCGCCTGGACCACCCGCCTGACCACGAGGCGCGGGCGGGTGTTGTCCACGAACACCGGCCACTCCCGGGCGCCGAGATTGCCCGGGGCATCCTGGATCTGGGCGCGCAGGAGGTGCCACCCCTGGGCCAGGTGGCGCGTGTCGATGGTGATGCCGCGCGGATACCTCTGGGGACGCGCGACCGCGGGCACACCGTCGAACCGTGAGCGTCCAGGAGGTCAGCCGCGAGCGCGTGAGACCGGTGAACTTGACCGTCGCGCGCTTGCGGATCGACGCCAGCCTGGCCGGCCGGAGCCTGCCGATCCGGGGCGGGTCGAGGCTCACGCGCACGCGCCCCCACCCGTAGGCGACGTCGGGGCCGGGGGGGCCCAGATCGAGCGCCAAGGCGTCCAGCTGGCCGCGGATCTCGGCCGCCGACGGGTTGCCGCCCGCCCGGCGGGCGGCCGCGAGCATCACGGCCGCGGCGCCCGCGGCGTTGGGCGCCGAGTTGGAGGTGCCGCCCACCGCGCGGAGCCCGTTGGGGCCCATGATCTGGGTGTTGGTGGGCGCCACGACGTCGGGCTTGAGACGCCCGTCGTCGGTCGGGCCCTGGGACGAGTACGACTTGAGGGCGTTGCCGCGCCAGTCGACCGCGCCGACGGTGATCGAGCCCGCCGCGTCGCCCGGGGTGGGGATGCTGTCCTCGATCGTGCCGCCGATGTCCTGGGTGCGGACCTCGCGCGAGAACAGGGTGATGCGCCCGTCCGGCGGCGGCCCCGAGACGTGGACGACCCGCAGTCGGTACACGCCCTCGATGGACGGGGCGTAGCCGGTGATGCGCTCGGCCGTCGGCAGCCCGGCCGACTGGCGATCGACCGAGCCCATGGCGGGGGCCCACGTGCCGTCGGGCTGCTGGCGCTCCAGGATCAGGTCCAGGTCGGTCGGGACGCCGCCCGGAGGCGAGGTCCAGGAGAGGGCGAGGCTGATCGGCTGGCCGGCGCCGCTCGTGAAGGTCCACGTGTCGCCGTTGGGCCAGTCCAGGTCGCCGTCGGCGTCCGCGTCGGCCCACGTGCCCTCCCAGTGCAGCAGCCCGTAGTTGCCCGCCGAGTTGAACCAGAGGATCCCGGCGCCGGCCGCCCGGTCGACGGCGCGCGCCATCGGGCCGGTGCCGTCGAAGGGACCCTCGAGGAAGCTGTTCGAGTGCACGACGATGTCCGGTCGCCGGGCGATGATGGCCTCGGTCGCGGCCAGGAAGTCGGCCTCGGTGTGGTAGTTGACGAACAGGTACCGGGCCTCGGGCGCGTAGTCGTAGACCGTCTGGGCCACGATCTCGCCGTGGTTGGTCCTGTTGCCGTAGGCGTTCGCCCCGGCGAGGCCGTGAGCCGCGTCGAACGAGAGCGTCTCGATCCGCCCCGGCGGGGGAAGCTCGCCCAGCGCCTGCAGCCGGGCCATCCCGGCGCCGAAGCCCAGGTCCAGGACGGCGATCGTCACGCCCCTGCCGCCCCCGGCGACCCGGCCGAGCACGTCGGCGCCGCTGCGCCAGAGGCCCTGCGTCTCGGCGGCGGCGTCGGCGAAGGGGGCGCTGGCGACGCGGGCGCCGGCGACCCCCGGGATCCGCTCGAGGGACGAGACCCGCGACGCATCGGCCACCACCTGCAGGCGGCGCCCCTCGCGCCGCTGCACGCGCAGCCCGGTGCGCCGCAGTCCCGCGGCCGCCTTGCTCACCTGGCCGGCGCGGGCGTCAACCGTCAGCGACGCCGGCGCGGCGGTCGCGGCCGATGCCCCCGTCGCGGCGATGGCGGCGGCGGCCAGGCCGAGCACCGCGAGGAGCCGTGCCCGGCTCAGCGCCGGCCCCTGAGCTTCAGCGTGCGCGTGCGGACGTTGCCGGCCATGTCCTCGGCCCTCACCACGAGCCGGTTGGAGCCGCGCCGCAGCGCCGGCAGGCGCACGCCCACCACCGGCCGCCGGACCAGCCGGAGGCTGCGCCCGTTCAGAGAGATCCGCACGCGGCGGATCGTACCGGCGTCGCGCACGCGGACCGCCACGACCCTGGTCCCCCGCCGCCCCCGGGAGGTGATCCGGACCCCGGCCGTGGGCCGGTCGGTGTCGAGGCGCACCATCCCCGCGCCGAAGGCCGGGTCGAAGCCGCGCGGCCCCAGATCGAGGGCCCCGCCCACCAGGATCGCGCGCAGCGTGGCGCTGTCGGCGGGCAGGCCGGCCGCCATGCGCGCCTGGCGCAGCAGCGCCGCCGCCCCCGCCACGTGGGGGGTGGAGGCCGAGGTGCCGGCCGTGCCGGGCCACTCCGGGTTCGAGGTGACGTAGGTCGGACCGACCAGGTCGGGCTTGCCCTGGCCGGGGCGCCCGTTCGAGGAGTAGGGCTCGATCGCCGTTCCGGTCCACTTGACCGCGCCCACCGAGATGGCTCCGGCGGCGTCGCCCGGCGTCGGGATGCTGCCGTCGGCGACCGCGGCCGCGCCGAAGCCCACCGTCCGCGAGAACAGGTCGAGCGCGACCGGTGGGCCGGACTCCTGGCGCACCACGAGCCGCCACGCCCCGCCGTCGGTCACCAGGAGGTCGGTGACGGCGTTGATCGGCGAAGCCGGCGCGCTGCGCTGGACCTCGACCCAGGCGCCGGCGGCGTCCTGCCGCTCGACGGCGACGCTCGCGGTGACCGAGGGCGCCGCCCAGGCCAGGCTGAGCAGGAGGGGGTCCCCCGGCTTCGGGGCGATCGGGATGACGACGCCGGTGGCCGGGGCCGTACCGCGCCAGTGGCGCTGGGCGAAGTTGCCGGCCGAGTTCACCCAGAGCACGCCGGCTGCGGCGGCGGCGTCCACCGCCCGCGCGGCCGGGCCGGTGCCGTCGAAGGGGGGCGTGAGGAAGGAGTTGGAGTGGGTCGCGATCGGGATGCCCTGGGCGGCGACCCATGCCGCCGCCTCGGCGAACTGCTCCATGGTGCGGTAGGCGACGAGCACCAGGTGGGCCTGCGGGGCCATGTCGTGGATCAGCTCGGCCATCCGCACGCCGTGGACGCTGGGGCGGCCGAGCTCGTCGCTGCCGTCGAGGCCGGTCGCCGGGTCGAACAGGCGAACGGTCATCTCCTCCCGCGGGGGCAGCTCGCCGAGCGCGATCGAGCGGTCCAGGCCGGTGAAGCCCTTGTCGATGACGGCCACCGTCTGCCCCTGCCCGAGGACGCCGCGGCTCCACAGCGCGTCGGCGCCGATGCGCACCCCGCCCTGGCTGATCAGGGCCGCGGACGCCGACGGGGCGAGGATCGCGCCCGCCACGACGGCCACGGCGATGAATGCGCGAACCCTCACGGCGCGTGAAGCAATCAGAACGACGCGCGGCCGTCCACCGCGACGGGTGAACGGCCGCGCGCGACCATCGGGGTGCGCGGGGTCGCTACGAGACGCTGACGACGCCCCCGGCCTCCTCGAGCTGGGCCTTGACCTGGTCGGCCTCCTCCTTGGCGACGCCCTCCTTGACGGCGCTCGGCGCGTTGTCCACCAGCTCCTTGGCCTCCTTGAGGCCCAGGCCGGTCACCGCGCGGACGACCTTGATCACCTGGATCTTCTTGTCGCCGGCGGCGTCGAGGCTCACGGTGAAGGCGGTCTGCTCCTCGGCCGCGGCGGCACCGCCACCGTCGGCCGCGGGCGCCGCGGCGGCGGCCACGGGAGCCGCGGCCGTGACGCCGAACGTCTCCTCGAGCGCCTTGATCCGCTCGGACAGCTCCAGCACGGAGATGCCCTTGAGCTCCTCGATCCATTCCTCAGTCGTCGCCATGTCTCTTCTCCTTCGTGATCGTGCGTGAAATTCGGACGGGTGCGGCCGAGCGCTCAGGCGGCGTCCTTCTGCGCCTGGACCGCGGCAAGGGTGCGGGCGAGCCCGCCGATCAGGTTGGACAGCCCGCCGGCGAGGCCGCTGATGGGAGCGGCGATGCCTCCGGCCAGCTGGGCCAGGAGCTGCTCCTTGGGCGGGAGCTTCGCGAGGCGCATCACGTCGGCCGTCGGAAGGTCGTCGCCCTCCAGCAGGCCGCCCTTGATCGCGAACGCCTCCGAGTGCTCGTCCGCGAACTGGTCGAGCACCTTGGCCGCCGCCGCCGGATCGCCGCTGACCCAGGCGATGCCGGTGGGACCGGTCAGGTACGGCAGCAGCGCCTCGCGCCCGGTGTCGGCCGCGGCGCGACGCGCGAGCGTGTTCTTCACGACGGTGTACTCGGTCTCCGCCGTGCGCAGCCGCGTGCGCAGCTCCGAGATCTGCTTGACGGTCAGGCCGCGGTAGTCCGTCGCGAAGACGGTGTCCGCCGCGGCCAGCCGGGCGGTGAGGTCCTCGATGGCCTCGGTCTTCTCTTCTCGTCTCAGGGCTTCACCTCCGGTTGTTCTCGCCCGCTGCGGGCGGGCGGGAACGGAGGCGCCCCGAGGGGAGCCGCGCTCGTCGCCAACCTCGCACGGGTCGCCCGGGTCGGGCGGATTGAGGCGGCCGTGCCGCCCCCGTGGGTCTTCGGTCGGGTCTGTGCCGGTGTGGCGCTCTAGGCGGCCGGCTCCTCGAGTACGTCGGCCGGGGCGGTGCGGGTGGTGTCCACCGGAACGCCCGGGCCCATGGTCTGGGCGAACGTGATCGACTTGATGTACTTGCCCTTGGCGGACGCGGGCTTGACGCGCACGATCTCCTCGACCACCGCCTGGTAGTTCTCGATGAGCTGGCGCTCCTCGAAGGACCGCCGGCCGATGCCGAGGTGGATGTTGCCGGCGCGGTCGGTGCGGTACTCGACCTTGCCCGCCTTGACGTCGGACACGGCCTTGGCCACGTCGAACGTCACGGTCCCGCTCTTGGGGTTGGGCATCTTGCCCGACGGGCCGAGGATGCGGCCGAGCTTGCCGACCGTGCCCATCATGTCCGGCGTCGCGATGGCGACGTCGAACTCGTCGAAGCCCTCCTGGATGCGCTTGGCGAGGTCGTCGCCGCCCACCACGTCCGCGCCGGCGGCCTCGGCCTCGCGGGCCTTGTCGCCCTCGGCGAAGACGATCACCGAGACGTCCTTGCCGGTGCCGTGGGGCAGGCTGATGGTTCCGCGCAGCTGCTGGTCGGCGTGCCGCACGTTGACGCCCAGCTGCATGTGCACCTCGACCGTCGGGTCGAAGCGGGTGAGCTCCTGGGCCTTGATGAGCTTGACCGCCTGCAGCGGGTGGTACACCCGCTCGGTGTCGATCTCGGACTTCGCCTGCTGATAGCGCCTACCGCGCTTGCCCACGCCGTGCTCCTTCTGGAAAGACTCGTTACTCCGCGTCGACGGTCACGCCCATACTACGCGCCGTCCCCGCGATGATCGTCATGGCCGACTCCACGCTGTTCGCGTTGAGGTCGGGCAGCTTCGTCTCGGCGATCTGGCGCAGCTGCTCGCGCGTCAGGTTCGCCACCTTGTCCTTCTGCGGCTCCGCGCTGCCCTTGGCGATGCCGAGGGTCTGCCGGATGAGCACCGCGGCCGGAGGGGTCTTGGTGATGAAGGTGAACGAGCGGTCCTCGTAGACCGTCACCTCGACCGGGGTGATCGTGCCGTTGCCCGCCTGGGTCTGCGCGTTGAACGCCTTGCAGAACTCCATGATGTTGATGCTGGCTCCGCCCAGGGCCGGGCCCACGGGGGGCGCGGGCGAGGCCGCGCCGGCCGGGATCTGGAGCTTGATGACCTGCAGGACCTTCTTCGCCATGACGTCCTCGATCGCGGGGCGGTCGCCCCGGGTTTGCGGTGTCGGGGCGACCGCCCCGATGGATTACGTGAGCTTCTTGACCTGGTCGAACGAGAGCTCGGCGGGCGTCTCGCGCCCGAAGATGCTCACCAGCACCTTGAGCCTGCCCTGCTCGGCGTTGATCTCGGCGATCTCGCCGGTGAAGTCGGACAGCGGGCCGGCGATCACCTTGACGCTCTCGCCCACCGTGAAGTCGGCCCGCACCTTGGGGCGCACCTCGGTGGCGACGTTCAGGAGGCGGTCGACCTCGATCTGGGTCAGCGGCACGGGCTCGTTCTCGCGCCCGCCGCCGCCGACGAAGCCGGTCACGCCGGGCGTGTTCTTGACGAGCCAGAGGGCGTCCGGGGTCATGTCCATGTTGACCAGGACGTAGCCGGGAAGGCGGCGCTTCTCGGTCTGGACCTTGACGCCGTCCTTGGTCTCGACGACCTGCTCGGTGGGGATCACGACCTGGCGGACGCGCTCACGCTGACCGAGGGAGATGAGCCGGTGCTCGAGATTGGCCTTCACCTTCTTCTCGTGCCCCGAATAGGTGTTGATGACATACCAGCGAAACAACGGCGCCCCTGGGCTAGAAGATCGCGGAAACGAGCCGGTCGAAAACCGAGTCCAACACGGCGAGGTAGACCGCGACGATAGCGACGACGACGAGCACGACGGCGGTCGATTGGGCGAGCTGGGAGCGCGTCGGCCAACTGACCTTCTTGAGCTCGGCGATGACCTCCTTGATGAAGCGGGAGCCGCCGCCGCGCCGCTGCTGGGCGACGGCCTTGGTGACGGATCCGGTCTTCTCGGTCTTTCGCTTGCCGCTCTGCGGAGCCGGCTTCGGGTTCTTGGGACCCTGCGGCTGCTTGCGCCGCGACGCGGGCGTGCGGGCACCGCCCGGAGCCGGCGAGGAGCCGTCCCCAGATGATCCCTGCCCTCGTGCGGGTCGGATCCGCGCCATCGTCAGCTCATCATCATTCGTCGTGGACTACAGGGCCGGAGGGACTCGAACCCCCAACCCCCGGTTTTGGAGACCGGTGCTCTACCAGTTGAGCTACGACCCTTCGAGGAAAGCTCCGTGCGGCGTGCGGCCGCTACCGGGTTTCCTTGTGCGGCGTGTGGCGCCCGCACCATCGGCAGAACTTCCGGAACTCGATGCGGTCCGGGGTGTTCCGCCTGCTCTTCATTGTCTGGTAGTTCCGACGCTTGCACTCCTCGCAAGCCATCGTCACTGCGATGCGCTGGCCTGTTGCCACAGGTCGACGACTCCGGTCCGGGGACGGGCGAGCCGCAGGTTACCACAGAGGCCGCCGAGCTCTGAGCGATTCCGAGCCCTGGCGTTTCGTGTTTCGGGGCTTCGAGCTTCGAGGCTTCGGAGCTTCGGCGTTTCCGAGCTCTGAGCGTTTCCGAGCTTCGGGCCCCGAGCTCTGAACGTTTCCGAGGAGTGCGGAGAAGGGGAAGCGACGAGGCGTGGAGTCGGCCTCTTGCGGGCCGACTCGACGCGCAAATGCGCCCTTGGTCGGGCGCATTTGCATCGCGCAGCGGCCCTTCGGGCCGGACATGTGCGCGGGTAGGTCACGACCCTCGCCGCCTCGCAGGCGGCGCCCGTGTGTCGGACGCTGCGCGCCCTCGGGCGATACCCGGCAGGACGGGCTTGGCTCCGATGTCGCCGAAGGCGACGAGACGGCCGGGCTCTGCCCGGCCGTACGAGCTCGCCGCCGCAGGCGGCCAGCGAATGCACATGGGCCCGGCCAGGGCCCATTTGCCGCGGCCAGGCCGGGCCGCAAGAGCCCGGCCTCGCACGCGTGAGGAGCCAGGCGCGGCGCCAGACGAAAAGGCCAGCTCAGAGGAGACTTTCAGAGCTCCGAGACGAAGGACGCTCAGAGCTCTGAAACCCCGAACTCCGAAACGCTCAGAGCTCAGAACGCTCAGAGCCCTGAAGCCCCGAACTTCGAAACGCCCAGAGCTCTGAAAGCCCCGAAGCCCACCACCCCCGAGAAGCTCAGCTACGACGCCCCGCCCGGCGCAGCCTGGCGGCGGGCGACTGGGCGGCGACCGCCTCGGCCTGGGCGGCGGCGCGCAGGAGCGCGGCGGCGGCGCGCTGGAGATCGAGCCCGGTCTCCACGTCCTCGGCGTCGACGCCGAGCGAGGTCGACAGCCGGCGGTACTCGTTGACCAGCGGCGGGCGCGCCTTGGCGTTGGGGGAGCCCGCCGAGCGCACGCGCTGGCAGAGGGTCTGGACCTCGGCCACCGTGGCCGGCTTCGTGGGGGCGGTCATCGCGTCTCTCCCGGTCCGCCGCCCATCGCGAGCAGCATCATCTCGTGGGCCTCGGCGTCGATCGACAGCAGGAAGCGCCGTCCGCGATCGCCGATCTCGAACTCCTCCTCGACGTCGAAGACGTCGTGACCGCGGCCGCCGTTGTGGCCGCGGATGCGCAGGGGCGCCTCGGTGTGGGCGTCGACGGCGCGCAGGGCCCTGCCGAGGCTCGCGCGGGCGCGAGCGTTCAACCAGGGTCCGTCGGGGGAGCGTGTCTCCATGTGGAGGGGATCGGCGGCGCCACCCCGACTCTTGACCCCCGGGTGTGGTCTACTCCGCCGGAATGTCCGAATGGTCCGACTGGTACCTGCGCGAGGACCCGACGGTCTGGGTGCTGCCCGCGATCCTGCGCCGCCGCGCAGAGGAGCAGCCCGACCGCGACTACCTGCGCGTCTCGGATGGGCCCTGGCGGGGATACGCCGAGGTCAACGCCCACGCGAACCGCGTGGCGAACGCCCTCATCGCCCGCGGCCTGTCGCCCGGGCGAGGCGGTGTCGACGCTGGTGCCCAACATCGAGGAGAACTTCTGGACCTGGTTCGGGATCCAGAAGGCCGGCGGCGTGCAGTGCCCGGTCAACCTGGCCTACCGCGGCGCCTTCCTGTCGTGGGTCCTCAACCTGCCGCGCTCGCGCTTCCTGGTGATCGGCCAGGCGTACCTCGGCCGGCTCGAGCAGATCGCCGGCGAGCTGCCCTGCCTCGAGCACGTGGTGGTGGTGCCCGCCGGCGAGCGGGAGGGGCCCGACCCGCGGGTGCGCTGGGAGAGCTTCGAGGAGTTCGCCGACGCGCCCGACGCCGAGCCGGGCGTCGAGGTCGCGTGGACCGACGACGCGCGGATCATGTTCACCTCCGGCACCACGGGGCGCTCGAAGGGAGCCATCAAGCAGCACGCCTCCGACTACTTCTCGGGCCGCACCTACAACGAGGTCTGCGAGGTCACCGCGGACGACACGTTCTTCTCGTGCCTGCCGCTGTTCCACTCCAACGCCCAGGTGCTGGCGACGTACCCGGCGATGATCGCCGGGGCCCGCGTGGCGTTCGCCGAGCGCTACTCCTCGTCGCGCTTCTGGAGCCAGGTGATCGATGCCGAGGCGACGATCTTCAACACGGTCAGCGCGATCAACTACTTCATCTGGAACACCCCCCGCAGCGAGCTGGACCGCGCCCACCGGGTGACGCGGGTGATGGCCATGCCGGCGCCCAAGGACATCTACGAGCCGTTCGAGGAGCGCTTCGGCGTCCGGTTCATCGAGGGCTACGGGCTGACCGAGACGGGCATGGTCACGTACCACCCGCCCCACCTCAGCCCCCGCCCGGGCAGCTGCGGGCTGGCGACCCCCGGCTTCGAGGTGTCGATCGTGCAGCCGGGCACCGACCTGCCGGTGCCCCCCGACACGCCCGGCGAGATCGTGGTCGACATGAAGATGCCCAACATCGTCATGAGGGCCTACGCGGGCATGCCCGAGAAGACCGCCGAGGACTTCCGCAACCTGAAGCTGCACACCGGGGACCTCGGACGGATGGACGACCAGGGCTACGTGTACTTCCTGGACCGGGTCAAGGACTACATCCGGCGGCGGGGCGAGAACGTCTCGTCGATGGAGGTCGAGGCGGTCTTCATCTCGCACGACGACGTCCTCGAGGCCGCCGCCGTCGGCGTCAAGGCGGACGAGGGCGCCTCGGCCGAGGACGAGATCCTCGTGTGCCTGGTCGCGCGCGAGGGCGCTGAGATCGACCCGGCGGTCCTGCTCGACTGGTGCGAGGAGCGGATGCCCTACTTCGCCCTGCCGCGGTACCTTCGCGTGATGGAGTCGCTGCCCAAGACGCCCACCGAGCGCGTGCGCAAGGTCGAGCTGCGGGACGCGGGCATCACGGCCGACACGTTCGACCGGGCGGCCGGGGCGGCGCGGTGAGCGACGGGCTGGACCTGGGCGAGGCGGCGGACTACATCCTGGCCGAGCGCCCGGGGCTCGACGAGGACGTGGTGTGGGCCGTGCTGAACGAGCTCGGCGCGCCGCCCGAAAAGAGCCAGGACAGGATCGCCCTCGAGCTGATCGCGCGGGCGCGGCCCGACGTGCGCCGCAGGGACGCAAAGCGCGTCATCGGGGAGTGGCGCGCCTACGCCGAGCTGGAGCAGAGCCCCGACTGGGACGAGGAGTACGACTGATGGCCGGGACGCGCCGGAGCGCGCTCCACTAGATTCACGCCATGTATCGCGACGACGTGGACCGCCTGTTCGCCGACCTGTTCCCGGGCGGCCGCCACGGCGCCTCCAACGAGGCCCGCGCCCCGGTGGACGTGTACCTGACCGACGGGCCCCCGCCCTCGCTCACGGTCGAGCTGGACATCGCCGGGGTGGACCCCGCCCGGGTGGACGTGGCCCTGGTGGAGGACGTGCTGGTGGTGCGCGGCGAGCGCCGCCGCGCCGGCGGCGGCCGGCGGGTCTACCAGCACGCCGAGATCGCCTGGGGGCCCTTCGAGCGCCGCCTGCGGCTGGGGGTGTCGGTGGACGCCGCGGCGGCCAGCGCGGCCTCCTACGAGACCGGCATCCTGCGCATCCTGCCTGCCGCTCGCGCCGGCCCCGCCGACCCGCCGGGTGGACATCGCCGTGCGCGGCGGCTCCTGATGGCCGAGGAGGACGTGGTCCTCGAGGTCGGGGAGGTGGCCGACCCGAGGAGGGCGACGTCCGCATCCCGGAGACGCTGCCGGTGCTGCCCCTCAAGGAGACCGTGGTCTTCCCCGAGGCGGTCGCCCCGCTGGCGGTGGGCGAGCCGCGCTCGGTGCGCCTGATCGACGAGGTGATGAACCGGCCCGACCGGATGGTGGCCCTGGTCACCGAGCCGCGACCCGGAGCTTCCCGAGCCCGGACCGGACCAGATCCACGAGATCGGCACCGTCGCCGTGATCCAGCGCATGGTGCGCGTCCCCGACGGGACGGTCCGCATCCTCGCCCAGGGACTGCGGCGGATCCGCGTGGGCCCGTACACCCAGACCGACCCCTTCCTCGAGGCCGAGGTCGAGGAGGTGCCCGACCGCGCCGAGCGCACCACCGAGGTCGAGGCCCTGGCGCGCAACCTCCAGAGCGTGTTCACGCGCGTGATCGACCTGGTGCCCCACCTGCCCGACGAGCTCCAGGTGGCGGTGGCCAACCTCGAGGACCCGACCACCCTCTCCTACCTGATCGCCTCCTCGATCCGCCTGTCGGTGGAGGAGCGCCAGGAGCTGCTGGAGGAGGTCGACCTGGCGGCCCGGCTGCGGCGCCTGACGGTGCTCTGCAACCGCGAGCTCGAGGTGCTCGAGCTGGGCGCGAAGATCCAGAGCGACGTCCAGATGGACATGGACAAGTCGCAGCGCGAGTTCTTCCTGCGCCAGCAGCTCAAGGCCATCCGCGAGGAGCTGGGCGAGGGCGGCGACGACGCGCGCGAGGTGGAGGAGCTGCGCGAGCGCCTGGCCGAGATCGCCCCGCCCGAGGAGGTCCGCGCCGCCGCCGAGCGCGAGCTGGCGCGCCTCGAGCGCCTGCCGGCCGAGTCGGCCGAGCACGGCGTGGTGCGCACGTACCTCGACTGGATCCTGTCGATCCCGTGGAACGAGACCACCGAGGACGACCTCGACCTGCAGCGGCGCGCGGGCGATCCTCGACGAGGACCACTACGACATCGAGAAGGTGAAGGACCGGATCATCGAGCAGCTGGCGGTGGCGCGCCTGAAGCCGGACGCCGCCGGCCCGATCCTCTGCTTCGTGGGCCCGCCCGGCGTGGGCAAGACCTCGCTCGGCCAGTCGATCGCGCGCGCCCTGGGGCGGCGCTTCGCGCGCATCTCGGTGGGCGGCGTGCGCGACGAGAGCGAGATCCGCGGACACCGCCGCACCTACGTCGGCTCGCTGCCGGGCACGATCGTCCGCGCCATCCGCGACGCCGGCGCGATGAACCCGGTGCTGATGGTGGACGAGATCGACAAGATGGGCGCCGACGTGCGCGGCGATCCCTCGGCCGCGATGCTCGAGGTGCTCGACCCGGCCCAGAACGGCACCTTCCGCGACCACTACCTCGACCTGCCCCTGGACCTGTCGCGGGTGCTGTTCCTGTGCACGGCGAACGTGCTCGAGACGATCCCGGGCCCGCTGCTCGACCGCATGGAGGTGATCCGCCTCTCGGGCTACACCGAGGACGAGAAGCTCCACATCGCGCGGCGCTACCTGCTGCCCCGCCAGATCGCGGCCGCGGGCCTGCCCGACGGGGCCGCTCGAGGTCACCGACGAGGGCCTCGCGCACCATCACCTCGCGAGTACACGCGCGAGGCCGGCGTGCGCCAGCTGGAGCGGCGCCTGGGCGCGATCGCGCGGCGGGTGGCCCGGCGGGTGGCCGAGGGCGACACGACCGCGGTCGTGGTGGACGCGGCGATCGCGCGGGAGATCCTGGGCCCGGAGCGCATCCACAACGAGGTCAAGCGGCGCACCAGCGAGCCGGGGGTCGCGACCGGGCTGGCCGTGACCGGCGCGGGCGGCGAGATCCTGTTCGTCGAGGCGATGGTGATGCCCGGCGGCGGCAAGCTGACCGTCACCGGGCAGATCGGCGACGTGATGCGCGAGTCGGCCCAGGCCGCCGTCTCGTACGTGCGCGCGCGGGCGGCCGCGCTGGGGCTCGGCCTGGACGACGACTACTTCTCGCGGCACGACATCCACCTGCACGTGCCCGCCGGGCGCGGTGCCCAAGGACGGCCCCTCGGCCGGCGTCACGATGGTGACCGCGCTGGTGTCGGCCCTGTCGGGGCGGCCGCGTGAGCGAGGACGTGGCGATGACCGGCGAGATCACGCTCACCGGTCAGGTGCTGCCGATCGGCGGGCGTCAAGGAGAAGGTCCTCGCCGCGCGCCGGGCCGGCATCGGCGGCGTGGTCCTCCCCGGCTCAACGAGGACCAGCTCGCCGACCTGCCGCCCGGGCTGGCCGACGAGATGCGGATCACGCTGGCCGACCGCATCGAGCAGGTGCTCGAGGTGGCCCTCGACCCCGCCCCGGCCTAGAGCAGGCCGAGCAGGCCGGCGGCGATCAGGGCCGCGCCGACCGGCGCGGTGATGCGGGGGCCGCGCGGCGCGGCCACCTCGACGGTCATCGCGACGCCGGCCACCAGCATCAGCGCCGGCGCGCCCATGCCCGCCAGCGCGAGCGCCGCCATCAGCGGGCCGCAGCACGCCACGCTCGCCACGCCGTGGGAGAGTCCGGCGCGCAGGGCGTCGCCGGACGGATCCGCGCCCGGCGGCCCAGCCGGGGGGCAGCAGCCGCGCGTGGGCGCGGCAGCGGGCCAGGGCGCGGCGCTTGGCCGGGCTCAGCTGGTAGGCGCCGGCGGCGACGAGCACCAGCCCGGCATCGACGCCCCGCCCGAGGGCGACGCCCACCAGCACGGCGCAGCCGAAGGCGCCCCACACGCCGAGGAAGCCCGCCACCGCGAACGCGCGCTCGCGGCGGCCGCCGCCGCGCGTGCCCGCCGCGCCCCCGACCTCGCGCACCAGGGGCACGGCGCCCGGCAGCATCATCGCCGCCACCATCAGCCCCCACCCGACCAGCCAGGCGACCGACGCGACGCCCGGGGCGGCGTGGGCGTGGCCCGAGCCGTGGGCCGGGCCGTGATGCAGGAGGGGCGCCCACGCGGTCTGGCCGATGGCCAGCAGGGCCGCGGCCGCGGCGGCGGAGGCGGCGAGGGGCAGCGCGGCCCCGCGCAGGGCGCGGGTCACCGGGCGCCCTCCGGACTAGGATCGGGGCGGTGCCCCCCGACGACACCAGGGCCGGCTTCGCGCAGGCGGCGGCCGCCGACGGCATCGCCCTCGAGAGCCGGACGTTCGACTGGCTGTGCGAGCAGGGCCACGTGGGCCTCGAGCGCGTGGCCAAGGCCCGGCGCGAGGCGGCCATCGTGGGCCCGGTGATCGCGGCGCTCGAGGCGCTCGCCGCCATCCACGCGCGCCTGGGCGGCGACGTCTCGGTGCTGCGGGCCTCGCGCGAGAACCTGCTGCTGCCGGTGGACCTGGTGCACCCGGCCACCGGGACGGTGATCCAGCTCGACGGGCCCGAGCACTTCACGTCGTTCCGCCTGAGCGCGTTCGCGCTCTACCCGCCGGGCGCCGCGCTGGGCTTCGACCGGGCCGAGCACGAGGAGCTGTGCCGCCGGCTGGGCGGCCGCACCGACACCCTGTCGGGCGGCCTGCCGGCCAAGGGATTCGGCTTCGGCGGGGTGGCGCGCGAGCGCGCCTACCACGACGCGCTGCGCGACCTGGCCACGCCGGCCATGGGCCATCCCCCGCTCGTGCGGATCCCGGTCCTCGACGGCGACGGCGCCGCCGCCTACCGCCGCCTGCGCGATGCGCTGGCGGGGCTCGCGGGCGGCTGACCGGCGGCGGGCCTCAGCAGATCGGCGCATCCGGCTGCTCCGTCACCGCGACGTTGACCGTGCGGCAGCGCCCGCACTCACGCGCACCTTCTTGGTCATGTACTGCGCGTCCATCGACGCGGCGAGGACGTTGCCGCACTCCACGCAGACGTAGTCGTCCGGACCGTTGCCGCTGAAGACCGGGCGGGCGGGGTCGTCCTGGATGGCGGTGCCCCCGTCGCGGGGGACCTCGCCGGGCCGGATCCGCGCGCATCGACGACGCTGCCCATGGTTCAGGCGCTCCCGACCTTGGACGCGAAGTCGGCGATCATGGCGTCGAGCACCCCGGTGACGATGCCCTCCCCCATCGACGCGGCGGTGCCCGTGATCTGGGCGTTGGTGTGGATCGTGCCGCCGTCGTCGGTGAGCGCGAAGGTCGACCGTCGCGTTGGCGTACCCCTGGCCCGCCGGCCTCCTTGGACTTGACGGTCATCACCACGCGGTGTGCGTCCGGGTCCTTCTCGGTGATCTCCACGGTCCCCGCGAACGAGAGCGACATCGCGCCCATGCTCACCACGATCTCGGCCCTGACCGAGTCCGGGCCGGTGCGCTCGACGACCCGGCCGCCCTCGACGCACGGAATGGTGCGCTCGAGGTCGGTGATCGTCTCGTAGCTCTCGTCGATGCCCTTCGTCGTGGTGAAGGAGTGCTCCAGCACTACCGCCATGGAATGGTCCTTTGTCGGGGAGCGGCTGCCCGCTCCGGCGTTCGTGACGATAAGCTCATGCGGTGACGATCCCGGCGGGCACGTACCGGCTCGGCCCCGACGACGGCACCCTCTCGCTGAGGACCGGGCGCAACGGCGCGGCGGCCAAGGCCGGGCACGACCTGCTGATCCACGCCACCTCGTGGGAGGCGCACGGTCACCGCTCGGCGACGACGCCGGCCGTCGCCGTGGACGTGGACGGCGGCTCGCTGCGCGTGATCGAGGGCACGGGCGGGATGATGGCGCTCACCGACGAGCACAAGGCCGAGATCTCCACCACGATCGACGATCAGATCCTGAAGCGCCGGCCGATCACCTTCCGCTCGACGCGGGTGGAGCCGGCGTCCGACGGCACCCTGCGCGTGGAGGGTGAGCTGACGCTCCTCGGCACGGACGCGCCCGATCGCGCTCGACGTCGCGGTCGACGGCGACGGCCGCATCAGCGGCGGCCTGGTGATCACGCAGAGCGACTGGGGCATCAAGCCCTACTCGACGCTGTTCGGCACGCTGAAGGTCGAACGACGAGGTCGCGATCGCCATCGACGCCCGCCTGCCGGCGGCCTGAGCCCGCGGGCGCCCGGCGGGAGGCTCAGTCGCTGTAGACGGCCTGGGCGTCGAGCCCCCCTTCGACGCCCGGGCGGCAGCGCACCGGTGCCATGCGCGTACAGGGCGATGTCCTCGACGGTCCTGACCTGGGTCGGGTCGCCGCCGTCGCCGAGCGACCCACGCGCCGTTGGACCACGTGAGCGACTCCGGCCCGGCGTCGAGGGACACCGCGGCCAGGAGCCGCGCCTTGTCGCGGATCCTCTCGGTCGCCGTGGCGATCGCCGCCGGCGCGCCGTCGGACGGGCTCGAGTTGAAGCCGTGCCCGACGCCGAAGCGGTCGGTGTCGGCGGGGACGACCTTCACGTCGAGCGCCGGCACGCCCAGCTCGTCGGCGACGAGCTGGGCGTACTCGGGCTCTCTGCCGTCGGCGTCCGTGGTCAGGCTGAGCACCATCTTGCCGGTGGGGTGGACGCGCAGGAACACCGCGCGATAGGCCTCGTTGGCCACTACGGACCCTCCTTCTTGCGGGGGCGTTGCCGTGGACGCGATGCGCTGGCGCTCCTGGTGGGCGGTCAGCGCGTTGTGCTCCTCGAGATCGCAGAACGCGGGCCGGGGCCCGCCCTGCGGATGGGCGGGCGCGGACGGTCGCTCACAGCCCGGGTAGATGCACACCGTGACCGGCGCCTCAGCCATCGGTCACCCACCCGGGGGTGGTGTTGCCCCTGCTCGGGCCGTGGCCGCTCGGCATGGCGACGGAACTGCCCGGGACGGGAGTGGCGCTGGCCCAGGTGTCCTCCTCGGCGGCCGGGGGCGGCGCGGCCGGCGGCGGGCGATCCCACGATGTGGCGCCGATCGCCTCCACCACCTCGCCCAGGGCGGCGAAGCTGTGCCCGCTCACGAGGGCGTCGCACGTGGGGCAGCGCCGCCACCATGCCGCCCGCCCTCACGGTGAAGCGGCTGGAGCCGACGCGCGGGTTGACCCACACGATGCGGTGGGCCAGACGCGCGAGGCGCTCCATCTCGCGGCCGACGATCGCCGGGTCGCCCCGCTCCCAGCCGTCGGACAGGATGACGACGACGGCGCCGCGCGCCATGCCCCGGCGGCCGTGCCGGTCGTTGAAGGCCTTGAGCGCGTCGCCGATGCGGGTGCCGCTGGACCAGTCCGGCGCCGCGGCCGCGGCGCGCCGGATCGCGCGCTCCGGGTGCCGCGAGGCGAGGGCGCGCGTCAACCGCGTCAGCCGGGTCGCGAAGGCGAAGGTCTCCGCCCCCCGTCCGCTGCCCGCCGCGCACGTCAGGAACTGGAGGTACGCCCGGGTGTAGGGCTCCATGGACCCGGAGATGTCGCACAGCATCACCAGGCGCCGGTGCACCACCCGGCGGCGGCGGCGGGCGAGGAGGACCGGCTCGCCGCCGGTGCGCAGGCTGGCCCGGAGCGTCCGGCGCATGTCCACCCGCGCGCCGTGGCGGGCGCGCTCGTAGCGGCGCGTGCGGCGCTCGGGGGTCACGAGTCGCAGGCGGGACATCAGCCGGTAGAGCTGCGCCAGCTCGAGGGCCGAGAGCGCGTCGAAGCTCGTGCTCGCGAGCCGCTCCTCGTCGCTGGCCATCGCGAGGGGGACGTCGGCCGCGTCGGCGCCGGGTTCCTCGGCGCCGGCCGAGGGGCCCACGCCTGAGATGTCGCGCGACTCGCGCACGGCGGCGTCGTCCTGCGCGGAGGTCCGGGGCGAGGGCTGCCGGGCGTCGGGAGGAGCGGCCTCGAGCTGCGTCAGGGTGTCGTGCTCGAAGTCGACCTCGGCCGCCGGGTCGCCGAAGACCGCCCGGAACTCACGATCGAACGCGGGCACCTGGGAGGGGTCGGAGACCAGCGCGGCGCGCGCGGTCACGTACAGGCGCCGCCGGCTGAGCGGGCGCACCAGGTCGAGGGCGCGGGCGAAATCGGCGGCGCGGGCGGGGGTGACCGGTACGCCGGCCTCGTGGAGCCGGCGGCCGAAGGCACCGGCGACCGCGGGCAGGTCGAGCGGGATGGTCACGACCCCGAACGCCGGGGCGCGCCGCTGCTCAGTCACGGCTGGACACCAGCGCGTCGAGCCCGGCGGCGCGGACCACGTCCTGGTCCTCGCCGTACTTGAGGACCGAACCGAGGGTGCGATCGGCGGCGGCCGCGTCCAGCCGCTCGACGCCGAGCAGCTCGAGTGCCGCGAGCCAGTCGATGGCCTCGGCGATGCCGGGGGGCTTCTGCACGTCGCTCTCCCGCATGCGCGACACCGCGTCGGCGACCTGCACCGCCAGCGCCTGGGAGGCGGCGGGGACCCGGCGGCGCACGATCTCCACCTCCCGCCGTCGGTCGGGATAGTCGATCCAGTGGTAGAGGCACCGCCGCTTGACCGCGTCGTGGAGGTCGCGCGTACGGTTGGACGTGAGGACGATGATCGGCGGGTGGGTGGCGACGATGGTCCCGATCTCGGGGATCGTCACGCTCGCCTCGCCGAGCAGCTCGAGGAGGAAGGCCTCGAAGTCGTCGTCGGCGCGGTCGATCTCGTCGATCAGCAGCACCGCGGGTCGCGGGCCGGGGTGCTCGAGCGCGCGCAGGAGGGGACGCCGGATGAGGTAGTCGGGACCGAACAGGTCCTCCTCGCTCAGGTCCACCCCGCGCGCGTCGGCGAGTCGGATGCCCAGCAGCTGGCGCGGGTAGTTCCACTCGTAGAGGGCCTCGGCGGCGTCGATGCCCTCGTAGCACTGGAGCCGCACCAGGGGGGTGTCGAGGACCGCGGCCAGCGCCTTGGCCGCCTGCGTCTTGCCGACGCCGGCCTCGCCCTCGAGCAGCAGCGGCTGCGGTAGCCGCACACCGAGGAACATCGAGGTCGCGAGCCCCTCGTCCACGAGGTAGTCGACCGCGGCGAGCCGCTGGGCGAGCATCTCGATGTCGGGGACGAGGGCGCGGACCTCGTCGCCGGCCACGCCCGTGGCGCCGGTCACGGGGTGGTCACTCCCCGCCGGCGTCGGCGTGCCGGTGATGCCGCGCCTGGAACGCGGCCATGCAGCCGTCGCAGCAGAAGTAGACCGTCTCGCCCTCGTGCTCGACGTGACGGCGTGCTCGCCACGCGCGGCGACGGTCATGCCGCAGATGGGGTCGACCGCGGTGCCCGGCGGCGCAGCGGCCGGGGCGCGTCGCGGAGCCGGCCGGGGCGCGTCGGCGTGGCGCACCGCGACGACACGCGCGAGGATGGAGAGGGCGATCTCGGACGGCGTGCGGGCGTGGATGTCGATCCCCGCCGGCACGTCGATGCGCTGGAGCAGCTCCTCGGCCACGCCGTCGCCGCGCAGCTCGCCCAGCACGCCGTCTCCCCGGGCGCGGCTCGCGACCAGTCCGACGTACGGGAGGCCCGCCTCCAGCGCCGCGGCGCAGGGCGGCGACCTCGTCACGGCCGTGGGCCGCCACCACGAGGGCGAGGTCGTCCGGCGCGGGGGCGAGGGCCTCGCCGGTGGCCGTGGCGATGTCGAGCCCCAGCTCGGCGCCGATGCGGGCCACGGCGGTCGCGATCGGGGTCTCGCCCACCACCAGCACGCGCGGCGCCGAGAGCGCGGGCTCGAGGAAGACCTCGATCGCCCCTCCCGACAGGCACGGGTTCTCCACCGTGACGGCGCCGTCCACGATCCGGTCCTCCGGCGGCTCGCCCCCCTCGGCGAAGGGCAGGATGCGCAGCAGCACCGGCTCGCCGCTCCTCGATCGCCGCCAGCGCGTAGGCGCGCACGCTGTGCTCGGCGCACGCGCCGCCCGACGAAGCCCTCGATCGTGCCGTCGGCCAGCACGAGCGCCACGTCGCCGGCCACGACGCTCGTGGGGCGCTGGGCGCGCACGACGGTCGCGGTGACGAAGGCCTCGCCGGCCGCCGCGAGCTCCTGCGCGCGGCGGCTGGTGGCGGCGGACATCACTGGGGCGGCTCCGGCCGTCCCTGCATGGCCGCCCACACCCGCGCCGGCGTGCAGGGCATGTCGATGTGGTCGACGCCGTGGGTCGCGTGCAGGGCGTCGATCACCGCGTTGACGATCGCCGGCGGCGAGCCGACGTTGGGCGACTCGCCCACGCCCTTCGCGCCGAGCGGGTGGTGCGGACAGGGCGTGACCGTCTCGCCGAGCTCGAAGTCGGGACACTCGAGCGCGGTGGGGATGAGGTAGTCCATGAACGACGAGTTGAGGCAGTTGCCCTCCTCGTCGAAGCTGATCAGCTCCATCAGGGCGATGCCGATGCCCTCGGCGAGCCCGCCGTGGATCTGCCCGTCGACGATCATCGGGTTGATGCGCACGCCGCAGTCGTCCACCGCGATGAAGCGCCGCACGGTGACCTGGGCGGTGTCGGGGTCGATGTCGACCACCGCGATGTAGGCCCCGTAGGGGTACGTGAGGTTGGGCGGGTCGTAGATCACCTGGGCGTCGAGGCCGCCCTCCAGGCCCTCGGGCATCTGCTCGCCGCTGTAGGCGCGCTGGGCGATCTCCTCGATCATCGCCCCCTTCTCGGGGTCGCCCTTGACGTACCAGCGCCCCTTCTCCCAGGCGAGGTCCTCGGGGCGGGTCTCGAGCATCGTCGCGGCGATCAGCCGGGCCTTGTCGCGGACCTTGCGCGACACGACCGCGACGGCGCCGCCGGAGACCGGCGTCGAGCGGCTGCCGTACGTGCCGAGGCCGTAGGGCGACTTGTCGGTGTCGCCGTGGCGCACCTCGACGTCCTCCGGCGGGATGCCCAGCTCCTCGGAGACGATCTGGGCGAAGGTGGTCTCGTGGCCCTGCCCCTGGGTCTGGGCGCTGATGCTGACCACGGCCTTGCCCGACGGGTGCACGCGCAGGTCGGCGCCGTCGTTCATCGACAGCCCGAGGATGTCCATGTGCTTGCGCGGACCCGCGCCGACGCCCTCGGTGAAGAAGGCGACGCCGACGCCCATCAGCTCGCCTCTGGCGCGCTTCTCCGCCTGCTCGGGCGCAGCTCCTCGTAGCCGGCGATATCCATCGCGACGCGCATCGTCTCGGCGTAGTTGCCCGAGTCGTAGGTCCAGCCGGTGGTCGTCTCGTAGGGGAACTGCTCCGGCGCGATGAAGCTGCGCATGCGCAGCTCGATCGGGTCGACCCCCATCTCGAGGGCGAGCGCGTCGACCATGCGCTCCACCATGTACACGGCCTCGGTGATGCGGAACGAGCAGCGGTACGCGACCCCGCCGGGGGCCTTGTTGGTGTAGACCGCCTTCACCTTCACGTGCGACGCCTGCGAGGTCGTAGGAGCCGCAGCAGATGTGGAAGAAGCCGGCCGGGAACTTGGTCGGCTGGGCCGTGCTGTCGAAGGCGCCGTGGTCGGCGATGACGTCCACCCGCAGGCCGGTGATGCGCCCGTCCTTGGAGCACATCTCGCTGCGCATGATGTAGTCGCGGGCGAAGCCGGTGGACATGAGGTTCTCGGACCGGTTCTCCACCCACTTGACCGGCACGCCGGCGACGATCGAGCCGGCGATCGCGCAGACGTAGCCCGGGTACACCGGCACCTTGTTGCCGAAGCCGCCGCCGATGTCCTGGCACCTGATGCGGATCATGTGCTCGGCGAGCCCGGCGACGTGCGCGTACACGGTGCGGTGGGCGTGGGGCGCCTGGTTGCCGTTGTAGATGTCGAGCTGCCCGGTCTGCGGGTTGAAGTCGGCGATGATGCCGCAGGTCTCGAGGGGCGCCGGGTGGCAGCGCGGGTAGATCATGTCGCGCGATGACGATCGTGTCCGCCTCGGCGAAGGCCGTGTCGGTGGCCTCCTCGTCGCCGGCCTCCCAGGTGGGGCTGGCGAGGTTGTCGCGCTGGCCGACCTTGTCGTCGCGGATCAGCGGCGCGTCGTCGTCGAGCGCCGTGCGCGCGTTGACGACCGCCGGCAGCGGCTCGTACTCCACGTCGATGAGCCGCAGGGCGTCGTTGGCCGAGTATTCGTCGGTCGCGATGACGAAGGCGACCTCCTGGCCCTGGAAGCGCACCTTGTCGCCCGCGAGCACCGCCTGGGTGTCGTACGAGATCGTCGGCATCCACGCCAGCCCGAGCGTCTCCAGGTCCTTGGCGGTCACGACGGCGGCGACGTTGGGATGGGCGAGGGCCCGCGACGTGTCGATCGAGACGATGCGGGCGTGGGCCAGGGGCTGCGCAGCAGCGCGCCGTAGACCATGCCCGGCAGCTTGATGTCGTCGAGGTACGTTCCCTGGCCGCGGATGAAGCGGGCGTCCTCCTTGCGCTTGAGCCGGCCGAAGCCGATCGGGCGCTCGGTGGAGGGGCTGGGAAGGTTCTCGGTGGTGGCCATGCTCATGCCCCCCGGTTGGCGGTGGCCTCGTGGTCCGCGGCCCAGCGAACCGCGGCGACGATGTTCTTGTAGCCGGTGCAGCGGCAGATCGCCCCGGAGATCGCGGTGCGGATCTCCTCCTCGGAGGGATTCGGGTTCTCGTCGAGGAGCGCCCGCGACGTCATCAGCATCCCCGGGGTGCAGAAGCCGCACTGGAGGGCGTGCAGCTCGTGGAAGCCCTGCTGCACCGGGTCGAGCTCGCCGTCCACCTCGAGCGACTCGACGGTGCGGATGTCGCAGCCCTCGCACATCACCGCGAGGGTGGTGCACGACTTGACCGGCTCGCCGTCGATCCTCACGACGCAGGCGCCGCAGTTGGAGGTGTCGCAGCCCCAGTGGGTCCCCGTGAGGCCGAGGGTCTCGCGGATGAAGTGAACGAGCAGCAGGCGCGGCTCGACCTCGAGGGAGACCGGCTCCCCGTTGACGGTCATCGAGACGTGGATGATCAACCCTCCTGGCGCAGGGCACGTGCCGCGGCGCGGCGCAGTGCCCGGTGGGTGAGGACTCCGGCGAGGTGGCGCTTGTAGTTGACCGGCCCGCGGCCGTCGGCGGTGGGCGAGCAGTCGGCCGAGGCGATCTCGCCGGCCTGGGCGAACAGCTCCTCGGTGGGCGGCTGGCCGCGCAGCAGCTCCTCCGCCCGGGAGAGGTGGATGGTGGTGAGCCCGACCGCGCTGAGCGCGATGCCGACCTCGGTGATCACGCCGGCGTCGATCCACAGGGCCGCGGACGCGGCCGCGATGGCCCAGTCGCCGGCGCGGCGCTCGACCTTCTCATGGGCGCTCCCGGCGCCCGGGCGCAGCGGGAGGCGGATCTCGGTGAGCATCTCGCCGGTCTTCACGGCGGTCATGAAGGGCCCCACGTGGAAGCCGTCCATCGTCACGACGCGCTCGCCCTCGGCGCCGACGATCACGACGCTCGCCCGACAGGCGGCGCAGACGGCCGACAGGTCCTCGGCGGCGTCGGCCTGGCAGAGGGAGCCGCCGATCGTCCCGCGGTTGCGCACCACCGGGTCGGCGATCACCTCCTCGGCGTCGCGGAAGATCGGGAAGCGCTCCGCCAGGAGCTCCGACTTGAGCAGGTCCACGTGGCGGGTGAGCGCGCCGATCCGGATCTCGTCGCCGGACTCGCGGATGTACCGGAGCTCGTCGAGCCCGTTGATGTCGATCAGGTGCGCGGGGTTGGCGAGGCGCAGCTTCATCATGGGCAGCAGGCTGTGGCCCCCCGCGATGATCCGCGCGCCCGGGCCGATGCGCTTGAGGGACGCGATCACGCCCTCGACGCTCGTGGCCCGCTCGTACTCGAATGCCGCCGGGGTCTGCACCGAGGCTCCTTCCGCAGGGGTCAGGCAGACGAGCGAGCGTCGTCCGCGGCCGTCATCGCGCCGACGACGGCATCCGCTTACGCGGGGCGCCGATGTCGTCGCGCTGCTCGTACTGGGTGGGCGCGTCGGTGCCGATCACCGGCGAGCGGGGCAGCACCTCGGGCCTCGTGTGCCGCACGTCCGAGTAGAGCCTGCCCGCCGAGGCGCTCGCCGCCTCCACGTTGCGCAGCACCGGCCCGGCCGGGTTGGCCATCGCGATCGGCGCCTCGCGGCCGAGGCGGGCGAGCGTGAGCGTGCCCTTGGTGTAGACCTCGCCGATCCGCGGGGGCGTGATGGCGCCGCTGTCGGGGAAGTCCCTCAGGCCCGCGGCCGCCGCGCCCGGGTAGAGGCCGTTGACCAGGCCCATGGCGTCGTCGATGCCGGCCTTCTTCACCAGCAGCCCCTCCAGCGCCGAGACGCCGGCGTCGAGGTTCTGGTTGATCGAGGTGACGACCTCGTTGACCGGCGCGGTCTTGTCGAGGATCTCGCCGACGTTGCCGATCACCTGGTCGAGCCCCTGGGTGATCGCGCGCAGCTGGAGGATCGTGCCGACCAGGTAGACGACGAGGGCGAGCACGATCAGGGCGACGATGACGATCATGGCGATACCGGCTGCGGACATCGTCCCTCCCCTATGACGCGTCGTCGATGATCACGTCGAGCGAGCCGCCGTACTCGGCGACCCCCGCGATCGTGCGCGCCACCTGGTCCTGCGTCGTCAGCAGCAGGGCCGTGGCGTCCAGGTCCTTCGATGCCGCCGCCGTCGTGTCGGCGATGCCGCGCACGCTGGGGACGATGCTCGCGGCAGCGGTGAACACGCCGTGGAGCAGGTAGATCACCAGCGGCAGCACCACGATGAGCAGCACCGCGTTCCCGATCCACCAGAGCGTCATCGCGGCCGCCTCTCCGCGACCACCGCGGCCTTCGACGCGATGCCGGGGAGCGCCCCGAGGATCACGTCGAACTGGGCGTTGATCGCCGTGACCGAGGCCTCGAGCGGCCGCAGGTGCTCCGCCTCGACGCCCTCCAGGGCGCCCGCCAGGGTGGCCAGGCCGCCCGAGATCCGGACCAGGCGCCGGCGCACCTCGTAGAGCGCCGCGGCCACGACCAGGATCACGACCGCCCCGAGGATCACGCTGAGCAGGATCAGCACGTCGCGATCGCTCATCGCTCACCGAACCCGTCGGTGAGGGCGTTCATGTAGCCGTCCTGCACGACCGCCTCCTCGACGATCAGGCCGAGCACCGGCGCGGTCGCCTCGAGCTGCGGGATGTTGGCCGTGCTGCCCGCGACCCTCGTCGCGACCTCCAGCAGGCCGTCCACCGAGCGCTCGATGCTGGCGACGGTCCTCACGAGCACGGCGAGCAGCACGGCGACGACGAGCGCCGCGCCGAGGCCGGCCACGAGGGACCACGCCCAGTAGGTGTTCCCGGACCAGCTCATTTTCCGACCGCCACCTTTCTCAGAGCCCGGGCGGAGTGGAGGATCCGCACCCCGGAGTCGTTGATCCGGCCGATCCCCTCCAGCTCGCCGGTCTGCTGGCGCAGCACCTCGACCGCGCCCTCGGCCGTCGCCGCCTGCTTGGCGATCCTCAACGCCAGCAGCACGATCGCGATCACGATGATCGCGGCGATCGCGACCACGACGATCCCGATCACGATCCCGATCTGCCACTGGGTGGCGCCCGCCATCAGCGCGTACACCGCTCCCCCCTGCTTCGCCGCCGGGTCGCAATCGCACACCGGCGTGGGCCTGTGTGCGATTTGTATCGATCTTCCGTAACCCGGGGGGAAAAGTCCAGCGGAATCGCCACGGCTAGACTCGGACGATGGCGGACGTGGTCGGGATCGTGCTCGGCGCGGGCGGCTCGCGCCGGCTGGGCCGGCCCAAGCAGACGCTGCCCTTCGGCGATACGACCCTCCTGGGATGGGTGCTGCGCGACGTCGAGGCCTCCCGCCTCGACCGGGTGATCCTGGTGCTGGGCGGCGCGGCCGGCGAGGCCCTGGCGGGGGCGCACCCCGGTCGCGCCGAGGTGGTCACCAACGCGGCGTACGGGACCGGCTGCGCCTCGTCCCTGCTGGCGGGGCTCGACGCGGCCGGGACGGCCGATGCTGTCGTCCTGCTCCTGGGGGACATGCCCGGCGTCGACCGGTCCCTCATCGACGCGGTGCGCGCCGACTGGGAGGAGCACCGCCCCTGGGCGGCCGTCACGGCCTACCGGGGCACGGCGGGGCACCCCCTGGTGTTCTCGGCGGAGGCGTTCGCCGACCTGCGCGGGCTGCACGGAGACAAGGCGGTCTGGAAGCTGCTCGACCACCACCCGGAGCGGTTCCGGCGCGTGGCCGTGGATCGCCGCCTGCCGGGCGACGTGGACACGTGGGAGGAGTACGAGGCGGCGCGGCGCGCGCTCGGAGTGGCGCCCGCCCCCTGATCAGCCCGCCCGGGCCACCTCGACGATGGCGTTGTAGTCGGGCACGCCGCTCGCGTCGCGCCGGCCGGCGGCGATGAGCGGGTTGCACTCCGGGAAGAACATCTGCACGTTGCCCGGCCTCATGCGCGAGATGTGGGCCCGCGCGCCCACCCTCCCGGTCTCGGAGGTCACGACCAGCGCGTCCCCCTCGCAGACGCCGATGCGCCCGGCGTCCTCGGCGCTGATGAACAGGGCGTCGCGGTCGGCGCCCGTCAGCGGGTCGTGGGCGCGGAAGACCATCGAGTTGAACTGCTTGCCGCGCCGGGTCGAGAGCACGAACGCGCCCTCGGGCACCCGCCGCTCCGGGGGCTCGACCGGCGCGAAGTGGGCCCGGCCGTCGGGCGTGGGGAACACCCAGCCGTCGCAGAGGCGCGGACCGCCCCACTGGACCTGGTCGCCCGTGGTCCGCAGCGTCTCGATGCCGGCGTACAGCGGCACCACGCGGGCGATCTCCTCGCGGATCGCCTGGCCCGAGTCGATCGCCACCAGGTGGGCGCGTTCCGGGTCGACGCGCTGGGCGAGGTCGCTGAGGATCTCCCACTCGGTGCGGGCCTCGCCCACCTCGGGCCCCCTGATCCGGGGGCTGAAGGCGATGCGCCGCTCCGTCGTCGTCTCGGTGCCGCCGTCGCGCTGCTCGTAGCGGGTGGCGGCGGGCAGCAGGACGACCACCTCCCCGGGGTCCACCAGCATCTGCTGGGTGACCACGATGTCCTGGTGCACCCGGACCGGCGCCTTCGCCAGCCGGTCGGCCACCAGCGCCGGGTCGGGGAGCGTCTCGAGGAAGTTGCCGCCGCTCGAGTAGAGCACCTCCAGGCGGCCGTCCCCGGCGGCCTCGACCATCTCCTCGGCCGTCAGCCCCGGCTCGCTCGGCGGCGCGAAGCCCCAGTGCTCGGCCACCGCGGCGGCCGAGTCCGCGTCCAGGGCGACCCCGCCCGGCAGGGCGGTCGCGTACGCGCCCATCTCGGCGCCGCCCTGCACGCCCGAGTGGCCGCGGATCGGCATCAGGCCGGCGCCCTCGCGCCCGACGTTGCCCCGCGCCAGCGCGAGGTTGATGACGGCGCGCACGTTGTCCGAGCCGAACGCGTGCTGCGTGAGGCCCATCGACCACACGAAGATGGCCGAATCGGCGGCCGCGTACATCTCGGCGAAGCGCTCCATGTCGGCGCGGGTCGCCCCGGACAGGCGCTCCAGCTCGTCGAAGGGCAGGTCGTCGAGGATCGCCGAGAGCTCGCCGAAGCCGGACGTGTGCTGCGCGATGAACGCCTCGTTGAGCCCGCCGGCGGCGGCGAGCGCCTTCATCACCCCGGCGATGAAGGCGATGTCGCCGCCGATGTTGACCGCGAAGAACTCGTCGGTCATCCGCGTGCCGAACATCGCGCTCTCGGCGTTGGAGGGCACCCAGTACCGCTCCAGGCCGGGCTCGCGGTAGGGGTTCACCACCGCCACGCGCGTGCCCTGTCTGCGCGCGAGGTAGAGGTACTTCATCACCACCGGCTGCGCGTTGGCGACGTCGGAGCCGAACAGCACGACGAGGTCCGACCGCATGAGGTCCGAGTAGGAGATCGTCGTCGCCCCGGCCCCCACCATCGTGCGCAGCGCCGCGGTCGAGGGCGCGTGGCAGATCCGCGCGGCGTTGTCGATGTTGTTGGAGCCGAGGAAGCGCGCCACCTTGCCGGCGGTGTAGTAGACCTCGTTGGTGATCCCGCGCGCGGTCATGAAGAGGGCGAAGCGCGACCCCCCGGCCGAGCGGATCCGGTCGGCGACCAGGTCGAGCGCGTGGTCCCATGACACCCGCGAGAACCCCGGCTCGCCCGCCCGGCGCACCATCGGGTAGGCGAGCCGGCCGAGGTCGCGCAGCTCGGCGCCCGAGAGGGGCCGCAGCGACGCGACGTCGCCCAGCCGGCCGTGGTCCATCTCGCCCATCGTGTTCACCTTGAGCAGGCTGAGCCGGGTGGTGCACAGGTGGACGCCGTCGATCGTCCAGTCGTGCAGACCGGCCACCCCCAGCGCGCAGCCGTCGCAGACGCCCTTGCGCAGGATGCGCGACGCGTACGGCAGCGCGCGCCGGTTGTCCCAGGCCACGCGCAGCATGTCCAGGTAGTGGTTGGGCTTGACGAGCCCGACGCCGTTGGGACGCAGGCTCGCCCACAGGTCGCGGCGGCGGGGCCGGGTGCGCGCCATCAGGCCGCGATCCGCTCGGGGCGGGTGTAGACGTTGTAGCCGTCGTCGCGCAGGAACCCGACGAGCGTCATGCCGAAGCGCTCGGCGGCGTCGGCGGCCATGCTGGAGGGGGCCGACACCGAGGCCACCACCGTGATGCCGGCGACGGCCGCCTTCTGGACGATCTCGAAGCCGGCCCGACCCGACACCATCAGCAGCCGGTCCGCGAGCGGAAGCTCGCCGGCCAGGGCGGCGCCGCCGACCACCTTGTCAACGGCGTTGTGGCGGCCCACGTCCTCGCGCAGGCGCAGCAGGGTCCCCCGGGGGTCGAACAGGCCGGCCGCGTGGAGGCCGCCGGTCTCCTCGAACACCCGCTGGCCGGCGCGCATCGCGCCGGGAAGCGCCAGGAGCGCGCCCGCCGACACGACCGGGCCCGGCGCGAGCGGCGCGCAGCGCACCTCCACCTGGTCGAGGCTCGCGCGGCCGCAGATGCCGCAGGCCGACGTGCCGGCCACAGGCCGCGCGTCGCCCAGCACGGCCTCGCCCGGCGTGGTGACCGTCACGACGTTGTAGAGCTGCTCGCCCTCGAGGTCGTCGCAGTAGGCCACGCGCGCGATCGCCCCGGGGGCCACCACGCCCTCGGCGATCAGGAAGCCCGCCGCCAGCTCGAAGTCGTCGCCCGGGGTCCGCATGGTGATGCCCACCGGGACGGTGCGACCCGAGCGGTCGGCCACGCGCACCTCCATCGGCTCCTCGCCGGCCAGCCGGTCGCGGCGGCGCCGCCCCGCGCCCGCGCGGACGGCGAGCACCGATCTGCGTGGAGCGGTGGCGCTCATGACACGATCGCCCCATGAGCGCACGGGCGGCCGCGACCGTCGAGGAGGCACTGGCCCTGGCGCGCGCGGTCGCGCCCCGGACCGGCGCGGAGGACGTGCCGGTGCCCGATGCCGCGGGGCGGACGCTGGCGCGGGACGTGCGCGCGGTGCGGGACCTGCCGCCGGCGGACCTCTCCGCCATGGACGGCTGGGCCGTGCGGGCCGCCGACACGCCGGGCGCGCTGACGGCCGCGGGAGAGAGCTCCGCCGGCCGGCCGGCCGGCCGGCCGCTGGCGCCCGGTCAGGCGATCGCCATCTCCACCGGGGCGCGTCATCCCCGAGGGCGCCGACGCGGTGGCGCGCCGGGAGATCGCCCGCCTCGAGGGCGGGCGCGTCCACGTCGAGGTCGCGGTGGCGCGGGGCCGGGACGTCCGCCTCGCCGGCGAGACGATCCGCGCCGGCGCGACGCTGCTGGGCGCCGGGCATCGCGTGGCGCCCCACGAGGTCGGCGCCCTCGGGGCGGTGGGGCACGCCGCGGTGCCATGCGCGCGCCGGCCGCGCGTGGCGATCCTGGCGACCGGCGCGGAGCTGGTGGCGCTGGGGGTCGCGGCCCTGCCCTCGCAGGTGCCCGACTCCAGCCGCCACGGCCTCGCCGCCCAGGCGCGGGCGGCGGGCGCGGAGGTGGTGGCCTCGGCGAGCGTCGGCGACGACGCCGACGCCACGGTGGCCGCCCTCGGGGCCATGCTCGCGCCGGCCGGGGGAGCGCCGCCCGACCTGGTGGTGACCAACGGGGGCATCTCGGTGGGCGACCACGACGTCGTGCGCCCGGCGCTGGCCCGCCTCGGCGTGGAGGAGCTGCTGCGCGGGGTGCGGGCGGCGCCGGTGTGGCCCACGTACCTCGGGCGCCGCGGCGATCAGATCGTGCTCGGCCTGCCCGGCAACCCGGCCTCCGCGGCCGTGGCGTTCCACCTGCTCGGGCGCCCGCTGCTGGGGATCGCCGACGACTGGACGCTGCGCGCGCGCCTGGCGGCCCGCCCGGTGCTGAAGCCGGGCCGCGCCGAGCTCGTGCGCTGCGCGGAGGGGCCCGAGGGCCTCACGCCGCCTGGCCGACCAGGGCTCTCACGCGGTCACCTCGCTCGCCGGGGCCGCGGCGCTGGCCTGGCTCGGCGAGGACGACGACGGAGCGCCCGGCTCGGTGGTGCGGTTCTCGCGGCTCGCCTGAGCCCGGCGCGCGGCGGCGAGCTCGGCCGGGGTGTTGAGGTTCACCAGGCTCTCCAGGCCGGGGTCGGCCGCGGCGAGCGCCGGGTCGGCCAGCAGGGTGGGGGCGTCGAGCCGCAGCGCCCCGCAGGCGTCGAGCAGGCCGGTGAGGCTCCCCCGGCCGGCGTCGAGGCGGGCGGCGACGGTGTCGGCCAGCCGGGCGCGGTAGGCGCCCGCCAGGGGATGCGCCCGGCCGCCGACCCACGGCACCGCGGCGTCGCGCTCCGGCGCGAGGAGCGCGACCACGCGCGTGGCCAGGAGCGGGTGCAGCCGCGGCATGTCGGTGGCGCAGACGAAGGCGGCGTCGTCGGGGCCGGCGAGGGTGCGCAGCCCGGCCAGCAGCCCCTCGAGGGGGCCGCGATCCGGGACCGCGTCCTCGACCACCGCGACGTCCGGCGGCAGGGGCGGCAGCCCCTGCCCGGCGGCGCGCACCACCACGACGCGGCGCGCGACGGTGCCGAGCACGGCCACCGTCCGCCCCAGCAGGGAGGTGCCCTCCCAGGCGAGCGACTCCTTGGGCGCGCCCATCCGCATCGAGCGCCCCCCGGCCAGGACGATCGCGGCGCCGATGGCGTCCCGCCGCGCGGTCATCCGCCGATCATGCTCATCGGCCGTCCCGCGTAGGTCCAGGCCGGGTCGGCCATGCCGTGGCCGGCCTCCTTGCGCGCGACCGCCGAGCCGGCGATGGCGAGCAGCTCCGCGTCGGAGGCCCCGGCGCGCATGGGGCCGCGCAGATCGGTCTCCCATTCGGCGAACAGGCAGGTGCGCAGCTGGCCGTCGGCGGTCAGGCGCAGCCGGTCGCAGGTGGCGCAGAAGGGCTCGGTCACCGACGACACGAACTGCAGCTCGCCGGCCCCGTCGGCGAAGCGCCAGCGCGTGCCGGTGGCCGACGCCCGCTCGGGGTCCATGGGCTCCAGCGGCCAGCGCGCCCCGATCATCTCCCGCAGTTCCGACCCCGACAGGACGGCCTCGCGGGTCCACTCGCGCGGCGCGTCGAGGGGCATGACCTCGATGAAGCGGACGACGTAGGGACGGCGCCGGGCCATCTCCGCCAGCGGGAGCACGTCCGGCTCGCTGACCCCGCGCAGGGCGACGGCGTTGACCTTGATCGGGCGCAGGGACGGGTGGCGCTCGCAGGCGGCGAGGCTCTGGAGGACGCGCCCCAGGTCGTCGCGGCGCGTGATCGCGGCGAAGCGCTCGGGGTCGAGCGAGTCGATGCTGACGTTGACCCGGTGGAGGCCGTTGGCCACCAGCGCGTCGACCGCGTCGCCGAGCAGGACCCCGTTGGTGGTCATGGCCACCTCGCGCACGCCCTCCACCGCCGCGAAGCGGCCGATCAGCTCCGGCAGCCCGGGGCGCACGAGCGGCTCGCCGCCGGTCACGCGGATCTCGCTGATGCCCGCCCCGGCGAACAGGCGCACCACCCGGACCAGCTCGTCGTCGCTCAGCAGCTCGTCGCGCGGCAGCCACCTCATGCCCTCGGCGGGCATGCAGTAGCGGCAGCGCAGGTTGCAGCGGTCGGTGACCGACACCCTCAGGGAGCGGTGGGTCCGCCCGAAGCCGTCGCGAAGTGCCGCCGCCTCGCCCATCACCGAAGGTTACGCCCCCGCGCCCGGCCGAGCCCACTTCCGGGCCCGGCCGGGAGAGCGGTCATCGCGACAGCGCCTCCTCCACGGCGCGTCCGGTCAGCACGTGCGACAGGTGCCGGCGGAAGTCGGCGCTGGCCCAGGTGTCGCTCGGAGGGTCGGTGCCCTCGTCGGCCAGCTGGGCCGCCCGCCCCACGGCGTCGCGGGGGGCGCCGGCGAGGGCGGCCTCCGTGGCGGAGGCGCGCAGCGGGGTCTGACCCATGTTGGCGAGGGCCACGCGGGCACCGTGGATCGAGCCGTTGCTCGCGCCGACCACCGCGGCCACCCCCACCGTCGGCCAGTCGAGCGCCCGCTGGCGGAACTTGAGATAGCTCCACCCCTGGGCGCCGGTCTTCGGCACGCGGATCTCGGTGATGATCTCGTCCTCCGCGAGAGCGGTCTCGAAGAAGCCGCTGAAGAACCCGGACGCGTCGATGGACCGCTCTCCGCCCGGCCCCCGGGCCACGATGACCGCGTCGAGCGCGAGGCAGACGGTGGGCAGGTCGGACGCCGGGTCGCCGTGCGCCAGGGAGCCGCCGATGGTGCCGCGGTGGCGCACCTGGGGATCGCCCACCAGCCCGGCCGCGAAGGAGATCAGCGGGCAGTGCTGGCCGGCCACGGGGTCGTTGTTGAGGTCGTGGTGGCGGGTGAGCCCGCCGATCGCCAGGTGGTCGCCGGCGTCGCGGACCCCGCGCAGGTCGTCGAGGCGGCCGATGTCCACCAGCGTCCCGGGCCGGGCCAGGCGCAGCTTCATCAGGGGCAGCAGGCTGTGCCCGCCCGCGATGAGCTTGGCGTCCTCGCGCGTGGCGAGCAGCTGCACCGCGTGGTCGGCCGACTCGGCGACCTCGTAGTCGAATCCGGCGGGGATCATCGCGCGGCCTCCTGGATCGCGTTCCACACCCTCTCGGGGGTCGCCGGGCGGGGGACGTCGGTCACGCCCAGGTGCGACAGCGCATCCACGATCGCGTTGACGACCGCGGGGGGCGACGCGATGGTGCCCGCCTCGCCGATGCCCTTCACGCCCAGTGGGTTGGTGGGGCTCGGCGTGCAGGTGCGCGAGAGCTCCATGTGGGGAATCTCCGGCGCGCCGGGGACCATGTAGGTGGTCATCGTGCCGTGCCGCAGGTTGCCCTCCTCGTCGTAGCCCGCCTCCTCGAACAGGGCCTCCGCGATGCCCTGGGCGACGCCGCCGTGCACCTGGCCCTCCACCACCAGCGGGTTGATGACCACGCCGCAGTCGTCGACGGCCACGTAGCGCACGATGTCGACCGACCCGGTCTCGGTGTCGACCTCCACGACGCAGGCGTGCGCGCCGTTGGGCCACGAGAAGTTGGGGGGGTCGTAGAGGTGCGTGGCGGTGAGCCCCGGCTCCATGCCGTCGGGCAGGTCGTGGGCGGTCCAGGCGGCGAACGCGAGGGCCTTGATGTTGGCCGAGCGGTCCGTGCCCGCGCACCGTGAAGTCGCCGTGGGCGAACTCCAGGTCGTCCTCGCTGCACTCGAGCTGATGGGCGGCCAGCGTGCGCGCCTTGGCGATGATCTTCTCGCCCGCGAAGTGGGTGCGCGACCCCCCCGACCGCCAGCGAGCGGCTGCCATAGGTGTCCATGCCGAGGGGCACGACCTGGGTGTCGCCGTGGAGCACCTCGACGTCCGCGAAGTCGACGCCGAGCTGGTCGGCGACGATCTGGGAGAACGTGGTGACGTGGCCCTGGCCGTGGGGCGTGACCCCGATCAGCAGCCGCACCGTGCCGGTGGGGAGCATCTCGATGGTCGCCGCGTCCCAGCCGCCGGCGATGTACTTGAGCGCGTGCAGCACGCGCGAGGGCGCGAGCCCGCACATCTCGGTCCAGGTGGAGAGCCCGATCCCGATCACCTTCGTGGACCCGCTCGCGCGACGCTCGGCCTGCGTGCGCCGCACGTCCGCGTAGTCAACCGCCGCGATCATCGCGTCGTGGGTGAGGGGGTAGTCGCCCGAGTCCACCGTCAGTCCGCTCGCGATGGTGAAGTTGGGGAAGTTCTCGGTGGGGATGTAGTTCTTGCGGCGCAGCTCGGCCGGGTCGATGCCCAGCTCGCGCGCCATCAGGTCCATCGTGCGCTCGACGGCGTAGGTGGCCTCGGGACGGCCGGCGCCGCGATAGGCGTCGGTGGGCGTCGTGTGGGTGTAGACGTTCGTGTACTCGAAGTCGTAGCCCTCGACGTTGTAGAGGCCGCCGTAGAGCCAGGCGGAGAGCATCTGGATGCCCGGGGTCACGATCTGGTGGTAGGCGCCCACCGCGCAGTAGACCGTCGCGCGGACGGCCTTGATCACGCCGTCGCGGGTGGCGGCCATCTCCATGTCGGTGTAGAGGTCGCGCCCGTGGATCGTGGCCTGGTAGTCCTCCGAGCGCTCGGCGGTCCACTTGACCGGGCGGTTGAGCCGCCGGGCCAGGGCCAGGCAGATGGACTCCTCGGCGTAGGTGTCGAGCTTCGAGCCGAAGCCGCCGCCCACGTCGGGGGCCACCACCCTGAGCTTGGCCTCGGGGATGCCGCAGGTGATCGCCTGCGCGGTCCGGACGATGTGCGGGATCTGGCTGGCGGTGTACATCGTGTACTCGCCCATCGCCACGTTGGGATCCACCAGCACGCCGCGGGGCTCCATGGCGTTGGGGATCAAGCGCTCGAGCCGGTAGCGGTGGGCCACCTTGACCAGGTCCGGGTCGTCGAAGAACGGCTTGGACGACTTGTGGGGGGCCGGCGAGTCGCCCTTGTCGAAGCCCCAGACGCTCGAGATGTTGGTGCCGAAGTCGTCGTGCACGAGGGGGGCGCCGTCCTCCATGGCGGCGAGCGGGTCGGTGACGGCCGGCAGCGGCTCCCAGTCGACCTCGACCAGCTCGGCCGCGTCCTTGGCGAGGACCCGCGACTCGGCCACCACCACGGCCACGCCGTCGCCGACGTGGCGGGCCTTGTCCTTGGCCAGCGGCCAGTGCTCGCTCATCTTGATGTCGTCGGTGACCGGCCAGGCGCAGACCAGCGGGGCCGGCCACTCGTCGGCCAGGTCGGCGGCGCTGAAGGCCGCCACGCAGCCGTCCATGGCGAGCGCGCGGGAGACGTCGACCCCGTTGATGCGCGCGTGCGCGAAGGGGCTGCGGACGACGTAGGCCCAGAGCATGCCCGGGACCGTGATGTCGTCAACGTAGCGCGCGCGCCCGGTGAGGAGCTCGGGGTCCTCCTTGCGCTGGACGGGCTGCCCGATGAAGGTGGAGGGTGCCTCTGTGGTCGCCATCACGCCTCCTGGGATCCGGCCACGGCCGCGACGGCCTTGACGATGTTCTGGTAGCCGGTGCAGCGACAGAGGTTGCCCTCGAGGCCGTGCCGGATCTCGTCGTCCGTGGGGCTCGGGTTCTCGTCCAGCAAGCCGACCGCCGCCATGACCATGCCCGGCGTGCAGTAGCCGCACTGGAGCCCGTGGTGCTCCTGGAAGGCCGCCTGCATCGGGTGGAGCGCCCCGTTGCCGGCGAGGCCCTCGATCGTGGTGACGGCGGCGCCGTCAGCCTGGACCGCGAGCACCGTGCACGACTTCACCGACTGGCCGTCCAGGTGCACGGTGCAGGCGCCGCACGACGAGGTGTCGCACCCGATGTTCGTGCCCGTCAGGCCGAGCTGCTCGCGGAGGAAGTGGCTCAGGAGCTGGCGCTCCTCCACCTCGCTCTCGTGGGTCACCCCGTTGACCGTGACCGTGATGCGCTTCACGCCGATCGCCCCCTTTCACGGCCGTCCCCACGGCCGAACAGCCGTTTGACCGCCGACGCGAGCGCCGCGATCGCCAATGAGAAGCCGGAGACCGGCTTCTGTGCCTCGACCAGCGCCGCGGCGGCCTCGTCCTGAGGCGCCGACAGCTGCGCCTTGATGCACGCCGCGAACTGGTCCACGAGCTTGTTGGAGACGTCGCGGACCACCCCGGGACGCCCGAGCTGGGCGACCTGCCCGGAGAAGCGCAGGTCGGTCGCCATCTCGACGAGGGTGCCGGTCCCCGCGCCGCTGAGCGCCGACTCGACGGTGCCCTCCGCCCCGCCCTTGCCGCGGGTGTCGCGACCGCTGAGGCCCAGGCGCACCCGGTGCGCGGCGTCGTCGCGCTCGAGCAGCGTGACGTCAACGAGGAACCGCATCCCGACGGGCCCGAGCTTGACGCCCATCTCGGCCTTCCAGGTGCGGTCGTCAACGACCTCCTTCAGGGTGGCGCCCGGCATGCAGGGCACCACGCGCTCGGCGTCGAGCAGCAGGGCCATCGTCTGCTCCGGCGTGGCGGGCACCTCGAAGCGGTGCTCGAGCTTCATCGCCCTCCCCCCGCCGTGCGCCCGGTCATGTGACCACGGGAGTCCCGACCCGGTTGACGACCGCCACGATCTGCGCCCCGATCGCGATCGCGACCTCCTCGGGCGTGCGCGAGCCGATCTGCACCCCGATGGGCGCGTGGATGCGCGCGAGGTCGGCCTCGTCCACGCCCTCCTCCACCAGCCGGGCCGCGCGCCGGTCGGTGGTGCGCCTGCTGCCCATGGCGCCGATGAAGCGCGCCGGAGTCCGGAGCGCCGCGAGCAGCGCCGGCACGTCGAACTTCTCGTCGTGCGTGAGCACGCAGATGGCCGTGCGCGCGTCGACCGGCGCGTGCGCCAGGAACTCGTGAGGCCACTCGGTGACCAGCTCGTCGGCGTCGGGGAAGCGGGCCGGGGTGATGAACAGGGCCCGCGGGTCGCACACCGTGACCCGGTAGCCCAGGAAGCGGCCGACGGTGGCCAGCGCCGAGGCGAAGTCGATGGCGCCGAAGATGTACATCGCCGGGCGCGGCACGAGGGCCGACACGAAGATCTCCTGGTCGCCCACCGTGACCACGCCGCTCTCGCCGAGCGCCAGCAGGGGGCGGGCGGCGTTCGCCACCGGGTCGTCGGCGTCGGCGCCGGGGGCCACCAGCCGCGCGTTGCCGGTGCGGGGCCCGGCGACGGTGGTCACATAGGCCACGGGGCGGTCGGCGCGCACCGCGTCGGACACGCCGGCGAGGATGGCGGGCTCGAGCATCTCGATGAACACGTGGACCGTCCCGCCGCAGGGCAGGCCGACCTCGAACGCCTCGTCGTCGACGATGCCGAAGGTCGCCAGGCGCGGAGGACCCCCCGCCATCACCTCCTCGGTCTGGGCGTAGAGCGCCGACTCGACGCAGCCCCCGGTCACCGAGCCGGCGACCTCGCCGGTGTCCGAGACGGCCATGACGCTGCCGGGCAGGCGCGGCGCGGACCGCTCGGTGCGCACGACCGTGCACACGACGACCCGCCGGCCGTCGCGTACCCAGCCCTCCAATGTCGGCAGAACGTCTCTCAATGGCGCGACCTCGGTGTCGCTCCCGGGCATCGACCCTACGGCCGGGATGAGAGATCGTCAATATCATCACTATGTCGTCAACCTGGCCGGGGGTTCCGGATGGGCTTCGCCGATGTCGATCAGCTCGAGACGGCCCTCGCCGAGGCGTCGTACCTGGCCGACCGCGGCCTCGCCGTGTCGGTGTTCCTGGCCCTGTCCATGCGCCGCCCGCTGCTGCTGGAGGGCGAGCCGGGGGTGGGCAAGACCGAGATCGCGCGCACGCTGGCGCGGGTTCTGGGTGCCGATCTCATCCGCCTGCAGTGCTACGAGGGCATCGACGCCGGTCAGGCGTTGTACGAGTGGGACTACGCGCGCCAGCTGCTCTACGCGCGCACCCTCCAGGAGGGGGCGCTGGACCCGTCCCGGCGGGCGGCCGAGCTCTACGGGCCCGAGTTCCTGGTCGAGCGGCCGCTGCTGCGCGCCGTGCGCGCCGGGGGCGACGCCGTGCTGCTGATCGACGAGATCGACCGCGCCGACGAGGAGTTCGAGGCGTTCCTGCTGGAGGTGCTGGCCGACGGCGCCGTGACGATCCCCGAGATCGGGACGGTGACCGCCGAGGAGCCCCCGGTGGTGGTGCTGACCTCCAACCGCACCCGCGAGCTGCACGACGCGCTCAAGCGGCGCTGCCTGTACCACTGGATCGACTACCCGAGCCTGGAGCGGGAGGTCGCGATCATCCGGCTGCGCGCCCCGGAGGCCTCGCTCGAGCTGGCCCGCTCGGTGGCGGAGGTGGTGGCGCGCCTGCGCGCGCTCGACCTGGTCAAGCGGCCGGGTCCGGCCGAGGCCATCGACTGGGCGCGGGCGCTGACGGCCCTCGGGGTGGGGCGGATCGACGCCGAGGCGGCCGACGCGACCCTGGGCGCCGCTCTGAAGAACCACGACGACCTGGCACTGGTGCGCCGCATCCTGCCCGAGGTCGTCTGAGGTGGAGGCGCACGCGGGCCTCGGTCCGGCGATGGCGCTCGCGCGGGGCCTGCGGGCCCGGGGGGTGCCGGTCGGCACCGGGAGGGTCATCTCGATGGCCCGGGGGGTCGCCGCCGTCGGGTCGCGGGACTTCTACTGGGCGGCCCGCGCCACGCTGGTCTCCCGCCGCGAGGACATCGAGGCCTTCGACCGCGCCTTCGAGGACGCGTTCGAGATCGCGCTGCCGCCGCCGGCGCGCCAGGAGATCGCCGACCGGCGCGCCGGGGTCGCCGCCCCGCGCGAGCTGTCGGTGTCGACCGGCCCGCCCGGCGGCGCCGACGAGGTCGACCTCGCGAGCCCCGTGGAGGCGCTGCGGCGCAAGAGCTTCGCCGACTGCACTCCGGCCGAGCTGGCCATCCTCGCCCGGCTGATGGCGCGCCTGCGGCTGCGCGCCCCGTCGCGGCGCACCCGCCGGCGACGCCCGGCGGGGGCCGGCGAGCCCGACCTGCGCCGCACGCTGCGGCGCGCCATGCGCACCGGCGGCGAGCCGATCGACCGCGCCTGGACGCGCAGGCGGGTCCAGCCGCGGCGCCTGCTGCTGGTGCTCGACGTCTCGGGGTCCATGTCAACGTACTCGCGCGCCCTGGCCATGTTCGCCCACGCGGCCCTGCGCACCGGGCCGCACTGGGAGGCGTTCGCCTTCGGCACCCGCCTGACGCGCATGACCCGCGCGCTGGGAACGAGCGCCGACCCCGACGCGGCCTTCGCCGCCGCCGCCCGCGAGGTGACCGACTGGGACGGCGGGACGCGCATCGGGGAGTCGCTCGCGCGCCTCCTGGACGAGCACGGGCGCACCCGCGTGGTCCGCGGCGCCGTCTGCGTCATCCTCTCCGACGGCCTGGACGTCGGCGACCCCGAGCTGCTGGGCGCCCAGATGGCGCGACTGGCGCGCCTGGCGCACCGGGTGGTGTGGCTCAACCCCCTCAAGGGCTCGGCGGGCTACGAGCCGCTCGCGCGCGGCATGGCGGCCGCCCTGCCCCACATCGACGTGTTCCGTGCCGGCCACAACCTCCAGAGCCTCGAGGAGGTGGCCGAGGTCATCCAGCACGCCGGGTAGGCCACCGGGCGCGCAGGCGCTCGAGGTCGCCGGGCGTGTCGATGTCCTGGGGCGGGTCGCCCCCCACCTCCACGAGCTCCACCTCGCCGGCGTGCGCCGAGATCAGCGCCCGGGCGCCCGAGTCGCCCCGCTGGGCCGCGGCCTCCTCCCAGACGGCGCGCGCGAGGACGACCGGATGCGCGGGCCGGCCGCCGTAGGCCGCGCGCAGGATCGGCGCGGCGCTGCGCGCCTGCGCCTCGGCCACGGCGCGGATCGCCTCGCTGCGGATCTCGGGCTGGTCGCCCAGCAGGATCGCGGCGGCGGCGGCCCGGTCGGGCATCCGCGCGAGCCCGGCCCGCAGCGAGGTGGACTGCCCCTGCGCGTGCAGCGGGTTCACCGCGATCGTGACGCCGGCCGGCAGGCCGAGGGCGGCCGCCACCTCCTCGAAGGCGTGGCCGAGGACGACGACGACCCCGTCGAGGCGGGCGGCGGCCGCGGCGTCGATGACGTGCTGGAGCAGCGGACGGCCGTCGAGCGCCGACAGCTGCTTGGGCCGCCCCATGCGGGCGCCGTGTCCGGCCGCCAGGATGATCCCTCCGACGCTCACCGGCCCAGTATGACCGGTCTCGACTACCGTGGGGCGCGTGCGCGACCACCTCCTGCTGGCCGCCGGCGTGGCGTCGGCGCTCTGGACGGGCGCGGTCGTCCTGGCGGCGCACGAGCGCCGCGGCGCCCCCCGCGCCGAGGAGGAGCCGCCGCTCCACGCCGGGCCCCCTGGTGAGCGTCGTGGTGCCGGCGCGCGACGAGGAGCGCGGGATCGCGGGCGCGATCCACAGCCTGCGCGCGCTCGACTACGGCAACGTCCAGGTGATCGTGGTCGACGACCAGTCGCGCGACGGGACCCTCGCGGCGGCCCGCGCGGCGGCGGGCGACGACCCGCGCGTGCGGGTGGTGGCGGGGCGGCCCCTGCCTCCGGGATGGATCGGCAAGCCGTGGGCCTGCTGGCAGGCGATGGCCTCGGCCGAGGGGGAGTGGCTGCTGTTCACCGACGCGGACGTGGTCCACGCGCCCGACTCGCTCGGCCGCGCGCTGGCGCTGGCGCGCCGCCTGGGCCGGGGCGGGCTCACGCTGCTGCCGGTGATCGACAGCGGCGGGTTCGCCGAGCGCGCGGTGACGCCGGCGGCGGTCGTCGCCATCTCGACCCTGGTGGCGCCCGGCCCGCTGGCGCGCTCGCCGCGCAGCGGGGTCGCGCTGGCCGCGGGCGGCTACATGCTCATGCCGCGCGCCCTCTACGACCGCATCGGCGGGCACGCGGCCATCCGCGGCCGCATGGTGGACGACATCACGCTCGCCGCGCGCGCCAAGCGGGCGGGCGCCCTGCTCGTGCCGGTGCCGGGGGGCGGCTGGCGCGCCTGCGGATGTACCACGGCGCGCGCGAGGTGTGGGCGGGCTGGAGCAAGAACGCCTCGTTCGGCGCGGCCGGCGGCCCGGCCCGGGCCCTGACCGGAGCCGCCGCGCTGGCCGCGCTGGCCGTGCTGCCCCCGGCGGCGGCGGCCCTCGGCCTGCGCCGCCGCGACGCCGCCCTGGCGGCGGTGGGGCTCACCGGCTCCGCCGCCCTGGTGGCACTACAGCGGCTGGCGGCGCCGTACGCGCCGACGCCGCGCCGCTACGCGGCCACGCTGCCGATCGGGCTCCTGGTGCTCTCCGGGGCCACCGCGCGCGGCGCGGTCGGCCGCCTGCGCGGGACCGGGGCCGCCTGGAGGGGCAGGCGCTACCCGCTGGCGCGCTGAGCGCGGCGCACCGGGGCGCGCCCCAGCAGCAGGTCGCGCGCGGCGTTGAGCGCCACGGTCAGACCCTCGGCCTGCCCCCGGATGGTGGGGTGCAGCCCGGCCACGCGGTCCGGATGGCACCGGGTCACCTGCTCGCGGTACGCCCGCTCCACCTCGTCGGCCGGAGCGCCGGGGACCAGCCCCAGGAGCACCGCGGCCTCCTCCGGGCTGCGCGGCACCGCGACCGGATCGGCGGCGGGGCGCCGGCCGGGCGCCGGCCTCACCCGCGACCGGCGGGCGCGCTCGGCGGCGAGCGTCGCCCGCTCCTCGGCGAGGGCGGCGCGCTCGTCCATCAGGCGCTCGCGCTCCTCGGCGACCTCCTGCGCCAGGCTCACCAGGCGCCGGTCGCGCGCGGCGGGGTCCTCGCGCAGCGCCGCCAGCATCGCCTCGGGCTCGAGCGGGTCGGGCTCGTCGTCGGCGACGGTCCAGCCGGGCCCGGCCTCGCCGCGACGCACCGCGGCGATCACCTCCAGCAGGCTCATGTGGGCGCGGTTGCCGAGCGACGGCCCCTCGGACGGGGCCAGGCGCACCAGGGTCAGGTCGTCCCACCCGGGGTCGACCAGGAAGGCCGACGAGGAGCGGCCCGCCAGCAGGATCCGGCGCTCGGGGCGGGCGCGATGGCCGAGCAGCGCGAAGCGGGCGCCGGCGTCGGGGCCGCCCTCGAGCGCGCGGCAGCTCGTGGTCGAGGTCCTCCAGCCGCCGCGCGACCTCGCGCGCGTCGGGCCCCCGGCCGCCGACCGCGAGGGCGGCGTCCAGGGCGGCGCGCAGGCCGGCGGCGCCGGGCGACTGCCCGACCGCGAGCACCCCCCACCAGCGCGCCCAGGGGTCGTCCGGATCCGCGCGCTCCAGGGCGACGGCGGCGGCGGCCGGGTGGTCCAGGGCGAGCAGCGCCGCGGCCAGGCCGGTTGCCGCGCGGGGCGTGTCTCCGATCGCGGCCGAGGCGGCGAGCAGCGCAACCTGGCGCCAGCGGCCCTCGGTGCCACGGGCCGGCGCGGGACCCGCGGCGGCGATGAAGGGGTCGACCATGGGACGAACGGTAGCGGACGTCCGTCGGGGGCCCGGGTCTATGCTCGACGCGTGAATCGTCTGGCGAGCGAGTCCAGCCTGTACCTGCGCCAGCACGCCGAGAACCCGGTGGATTGGTATCCCTGGGGCGCCGAGGCCCTCGGGCGGGCGCGCGCGGAGGACCGTCCGGTCCTGCTGTCGGTGGGCTACTCGTCGTGCCACTGGTGCCACGTGATGGCGCACGAGTCGTTCGAGGACCCCGAGACGGCCGCGGTGATGAACGACCTCTTCGTCAACGTGAAGGTCGACCGCGAGGAGCGGCCGGACGTGGACGCCCTCTACATGCAGGCGACCCTGTCGCTGGCGGGCCAGGGCGGCTGGCCGATGACCGTCTTCCTCACCCCGGACGGGCGCCCCTTCTACGCCGGCACCTACTTCCCGCGCACGGCCCGCGGCGGCCTGCCCGCCTTCTCGGACCTGTGCCGGGCGATCGCCGGCGCCTACCGCAACCGGCGCGAGGACGTGGAGGGCCAGGCGGCCGAGGTCGCCCGGCGGCTCGCCGCCGCCGCGGCGCGGACCCCCTTCGCCGACGATCTCGGCGCCCGCCTGGTCGAGGACGCGGTGGTGGGCCTGGCGCGCATCTTCGATCCGGTGGAGGGCGGCTTCGGCGGGGCGCCCAAGTTCCCGCCCTCGCTGGCGCTCGAGTTCCTGCTGCGCCGCCTCTGGCGCCGCCCCGACGACCTCAACGCGCGCGAGATGACCGAGCGCACCCTCGACGCGATGGCCGCGGGCGGCATCCACGACCAGATCGGCGGAGGGTTCCACCGCTACAGCGTCGACGCGCATTGGCTGGTGCCCCACTTCGAGAAGATGCTGTACGACAACGCGCTCCTGGCGCGCGCCTACGTGCTCGCGCACCGGCTCACCGGCGGCGAGGGCCATCGGCGGGTCGCCGAGGCAGCGCTCGACTACCTGCTGCGCGAGATGCGCGTGCCGGGCGGGGGGTTCGCCGCCGCGCAGGACGCCGACTCACCCGGCGGCGAGGGCGCGTTCTTCGTGTGGACGCCCGAGGAGCTGGACCGGCTGCTGCCGCCCGAGCAGGCCCTCGCCGTGACGCAGCGCTTCGGCGTCACCGCCGAGGGCAACTTCGAGGGCGCCTCGATCCTCCATGTCGTGGCCCCGATCGACGCCGTTTCGCGCGAGCTCGGCGAGGAGGCCGCCCCGCTGCTCGACGCCGCCCGGCGCACCCTCTACGCCGCGCGCGCGAGCCGGCCGGCGCCCGCGCGCGACGACAAGGTGGTCACCGCCTGGAACGGGCTCGCGATCGCCGCCCTGGCCGACGCCGGGGTCACGCTGGGGCGCGCGGACTACGTCGCCGCCGCCGGCGAGGCCGCCGCCTTCGTGCTGGACGCCCTCCTCGTGGACGGCCGCCTGCGGAGGGTGCACGCCGACGGCGCCGCCGCGCACCTGGGCCAGCTCGACGACCACGCCGACCTCTGCCACGGGCTGCTGTGCCTGTACGCGGCGACCTTCCGCCCCCGCTGGCTCGCGGCGGCGCGGGAGATCGCCGCGGCGATGGTGGAGCTGTTCGCCGACCCGGTGGACGGCGGGTTCTTCTACTCCGGCTCGGACGGCGAGGCACTCGTGGCGCGCACGCGCGAGGTGGAGGACCACCCGACGCCGGCGGGCAACTCCCAGGCCGCGCACGTGCTCCTGCGCCTGGCCGACCTCACCGGCGACGCGGCCCTGGAGGAGCTCGCGGTGGGCGCGCTGCGCGTGGTCGGCGGCGACATGCCCCGCTATCCGCAGGCCTTCGGCACCGCGCTGATCGCGCTCGAGCACCACCTGGCGCAGCGGCGCGAGATCGCGATCGCCGGCGCCCTCGACGACCCGCGGACGGCGGCGCTGCTGGAGGCCGCGCGGGCGGGCGCCGGGCCCTTCGACGCCATCGCCGTGGGCGACCCGGCCGACCCGGCCGCCGCCGCGGCCGCCCCGCTGCTGGAGGGCCGGACGCCGGTGGACGGCGCCCCGGCCGCCTACGTGTGCCGCGGCTTCACCTGCCGGGCGCCCGTCACCGATCCGGCCGCGCTGCGCGCGGAGCTCGAGGCGGAGCCGCCGGGCCGGCGCCCCGAGTCGTAGCCCCGCCCGCGCCCGGGAGCGACCGGCGGTCGCCCGCTAGCCGACGTGGGCGTCGAGGACCGAGGTGCCGCGCTCGCCGGTGCGCACGCGGATGGCCTCCTGGATGTCGAACACGAAGATCTTGCCGTCGCCGGGGCTGCCGGTGTGCGACAGCTGCAGGATCGTGTCCAGGGCCCGGTCGAGGTCCTGGTCGTTGACCGCCATCTCGAGCTTGAGCTTGGGGCGCAGGTAGATGGTCGTGCGTGCGCCGCGATAGCTCTCGGTGAAGCCCTTCTGGCGCCCCGATCCCTTCACCTCGCTGACGCTCATCGACGGCAGGCCGCGCTCGGCCAGTGCGTCGTGGATCGCCTCGAGGGCCTCGTGCCGGATGTACGCCTCGATCTTCTTCATCTGCGCGCTCCTTCGGTCCGCCGCCGCCGTCATACCAATGTACGCGCCGAATCCCGTCATCGGCAGGCTTTTCGGGCCCCATGGGGAGGCGGGCGCTATCCTGGCGCTCGATGGCGGACCTGTCTGAGCTGGCGTCGATGATCAACGCCGCGCTCCCCGGCGCGACGACGGACATCGTCGACCAGGGCGGCGGTGACCACCTCGCCGCATCGGTGGTCGCCCCGCAGTTCGCCGGCCTCACGCGCCTGGAGCAGCACAAGCTCGTCTACGCGGCGGTGCAGAGCCGCTTCGACGACGGGAGCATCCACGCGCTCGCCCTGAAGACGCGCGCACCGGAGACGACATGACCGAGACGCTCACCCTGACCGAGCAGGAGATCCTCGACCAGATCCAGGCCGAGGTCGCGGGGAACAAGGTGTTCCTCTACATGAAGGGCACGCCGGATCAGCCGCGCTGCGGCTTCTCGAACCAGGTGGTCCAGATCCTGAACCACCTCGGGGTCGAGTACGGCGCGCGCGACATCCTCGTCGATCCGCGCATCCGCCAGGTGCTGTCGGGCTGGTCCGACTGGCCGACGATCCCCCAGCTCTTCGTCGACGGCAAGCTCGTCGGCGGCTGCGACATCGTGACCGAGATGTTCCAGGAGGGCGAGCTCCAGCCGCTCGTCGGCGCCACCGCGTGACCGCGTGACCCGCGCCGCGTGAACCTCGTCTTCGCGGTCGACGAGCCCCTCGCCGAGCTGCACGCGCACCTCGGCGGGGGGGTCAACGCGGCGACGATGTGGGAGCTGGCCCACGAGCAGGGCATCAAGCTCCCCTACCGCGACTACTGGCACTTCGCCGGGGCGACCAACGTGGGCGGCGGCACCGACGGCCTCGACGGCCTCGACCGCATCTACCACCTCACGGAGCTGATCCAGAGCAGCCCCGAGGGCGTCTTCCGCGCGGTCCACGGGATGATCTCGGGCGGCTACCGCTCCCAGCGGATCACCACCCACGAGGTCCGCTTCAACCCGGCCAAGCGCAACCGCGGCGGCGAGCGCGACCTGGACGCCATCGTGATGGCCGCCGTGCACGGCATCGACCGGGCCACGCTCGAGTACCCGGTGCGCGCGGGGCTGATCCTGATGATGGACCGCGGCTTCCCGCCCGAGCTCAACGCCGCGATCGTGGAGCGGGCGATCCGCTTCCGCGACCGCGGCGTGGTGGCGATCGACATCGGCGGGCCCGCGCCCCGGAGGCGGCGCGCCGCCCTACCCCTACCGCGAGCTGGCCCCGCTGGTGGAGCGCGCGCGGGAGGCGGGGCTCGGCGTCACGCTGCACGCCGGCGAGGAGGGCGTCAACGCGCCCGACCCGGGCCCCTTCGTCGAACGAGATGCACCAGGTGCTCGACCTGGGCGTGGACCGCATCGGGCACGGGATCATCACCGCCATCGACCCGCGCCTGCAGGAGCGAGGCGCTCGAGACCGGCGTGGTGCTGGAGATCTGCCCCACCTCCAACGTGCGCACGGGCGCGGTGCGCGACGAGGAGCAGATGGCCGAGATCGTCTTCGCGCTGGAGGCGGCCGGCATCCCGCTGGTCGTCGCGACCGACGGGCCGGAGATGATCGGCACCCGCCTGCGCGCCGAGTACGCGATGCTCGTGCGCCGCGGCGCGCTGTCGCTGGAGGCCGCGCGCGCGGCCAACGAGCGCGCGCACGCGCTCAGCTTCATCCCGCCCGCGTCGCCCTGACCACCCGGAAGGAGACGCGCGCCCGGGCCGAGGGACGGGCCGGCGGCGCGAGGGCGGTCGCCTCGAGGCGGTAGGCCCCCGGCGTCAGGGACCTGCGCCCGAGGCGCCCGGTGAACGTGAACCGGCTGCGCCCGGCCGGAGCGGCCCGTCGCACCGTGCCCACGGCGGGGTATCGCGTGCAACGCGCCGCGGCGCGGATCCTGGCACCGCGCCGGACCGGCGCGCAGCGGATGGTGCCGGCCCTCTTGACACGGCGCCCGGGCGCGGCGCGCCGCACCGTCAGCACGAGCGTCGCCCGGGCGGACAGCCGCAGGGTGACGCGCGTCCCCCGGGCGGCGTGGGCGCGCGTGGCGGCCGTCCGGCGGGAGCCGCGCGGCAGCACGGCGAAGGTCCGCGGCGCCAGGGCCAGCCCCAGCACGCGGAGCCGGGGCGGCGTGCGGACGACCGTCGCGGGCGTGACGGGCAGGGTCTCGAGCACCCGGTCGGCGCCCGCCGAGACGCCGTCCTGCCCCACGGCTACCACGCGGTAGTGGTAGGCGGTCCGGGGGGCGAGCCCGGTGAGGGTCGTGCCGACGGCGGTCGGGCCGGGCGCCCCGGGGATGAGGATGCCCGCGGTGCGGCCGCCGTAGGCCGTGGTGGGGCCGAAGTCGACGTAGTACTCGGCGGGCAGACCGCGCGTGTTGACGGTGGCCGCGACGTCGGCGTCGGTCCCGCTCGTCCGCCCCGGCCCCCCGGTGACCGCGGACGGCGGCGCGAGCTCGACGGCGCCGGCGTCGCACGCGGCGCCCGTGGGCCGCAGGGCGCCCCGCTGATCGGTCGCGGGGCATCCGGCGGCCGGGACCCGGTCGATCCCCGCTCCGCCCGCGCCCGGCCGCATCGTGACCGTGGGGCCGCCGTTGGCCCCGAGCGGGCCGAGCGCCGGGTCGGCGGCGGCGCCGGGGCAGCCGGGCGCGGCGGCGGCCACGCCGAGCGGATCGGAGCCGCCCGACCCGGCGCCCGCGCAGCCGTTGCCCACCACGATGCTGCGCGTGAGCGCGGTCGGCCCCTCGGCGCGCACGCCGCCCGACGCGCCGGCGCCCGGGGTCCCGGACGGGCCGGGGGCGCCGGGCGCGCTCACGTCGCCGGCCCGGCCGGGCGTGCCCTCGCCGGCCTCGCCGTTGGCCGCGATCGTGACGAAGGAGGCCGTGAGGGACGCCGCGCTCGCCACGCCCCCGCCCGACCCGCCGGGGCCGCCCGCGCCGCCGGCGCTGCCGGGACCTCCCCCCGGGATGCCCTCGCCGCCGGCCCCTCCGGCACCGCCGGCGCCGGTGAGGTTGGAGGCGATCGTCGCGTTGAGGATGTCGGCGCTGCCGGCCGCGACGGCGAGCCCGCCGCCGTCGCCGCCTGCGCCGCCCCCGCCTCCGACCCCCGCCCCCAGGGCGTTGGCCAGGTCGCTGCGCGCGCCGCCGCGCCCGGCGCCGCCCGGGCCGCCCGGCGCCGCGAGGTTCGACGCGATCGCGCTCTCGCGCACGGTGAGGGCCGCGGTCGCCAGCACGCCCCCGCCGTCGCCGCCGTCGCCGCCGTCGCCGCCGGTCCCGTCCCCGCCGGAGCCCCCCTCCCCGCCGCCGGCGCCCGCGCCGCCCTCGGCGCCGCCTCCGGAGCCTCCGGGGCCGGCGCGGTTGTCGAGGATCGCCGCGCGCACGATCGTGGTCGGGCCGCGCGCGACCAGGCCGCCACCGCCGCCGTCGCCGCCGTCGCCGCCGAACGCGTCCGCGCCGTCGGCGCCCAGCGGCCCGGGACCGGCCGAGCCACCGGTCGCTGCGCCTCCGGCGCCGCCCGCGCCGCCGCGATTGCCGGTCACGACGGTGTCGGACAGGATGAGGGCCCCGTCGCTCGCGATGCCGCCCGCCCCGCCCGCGCCACCCGGGCCCGCCGTGGAGACCGTCCCGTCGACGCCGTTGGCCTCCACGGCGCCCGCCGTGGCCTGCCCCCCGGCGCCGGCGCCCCCGACGTTGCCGGCGATGCGGCTTTCGCGGACCGTGAGCTCGCCCCGGTTCAGGATGCCCCCGCCCGCCCCGCCGCCGTCGCCCGGCGCGGCGCCCGCCGGCGCCGCGCCGCCGGTGATCGTGACCCCCTCGAGCGTGACCGCGGCGGAGGGGCCGACATCGATCGCCCGGTCGATCCCGCGGGCGTCGATCGTGGTCGCCGCCGGCCCCGCGCCGGCGATCACGAGCGCGCCGCGCAGGTCGAGGTCGCCGGTCGCATTGCCGTCCTCGCGGGCGCCGGGGCGCGACAGGACGAAGGCGCCCGGGCCCAGGACGATGCGGTCGGCCTCCCCGGGCGACCCGGCCGCGCACTCGCCCGCCCCCGGCGCGGCGACGTCCAGGTCGGCGGCGGTGATCGCCTCGCGCAGGCCGCAGGCCCCGTCCGGCCCCACGGCGTCGGCCGTCGTGGTGACGACGATGGTTGCGCCCAGGGCCGAGGGGGCGGCCCACGCCAGCGCCGCCACGGCGCCGACGAGCGCCGCGGTGGCGGTCATCCTCACCGCGCGATCCTGGCCCGGCCGCCGTCGGGCGGTCAAATCACGCCGGTCGCGTGTCGGGCGAGGCGCCGTCGGGGCGCCGCATCGGCGGGCGCACGGGCGCCTCGATGCGACGCTCGGGCGCCGCCCACCCCAACGGCACCGGCCGCTCGATGGCGACGATCACGACGTCGTCGCGCAGGCTCTGGTCCTCGTGGCGGCGGGCCGCCTCGATGAGGCGCTCCACCCGCAGCTGCAGCGCCGAGCGGCGCTCGGCCGCCAGCGCGGCGCAGGCGCGCTCGACGCCGAAGGTGTCCGCGCCCTGGCGCGCCTCGATGAGCCCGTCGGTGTAGAGCACCAGGGTCCCGCCCGGCGGCAGCGAGGTGTGGGTCACCGGCCATTCGGCCTCGTCGAAGACCCCCAGCAGCGGTCCGCTGACGCAGGGGCTCGACCGGCTGGCAGACGCTCGCGGTGAGGAAGCGGCGGCGGGTGGCCGGCCGGCGCGAAGCTGACGGCAGCCGCCCGGGTCGATGAGCATGTAGATGATCGAGGCGAAGAGGCCCTCGGCCCGCTGGTCCGGCGGCGCCATCTGGGCGTTGAGCGCGGCCATCACCGCCGCCGGGTTCGGGTTGACCGAGACCAGGGTGCGCCATCCGAACCGCAGGCCCGCGGCCTGGGCCGCGGCGGGGGCGCCGTGTCCGGCCATGTCGCCGACCATCACCGCCAGGCGGCCGTCCGGCAGCACCATCGCGTCGTAGAAGTCGCCCCCCACGAGCAGCGCGCGCTCGGCCGGCCGGTAGCGGGCGGCCATGCGCAGGCCGCGCACCGCGGGGAGCCGCTCCGGCAGCAGGCCGTTCTGCACCGTCTCCCACAGCGCCCGCTCGGTCTTCTGGGCGGCCTCCCGCCGGGCGGCGGCGGCGACCGCGTCGCGCTCCTGGCGCACCTCGCGCTGCATCAGGTTGAAGCCGTCCATCAGCTCGGCCAGCTCCCTGCACCGCCTCCCGGCTCGGCGGGATCGGGTCGGACAGGCGCCCGCGGGTGACGCGCCCGACGGCCAGGCCGAGCAGGGCGATCGGGCCGCCCACCCGGCGCCACAGCTGGCGGCTCGCGAACGCGACCATCACCAGCGTCAGGACGGCCGCCGCGACGATCGCGTAGAAGGTCCAGCGGCGGCGGCGGTCGTTCTCGGCCAGCCCCGCCAGCCGGACGTCCTCGACCCCCTCCAGCAGGCGCGCGTGCTCGGCGCGGAAGGCGTTGAAGCGCGCCTCGCTGAGGCCCTGGTTGACGCGCCGGCGGGCCTCCTGGCTGCGCCCTGGCGGCGCAGGCGGATCAGCTCGACGGCCTCGTCGAACCACAGGCCCGCGGTGCGGTCGACCGCCTCCGCCGAGGCGACCAGCTCGGGCTCGTCCGCCGAGCGCGCGGTTGAGGGCCGCCATCTCGCGGGGGTAGCGCGCGCGGGCCGCCCGGTACGCGGCCAGGTCGTCGCCGCGCGCCAGCAGGATGTAGGCGCGGTTTGCGCTCTGGGCGCTGAGCAGGTCGATCAGCAGCGCGTTGGCCGCCGTCTGGCGCGACACCGCGCGCTCGGCGCCCTCGCGATAGTCGCGGGCCGTCGTGATCATGCCCCACAGCGCGACGGCGATGAGCAGGGCGAGGACGAGGGCCAGCGCCACGACGAGCGCGGCCAGGACCCCCCGCAGGGACCGTGGACCGCGGGGGCGCATCATCGGCCCCGTGCCCGAGGGCACGGCCACGGTCAGTCGGGCGGGCCCTCCGACACCAGGCGCCGGATGTCGTCGAAGCTCCCCGGTCGCCCGATGACGACGAGGGTGTCCTCGGCGCGCAGGATCTCGTCGGGGTGGGGCGTCGCGAGGGATCCGGACTCGCGGAGGATCGCAACGATCGTCGCGCCGGTGGTCGAACGGATGCGGCAGGTCGCCACGGTGAGCCCGATGATCGGGCTGTCCGGGGGCAGCTCGATCCACTCCATCACGAGGTCCTTGAGCGCGACCTCCAGATCCTCGACGAGCTGGGGCCGGTAGACCACCCCGCCGATGATCGCGCCCAGCTGGCGGGCCTCCTCGTCGTTGAGGGTGAGCACGTGCGGCTCTTCGTCCTCGTCGGTGTAGTGGTAGATCTCGCGCATCCCGTCCAGGTGCACGACCGACGACACCTTCTCCCCGCGGCCGGTGCGGAGGGTGAACTTGGTGCCCACTCCCGGGAGCCGGGTCTCGCGCACCTCGAGCATCGGGCCTATCTCCTCGGTTCTGTGCGCGCGGCGCGCGGTGGAAACACGAATCGTCCGATGCGCCGCGACTCTCTCATGAATACCACCCCGATGACCGCGGTGGCCAGGACGAACAGACCGGCGAACGGGCTCACCTGCTCCCGGAAGGCGGCGTCGAGCGCGATGCCGCCGCTGCCAGGTTGGCGAGGATGATGGTGAACTCGCCGCGGGCCACGAGGGACGAGCCGACGTTCACGCTCTGGCGGCGCGTGAAGCCGGTGGTGCGTCCCGCAAGATACCCTCCGATCAGCTTACCGCCCACCGCGATCGGCACGGCGACCAGCAGCCACATCAGCGTCTTGTCGCTGCTCTCGCCGAGATCGACCTCGATGCCGAACGCGAAGAAGAAGATCGCCGCCGCGAAGTCGCGCAGGCCCAGCAGCTGCTGCTCGATCTGGTCGCGGATCTCCGACCCCGACAGCAGGATGCCGGCCAGCAGCGCCCCGACGGCCTCGGAGAGCCCCGCCGCCTCGCCCAGCGCGCCGCCCCCGATCGCGACGGCCAGGGCCCCGAGCAGGAGCTGCTCGCGGTCGAGCCGGGGCGCGAGGCGATCGATCGCGTGGTGGGCCCAGCGCCCGACCAGGAGGAAGGCGATCACGAAGCGCCAGCGCGATGCCGGCCGTGGCCGCCACCTCGAGGCCGCCCACCGACTCCGCCGGTGGCGAGGCCGGCGGCGATGCCGAGGAAGAGGGCGATGGCGAGGTCCTCGAAGACCAGTATCCCCAGGACCAGGTCGGTCTCGTCGTCGGCCAGCCGGCGCAGGTCGAACAGGGCCCGCGTGACGATCCCGCTGCTGGAGACGTAGATCAGCCCCGCCACCAGCACGGCCTCGGGGCCCGGCCCGAGCAGCGCGAGACCGACGACCAGTCCCAGGCCGCGCGTTGACCACCAGGTCGAGCAGGCCCGCCGACGAGCACCATCCGCCGCGCCGCCATGATCCGGTCGAGGGAGAACTCCAGCCCGAGGAAGAACAGCAGCAGCACGATCCCGAGCCGGGCGAGCAGGTCGATGCCCTCCGACGGCTCGATGATCGACGGAAACCCGGGTGAGGGCCCGAGGAGGATCCCGGCGAGGATGAAGATCGGGATCGCCGAGAGGCCCAGGCGCGCCGCGAGGACGCTCGCCACGGCGCACGTGACGCAGACGATGGCGAGGTCGCTGAGCTCGAGCAGGTGGGCCCTTGGGGAGCGGGTCGACGGCCGACCGGGACGCCGGGAGACTACCGGCCGGCGCGGGACGCTACCGGCGCGTCTCCAGGTCGCTGCCGACGATCTCGGAGACGTGGGCCACGCCCTCGCGGTCCATGCGCGCCACCAGGCCCGCGGCGATCGAGCGGGCGGTGCACGGCCCGCCGTAGACGAAGCCGGTGTACAGCTGCACCAGCGAGGCGCCCGCCGCCAGCTTCTCCCAGGCGTCGTCGGCGGTGAAGACGCCGCCGACCCCGACGACCACGAGGTCGCCCCGCGGCGCGGAGCGCCACGCGGCGGACCATCTCGGTCGCCCGGTCGCGCAGGGGCGCCCCCGAGAGCCCGCCCGCCTGGGAGGTGAGCTCTCGCGGCGAGGAGAGACCCTCGCGCGCGATGGTGGTGTTGCTCACGATCACCCCCGCGGCGCCGCGCTCGCGCGCCAGGTCGACCGCGGCGTCCACCTGGTCGGGGGCGAGGTCCGGCGCCAGCTTCACCAGCACCGGCCGCGGGGCCATGGCGTGGGCGCGGGCGAGCCGCTCGTTGACCGCCGCGATCGCGTCGAGGATCTCCGCCAGGGGGCCGGCGGCCTGGAGGTCGCGCAGTCCGGGCGTGTTGGGGGAGCTGACGTTGACCGTCACGTAGTCCGCGTAGCGCCACAGCAGCTCGAGCGAGTCGGCGTAGTCGCCCGGCGCGGCGTCGGGGGCGGTGACCTTGGACTTGCCCAGGTTCACCCCCAGGGGTGCGCGCCCCAGCAGGCGCCGGCGCTGCCATCGCGCCAGGCGCTCCGCGGTGGCGCGGGCGCCCGGGTTGTTGAAGCCGAGCCGGTTGACGATGGCCCGGTCGGCGGGCAGGCGGTAGACGCGCGGGCGGGGGTTGCCCGGCTGGCCGTGGGCGGTGACGGTGCCGACCTCGGCGAAGCCGAAGCCCAGCGCCGGCCACGCCGGCGCGGCGCGGGCCCGCTTGTCGAAGCCCGCCGCCAGGCCGATCGGGTTCGGAAAGCCCAGGCCGAGCAGCCGCTGCTCGAGCCGTCCGCGCGCGCGCGGCGGCCCGGCCAGGCGCGCCATGAGCGGGGCCGCGACGCCCAGCGAGGCGAGGGAGAGCTCGTGGATGCGCTCGGCGTCGACGCGGAAGAGCAACGGGCGCACGAGGGCGGCGTACGGGCCTGGTCTCACGCCGGCCAGACTACGCCGACCGCCCCGGCCGTTATCGTGGCCGGCATGTGGAGCCCCGCGTGAGCATGGGCCCCGGCGACGTCGTCGCGGGCCGCTACGAGCTCATCCGCATGCTCGGCGGAGGCGACGGCGGGCGCGTCTACGTCGCCTACGACCGGCACCTGTCGCGCGAGGTGGCCCTGCGCCTGGTGCAGGCCGGCGACCGAGTGGTCGCCGGCGCGCTGCTGGAGGAGGGGCGCCGCATGGCCTCGGTGCAGTCCGACCTGCCCCAGGCGGTGCCGGTGCTCGACGCCGGCGAGATCGACGGAGGCGGCGCCTACACGGCCGCCGAGCTGGTCGACGGGACCCCGCTCGAGGAGCTCGCGCGCCGCAGGGCGCCGCTGCCGGCCGGTGAGGCCAAGCGCTACGCCGTCCAGCTGCTGGAGGCGTGCCTGGCCGTGCAGCGGCACGAGCAGGGGCGCGCCGACACGGTCGTGGCGTCGGCGCTCGCGACCTCCGACGGCCAGATCCGCGTCACGCGCTTCGCGCGCGAGGCGACGGGCGCGGGAGGAGCCGACCCGGCCGTCGCCTCGGTGGCCGGCACGCTGCGCGACCTGCTCGCGGGCGGCCCCACGCCCCGGCCCTGCGGGAGACGATCGACGACGCGGTTGCCGGCCGCATCCGCACCGCCGACGAGCTGCACGCGCGGCTGCTGGCCGACACCGAGATCGACCACGAGACGGTGGTGATGCCGGCCTCGCCCGGCCAGGAGCCGCCGCGCCGGCGCTGGCCGTGGATCGTGGCCGCGGCGGTGGTGGTGGTCGTCGTGGCGGCGATCGCGGTGATCTGGCTCGTGGTCGAGGACCGCGCCGATCAGGTCACCGTGCCCGACGTCGCCGGGCGCACCGCGGCGGAGGCGGTGAGCGCCCTGCGCGCCGCCGGCTTCGCGACGACCACCGACGGGCAGGTGAGCGCGACGGTCGACAAGGGCCTGGTGATCGGCACGTCGCCGGCGGGGGGCGATTCGGCCGACGAGGGGTCCACGGTGACAATCGACGTGAGCCAGGGCACGGGGACGGTCTCCGTGCCGGCCCTGACCGGCCTGAGCCAGGCCCAGGCGACCGAGGCCCTGACGGGAGCCGGGCTGGAGACGCGGGTGGTGGAGGCGGCGAGCGCGACGGTCGATGAAGGCGACGTGATCAGCCAGGATCCGGCGGCGGGCCTCCAGATCGACGTCGGATCGACGGTGGCCGTCACGGTCAGCACCGGGCCGGCGCCGGTGGCGGTGCCGAACGTGACCGGCCAGACGCTCTCGGCGGCCACCCTGGCCCTGCAGCAGGCGGGCCTCGTCGTGGGCGCGGTCGACCGCCAGCAGAGCACGTCGGTGCCCGCCGGGGAGATCATCTCCCAGAGCCCGGCATCCGGCGAGGCCGCGCGCGGCAGCGCGGTGGACCTGCACCGTCTCCCAGGGCGGGGCCACGACGACCCCCTGATCAGCGCGGGGGCGACGTCCAGGTGATCAGGTGGACCTCGTGGGCGAAGGTCCAGCTGTCGCCGGCGCGGCAGGCGGCGAGGTAGGCCGCGAGCTGGTCGCCGTGGGGCCCGGGAGCGCACATGCGCCCGAGCGAGAGCGTGTCGTCGAACAGGCAGCGCTGCAGGAAGAGCTCGGCGGTGTCCGGATCGCTCGTCCCGGTCTCGTACGCGATCACGTGCACGGACGCTTCGACACCCAGGGCGCGGAGGGCGGCGCCGACGTCCTCCGCGCAGGTGTAGGGCGTGGCCCGCGGCGCGTGGGAGGCCCGGTAGGCGTCGTAGACGCGCAGGTAGTGGGAGCGCGCGGTCGCCTGCCCCACCGCGCCGAGCCCGCCCGGGCGCAGGGACCCGTCCATCCGCCGGATCCCCTCTCCCAGCAGGGCGGGCGGCACCGCGTAGAGCGCGTGGGTCGCCCAGGCGACGTCGTAGGGCTCGGACGGCGTCTCGAGCTCCTCGATGCCGGTCTGCAGCTCCCCCGCGGCCCGGAAGGGGGCGGCGAGCACGCCGCGCGCCTCCGCCAGGCTGAACGGCGACGGGTCGAGCAGGTCGACCGTCACCTCGAGGCCCGGCGTGCGCGCGGCCAGGCCGGCGCCAAGGAGCGCCGCCGGGAACCGGCCGCTGCCGCACGCGACGTCGAGCAGCCGCACGCGCCCGTCCGCGTCGGCCCGGCCGCGCAGGTCGGCGGCCCAGTCGCGGGCCGCCTCCAGGCGGCGGTAGTCCTCGGACGCCAGGGCGTAGAAGCCGCGCATCGAGCGCCGGCCGGCCTCGCTCCAGTGCTCGAGGCTGCGCGCGGCGGTGTCGGGGCGGACGCCGCTCAGAGCCAGCCCCGGCCCTTGAACAGGCGGTAGAGCACCAGGGAGGTGGCGAGCATCATCAGCAGCGCCATGGGGTAGCCGAGGCGCCAGTGGAGCTCGGGCATGTGGTCGAAGTTCATGCCGTAGACGGTCCCGATCAGCGTCGGGGCGAAGAGGATCGCCGCCCAGGCGGAGATCCGCTTGACCTCCTCGTTCTGGACGTTCGAGGCCTCGGTGAGCAGCTTTGTCTCGAGCGTGAGGTTGACGTTGAGGATGTTCTGGAGCAGCTGCGCGGAAGCCGTCGGCCTGCTCCTGCACGCGCAGGGCGTGGTCCTGCGACGTCGCGCAGGTAGCGGCGCTCCTCGTCGCCGACCGAGGCGTCGCCGATCAGGCGGCCGAGCATCTCCGCCAGCGGCGACGACGCGCGCTGGAAGGCGATCACCTCGCGCGACAGCTGATAGATGCGGCGCGACGCGTCGGTCTCGCCGCTGAACACCTCGTCCTCGATCTCGTCGATGTCGTTCTCGAGCCCGGCGACCACGGGCCCGTAGTCGTCCACCACCCGGTCCATGATCGCGTGCAGCACCGCCACCGGCCCGCGGCGAAGCAGGTCGGGGCGGCTCTCCAGCCCCTCGCGCACCGTGCGCAGGTCGGAGGCGTCGTCGTGCCGGACGGTGATGACGAAGTCCACCCCGGCGAAGACGTGGAGCTCGCCGAACTCGACGGTCTCGGTCTCGTCGATGTAGCGGGCCGGGCGCAGCACGCAGAAGAGGGTCGTGCCGTAGCGCTCGAGCTTCGGCCGCTGGTGGGCCGTGACCGCGTCCTCGACGGCGAGCTCGTGCAGGTCGAACTCCGCGGCGACCTGGGCGAACTCCTCCTGCGCGGGCGAGTGGAGCCCGATCCAGGCGATGCCGCCGGCGGCGCGGCAGGCCGGGCCGATGTCCCGCAGGTCGGTCGGCGTGGCGACCCTGGCGCCGTCCCGGTATATGGCGCAGCCCACGATCACGGGGGAAACCTACGCCCGCGGCCCCGCCCGTGGAGCGGCGCCCGCCGCGAGGACCGCCGAGGCGCGCGCGGCCGCCGGCGCCCGGAGAGTCCGCCGGGGCGGATCCGCGACCGGGGCCGGCGCCGCCGAGGCGGGGGCGCGCCGGATGCGGGCCGTCCTCCGGTCGCGGTGGACGAGGAGGGCGACGCCGAAGCCGACCGCCGTGACGGCCACACCGGCCGCCGCGTCGATCACGAAGTGGTTGCCGGTGGCGAAGGTCGAGAGGATCACCAGGGGCCCCCACGCCAGGCCCGCGGCGGCCAGGAGCCGCGAGCGTGTGCTGAGGGCCACGGCGACGCCGAGCGCGACGGCGAACCCCGCGTGCAGGCTCGGCACGGCGGCGTACGGGTTGTAGAAGAAGGTGGTTGAGCCGGAGCTGAGCCCGACCGGCGTGCTCGCGCTGACGGTGTCGAGGAGGCCGAGCCCGCTGAGCCGCGGAGGGGCCGTCGGGAAGAGCGCGTAGACGGGCAGCGTCAGCAGCCAGGTCGTGAGGAGGGTCGTGCGCAGCACCCGGTAGACCGGCCGGCGTGCCCGGTAGACGTAGACGATGCCGACGGCGAGGATCGCCTGCTGGGCGAGCAGGTACACCCAGTCGAGGACCGTCAGCCACGGCGTGCCGAGCGGCGCGCCCTGGAGCGATCCCTCGACATCGATCCCGAGCGCCCGCTCCAGGCCGAAGACGCGGCCGGCGTTGGCGAGCGCGTCCGACGTGTCGCCGCGCGTGACGGCGCGGGCGCCCTGGTACGCGAGCAGGGCGAGGCCGAACAGGACCACCTCGGCCCTCCAGCCCGACAGGCGGGCCGACCCACGAGACGACGTTGCGCGCGCGCTGCTCACCGCCGCTCCTTTCGCCACGATCCGGAGGCGACTCCTACGCTTCGGGTGACCCTATCAGCACAAGCGGAGCCAATGCCTCCGATTCTGTTAACGTGGACGCGTGGAGACGCCATCCCTCCCCGTGCGGCCACTGCGCCGCGACGCCGAGCGGAACCGGCTCGTGATCCTGGAGGCGGCGCGAAGCGCGTTCGCCGATCTCGGCCTGGACGTGACGATGGACGAGATCGCGGCGCGCGCAGGCGTGGGGGTCGCGACCGTCTACCGCCGCTTCCCGGACAAGGCCCTTTTGGTGGAGGAGCTGTTCGAGCAGCGCCTGATGGACATCGAGGAGATCGCCGAGGAGTGCCTCGCCGACGCGGACCCCTGGACCGGGCTGGCCGGGTTCCTCGAGCGCACGATGATGCTGGTCACGTGCGATCGCGGGCTCAGCGAAATGCTGGCCGGACGCGCGCACGGCCGTGACCGGGTCGCGCCGATCCGCGCGCGGATCGCCCCGAAGGCGGAGGCCCTCCTGCGCCGCGCCCAGGCCGCGGGCGTCGTGCGCGCGGATCTGGCCCCGTCGGATCTGCCGCTGATGAACATCATGATGCGCTCGGTGGCCGACTACACGGCGACGGCCGACCGGCAGGTGTGGCGCCGGGCGCTGGGGCTCCTGCTCGACGGCATCCGCACCCGCCGGGACGCGCCGACCCGCTGCCGGTCGAGGCGCTCTCCTACGCGCAGGTTGACGTCGCGATGCGGGGGGCGTGCTCGGGCGGGCCGCGCCCCGGGCCGCGTCCGCGCCCGGGCTGAGCCGCCCGCGAACGACGTGACAGACTCCCGGCGCGAGATCCCGGGAGGTCCTGATCCATGCTCGCCGCAGCCGAGGTCGGCAACCGCCTCTCCAAAGACGAGTACCGCGCGGTCGTCCCCGACCTGCGCGTCGGGCTGGTCAACGCCCAGTACGACCTGAGGAACGCCGACTTCCCGCTGATCGTCGTCGTCGCGGGCGACGACCGGATCGGCGCCAACGCGGTCGTCAACAGGCTCAACGAGTGGATGGACGCCCGCTACCTGCGGACCTACGTCTTCGGCGAGCCCGCGCCGGGCGAGCTGGACCGTCCCCGCTTCTGGCGGCTCTGGCGGTCGATGCCTCCCCGCGGCCGCACCGCCCTGTGGGCCGGCGGCATCGTCCGCGAGGTCGCGGCGCTGGTCGAGGGGAGGGTCGAGCGAGGCCGCCTTCGAGGCCTGGGTCCGCCACCTGGAGGCGCTCCAGGCCGCCCTGCTCAACGACGGCGCCCTGCTCGTGAAGCTGTTCCTCCACACCCCGAGAAGGAGCAGCGCGCGCGGGTGAAGCGCGCCAAGAGCAAGGACGAGGACGAGGGCTGGCGGGTCAACCCGCGCGACTGGGCGGCGCTGGAGACCCTGGCCGACGCCCGGCCCGTGATGGAGCGGCTGCTGCGCCGCATGTCGGCCCCCGGCGCGCCCTGGACCGTGGTCGAGTTCGACTGACGAGCGCTACCGCGACGTCACCGTCGCCCGCACGATCCACGACGCCCTCACCGCCCGGCTCGCCGAGGGCGCGCCCGCGGGCATCGGCGTCTCCCCGAAGCTCTTCGCGCCGGCCGCCGACCAGGTGACGGTGCTGTCGAAGGTGGACCTGTCGTCGCGCCTCGAGCGCGACGACTACCGCGCGCGACTCGACGCGCTCCAGGCGCGCCTGCACCGCCTCTCGCTCAAGGCGCGCACGCGCGGGCTGACGACGGTCCTCGCCTTCGAGGGCTGGGACGCGGCGGGCAAGGGCGGGGTGATCCGCCGGATCACGCAGTCGCTGGAGGCGGGCGACTACCGCGTCATCCCGACCGCGGCCCCGACGCCCGAGGAGCTGAGGTACCACTACCTGTGGCGCTTCTGGCGCGACCTGCCGTCGGCCGGGACGCTCGTCGCCTACGACCGGAGCTGGTACGGGCGGGTCCTGGTGGAGCGGGTCGAGGGGCTCGCCACGGACGCCGAGTGGCAGCGCGCCTACGACGAGATCAACGACTTCGAGGACCACCTGGTCGAGCACGGGTGCGTGCTCCAGAAGTTCTGGCTCCACGTCTCGCCCGAGGAGCAGCTGGCCCGCTTCGAGGCCCGCGAGACGACGCCGTACAAGCAGTACAAGATCACCGACGAGGACTGGCGCAACCGCGACCGCTGGGACGACTACGTCGAGGCGGTCGACCAGATGGTGCTGCGGACCTCGTCGGAGGCCACCCCCTGGAACGTCATCGCGGCGAACGACAAGCACTGGGCGCGCATCGCCGTGCTGGAGCGGGTCACCGACGCCCTGCGGGCGGCGCTCAAGCGCTGACCCGGGCGGGGGGCGGCCCGTGCGTCAGGATCGGTGCGACACGCGCGGCCGCGGACCCGCGCCGACCGACCGGAGGGTGACCCAATGGACCACGAGGCCGTCAGCACCCACATCGAGGAGCTCGTCGCCGAGGAGCACCGCCTGCTCGAGGGCGACCCGGACGACCCGTCGCGGCACGCGCGGCTCGAGCGCGTGCGGGTGGAGCTCGACCGCTACTGGGACCTGCTGCGCCAGCGCCGCGCGCGCGAGGAGTTCGGCCTGTCGCCGGACGCCGCCAGCGAGCGCCCCGAGGACACGGTGGAGGGCTACCGGCAGTAGCCGCCGACGCGGCGGCGCGCCGGCCGGTCAGCGCTCCGGGCGGAAGCGGCGCAGCCGGAGCGAGTTGGACACGACGAAGAGGCTCGACAGGGCCATTGCGGCCGCGGCCACGATCGGGCCGAGGTAGCCCGCCGCGGCGAGCGGCAGGGCCGCCACGTTGTAGGCGAAGGCCCAGAACAGGTTACCCCTGATGGTGGCGAGCGTCCGGCGCGAGAGCCGGATCGCGTCGGGCACGGCCCTCAGGTCGCCCGAGACCAGCGTGATGTCGGACGCCTCGATGGCGACGTCGGTGCCGGTGCCGATCGCCAGCCCGAGATCGGCCTGGGCCAGGGCCGGGGCGTCGTTGACCCCGTCCCCCACCATGGCCACCACCCGTCCCCGCGCCTGCAGCCCCTCGACCACCGCCGCCTTGTCGGCCGGCATCACCTCGGCCACCACCTCATCGATGCCGACCTCCGCCGGCCACGGTGCGGGCCGTGGCGGCGTTGTCGCCGGTCAGCAGCATGGGCGACAGGCCGAGGTCGCGCAGGCGCCGGACGGCCTCCGCGCTGGTGGGCTCGATCGTGTCCGACACGACCAGCAGCGCGCGGACGCGGCCGTCCCAGGCCGCGACGACGGCGGTGCGGCCGGCGGCCTCCTCGGCGTCGCGCGCGGCCGCCAGGTCGCCGGCGAGTGCGAGGCCCCAGTCCGCGAGCAACGCCGGCCGCCCGACCACCACCGCGTGGCCCTCGACCACGCCCTCCGCGCCGAGCCCCGGGCGGGCGGAGAAGCCCTCGGGCACCGGCAGGGCGCCGACCTCGTCGCGGGCCGCGCCGGCGATCGCCCGGGCCACCGGATGCTCGGAGGCGCCCTCCAGGCCGCCGACGAGCCGCAGCACCTGCTCGCGCCGCTCGCCCTCGGCCGGCACCATCCGCACGAGGGCCATCGCGCCGGTCGTGATCGTGCCCGTCTTGTCGAGCACGACGGTGTCGACCCGGCGGGTGGACTCCAGGATCTCGGGGCCCTTGATCAGGATCCCCAGCTGGGCGCCGCGGCCGGTGCCGACCAGCAGCGCGGTCGGCGTGGCCAGACCCAGGGCGCAGGGGCACGCGATGATCAGCACCGCCACGGCGGCGGTGAACGCGAACGTCGCGCCGGCTCCGTTGGCGAGCCAGAAGCCCAGGGTCGCGACCGCCAGGAGGATGACCACCGGCACGAACACGGCCGAGACCCGGTCGGCCAGCCGCTGGACCGGCGCCTTGCCCGACTGGGCCCGGGTCACCAGGCGGCCGATCTGCGCGAGCGCGGTGTCCTGCCCGACGCGCGTCGCCCGCACCACCAGGCGCCCGCCGGCGTTGACGGTCGCGCCGGTGACCTCGTCGCCGGGGCCCACCTCCACGGGGACGCTCTCGCCCGTCAGCAGCGACGCGTCGACGGCCGAGCGGCCCTCCTCCACCACGCCGTCGGTGGCGATGCGCTCGCCGGGTCGCACCACGAAGCGGTCGCCCACGGCGAGGGACTCGATCGGGACCGGCCGCTCGGCGCCGTCCGGGTCGAGGAGCGAGGCCTCCTTGGCGCCCAGCGCGAGCAGCGCCGTCAGCGCCGCCCCCGCCCGGCGCTTGGCGCGCACCTCGAAGTAGCGTCCGGCCAGGATGAGGGTGGTCACGACGGCGGCCACCTCGAGGTAGATGTGGTCGGCCCCCGCGCCGGGCTCGGCCAAGAGGTCGAAGCCCATCCGCATGCCGGGCTCGCCGGCGCCCAGCGCGAAGAGCGCCACCACCGACCAGCCCCACGCCGCGAGCGTGCCCGAGCGAGATCAGGGTGTCCATGGTCGCCGCGCCGTGGCGCAGGTTGGCCCAGGCCGCGCGGTGGAACGGCCAGGCGCCCCACAGCACCACCGGCGTGGCGAGCATCAGGGCCAGCCACTGCCAGTTGTCGAACTGCAGCGCCGGGATCATCGACATCAGCAGGACCGGCAGCGACAGCGACGGCCGACGCCACCAGCCGCCGGCGCAGATCGGCGCGCTCGGGTCGGCACTCGGTCGGCGCCTCGGGGCGTCCGCGGCCGCGTCGGGCGGCGCCGGCAGGCGCGCGCCGTAACCGGCCCGCTCGACCGCCTCCACCAGCCCCTCGGGCGCGACGCGGGCCGGGTCGAAGGCCGACCGACGCCGTCTCGGTGGCGTAGTTGACCGACGCCTCGACGCCCTCGAGCCGGTTGAGGCGCTTCTCGACGCGCGCCGCGCACGAGGCGCAGGTCATCCCGCTGATCGGGCAGCTCGAGGCGCTCGGGCCCCGTGGCGGCGGCGCGGCTCATCGCCGAGACCTCCACGTGTGGGCGACGGTCCGGACGCGCACCTCGTGCCTGAACTGCAGGAACAGACGGTAGCGCCCGGCCGAGGGCAGGTCGGCGCCGAAGCGGATCGTGCCGGGGTCGTCCGACGTCCTCGGGGTGCAGGTGCGGGAAGCGCGAGGTCGCCCTCGCGCAGCGCGACCAGGTGGCCGTCGGCGCCCAGGTAGGGCTCGACGCCGTCCAGCTGGCCGGCCGCCGCGCGACGAGGGCGTAGGCGAGCACGGCCGGCCGGCCGGCCGTGAGTCGCGGCTCGAGAGCTCGGCGCGGTATGCCGTCGGCCGGTCGTCGTCCGTCGCCGGCGCCGGCAGGGCCGGGCGCGAACGCGCCGCCGGCGAAGAGGTCGGTGGCCAGGGTGCACCGGCCGGCCGCCGCGCGCGAAGTCGGCGTAGGCGCGGTAGACGCCCGCCTCGGGCAGGCGCAGCGCGCACGCTCCAGCGCCCGTGGCGCCGAGCGCGGGGTGCAGGTGCTGGTAGCCGGTCAGGTCGCGCCGCACGACGATCAGGTGCATCCGGCGCTCGTGCTCCACCTCGAATTCGGTGACCGGGCCGCCGTCCGGACCCGACGATGCGGAAGGCGAACACGGTCTCGCGGGCGAGGGGAAGCGTGGCCGCGTCGGGCGCCAAGGCGTAGCCGCCCTCGGCGACGGCGAGGCCGCGTCGCCACGGCATCGACCGGCGCCATGGGCGTCCGCCATCGGGGCATCGTGGCCGTGCCCGCCCTCGCCGGGCTCGCGCAGCGCGGGCAGGGCGGTGCCCACCGCGGCGGCGCCGCGCGAAGGCGACCCCGAGCGGCGGCGGCGAACGCGGCCAGACGGGCGGGAGCCCTCACGCGGCCACCCGGTAGCCGGCCTCGGCCACGGCGGCGGCGACCGCCGCGTCGTCCACGCCGTCGCCGCGCACCGTGAGCCGGCCGGAGGCCAGGTCCACGTCAACCGCCGCCACGCGCGGGAGCCCCCCGACCTCGTCGGCGACGGCGGCGCGGCAGTGCTCGCAGGTCATGCCCTCGACCAGGTACGCGCGCTCGTCGTCTCGGTTCATGGCGTGGCTCCTCGTTACTGGGCGGGAGTATCGTCACGACCGGACGGTTGCATACTCCCCCATGTATGTCAAGGTCGCGCCCATGAGCAATGACACGCACGACCACAACGGCACCACGCCGGGCTACGCGGCGGGCGGCGACACCGAGAAGATCCTCAAGCGGCTGAGGCGCGTCGAGGGCCAGGTGCGCGGCATCGCGGGCATGGTCCAGGACGAGCGGTACTGCATCGACGTCCTCCAGCAGATCAGCGCGGCCCAGGCCGCCCTCGACAAGGTCGCCCTCGCGCTGGTCGACGACCACGCGCGCCACTGCGTGATGGGCGCGGCCCCGGCGAACCAGGACGCCAAGCGCGAAGAGCTGATGACGGCCATCGCGCGGCTGGTCGGCCGGCGCTGAGAGGGAGCGGATCGGTGGACCACGCGGTGAACGCCCCCGGCGGCCGGGGCCTCAACGGGCTCGCCCTGAGCGCCACCACCCACTGCCTGACGGGTTGCGCGATCGGCGAGGTGCTGGGCCTGGCCATCGGCACGGCCGCCGGCTGGAGCAACGGGCAGACGATCGCGCTCGCCGTGGTCCTGGCGTTCGTGTTCGGCTACGGGCTCACCGCCGTGCCCCTGCTGCGCTCGGGCATGACGATCGCCGCGGTGGCGCCGCTGGCCTTCGCCTCCGACACGCTCTCGATCGTGATCATGGAGATCGTCGACAACGCGATGATGGTGGTGATCCCCGGCGCCATGGACGCCGGCCTGGGCGACCCGCTGTTCTGGGGCGCCCTCGCGCTCGCGTTCGCGGTGGCCTTCGCGTTCGCATTCCCGGCCAACCGGTGGCTGATCGCCCGCGGCAAGGGCCACGCCGTGCTCCACGGCATGCACGGCCACTGACGCGCCGCGGGCCGGCGGCGCGTCGGCCCGCGGCGGCCGGGAAGGGTCCTTCGGCCCCGACGGACTCCCCCGGTGCGCCCGCCGCTTCGGGCTAAGGTCGTCGGTGATGGACCCCGATCCCGATCCACCCCGGGCAGCCGCCGCGGGCTCCTCCCGGCCGCGCCGGCGCTGGCCGATCATCGCCGCCACGCTGGGGGCGGCGATCATGGCGGCGCTGCTGGTGACCCTGATCGCGCTGGCGCAAGGGGGCGGCTCGGACCTCCGCGCCGACCCCGTCGACCCTCCGCGCGACGCCCCGCCCACCCGTGGCAGCGGCGCCGACGGCTCGCCCGTGAGCATCCCGACCCCCGGCCGGCCGGCGATCGTCACCTTCCTCTACACGCACTGCCCGGACATCTGCCCGCTGGCGGCGCAGGAGATCTCGCAGGCGCTCGACCGCGCCGGCGCCGAGCCGGACGACATCGACGTGGTCGCGGTCAGCGTCAACCCGGCCGGTGACACCCCCGCGTCCGTGCGGGCCTTCCTGCAGCGTCACCGCCTGAGCGGGCGCATGCAGTACATCATCGGCTCGCGCGCCCAGCTCGAGCCGCTGTGGCGCGCGTGGCTGGTGGCGGCCCAGCGCGGTGACTCACGCGACTCGGTCCACTCGGCGCGCGTGGTGCTCGTCGACGGCGGCGGGCGCCAGGTGGGCTCGTACGCGGCCGGACTGCCGATCGACGTTGACGACCTCGCCGCGGACATACGCACCCTCACGAGCTAGGGGCGTCGCTCAGGCCAGGAGGCCGTACCAGACCCGCGCCCAGGCGGCGCGCCCGAACTCGCCGTCCAGATAGCGGCTCACGAACTCCGGCGATCGCAGGCCGGATTCGCGCTCGAAGCGCGCGACGGCATCTGCGACATCTTCCCGGTCCAGCACGGGCACGACCGGCTGCTGCATCGACCCTGGCCTCATGTCTCCTCCTTGAAACGGCGTCCTTCAGATGTGCCTGTACCCCAAGGACTTACGGTTCAACCACGAAGTTGGATCTACTTGTGCGCTCGCCTCTACGGCACGCGATGGCGGCGGTATGGCGGCGCGCTGCGATCATGGCCGCGTGGCGACGGTCCCCGCACTCTTCACGTTCGCCCGGGTGGAGGTCGTCGTGGCGGGACGCACGGTTCTCCACGGCGTGGACGGCGAGATCCCCGCGGCCGGGATCACGGTCGTGGCCGGCGCCTCGGGCTCCGGGAAGTCGACCCTGCTTCGGCTCTGCAACCGGCTGGCGGTCCCGGCGGCCGGCAGGGTCCTCTTCCGCGGCGACGACCTGGCGGGGCTGGAGCCGCTCGCCCACCGGCGGCGGGTGGGGATGGTCTTCCAGCAGCCCACGCCCTTCGGCGGCACCGTGCGCGACAACATGCGCGTGGCGGCGGCCGACGCCGAGGACGACCGCATGGCGCGGGCCCTGGAGCGCGCCCATCTGCCGCGCGCGTTCCTCGAGCGGCCGGCCGGCGAGCTGTCGGGGGGAGAGTCCCAGCGCGCGTGCCTCGCGCGCACGCTGGTGACCGAGCCCGAGGTCCTGCTCATGGACGAGCCGACCTCGGCCCTCGACGAGACCGCCCGCGGCGCGCTCGAGGCGCTCGCGCGCGAGCTCGCGGACGGCGGCGTCCCAGTGGTATGGGTGACCCACGACCTCGGCCAGGCCGGTCGCCTGGCCGACTGGGCGATCGTGCTCGCGGAGGGCCGCGTCCGCGCCCTCGGCGCGCCGGCGGACCCGGACGTGGCCGTCCACCTGGCCCCGGGAGCGGGGTCCGATGCCGGCCGGTGACGTTGGCGCCCTGGGCGTCGCGACCTCGCTGATCCTGGTGGCGATCGCGGTAGCGCTGTCCTGGCGCGGCGGCCTGGGCCTCGAGCGCACGCTGGTGTGGGCGGCGTCGCGAGCGCTGGCTCAGCTGCTCCTGGTGGGTGTGGCGCTGGCGCTGGTCGTCGACCCCGACAGCCCCATCGTCCTGTCGTGGCTGTGGGTGGGGGCCATGCTGCTCTTCGCCGCCGACGTCGCCCGGCGACGGGCTCCCGAGGTCCCCGGGATGCTCGCCCTGGCGCTGGCGGCGTTCGCGGCGACCGGCGCCGTGACGATCGGGGTCGTCTTCGGTCTGGGCATCTTCCCGCTGGAGGGGCGCACCCTGGTGCCGATCGCCGGGTCTGGCGATCGGCAACGCGATGAACGCGACCGTGCTCGCGGCCCGGCGCGTCGTGGAGGAACTGCGCGACAAGCGGCTCGAGGTGGAGGCGCGGCTCGCGTTGGGGCAGCCGTCCCAGCTCGCGGCGCGCCCCTACGTGCGCACCGCCCTACGCGCCGCTCTCGTGCCCCAGATCGAGACCACGAAGGCGGTGGGCATCGTCTTCCTGCCGGGCGCGATGACCGGCCTCATCCTCGCCGGCGTCGATCCCCTCGACGCGGTGCTCGTCCAGGTGGTCGTGATGTATCTCGTGCTCGGCTCGGCGGCCACCGCGACCACCGTGGTCGCGCTCGGGGTGGTGCGGCGCCTGTTCACCGCCGACCACCGCCTGGTGCCGCTCCCGCGCCCCGCCGACGGCTGAGCGCGCCGCGCCGGTCAGGTCAGCTCGGAGACCTCCGCCTCCTCGAGCCGCTCGGCCGCCGCCTCCACGAAGGCGGACAGCAGCAGGCGCTCCTCGGGGAGCTCCAGCAGCGCCTCGGCGTGCCACTGGACACCCAGCAGGAAGCCCTCGCGCACGCCCTCGATCGCCTCCACGACCCCGTCGGGGGCCCAGGCGACGGCGCGCACGCCCTCCCCGATCCGGTCGACGGCCTGGTGGTGGAGCGAGTTGACCTCGAGGGCGTCGCGGCCGAGGGCGGCCCCGAGCGCCGAACCGGACGCCACGCGCACGGGGTGGGTGACGCGCCCGATGTCCTGCTCCTGACGGTGCGCCAAGGCCGGGTCCACGCAGCCCGGCAGGTGCTGGTGGAGGGTGCCGCCGGTCGCGACGTTGATCATCTGCGCGCCGCGGCAGATGCCCAGCAGGGGGAGGTCGCGGTCGAGCGCCTCGACCACCAGGGCCCGCTCGAAGGCGTCGAGCTCGGCGTCGGTGGGTCCGAGCTTCGCGTGCGGCTCGTGGCCGTACAGGCTCGGGTGGATGTCCGGCCCGCCCGGGATGCACAGCCCGTCCAGCTCGTCGACGAGGGCCGAGGCGAACGCCGGCGTCAGCGGCGGGAGGATCACCGGCAGCCCGCCGGCCTGGAAGACCGCGTCGACGTAGACCATGCCGAGGGTCATCTCGCGCCGCACCGGCTCGCCCTCGGGCATCGGGGACACCCGCTCGCGGACGCGCATCTCCGAGGTGGAGATGCCGATCCGGGGCCGCTCGACGGGGAAGGCTCGCGTGACCATGGACCCACGGTAGGCCCCGGCGCCGGGCGATGCCTTGGCCCTGGGGCCAGACGGCGCCGCGAGGGGCCGCAGGATGGGCCTCAGCGCAGGCGTGCGACGCGCACGGGCGCGCCTGCCGGCAACCGCTCGGCGTCGGCGGGGATCCACGCGAGCGCGGCCGCGCCCGCCATCGAGCTGAGCGCACCCGAGCCCTGGCGTTCCATCGGCACCAGGCCGGCCGCGCTCGCGCGGCAACGCAGCAGCAGGACCCGCCCCGGGCGGTTGCGCACCGGCTCTGCCAGCGGCGCCGTCTCGAGCCAGGCGTCGGTGTGCCCGAGCAGCGGGCGCCCGAAGACGTGGAAGCTCAGCGAGGCGGCGACCGGGTTGCCGGGGAGCGCCAGCACCACCTGGTCGCCGCGCGCTCCGATCCAGGTCGGGTGTCCCGGGCGCATCCCCACGTGGGGCACCACCTGCTCGACCCCGGCGCCGCGGAGCGCGGCGCGCAGATGGTCGTGCGGCCCGGACGCGATCCCCCCGGCGGTCACCAGGAGATCGGGGGGATCGCCCTCACCGTCGAGCAGGCGTCCCACCTCGGCGCAGACCGCCACCGGGTCGTCTCCGACCCTCGCGACCTCCACCACGCGTGCTCCGGCGCAACGCGCCTGCGCCTCGATGGCACTCAGGTTGGCGTCGAAGACCTCACCGTCGCGGAGCTCTCCGCCGGGACACGCCAGCTCGTCCCCGGCCACGAGCAGCGCCACTCTGACCCGGCCGACGCACCACGCCGCGTCGTGCCCGGCCGCGGCGGCGACTCCCAGCTCGTGCGCGGCGAGGATGGCGCCCGCGGGGAGCACCTCCTCGCCCGCCGCGAGGTCCTCGCCCTGCGGGCGGACGTCGGCGCCGAGGGGCAGGTGGAACGGCACGACGACCCGGTCACCCTCCACCCGCACGTCCTCCTGCCGCGCCACGGCGTCGGCGCCGGGCGGCATCAGGGCCCCGGTCGAGACGCGCCACGCCTGCCCGCGCGCGACGCGGCCGGTGCCCGGGCGGCCCGCCGCGCTCGCCCCGGACAGCGCGAGGCGGCCCGGCGTGTCGTCGCTGCGCAGCGCGTAGCCGTCCATGGCGCTGTTGGGGAAGGGCGGCAGGGCGACCCGCGTGACCAGCGGCCGCGCCAGCCGCCGGCCCACGAGGCCGGCGAGGGCGACGCGCTCGGCCGCCGGCGCCGGAGCCAGACGGCACGCCTCGGCGAGTGCCTCCTCGAAGGAGCACGCCCGCGTCCGCGTCACGATGACGGGTCGGGCTCCGGCGCCCCTGCCGGGGCGCGTTCCGTGGCGAGGTCGGTGATCAGGACCCGGCACCCGGCGGTGACCGGGTGCTTGGGCTCGAAGACCGCAAGCTCGGCGCCGTCGTCGATCCGCTCGAGCGCGCCGCGCACGAGGCCGCGGTGGAGGGCGCAGATGAGATGGCCGCCCTCGGTGAGGACGGCGTCCTTGAACGGGCAGGAGCGCAGGCGCAGGTCGGCCCGCCCGGTACGCCGGTCCCCCTCGCTGGTGACCTCCTCCGGCGCGAACCCCAAGCCGGCCATCGAGGCCACCAGAGCGTCGACCCCTCCCTCGCCCGCCACCAGCCGATGCCCCTGCTCCCAGCCGAAGGCCTCGATCTCGTCCTCGCTCGTGCGGCTGCGGCGGACGAACTCGATCAGGAGCCGCACCAGCTCGCGGTGGCCCACCGCCGCCACCGCGTGCGGAGCGGCGAGCGCGTAGCGCGAGCTCGGCCGCCCGCGCCTGCCGGTCGGGGCCGAGGGCGCCGACACCACGACGCCCGCGCGCTGCAGCCCCTCGAGGTGCTGCCGCACGGCGTTGGGGTGCAGCTCCACCCGGCGCGCGAGCTCGGCGACGGTGAGCCCGTCGCCCGTCGCGCCGAGGGCCTCGGCGATGGCGCGCCGCGACGGGTGCGCCAGGGCTGCGGCCTCCTCCGGGGTGAGGCCGGTCGCGGCGAGTCCGGCGTCCTGCGGCTCGGAATTATTTCTCTGCTGTTGGGTGGACAAAACATCCCCGACATGTTTTAGTCCACCTTACAACAGAGAAAAAGAAATCGCGCCCCCGGCCCCTCCGACCGGGAGTCCCGCGACGAGAGGACCCCGAGATGTCCGATCAGGAGAAGCGCCTCAGGCCCCGCCGCGCCGGCGGGCTCATCGCGGCGGCAGCCATCGCGGCGTTCGCCGTGACCGCCGTCGGGCTGACGGCCGGCATCAGCGCGGCGGACTCCGGCCGAGCCACCAGCGAAGCCGCACCCGCCGCGGCCGCCGCCCACTCCCACTCCGCCGCCCCGGCCGGGGCGGCCGCCGCGGAGGTGTCCGCGCCCAAGAACACGATGAGCGCGGACGCCCCCGCCTACCGCCCCGCGGCGGTCCAGAGCGTCCACCTCGACATGACCGAGAAGACGGTCGAGATCGCGCCCGGCAAGGTCGTGAAGGTCTGGACCTTCGGCGACCGCGTGCCCGGACCGGTCATCCGCGTCCGCGTAGGCGATCTGGTTCGCGTCACGATCACCAACCGGACCAAGATGCCCCACTCGATCGACCTGCACGCCGCCCGCATCGCCCCGAACGTCGCGTTCCGCGACGTCGCGCCCGGCAAGAGCTTCTCGTTCGAGTTCACCGCCACCACGCCGGGCGTCTTCATGTACCACTGCGGCACCACGCCCGTCCTGCACCACATCGCCAACGGCATGTACGGGATGATCATCGTCGAGCCCGAGGGTGGCCTTCCCCCGGTGGGCCGCGAGCTGGCGATCGTCCAGTCCGACTTCTACGTGTCGGACACGCCGGGCATGCCCGCCGACGACGCGAAGCTCATGACCGGCGTCCCGGACGTCGTCGCCTTCAACGGCTACGCCGGGCAGTACAAGGACGACCCGATCGTGGTGAAGAAGGGCGAGACGATCCGCGTCTTCCTGCTCGCCGCCGGACCCAACACGTGGTCCGCCTTCCATGTGGTCGGAACGATCTTCGACCGGGCCTACATCGATGGCATCCACGCCGAGAACCTGTCGGTCGGCAACCAGACGCTCAACCTGTCGGCGTCGCAGGGCGCGGTCGCCGAGCTCCGCCTGGACCAGGAGGGGACCTACCCCTTCGTCACCCACGACTTCACCAACGCGACCAAGGGCGCGGTGGGCCTGCTCGCGGACCGCGCACGCCTCCGGGACCATGAGCCATTGACCGCCGGCCGAAGGGAGACCGACATGGACATCTCAGCCGACCCCGGGCCGCGCACCGAGCTCGACGTGCGGCCCACCCTGGCCGCCGGGGGCGAGCCCTATTCGATGATCATGGAGGCCGTCGAGGGGCTCGCCCCGGGCGAGGTTCTGGTGCTGCGCAGCCCGTTCGAGCCGACGCCGCTGCACCGCGTGCTGGCGGGGATGGGCTTCGCCCACTCCACCCACGAGCTGGCGCCCGATGACTGGGTCACCGAGTACCGGCGCCGCGACGACGAGCCCGCCTTCGTCCTGGACGTACGCGGCCTGCAACCGCCCGAGCCGCTCGAGCGCACCCTGGCGGCGCTCGAGGACATGCCGCCGGGGCGGGCGCTGCTGCAGGTCAACGACCGGGTACCGGCGTTCCTGCTGCCGCTGCTCGACGAGCGCGGCTACCGCTACCGCATCGGCGAAGACACGCGGGCACTCTGGTGACCATCTGGCGCCCGGGGGCCGGGTCGTGACCGAGTGCGAGGCATGGGGCGCACTCGCCGGCGTCGTCGATCCCGAACTGGGGATCGACATCGTCGAGCTGGGCCTGGTGTACGCCGTCGAGCTCGACGGGGACGCCGTCGGCGTGACCATGACGCTCACCACGGCCGGCTGCCCGCTCCACGACGTCATCGCCGACGGCGTGGAGCGGGCGCTGGCGCGCGCGGGCGCCTCCGCGGGTCGAGGTCGAGATCGTGTTCGAGCCGCCGTGGGACCCCTCGCGGATCGGCACGGGCGGCCTGCGCGAGCTGGGCGCGCCCGGGGCCGCCGGGTGAGCGAACGGGGCCGCTGCGAGGAGCCGGGCCGGCGCACCGCAGAGCGGCGCGCCACGGTGGGCGGGCCGCCGTGGCCGCTGCCGGTCGCGCTGCTCTCGTTCGCCGCTCTCGCCCAGGTGGCCGGGGCGGCCGCGCTGGTGGCCGCCGCGCCGGATCTGGCCCGAGGGATCGGCTACGGCCCGGTCCAGCTGGGCGCCGTCCACCTGCTGGGCCTCGCGTTCCTGACCGTCGCGATCGTCGGCGCCCTGCTCCAGCTCGTGCCGGTGCTCCTGCGCCAGCCGCTGGGGACGCCGATGCGCGGCGCGCTCGTCGGCGCGGCGCTGGTGGCGGGCTCCTGGGCGCTCGCGGGCGGGCTCTGGTCCGGGCGGACCACCCTGGTCGCCAGCGGGGGCACCCTGCTCGTGGCCGGTGGCTCCCTGCTGCTGGCTGACCTCGCGATCGCCCTGGTGCGCGCCGCGCGCGCCGGCACCCTCGGGGCCCCGGGCGCGGGCATCGCCGCCTCGGCCCTCTGGTTCGCCGTGGTGCTCGGCCTGGGAGCGCTGATGGCCGCCAACCGCGTCCATCCCTTTCTGGAGGTCGACCGCACGCGCCTCGTCGCCGCCCACGGGGTGATCGCGATCATGGGCTGGATCGGCGGCACGATCCTCGCCGTCGCCCTGCGCCTCACCCCGATGTTCGCGCTCGCCCACGGCTACCGGCGCGGGCCGGGGGTCGCCGCCATCGTCGCCTGGAACTGCGCGGTCGTCCCGATCGCCGCCGGCCTGTGGTGGGGAATGGCGGAGCTCGCCGCCGCCGGGGGTGCGCTGGCGCTGTGCGCCTGCGGGCTGGCGGGCTGGTACGCGGTGGGCGTCGCCCGCCACCGGCGCCGGCGCATCGAGGCGCCGTTCGTCCATCTCGCGCTGGGCCTCGGGTCGGCCGCGGCGGCGATCGCGCTGATGCTGGCCGCCTGGGCGGGACCCTGGAATCCGTACCGCGTCGTGATCCCGGCTGCGCTCCTCGCCCTTGTCGGGATGGGGGCCGGGATCACCTCGGGCCACCTCTTCAAGGTCGTGCCGATGCTCGTCTGGACCGGGCGCTTCGCGCCCCTGGCCGGGACGCCCGGGGCGCCCCGGCTCGCCGACCTGTACCCGGCCCCCCTGGCGGTGGCCGAGCAGGCCGCCTTCGCCGCCGGGCTCGCGCTGCTCGCCGGCGGCACCGCCGCGGGCTCGGCGGCGGCGGCCCGCACCGGCGCGGTGCTCCTGGTGGCGGCCGCGGTCGCCGTCGCCGCGGCGATCGCCTCCTGCGTCCTGCGCGGCGACGGCGCCACTTCATCCGTTCCATTCACACCGACACCGGAGGCATGACCATGAGCCGACCCGTCAGCACGGTCCTGGACGTCCGCGAGATGGCCCCGCGCGAGCGCCACCCCACGATCCTGTCCACCTTCGACGCGCTGGCGTCCGGCGAGGCGCTGGAGCTGGTCAACGACCACGACCCCAAGCCGCTGCGCTACCAGTTCGAGGCCGAGAAGCCGGGCGCGTTCACGTGGGACTACCTGGAGCAGGGGCCCGAGGCCTGGCGCGTGCGGATCGGCAAGCACTGACAGGGGCCGACGCGTCGTGAGGGACGACCTCTGGACCCTGGTGCGCTTCCTCCACGTGCTGGGGGCCGCGCTGTGGGTGGGGGGGATGATCGTGCTCGGCGCCGTGGCGGTCCCCGCCGCGCGCCGGGCGGGCGACCGGGAGGCCGGGCGACGCGTGATCACGACGGCGGCACGCCGCTTCGGCGTGGTCGGCGCGGTGGCGTTCGCCCTGCTCATCGCGAGCGGGCTCGGCCTCATCCACCACCGCGGCATCCCCCTCGATCAGCTCGGCGACAGCGAGTACGGCCGCCGCATCCTGGCCAAGATGGGCCTGCTCGCGGCGATGGGCGTGGTCACCCTGCTGCACGCCCTGTGGCAGGGGCCCCGGGTGCGCCGGGCCGAGGAGGCCGGCGACCCGGTCGCGGCGCGGCGCTGGCGGCTGCTGGGCGCCGCCTTCGACGGGTTCCTGCTGGTCGCGGCCCTCGCCGCCCTGTGGCTGGCGGTCTCCCTCGTGCCCTGAGCGACCGTGACCGGTGGAGACGGCGCTCCCGGGTGAGCACCTAACCCGCCGGGGCCGTCTCCGGCCTCAGCAGCGTGAGCAGCATCACCGACGGGATGTCCGCGCGCACCGCGTGGCGCAGCCCGGCGCCCATATGGATCCAGGCGCCCGCGCGGGCCGTCACCGGCTCGCCCGCCAGCGTCAGCGCGAGCTCGCCGCGCAGCACCTGGATGATCGCCGGCTGGGATGAGGTGTGCTCCGAGAGCTCCTCGCCGGCGGCGAAGGCGAACACGACCACCTTGATGCCGTCGTCCTGATGGATGGTGCGGCTGAGGGTGCCCGCGGCGGGGATCTCCACGAGGGCGGCCGCGTCCGGCTCGGCGTGGAACGGACGGTCGGTCATGGGGTCTCCTGCCTCGGGGGATCGGGCGCCGGCTGTGGGCGCGGGCGGCGGGTGGGCGTGGCGGTGACGGCGCGTACGCGTGGCCACACGGCGACGGCGAAGGCGAGGGCGGCGAGCGCGGGGAGCACCGCCGCGACGCCCAGGACCACGTCCCACTCCGCCGGCCCGCGGCCGTGGTCGGCCAGCGGCTCGGCGAGGGCGCGCAGCAGCACCCCCGCGTTGAGGAGCGCGAAGGCCACCCATCCCACCTCGCGTCCGGGCCGGGCGCCGGCCACCTTCGGGAACATCCAGAAGGCCACGCCGAAGATCAGCAGGAGGAGGAAGCCCACCAGCAGCAGGTGCGCGTGCAACACCGGCCACGGCGGGCCGGGCCCGTGGCCGGTGCGGGCCTGCTCGATGAGCATCCACGAGCCCATGGCCATGCCCGCCACCAGGTAGGCGAGGGCGCACCGCACGCACCAGCGGGTCAGCGCGGGCATGACGGACGCCGGGCGCTCAACCGGACGGGGTGCGCCCGGACAG
>CAWDYN010000003.1:0-45298 GCA_963806585.1 uncultured Thermoleophilia bacterium | reverse complement strand
CCCGAGCGGTTCGCCGAGGTGCTTCGGGACTTCCTCGGCGGTGGGGCCCCCGGACCAAGGGCGCCGACGCCGCGACCGGCTGGCGCGGCCCCGTTCCGTCACCGTTCTCTGGGAGGCTGGTCCGATGACCTCACCTCAGCGGGACCGGGACAACCACGGGCGGGCTCGGCAGGCCCGGCCTCGCGACGCGCTGGGCAGGCCGCTGCCCTATGGCGCCGAGGGTGTCGAACCGTTCTCGAGGAGCCCCTGCCGCCGGTAGAGGCGCTCAGGGCGGCGCGGGAGCTGGTCGACGTCGGCCGCCCCTTCGCCGCCCACGAGGTCCTCGAGGCGCGGTGGAAGGCCGGTCCCGACGACGAGCGGACCTGTGGCAGGGACTCGCCCAGATCTGCGTCGCGGTTAGCCCACGCCGCCCGCGGGAACCGGCTCGGCGCAGATCAGCTCTTCGACCAGGCCGCGGACCGGCTGACCACCTTCGCCGCCACGGGACGGCCGGCATACGGCGTCGACGTCGCCGACGTCGTCGAGCAGGCCCGGCGCCGCCGCGGCCGGTTCTGACGGCGTCACCGCCTGGATGCTGTCCGTGCCGGACGCCGGCACGGACAGCGGATCTCACGGAGGAGGCGGGTCAGGGGATAACGACGACCTTGCCCTGGGCCTGTCCGGCGCCGACGACGGCGAGCGCCTCGGGTACGTCGTCCAGGCCGAAGGTCTGCGCCACGTGGATGGTGACGTCGCCGGCGAGGCAGCGCTCCACCATCGGAGCGAAGTGCTCGGGGCCCTCGTGGACCACCAGCATCCCGATGGAGCGGCCGGAGACGGCGCCGAGCAGGCTCCCCGCCGTGAGCACGCGCAGCATGGTCCGCGCCGTACCGCCGACGCACCGGTAACGCCCACCCGGCGCAAGCGCCCGCCGGTAGGCCAGGACCGACCGCCCCGCGACGAGGTCGAGGACGAGGTCGAAGGGTCCCCTGCGGGTCCAGTCCTCGACCTCGTAGTCGATGACCTCGTCGGCGCCCAGCTCGCGCATCCATGCTTGCTTCCCGGCGTTGTCGACCCCGGTGACGTGGGCGCCGGCAGCCTTCGCGAGCTGGACGACGAACGCGCCGGTGCCGCCGCCCGCGCCGTTGACGCACATCCGCGTCCCCTCCCCTGCCCACCGGGTGCCCTGCAGGGCGATCGCCGACGACTGAGGAAGCGCCGACGCCTCGACGAACGACAGGCCCGCCGGCTTCAGCGCCAGTGCGTCGACGGGCGCGACGCAGAACTCGGCGAAACCACCCTTGAGCCGGAGGTTGTCCCCGAACACCTCGTCGCCGGGCGCGAAGGCCGACACCCCGGGCCCCACCGACTCGACGACGCCGGCGACGTCGGAGCCGAGCACCGGGTGCGCCGGCCGCCGCAGGCCCTCGAGGCGCGAGTAGGCCGGCCACCCGGTCAACGTCTCCCAGTCGGACAGGTTCACCGAGGTGGCCCGCACCCGGATGAGGACCTGGCCCGGCCCGGGTTCGGGCACCGGCACCTCGACGACTCTCAGTACCTCGGGCGGCCCGTAGCGGTCGTACCGCACGGCCCGCATGGACCGGCCGGTGCTCATCGCGCCAGCCTACGCAGTGGTCCGAACCGGGGGCGAACCGTCCCCGGGGGACGTGTCGCCGGGGCGACCGGACGTGGTCGTGACACCTCGACCGATCTTCCCGCCGAGACGGAGGCCCCGATGGGCGGCGCGTCCTGCTGACCGCCGTGGTCGTGGTCGTGGCCGCGACGCCCGGCACGGGTGCGGGTCTCCTCCATCGGGGCCGGTCTGTCCCCTGGCGCCCGGGCGGGGACCGCCGCACTCGGGTGCACGCTGGCATCGTGGCGCATCCGGTCGCCGCCATCGCCGCTCAGCCTCGCCGCCTTCGGCCTGTATGCCGTGTTCGCGGCCACGAGGCGTACCACGGTGCTCGCTCGCCCTCGGGTGATGTCCTGGCTCCGGCGCACCGTCGCCGGGACGTATGTGCTCCTCGCCGGCAAGCTGGCTCTCCAGTCTCGACAGTGAGGCGCCGCAGGTATGCCGCGGGCTCGACGACGGCAGCGTCGCCAGCGCTCAGGGCGTGTCGGCGAGGGCCTCGATCCGGTCCAGGATCAGGTCGAGGCCGAAGTCGAACTCGGCCCGGAAGTCGTAGCCGGGCTGCAGGACGTGGCCGACGGCGAACGCGTGGAGATCGGGGAAGTGCTCGGGCGAACTGGTCGTCCATCATGCCCTCGACGATCTCGGTCATGTCGTCACCCGACGTGGGGATCGACGACTCCTGGATGACGAATCCGTAGACGAAGGCGTCGAGCATCGCGTAGGCGTGGGCGGTCATCGTCAATGACAAACCGCCGCGGAGGCACGCAATGACGGCGTTGCTGTGTCGCAGCGTCGCCTGGCCGGGGAGCGTCGCGAGTCGATCAGCTGAACGGCCCAGGGATGGCGCGCGAGCACCTGGCGGGCGGACACGCATCGTGCCCGCATGGCGGGCTTCCAGTCGAGTTCGGCGTTCGGCAGCTCGATCTCGCCGAGGACCAGGTCGACGATGCCGTCGAGGATCTCCTCCTTGCTCGACACGTAGTGGTAGATGGTCATCGGCCTGCTGTCGAGGGCATCGGCGAGCCGCCGGATCGTCAGGTCGGCCACGCCGACCTCGTCCGCGAGGTCGAGCGCTCCCGCGAGCACGCGTTCCCGCGTCATCCGCTGTCGCTTCGCGCCGGGTGTCGCCATGTCCGTGCCCTTCGTCGCCTGGAGTTGACATCGTACAAAGTACGAGTAGGGTGTGTCGAACTGATCGTACAACGTACGAAACTCAAGGAGCCCCAGCATGGACACGTCGAGCGATGTCACCACGACCACCACCGCCATCGGCCGGGTCGCCGCCGGGGAGGTGAGCGCACCATCCCGAGCGACACCGACGACCGGTGCGACGGTGCTCGACCGGGCGCGGTGGGAGGGGCGAACCTTCGGCGGGCTCGTCCTGGCGGCGTTCGCGCTCTACGGCATCGGGAGCGCAACCGCGGACCAACCGGTCGGCCTCGTCCTCGTGCTCGCCAACTCGATCGGCGTCGCCGTCGTCGGGTTGCTCGGCTACCGCCTGGTGCGAACTGCGGACCGCAAGGTCGGCCTGGGTTACCTGGCAGCCCGAGTCGCGGAGGCGATCCTCCTCGTCGGTGGGATCCTGCTGGCCGAGCTTGGCGTTGTCGGCGACGCCGACACGGCGGGGTACCTGCTCGGCATGCTCGCCCTGTCGGTCGGGAGCATCCCGTTCTTCACGACAGTTCGCCGCCGACGGTTGATTCCGCGGTCACTCGCGACGTGGGGCGTCTGCGGCTATGCGGCTCTGGCTGCCGGCGTCGCAGCCGAGCTGGCCACCGGGCGCCCGTTGGCCTTCCTGTTCGCCGTGCCCGGCGGCCTCTTCGAACTGGCCCTCGGCTGCTACCTCCTCTGCTACGGATTCCGCCGGCCGATGCCGCACGACCGAGGGTGACGGGCCGGTGTCGGAGCCGCCCGAGGTCGGCGACGGCCGCCCGGAGCGCGTGGACGACCCCGGGGTCCCCCGGGCCCCCCGGCGAAGAAGGCAGAAGGGCTCGACTCGCCTGCCGTGGGAGTCCCTTCGGTGCCGTGGGTGAACCTCCGGTGCCGTGGGAACCCCGCCCGGCAGGCCAGCGAACGCCCGCCGGCCGTGCCCGAACCCAGCGGCGAGAGGGCGGCGACGGGACGCATGTGCGACCGCCCTCACCTGCCGCTGGGCAGGGTGGTGCCATCCTTGGTTCATGGCTGATCAGCCGGAGACGTCTCGGGCGTTCGCCTGGTTCCAGACCATGCCAGGGGTTGCCTCGGGGCGAGCGCTCCCGGGCTTCATGCTCGTGTTGCTCGTCGGCGATGTCATCGGCGGCTTCATCGGGATCGCGACGGGTGCCGAGACGTGGGGCACGGCGTGGGGCTTCGACACCCAATCCACAGTGCCGCTGCCCATGGGGGTGGTGCAGCTCATCCTGGCTTGGGTGGCAGCACGCACCGTGCGATCCGCGGTCGGGCTGGTCGCAGCGGCGGTCCTGAGTGCGGTCTGTCTGGCCAGCGTCCTGGCCGGCTTGTTCGACGGCGACCTCATCGGCAGCGTCGCGTCCAACGGGCTTCTTTCGTGGGGAGTCCTCTGGGCCGGCGTCCTGGTGGTACTCACCGCCGCCGTCGGCCTGCTCGCCGCGGCTCGGACGAGGCAGTTGTACTCCCGTCGCCGATAGCCCGTGTCCCGGCTGACCGGCGCCGCCGGGCCGACGACCGGTCAGTCAAGGACGCCAGGACCCGCCCCGACCAGTCCGACGGCGAGGCGGCGAGGTGGGGCAGGGCCCGAACCGCAGCCGGAGCGACGCCACGTCCCCCCAGACGACCACGCCTCGTGGCTGACCACCGGGGAGGCGCAGGACGGGTGGGGCCTGGCTACCAGCCCAGCTCGCCGTCGTCCTCCTGGAACGTGCCCGTCGGTCCGTCCCGATCGATGGTCGCGAGTCGTGCGACGACTCGGGCGCTCTCGGCCGCCGGGCGCCCGGGGTGGCTACCGGGGTCGCCGCCGCCGAGCTCGGTCGCGGTGATCCCGGGTTCGACCGCGTTGATCCGCATCTCGGGGTGGGCCCTGGCGTACTGCACGGTCAGCATCGACACCGCGGCCTTGCTCGCGCCGTAGACGATCGAGACGAAGTGCGAGGCCGGCCGGGTCGGCTCGTGGGTCGCCCAGAAGGACCCGAGAGCGCTCGAGACGTTGACGACGACCGGGTTCGCCGATCGTGCCAGCAGTGGGAGGGCCGCCTCGCTGACGCGGACGATGCCCACGGCATTCGTGTCGAACACCTCCAGGACGCTGGGGCCGTCGAGCGCCTCGGTCATGCTCGCCCCGCTCGCGCGCCTGGCGATGCCCGCGTTGTTGACGAGCACGTCGAGCCCGGTGGACCGCGAGCGCGGGCGCGGCCGGCCGCGGCGCGCAGGCCGTCCAGGTCGCGGATCGCCGCGTACGGGCCGTCGATCGCCTGGAGGCCGGCCGCGCGCGCCGCCACCAGCACGCGCGAGAGCGCGTGATGCCAGCCGTCGCCCGGGTAGCCGGGCACGGGTGCCCCGATCGTCGATCTGGGGCATCCCCAGCGACGCGGCGAGGTCGCCCGGGCCCAGCACCAGCGCCTCCAGCCGCGCCGGGCAGGAGGCGGCGATCGCCTCGGCCGCGACGAGGCCCCTCGCGCTCTCGATCTGCGCCTCCAGCCCGATGCGCCCGCGCGGCAGGCCGAGCTCGGCCTCGAGGGCGCTGAGCAGATGGTCGGCGAAGGTCACGTGGGACGGGTCGTCGACCTTCGGCAGCACGACGACGTCGACCGATGCCCCGGCGCCGCCCACCACGGCGACGATGTCGCGGTGGCAGTGCGGGGTGTCGACCGCGTTCACCCGCACCGCCGCGGTGGGGGCGGCGATGCCCGCCGCGAGGGCCGCGACCACGGCGTCGCGCGCCGACGCCCCTTTGCGCCGGGCGCCACCGAGTCCTCGAGGTCGAGGATGACCTCGGCGGCCGGCAGCACGGCCGCTTTCTCGAGCATCCGCGCGCTGGTGGCCGGCACCACGTGACAGCAGCGACGCGCACGCGCCGGCCGGGGCATCACCGCTTACCGCGCAGCATCCCGAAGATCCCGCGCACGACCTCGCGCGTCACCTGACGCCCGACGCTCGAGCCGAGGACCTCGCCCACCTGGTCGGCCAGCGAGCCGTCGGACGGAGCCTCGCGGGGTGCGCGTGCGGGCTCCGGCCGCGGGCGCTCGCGCACCTCCTCGGCCGTGGCCGCGTCGCCGGCGGCGCGCGCCTCCAGCAGCTCGGACGCGCTCTCGCGGTCGAGGCGCTCGGCGTAGCGGGGGCGCAGCGCCGAGGCGGCGATGACGGCCGCCCGCTCGCCGGGGCCGAGCGGCGTCATGCGCGAGGCCGGAGGATAGAGCCGGGTGGCCGCGACCGGGGTCGGCACCCCGCGCGGGTCGAGCACCGTCACGACCGCCTCCCCCACCCCGAGCGACTGGAGGGTCTGCGCCAGGTCGTAGTGCTCGGTGGTCGGGAAGGTCTCGACGGCCGACCTCAGCGCCCGGGCGTCGCGCGGCGTGAAGGCCCGCACCGCGTGCTGGACGCGGTGGCCGAGCTGCGACAGCACGTCGTCGGGCACGTCGGTCGGCAGCTGGGTGACGAAGAAGACGCCGACCCCCTTGGAGCGGATCAGGCGCACGGTCTGGGTGACCTGGTCGAGGAACGCCTTCGAGGCCCCGTCGAACAGCAGGTGCGCCTCGTCGAAGAAGAACACGAGGGTCGGCTTCTCCGGGTCCCCCACCTCCGGGAGCCGCTCGAAGAGCTCGGCGAGCACCCACATCAGGAAGGTCGAGAACAGCGCCGGCCGCCGGGCCACGTCGGCCAGCCCCAGCACCGAGACGATCCCCCGTCCGTCCGGCGCCGTGCGCAGCAGGTCGCCGACCTCGAAGGCCGGCTCGCCGAAGAACACGTCGCCGCCCTCGGACTCCAGCTGCGAGACCTTGCGCAGCAGCACCCCGGCGGTCGCGCTCGAGATCCCGCCGAGGGCCTTGAGGTCGGCCTTGCCGGGACCGGTCAGGTACGCCAGCGCGGCGCGCAGGTCCTCCAGGTCGAGCAGGGGCAGGGCGTTCTCGTCGCAAAAGCGGAAGATCAGGCCGAGGCTGGACTCCTGGGTCTCGTTGAGCTCGAGCACCTTCGACAGCAGCAGGGGCCCGAACTCGGTCACCGTCGTGCGCAGCGGCACGCCGTCGTCGCCGGTCAGCGACAGCAGCTCCACCGGCGCGGCGACGCCCGACCAGGCGTGGCCCAGCTCCGCGGCGCGGGCCGCCAGCCGCTCGTCCGAGGCGCCGGCCGCGCCGATGCCCGCCAGGTCGCCCTTCATGTCCGCGGCGAACACCGGACAGCCGGCGGCGGCCGCCTGCTCGGCGATCAGCTGCAGCGTGCGCGTCTTGCCCGTGCCGGTCGCGCCGGCGATGAGGCCGTGGCGGTTGAGGAAGCGCAGCGGGATGCCGACCTCGACCGCCGTGTCGGGCGCGGCCGGGTCGTCGAACGGCCGCCCCAGGCCGATCGCGGGGCCCTCGAAGCCGTACCCGCCGGCCATGTCGTCGTGGAAGCGTCCCCATCAGACGCGCACGACCAGCTTGCGGCCCGCGGTGCCGCCGGCCTGCCGCTCCCACGCGGCGACGGCCGCCTCCAGGGGGATCACGCTCGATGTCGAGGTCCACCTCGAGCTCGCCCGCCAGTACCGCCGCCGTCAGCTCGCGGTAGGCGCGCGCCACCTCCGCGGGCTCCTCCACCAGCACCGAGAAGCCCAGCAGGTCGAGGCGCCGCCCGCGCAGGGGCCCCGCCACCATCGGCATCACCGGGCTCTCGGCGTTGCCCACCTGCACGAGCCGGGCCGCCGCGGGCGCTCGCGCCGATGGCGGCGGCCGCCGAATCGCCCCAGAGCGCGTCGATCACCAGGTCGCGCTCCGTCGGCGCACGCCCGCCCCAGGGCCTCCGCGAGGCCCTCGCCGGTGGGCAGGGCGACGTCGGCGCCGAGGGCCAGCGCGCGCTCGCGCCCCTCGGCGCGCCGCGCCACCGCCACGATGCGTCCGGCGCCCCGGCGCGGGCGGCCCGCACCGCCACCTGCCCCACCACGCCGCTCGCCCCGAGCACGACCACCGTCTCCCCCGGCGCGAGCCCGCCACGCTCGCGCACCGGCATCCACCCGGCGAGGCCCGCGACCCCGAGCGCCACGGCCAGCTCGTCCGAGATCCCGTCGGGAACCGGAACCAGCCGCTCCTCGGGGACCGCCACCACCTCGCAGAGTCCGCCGGTCAGGATCAGGCACCACACGCGCGTGCCCGCCGGGTGGATGCCGTCGGCCACCAGCTCGCCGACGATCTCGGCGCCGGGGACGAACGGCGGCTCGGGCAGCGGCATGTAGAAGCGCCCCGAGGCGACGGCGAGGTCGAGCGGGTTGAGGGCCGCGGCGCGCACGCGCACCAGCGCGTGCCCGGGCGCGGCGGCCGGCGCCGGCACGTCCGCCCGGATCGGCGTCGCACCCCACTCGGGAAGGCTCAGCGCGCGCACCGCGCCACGCTACCAGGGCGCCCGCGGGGCCCTGGTAGCGTGGCCGCGCGAGAGGATCGGGCCGCGATCGTTGGCCAGCGGGCCAAAGGCGATCGTCCGGTCGCGGCTCACACTCGGCCGCATGACATGGAACTCACGCGATCCCGAGAGCCGCGTCGTCTGGATCCCCTGCGGGACGTGCTGGGGTCAGCGCCGCCTGTTCACGGCCACCGCCGGAACCGGCCGCCTGGTCCCCCACACGTGCCCGAGCTGCATGGGTGTGGGCGAGCGTCTCGCGGACGGCGACCCCGCCCCCGCACCCACCACCTGAGGCTCAGCCCGGCTTGCGCCGGCGCTTCCTGCGGTTCTCCGGGCGCAGCGGGCACCCCGCGCACATGCGCTTGGAATCGCAGCAGCGCTTCTTGACCTTGATCTTCTTAGCTTCGTCGCCGCCACGCTTCCGGCAGCATAGCGGCCCGAAGTCCCGCCATGAGGCGCACCGAACCACGCGGGACGTTCCGCCGCCCGAAAGAGGGCGGCTCAGCCCGCCAGGCCGGCCAGCCAGGCGACGGTGAGGACGACCACGCCGGCGGCGGCGATCGCGAGCGGCTGGAGGCGGTCGGGCAGGCGGCTGCATGGCGGACTCCGTGTCGGGGGGCGTCGCGGACCCGTTCGCCGCGACCCCTCGGCTACCCTTCCGCCGTGCTCTGGCTGTTGACACGCGTGGACCGGGCGGGGCTCGAGGCGGTCGCCGCGCTGCGCACCGCCTGGCTCACCCCGGTGATGATCCTGGCCTCGGCCTGGTGGGTGAAGGGGCTCGTCTTCGTCGCCGCCGGCGCGGCTGCCGACCTGAGCCGGCGGCCGCGCCGGGCGCCGACGACCGCGGTGATGGCGGCGGGCGCGTACCTGATCGCGTCGCTGCTGGCCAGCGCCGCGAAGGCGGTCACCGGGCGCGAGCGGCCGCCGGTCGGGGACCCCGGGCTCGCCGCCCTCGTGCACCTTCCCGCCGATGCGTCCTTTCCCTCGGGCCACGCCGCGACCGCGTTCGCGGCCGCCGGCGTCGTCGCCATCCGCTACCCGGCCCTGAGGATCCCGCTCCTCGGCCTCGCCGCCCTGATCGCGCTCTCGCGCGTCTACCTCGGGGTCCACTATCCGCTGGACGTGCTCGCGGGCGCGGCTCTCGGGCTCGCGATCGCGTGGGCGGTGACCGCGACGGCGAGCCGGGTCCCGGCGACCGCGTGATCAAGTACATCGGCTCCAAGCGGATGCTGGTGCCGCTGCTCGAGGATGTGGCCCGCCGCCTCCCGATCGCGTCGATCTGCGATCTGTTCGCGGGCACGACCCGGGCGGGCCAGGCGTTCCGCCGCGCCGGGCGCCACGTCGTGTCGAACGACCTGGCCAGCTACTCGGAGGCCTTCGGGCTGGCCTACATCGCGGCGGGCGAGGACCTCGACCGCGCGCGCCTGCGCCGGCTGCTGGCCGAGCTCCAGGGGCTGCCGGCGCGGCCCGGCTACGTCACCGAGACATTCTGCCGCCAGGCCCGGTACTTCTCGGCCGCCAACGGGGCGGTCATCGACGCGGTCCGGGAGGGCATCGACCGCATCGACGCCGACCCCGTGATGCGCGGCTGCCTGCTCACCAGCCTGCTCGAGGCGGCCGACCGCGTTGACTCCACCTGCGGGCTCCAGATGGCCTACCTCAAGAGCGCCGCCTCCCGCAGCCTGCGCCCGCTGGAGCTCCGCGAGCCCGCGCCCGTCGCCGGGCCGGCGGGCGACGTGGTGCGCCGGGACGCCAACGCGCTGGCCCGCGATCTCGAGGGCGTCAACTGCGCCTACATCGACCCGCCGTACAACCAGCACTCGTACTTCTCGAACTACCACGTGTGGGAGACCATCACGCGCGACGACCGGCCCGAGGCCTACGGCGTCGCGCGCAAGCGCGTCGACTGCCGCACCACCCGCAGCGCCTTCAACAGCGCCCGCGACTCATGGGGCGCCATGGTCGACCTGATCGAGGCGCTGCCGACGCCGTGGATCGTCCTCTCGGTGAACGACGAGGGCTTCCACGACCCGGCGGCGATCGCCGACCTGCTCGCGGCGCGCGGCCACGTGGCGTCGCTTGCGATCGAGGTGCCGCGCTACGTCGGCGCGCGCATCGGCATCCACAACCCCGCCGGCGAGCGCGTGGGCACGGTCTCCCACGTGCGCGCGACCGAGTGGCTCATCGTGTGCGGCCCGGACCGCGCGGCCGTCGACGCGGCGCTGGGCGGCGTCAGCCCGGCGGCCGCCCCCGCAGCGCGTCGGCGATGAGCGTGCGGGTGTCCCACCCGAGCTCGAGGCTGATCTGCGCGAGCCAGGTGCCGGCCCGGTTGACGAGGAGGATCGGCACCTCGTCCTGGTGACACAGGCGGGCGGCCAGGCGGCGCTGCTCGTCGCCCTCCAGGCGCAGGCGGATGCTTGCGGCGGCCTCCGGGACGGGGGGACCGCCCGCGAAGCTGAGCTCGATGTCGGCCGGCCCCGCGAGGGCGGGATCGGGATCGTCGGCGAGGCCCGCGGGCGACCGCGCCACCACCACGACGGGCGCCGCCTCGGCGCCTCCGCGTGCCAGGCGCGCCGCCACCGGCAGTGCCGCCTCGCGCGCCCATGCCCCGGGGGAGAACCCCTCGGGCGTCGGGTCGCCGGTGCGCCATTCGCCCTCGCGGGCGGCCTCGGTGCGCAGCCGGTCGGAGCTCCGGGCGGGCAGCCGCACCAGGTCGACGCGCGCGGGGCGCGCGTCCTCGGCGCGCACCCACGAGACGCCGAGCATGCGCTCGGCGCCGATGCGCGCCACCAGGGCGCGGGAGCCCGCGAAGCCCAGGTCCAGGGTGACGGCCATCGACGGGTCCTCGATCAGCGCGAGGGCGATGCGGCGCGGGCCCCGCGGCCTGCCGGGGGCCGAGGCGGCCGGCAGGCCCAGCGCGACGCCGCGCGCGGCGAGCGCGTCGATGCGGGCGGCCGGCACCGCGCACACGAGCCAGACGGGCCCGCCCGCCGGCGCGTCCGCGACGGTGACGCCGCGCCACCCCCTGCCGATCGCGGCGCGCAACGCGGGGGTGATCGGCCGCTCACACCACCGGTGGCAATCCATATTCGGTGACCCTAATACACAGCATTCGGGTCGTCCAGATCAGAGGTGCCGCACCTGAGGTGCCAGCGGCTCCCGGGCCCCGCCGGGACCCACGAGGCACGCGCCGCGGCCGGGCGCGGCGCAGAGCAACCGGGGCGGCGCGTCGTCGCTGATGTGGATCGCGGCGCCGTCGTCGACCGCGTACGTGGGCGGCATCAGGCCGCGGTCCACGAGATCGTGCAGGACCACGAGGCGGTCGGGGTCGCTGTCGGCGTGGGGGCAGAACCCCCCCTCCACGAATCCGAGGCCGGCGACCGGCGCGAAGTGCGGGCCCAGGGAGTTGGTGAGACCGGCCGTGAACCAGCAGATGGCCCCCGCGCTGACCCCGGCCAGCACCACCCCGCCCTCCCAGGCCCGGCGCAGGACGTCGCCCAGCCCGTGGACCGCCCAGACGGCCATCAGGTTGGCGCTGCTGCCCCCGCCGACGTAGATCACGTCCTGCGCGAGCAAGTGCTCGGCGACCCCGTCGGGGTGCGCGCGAAAGAGCGAGATGTGCGTCGCCTCCGCGTTCCGCCGGCGGAAGTGGTCGTGGAACCGCGCGACCAGCCAGTCCGAGTCGCCGCTGGCGGTGGGAAGGAGGCAGATGCGCGGACGGGGCGAGGCGACGAGGCCGAGGATGTAGTCCTCGAGGAACCCGTCCCCGGGCTCCCCCGACCACCCCCCGCCCCCGCAGGCGACGATGTTGCGGCTCATCGCACCCAGATTACCGACGATCGACCTGTCCACCGGGCCAGCGGGGCGGGGCGAAAGTCTGTCCACCGGTCCCTCAGCGGAGCCGGTCGACCCCCCGATCATGGGCGGTATGACCCGCGCGCGTCACAGCCGCGCTGGAACCCGGGCCCGTCGCCGGCCCCGGCAGATCGTGGCCCTGGGAGGCGGCGGGTTCAGCGAGGATCCGCGCGGCGGCGCGCTCGACGACTACATCCTCGACGCGAGCGGGGCGAGCCGCCCGCGGGTGTGCTTCATGGCCACGGCCGGGGGCGACAACTCCAGCTACATCGTCAAGTTCTACGGGGCGTTCTCGGAGCGGGCCTGCACGCCGACCCACCTCAACCTCTTCAACCGGACGGTCGACGACGTCAGGGGCCTGCTGCTGTCCCAGGACGTGATCTACGTCGGCGGCGGCAACACGGTCAACCTGCTGGCGGTGTGGCGGGCGCAGGGCATCGACGAGGTCATGCGCGAGGCGTGGGAGCGGGGCATCGTGCTGGCGGGGCTGTGCGCGGGATCGATGTGCTGGTTCGAGGGCGGGGTGACCGCCTCGTTCGGCACCCGCCTGGCGCCCCTGGCCGGCGGCCTGGGCCTGCTGCCCGGCTCGAACTGCCCGCACTACGACGCGCGCCGTGACGCCTATATGGACGCGCTGCGGGACGGGCTCGCGCCCGGCCTGGCGGCCGAGGACGGCGTGGCCCTGCACTTCGTGGACCGGCGGCTCGCGGCCGTGGTGTCCTCCCGCGAGGGTCGCCGCGCGTACCGCGTGGGGCTGGCGGGCGAGCGCGTGATCGAGGCGCCGTTGCGCCCGGTCCTGCTCGGGGCCGCCGCGGCGGCGGCCCGGCCCGATCACCACACCGAGGCACGGCCCGCACTCGCCGCGGCCCTCTAGCGCGCGGCGAGCGGGGCGACCGACCTGCGGAGGCCTACTTCAGGCGGAAGGTGATGCGACCCCGGTTGAGGTCGTAGGGCGACAGCTCCACCTTGACCCGGTCTCCCGGGTTGATCCGGATGCGGAAGCGACGAAGCTTGCCCGCCATGTGGGCGAGGACCTCGTGCTCGTTGTCCAGGATCACGCGGAACATGGTGTTCGGGAGGGCCTCGGTGACCTCACCCTCCACCTCGATCGCCTCTTCCTTCTGCTTTGTCGCCAGAACGTCTCCTCTCGATGCCTGGACCCTGACTCGGGCGCCTAGAGCGCCTGAACGGTCGAGGCCTGGGGGCCCTTCTGGCCCTCGGTGGCCTCATAGCTGACCCGCTGGCCCTCTTCGAGGTTGCGGTATCCCGACCCCTGAATCTCGGAGAAGTGGACGAACAGGTCCTTCCCGCCGTCATCCGGCGTGATGAATCCGTAGCCCTTCTCGGACGAGAACCACTTCACGACACCCTCAGCCATTGCCTCATCCTTCGTTTTGTCCGCACGACCGGCTCCGAGGACGGAGCCGCGAGCATGGTAGCTCACGTGGCCGCGGCAGGCAGCCTTTCACGCATGACGGCCAGTCCGCGGAGCATTTCCGCCTGCGAGACGACCGCCAACGACGCGTTGTCGATCGACCGGATCGGGCCGGAGATCGGATCGTCGCCGGCGATCGCGTTGCGCAGGAAGCGGATGGGGATGTCGTGGGTCACGATCAGCGGGAAGCGCGCGTCGTGCCCCAGCACCCACTCGAAGCCGCGGACGTAGCGCGTCAGCGCGTCGATGCGGCTCTCGCCACCGCCCGGCGGGCGCCCCACCGGGCCGTTCTCGTCGCGCCACGCCCGGTAGTCGGTGACCGGCGCCCCCTCGAAATCGCCCAGGGCGACGTCGTCGAGGTCCGCGCAGATCTCGCGCGGCATGTCCCGTCCCTCGAGCAGGATCGCCTTGGTCTGGCGGGCGCGGGGGAAGCGCGTGCACACGCCGAGGTCGATCGGCAGGGCCGCCACGCGCGGTCGCAGCTCCTCGACCTGGGCCAGGCCGGTCGCGTTGAGCGGGATCGGCACGGAGGGGTCGCCGTTGAGGCGGCGGGCGAGGTTGTAGTCGGTCTGGCCGTGGCGGACCAGCGCGAAGGACCGTTCGGAGGCCATTGGGAGCACCCTACGAGACGGGCGCCCGGCGGCACCAGCGCCGCCGGGTTTCACGCCACCCGCCTCGCGGCACTAGAGTTGTCGGAATGAACCGCCGTCAGGCCCTGATCGGGTACGTCACGTTCCGCCTCGGCCGACGGGTCGTCCGTCGCCGGCTTCGCGACATCAACCCGGGTGGACGCCGAGACTCACAGGGAGGTCAGATGTCGAAGGACAGCTCGAGGTCGCTCGCGGGCGTCGCGGCGCTCCTCGAGACCGTGCGGCCGATCGTCCAGAAGGCGGCCAGCGATCCCGAGTTCCACGGAGCGCTCAAGCAGGCTTTCGCGGTCGGCAAGGAGGTCAACGACCAGGTGAGCGGCAAGCCGCCCTCGGCGGTCGCCCGCAAGCTCGCGTACGACCGGCGCCTCCAGCGCAAGGTCGAGAACTCGGCCATCGACCTCCAGAAGGCCGTGGCCGGCCTGGTGGAGCCGCCCAAGAAGAAGCGGCGCATCCGCGGCGCGATCACGAAGATCGTCGTCGTCGGCGCGGCCGCCGGCGCGGTCATCGTGGTCCTGCGGCGCGTGCGTGGCGGTGGCGACGACGAGGGCTTCGACGCCGAGCTCTGAGGCGCCCGCTCCGGGTCGCCGCGCGTGAGCCGCGGCCCGGAGCCGGCGCTGTCGTGCGTCGGCGTCGTCAAGACGTTCGCCGGTGGGGTCGAGGCGCTGACGGGTTTGGACCTCGAGGTCCCCGACGGGGCCTTCTTCGGCCTGCTCGGGCCCAACGGCGCGGGCAAGACCACCCTGATCCGCAGCGTCGTGGGCCTCACCCGCCCGACCAGCGGCACGATCACGGTCTTCGGCGCGGCCGCGTCCGGGGCCGGCGCGGGCGCGGCGCGCACCACCATCGGCTACGCCCCCCAGGACGTCGCGCTCGACCGGTTCGTCCCGGTGCGCGAGCTGCTGACGCTCCACGGCCGATACTTCGGCCTGACCCGGGCCGAGGCGCGCCGGCGCGCCGACGACATGCTGATCGCGTTCGACCTCACCGCCAAGGCGGCCAGCTACGCGCACCTGCTCTCGGGCGGCATGCGGCGCCGCCTGCTGCTCGCGCGGGCCCTGCTCCACCGCCCCCGGCTGGTGATCCTCGACGAGCCCACGGCCGGGGTCGACCTGGAGCTGCGCCACGACCTGTGGAGCTACATCCGCGCGCTGCACGCCGACGGCACGACGATCCTCCTCACTACCCACTACATCGAGGAGGCCGAGGCCCTGTGCGAGCGGGTCGCCTTCATCCGCGCCGGGAGGATCGTCGCGGAGGGGCCCCCGGGCGACCTGCGCGCGGAGTACTCCGCGCCACGGCTCGAGGACGTCTACCTGCGCCTGGTGGGCCGGTGAGCACCGCGCAGGTGCGGCGGGTGCGGCGGCGCGGGATGCTCGCGCTGGCGGAGCGCGAGGTGCTGCGCGTCGTGCGCCTGTGGAGCCAGACGATCCTGCCGCCGGTGGTGTCGGCGGTCCTGTTCATCGTCGTGTTCGGCATCGCCCTGGGCAGCCAGATCCGCCTCGTGGACGGGGTGCCCTACGAGCAGTTCATCGTCCCCGGGCTGGTGCTGATGGGCGTCGCCACCTCGGCCTTCGCCAACACCGCGACCTCCATCTACCAGGCGCGCAGCGACGGGTTCATCGAGGACCCCGCCAGCAGCCCGATGGGCGCGTCGCAGATGCTGGCCGGCTACCTGTCGGGCGGGGTGTTGCGCAGCCTGCTGATCGGCGCGCTGACCCTGGCCGCCGCCCGCGTCTTCGTCGACTACCCGGTCGCGCACCCGGCGCTGCTGGTGGCCGCGCTCGCGGGGACCAGCCTCGCGTTCTCGGCGCTGGGGACGATCGTCGGCCTCTACTCCACCGGCTGGGACCAGCAGAACGTCGTGGGCAACCTCGTGATCCAGCCGCTGGTGTTCCTGGGCGGGGTCTTCTACTCGGTCGACGCGCTCACCGAGCCCTGGCGGACCCTCACCCACTTCGACCCGATCTTCTACATGGTGGTCGCGGCCCGCGAGGGGATGCTGGGCGCCTCCGACATCGACCCGTGGCTCTCGATCGGGGTCACGCTCGGCCTGGCCGCCGCCCTGCTGGCCTGGGCGTGGTGGACCTTCGTCCGCGGCGTCGGCATACGCACCTGAGGATCTCCGGCGCGCCGTGCGCTCCACTAGAGTCCGGTGGAATGCGGCCGGGCGAGATACTGCGCGACTCCTGGGAGCTGTATCGCACCCACGCCCGCCACCTCATCTCGATCGCGGCCGTCGTCTACGTGCCGCTGGGCGTCCTCACGGCCCTGCTGGCGGCGCTCGGATGGCCGGGGGTGATCCTGGCGAACCTGTTCAACCTTGCGGCGATATTCCTCGTCCAGGGCGCGCTGGTGAAGGCCGTGGAGGACGTGCGCGACGGCCGCTGCGACGTGAGCGTGATGCACACCTTCGGCTTCGCGGGCCAGCGCCTGCTGCCGCTCGCCGTGGCCGGCATCCTCGCGGCGGCGGGCATCCTGGTCGGGCTCGCGCTGCTGATCGTGCCCGGCCTGGTGCTGCTGACGTGGTGGCTGGTGGTGTCGCCGGTGATCGTCCTCGAGTCGCGCAGCGTGCTGGACGGCTTCGGCCGCAGCCGCGCGCTCGTGCGCGGCAGCTCCTGGCCGGTCTTCGGCGTGGTCGTGATGACGATGGTCGTGGTGTTCGCGTTCACCCTGGCGCTCGGGGTGGTGCTGCAGCCGCTCGGCGAGACCTTCCGCCCGTTCGTGGCCTCGGTGCTCGGCAACAGCCTGGCGGCGCCCTTCGCCGCGGTGGCCTGGACCCTCACCTACTTCCGCCTGAGGGCCATCGAGACCGCCCGCCGGCCGCGCGTCCCGGTGCCGGTGGCGTGACGGGGGCGTCCCGGTGGCGCCGGACGGCGTGGGCGGCGATCGCCGTGGCGGCGATCGCGGTGGCGGCGAGCGCCTGCGGTGGTGGCGACGGGGGCGGCGACGCGGGTGGAGGGGCCTCGGCGACCGCGGCCGCCGAGGACGCCGGCGTGATCACCAGCTCCACCGGCAAGGAGTGCAGCGGGCGCACGCCCGATCCCCCCGGCCGACCCGAAGACCTACTCGGCGGCGCCCCCGCTCACGATCGATCCGGCCGACGTCCTACCGCGCGACCATGACCACCTCCTGCGGGGTGATCGTGATCGCCCTCGACGCCGCGGCGGCGCCGAAGACGGTCAACAACTTCGTCTTCCTGGCCCGCGACGGCTTCTACGACGGCCTGACCTTCCACCGGGTCGTGTCCGGGTTCGTCATCCAGGGTGGGGATCCCGAGGGCAAGGGCTACGGCGGGCCGGGCTACACGTTCCCGGACGAGCTGCCCGACGACGGCTACCCGACCGGCTCGGTGGCGATGGCCAACTCGGGTCCGGGCACCAACGGCTCGCAGTTCTTCATCGTGACCGGGGACGCCTCGGCGCTGCCCAACTCGTTCTCCAAGTTCGGGCGGGTGGTCAGGGGCCTCGGCGTGGCGCGCACGATCGAGTCGTTCGTGGACCCCACCGCCGACCCGGGCGACCCGGCCTCCCAGACGCCCACCAGCCCGATCTACATCTTCTCGGTCCGCATCACGGCGTCCTGACCGCGGGCGTCGCGGCCGCCCCGGGCGGGGCTACTCGGACCAGTCGCCGTCGGCCACCGGCGGCCCGTAGCGGTTGAGCAGCTCGGCGGGCATCAGGAAGCGGCGCCCGTCCGCCCCGGAGTCCCGCTCGTAGGCGGTCACGGCCTCCTCGGGCAGGTCCACGGCGAACACCACCCACTCCCCCGCCGAGCCCCCGGAGGGCGGAGGCCGGTCGGTGACCCAGACCCCGGGCGGGCCGCCCGACGGGTGCCGGTCGCGGAAGCCGGCGTTCTGGATCGCCATGGCCTCGTCGTAGTCGCTGGCGTGGAACAGGCGCATGCGCCGGCCCGTGGAGCGCGCGGGGCGGCGGCGCTCGTCGGCGTCCGAGTGGACGCTCTCGTGCTCGAGATCGATGACGACGTGCGTGATCGGCAGGGTGTAGCGCTCCCGCGCGCGGCGCACGACCTGGCGCTCCAGCCAGCCCGAGCGCTGGGGCGGGTGCGTCGAGATCACGACCTCGTCCGGCTCGAACACCCTCAGGGCATCGTCGAGCGCCTGCAGCGGATCGGCGTCGCCGAGGTGGCCGCTCGCGCGCAGCCCCGCGTCGTGCATCGCCCGCAGCGACGCCTCCAGGCGCTCGCGCGCCTCGTCCTGGCGGCGCTCGAGATCGGACGTCAGCCAGTGCTCGAGCCGCGAGCGGGCGAGCGCGGGCGCCACGACCATGATCTCGCCCCCGTCGCCGGCGCGATAGGCGACCTCCTCGACGATCCCGCGCGCGGCACATGTCTCGTTGGCGATCACCAGGATCCGCCGGGGTGCCGCCTCGCGATCACGCGACGCGCTCATGTGCTGAACGTAACGAATTCGCGCGATTCGCGCCACCCCGCCGGTCGAGGTTCACCCCACCCCGGGAGGGGCCGATGGGGATAAGATGCCGTCCATGGGCCGCGTCCACTCCACCGACGACTACCTCGAGGCGATCTACTTCCTCGCGACGCCCGTCGGCGAGTACGGCCCGGTGGTGAAGGAGGCCCCCGTGCCGGCGGCGCGCGTCGCCGAGATGCTGGGCGTCACGCCTCCGACGGCGAGCGAGATGATGAAGCGCCTCGAGTCCGAGGGCCTCGTCGAGCGCGGCCCGCGCAAGGGCCCCCTGCTCACCAAGAAGGGGCGCGCGGAGGCCGAGCGGGTGGTGCGCCACCACCGCATCATCGAGCGCTTCCTGACCGACTTCATGGGCTACACGGCCGCCGAGTCGCACGTGCACGCCGACGACATCGGCGACGCCTTCAGCGACGAGATGGTCGAGCGGCTCGCGGTCCAGCTGGGGCACCCCGACCGCTGCCCCCACGGGTGGCCGGTGGACACGGCCCACGAGCAGGAGGAGAACCGCGACCTCACCTCGCTGGCCCAGGTCGCCGAGGGCAAGGCGCGCATCGTGCGCCTGGCGGAGCACGACGGGGAGCTCCTGCACTGGTTCTACGAGCAGGGCCTCGTGCCGGGCACCGACCTCGAGGTGCTGCGCATCGACCCGGCCGCCGGCCAGCTCACGGTCGTCATCGAGGGCGACCAGCGGGTCATCGGCGAGCGCGCGGCCGCGGGTCTCTACGTCCTTCCGGGGTAGGCCGCCCGCATGAGCGCGGAGCCCGTCGAGACGCGCGGGCTCAGGATGTCGTTCGGGGCCACGCGCGTCCTGCGGGGCGTTGACCTGACCGTCGCGGCCGGGTCGCTGGTCGCCCTGATCGGGCCGAGCGGATGCGGCAAGACGACGCTGCTGCGGTGCGTGGCGGGGCTGGAGCGCCCCGATGCGGGCACCGTGCGGGTGGGCGCGCGCACCCTGGCCGGAGAGGGCTCCTACGTGCCCGCCGAGAAGCGCCGCATCGGGATGGTGTTCCAGGACGCGGCCGTGTTCCCGCACCTGAGCGTCGCGCGCAACGTGGCCTACGGCCTGGGCCGCCGTGACCCCGGGCGCGCGGAGCGGGTGGCCCAGACGCTGGCGCTGGTGGGCCTCGAGGGGTTCGGGGGACGGGCTCCCGCGACGCTGTCGGGCGGCCAGCTGCAGCGGGTCGCCCTCGCCCGCGCCCTGGCGCCGCGCCCGTCGGTGATCCTGCTCGACGAGCCCTTCTCCAGCCTCGACGCGCCGCTGCGGGCGGACCTGCGCGCCGACGTGCGGAGGCTGCTGGCGGCCATCGACGCGACGGGGGTCTTCGTGACCCACGACCGCGAGGAGGCATTCGTCGTGGGCGACGAGATCGCGGTCATGGATCAGGGGGTGGTGGCCCACCAGGGGGACCCGGCCCGCCTCTACGAGCTGCCGGCCACCCGGGCCGTGGCCGAGTTCATCGGCGACGCCGACTTCGTCGCCGGGACGGCGGTCGGCGAGGCCGCCCAGACGCCGATCGGCCGCATCCCCCTGCACGAGCGCACCGAGGGACCCGTCGAGGTGATGATCCGCCCCGAGCGGATCCGCGTCGGCGCGGGGGACCTCGCCACCGTGGACCGCATCGAGTACTTCGGGCGCGACGCGGTCGTCCACCTGCGCCTGGACGGCGGCGGCAGGCTGCGCTCGCGGGCGGCCGGCTCCCCGCCGCACGCCACCGGCGACCGCGTGGGCGTCGAGTTCGTGGGCAGCCCGACCATCGCCTACCCCGCCGCGGCCTGAGCGGACCGGACCACGACCTGCTGGTCCTGGGGGGCGGGCCGGCCGGGGTGGGCGCGGCCTACCGGGCCGCGCGCGCCGGCCACGCGGTGGCCCTGCTCGAGCGCTCCGGCCGGCTGGGAGGGGCCGCCGGCAGCCGGACGGTCGCCGGGGTGCGGGTGGACATGGGCAGCCACCGCCTTCACCCGACGATCGAGCCGCGCATCCTGGCCGAGCTGCGCGGCCTCATGGGAGACGACCTGCAGCGCCGCCCGCGCAACGGCCGCATCCGGCTCGGCGGCCGCTGGATCGCGTTCCCGCTGCGCCCCGGCGACATGCTGCGGCGCTGTCCCCCGGCGATGGCCGCAGGGGCGGTCCGGGACATGGCCCTGGGGCCGCTGCGACACGCGCGCCGCGACACCTTCGCCGACGTCCTGCGGGCGGAGCTCGGACCCACGATCTGCGAGCGCTTCTACTTCCCCTACGCGCGCAAGATCTGGGGCGTGCCGCCGCAGGAGCTCTCGGGCGAGCAGGCGCGGCGGCGGGTGGCCGCCTCGTCGCCGGCGCGCATCATCCGGCGCGTGCTGGCCCGGGGCGAGGAGGGCAAGCGCACCTTCCTCTATCCGCGTCGCGGGTACGGCCAGATCGTCGAGGCGCTGGCCGAGGGCGCCCGGGCCGCGGGCGCCGACATCGCCACCGGGGCCGAGGTGACCGCCCTCGAGCTCGGCCCGGACGGCGGCCGGGTGACGCTCGCCGACGGCCGGGCGCTGACGGGGCGCCGGGTGTGGTTGACCCTCCCGCTCACCGCGCTCGCCGGGATGACCTCCCCGGCCCCCGCCGCCGAGGCGATGGCGGCGGCGGCCGGGATGGACTTCCGCGCGATGCTGCTCGTGTACCTCGTCCTCGACCGCCCCCGGTACACGCCGTTCGACGCGCACTACCTGCCCGGCGGCACGACACCCGTGACCCGCGTCTCCGAGCCGAAGAACTACCGCGACGGGGACGACCCGGCCGGCACCACCGTGCTGTGCGCCGAGATCCCCTGCGACGCCGGCGACGGCCTGTGGGAGGCCGATGACGCGACCCTGGCGGCCGTGGCGGTGGCCGGCCTGGTGGAGGCCGGGCTGCCGCGGCCCGCCGTGGCCGGCGTGGAGGTGACCCGGCTGCGCCACGCCTACCCGATCCTGCGCGCCGGCTTCGAGGCGCGCCTGGCCGCGCTCGACGCATGGGCGGCGGCGCAGCCCGCCCTGCTCACCCTGGGCCGGCAGGGCCTGTTCGTCCACGACAACGCCCATCACGCCCTCGCCATGGCATGGGCGGCGGCCGATTGCCTCGGGCCGGACGGGGCCTTCGACGAGGCCGGATGGGCGGCGGCGCGGGCCCGCTTCGCGGCCCACGTGGTCGAGGACTAGCCGGCCCCCACCGCGACGGCGCCGTCCCGGACGCGCGCGCCCGGCACCAGCTCGATGCCGGCCGCGGCGACGTCGGCCACCGCCCGGGTGAAGTCGGCGATCAGGGGGCGCGCGTCGTCGCGACGGCTGCAGATCGCCATCGTCGCCGGCGCGACGTTGACGAGCGGCACGGCCACGACGCCGGGCACGTGGAAGAAGCGCAGCACGGAGGGGATCGAGGTGATCACGTCGCCGAGGTAGGCCACGGCGTGCATCACCCCGGCGACCGAGTTCGCCCCCTCGCCCATGCGCGGGCGCTGGCCGTCGAAGGCCTCCGTCGCGGCCCAGAAGTCGGTGATCCGGTCCTGGCCGGGGCCGACCTCGACGAAGGTGTCGTCGGCGAGGTCGGCGAGCCGGATGGAGGGCGCCTCCGCCAGGCGGTGGTCGGCCGGCAGGAACGCGACCCGGGGCTCGTCCACCACCTCGTCGAGGCGCAGCCCGGGATCCCACTGCTCGATGACCGGCGGGCGCACGAGGGCGACGTCCACCTCGCCCGACAGCACGGGGCTGGGGTGGATGGTCACGTCGCGCAGCGACACGCGCACGTCGGGGTGCGCCCGGCGAAACGCCGCCAGGATCGGCGAGGTCAGCTCGGCGAAGCCGTTGGACGAGATGCCCACCACCAGCGTCCCGCCGGACCGCGCCTGCGGATCGACCGCGAGGTGCACCTCGTCGAGGCGGGCCAGGATGTCGCGGGCCCGCGGCAGCAGCTCCTCGCCCGCGGCGGTCAGGGCGACGCTGCGCGGCGTGCGCGCGAACAGCACGGCCCCGAGAGCGTCCTCCAGGCGCCGGATCGACTGCGACAGCGATGGCGCGGCGACGCCGAGCGCCGCCGCCGCGCGGGCGAAGTGCCGCTCCTCGGCGACGCGCACGAACGCGCGCAGCTCCTCCATCGTCGGCGCCCTCGAGGAGGGCGATGGGTTAACGGCCATCCAGCACCCCCGCGTGACATCGATTGAATCGTCACGAGCCTAGTGACGCGGTCCCCGCCTCGTCCGGGGCGGCCGGCCGCGGGCCGCAACATTGTGCGCGACCGACACGCTGCGTTAGGCGTTTGCCCAACGCCCCGGGGAGCGATGCCCGGCCCCGGGGGGCCTCAGCGCAGGGGGATGCGGGTGCTCATCCCGAACGTCCGCGGGATCGGCGGGGCCACCGCGTTGATCTCCCGGTAGACCGCCGGGACGACGTGGCGCAGGTAGGGCATCAGGCGCACGAACGAGCGGCCGTGCTCGCGGAAGCGATAGCTGATCGGCACCTCCGCGTAGCGGTAGCCCTTGCCGAGCATGTCCAGCGTCAGCACCTGGGCGTAGTTGAAGTCGTGGATGATCTCCGCGTGGGCGGCGGCGGCGCCCGAGAGGGCCCGGTAGCCGCTCTGCCCGTCGGAGAGCCGCCGCCGGGCGACCGCCGACAGCGTCAGCGTCAGCACGCGGTTGCCCACCCGCCGCCACGCCCGCATGTGCCGGATGTCGCCGTGGAACCGCGACCCCACGACGTAGTCGGCCTCGCCGGCGAGCACCGGGGCCACCACGGCCCCCAGCTCCTCCGGGGCGTACTCGCCGTCGGCGTCGCAGAAGGCGACCGCGGCCGGCTCCAGGGCAACCGCCTCGGCCAGGCCGCGGCGCACCGCCGCCCCGAGCCCCCGGTTGACCCCCATGCGGACCACCCTCGCGCCGGCCTCCTCGGCCCGCGCCGCCGTGGCGTCGGTGGAGCCGTCGTCCACCACGAGCACCCGCACCGGACGGCCGGCGACGCGCGCCGGGGCGCGGGCCACGACGGCCGCCACGGTGGCCTGCTCGTCGTGCGCGGGCAGCACCAGGACCACCGGCGCGTGGTCGCCGGGCCGGGGCGGGGGCGCCTCGGCCGGGGGCGCCGCGGCGCGGGCGAGGCGCAGGTACCCGAAGAGGCTGGGGGCGGGCCACACCGCCCCGATCCCCCCGGCGACGAGCGCGTACCCGGTCTTGAGGGCATGGGCGGCGACCGCGGCGGCGAGGGCCGCCCCGGGCTCGGCGCCGAGGCCGACGAACGCCGCCGTCGCGGCGGCCTCGTAGGTCCCGATGCCCCCGGGCGTGATCGCCACGGTCTGGGCCGCGATGGTCACGGCGGTCACCAGGGCCGCGTCCGTCGGCGACACGTCGAGGCCGGCCCACCCGGCGCACGACCAGACCAGCACGCTTTCGAGCAGCCAGGCGAGCGCCGATCCGGGCACGACCAGCCCGAGCCAGGCGCCGCCGTCGCCCCCGGTGCGCCGGACGACGCGCGCCAGCCACGCGGCGGCGGCCAGCAGCAGCACGCCCGACGCCACGGCGAGCGGCAGGCCCGCGCCCCCGATCAGGTCCTCGGCCAGGCCGGGGCCGAGGACGGCGGCGATGGCGACGACCGCGAGCACGTCGGCGGCGCGCAGGAGGATCGTCGAGGCCGTGGCGGCCGCGATCGGGGCCCTGGCCCGGCGCACGACCGAGACGATGCGCACCGGCTCGCCCAGGCGCAGCGGCAGGATGTGGTTGGCGGCGAGCGACACGTGGATGGCCGCGAGCGACTGCCCGAAGGGGAGTCCCGGCAGCGCCCGGCACCAGAGCCCGGCGCGCACGACGAAGGCCAGGAAGTAGGCCGTGAGGGCGACGGTCAGCCCCAGCGGGTCGGTCGCCCCCGCGCGCAGCACCTCGCCGAGCTCGGACACGTTGACCGACGCCGCGAGGTAGACGACGCTCGCCGCGAGCGCGACGCATCCCGCTGCCAGCAGAGCGCTGCGGGTGACCACCGTCCGCTTTTGGTAGGGGCGCCTTATGCTCAACGTCGGCGGACCTTACACTGCGCGGCAGGGGCGGTGACGGACCGCCGCCGAATCGGAACTGGGGGCGCTGGTGAGCCGCAGCAGAGCGTTGTTCGCGTCGGGGTTGGTGGTGCTGGTCGGAGCCCTCGTGGGCGCCTGCGGCGACGAGCGGGACCCGCTCACCATCTACTCCGGGCGCTCGGAGAGCCTGGTCGGGCCGCTGCTCGAGCAGTTCTCCGAGGAGAACGACGTGGCCATCGACGTCCGCTACGGCGACACCAACGACCTCGCACTGCTGATCGGCACCGAGGGCGATCGCTCCCCCGCCGACGTGTACTGGGGCCAGAGCCCCGGGGCGACGGCCTACCTCGCGCAGCGGGATCTGCTGGCGCCCCTGCCGGAGGGCGTACGCGGCCTCGTCGCGGACGAGTTCGAGGACTCGCAGGGGCGGTGGATCGGCACGCAGCGCCCGCCAGCGGGTGCTGGTCTACAACGAGGACATGGTTGACGAGGCCGACCTGCCCGAGTCGGTCTTCGACCTGACCGCGCCCGCGTACCGGGGCAAGGTGGGCCTGGCGCCGACGCAACGGCTCGTTCCAGGACTTCGTCACGGCCATGCGCGACCTGGAGGGCGAGGAGGCCGCCGAGCGGTGGCTCGCCGGGATGAAGGCCAACGGCGCCCAGACCTACGCCAACAACAACGCGATCGTCGAGGCGGTGGGCCGGGCGAGATCCCGTTCGGCCTGGTGAACCACTACTACAACCACCGCTTCCTCGCCGAGGACCCCGCGCTGCCGAGCCGCAACCACGAGTTCGAGGCCGGCGACATCGGCGCCCTGGTGATCCCGGCCACCGCGAGCGTGCTCGCCTCCTCCGACAAGCCCGACGCCGCACGGGAGTTCATCGAGTTCCTGCTGTCGAAGCGCTCGCAGGAGTACTTCGCCTCCGAGACCTTCGAGTACCCGGTGGCCGACGGCGTGCCCCCGGCCGACGGCGTGCCGCCGCTAGAGGACCTCGAGCCCCCCTCGGAGGACGCCGAGCAGCTCGGCGACATCCAGGGGACCGGCAGGCTGATCGCGGCGAGCGGGCTCAACTGAGCGGCCGTCGCGACGCCCGCGGGGCGGGCCTGCGGCTGATCGTCGTGCTGGTGGCGGCGCCCTTCGCGGCGCCGCTCGCGTACCTGCTGGCGCGGACCCTCGACGAGGGGGGCTTCTGGGCGACCATCACCGACCGGGCCCTGCTCGCCCCGCTCGCGCGCAGCCTGGCGCTGGCGGGCGGCGTGGCCGTGGCCGCCGCGGTGGTGGGCACGCTGGCGGCCTGGCTGGTGGCCCGCACCGACATGCCCGGGCGCCGGGTGATGCGGCTGCTCCTGCCCCTGCCCCTCGTGCTGCCCTCGTTCATCGGCGCCTTCGCGCTGATCGCCGCCTTCGCGACGGGCGGCCTGGTGGAGCGCCTGCTCTCCCCCCTGGGAATCGGCGACATGCCGCGCGTCGAGGGCTTCCTGGGGGCCTTCGTCGTCCTCACGCTGCTGACCTATCCCTACGTGTACCTGCCGGTGGCCGCCCGGCTGCGCCAGCTGCCGCCGGCCATGGAGGAGTCCTCGCGCCTGCTCGGGCACGGTCCGGGCGCGACCTTCCGCGCGGTGGTCCTGCCCCAGGCCCGAGGGGCGATCGCGGCCGGCGGCCTGATCGTGTTCCTGTACGTGATCGCCGACTTCGGCGCCGTCCAGCTGCTGCGATACGACACCCTCACGCGCGCCATCTACGCCAACCGCCTCATCGACCCGGCCGTCGCGGCGGCCCTCAGCCTGGTGCTCGGGGTCCTCGCGATCCTGGTGGTGCTGGCCCAGCGCCGGGTCACCGGGCGGGCGCCGGCGGACGCGCGGCGCGACGGCCGGCCCCTGCAGGTGGCGCTCGGCCGGTGGACCGCCCCCGCGCTCGCCTTCACCGGAGGGCTGCTCGCGCTCGCGCTCGCGGCGCCGCTGGCCGTGCTCGCCTACTGGGTCGTGCGCGGCGCCGACGAGGGCTCGTCCCGGCGCACCTCGCTGATCGCGCACCCCGACCGGCTCGTCGAGCCCGCGATCAACACGACCCTCGCCAGCGCAGCGGCGGCGCTGGCCGCGGTGCTGGTGGCGCTGCCGATCGCGTTCCTCGCGACCCGCCACCGCGGCCGCGTGGGGCCGGCCGCCGATGCCCTGGTGACCGGCGGCTTCGCGCTGCCGGGCATCGTCATCGCGCTGGCGCTGGCCTTCTGGACCCTCAACAGCCCGGGCGCGTTCGGCGCGCTGTACCAGACCCTGCCCCTGCTGGTGGGCGGGTACGCGCTGCACTTCGGCGCCCTGGCGCTGGGACCGGCGCGCGTGGCCGCGACGAGCGTCCCACGGCGCCTCGACGACGCGGGCGCATGCTGGGGCGCGGCCGGACGGCGCGCCTCGTGTCGATCGACCTCCCGCTGATGGCCCCGGGCATCGCCGCCGGGGCGGGCCTCGTGCTGCTGTCGGCGATGAAGGAGCTGCCGATCACCCTGCTGCTCGCCCCCGCCGGCTTCCCGACGCTCGCCACGCGCATCTGGAGCGCGGCCGAGGACGCCTTCTGGGCCGACGCGAGCCTGGCCGCGCTGGTGCTGGTGGCCCTCTCGGGCGCGCTGACCTGGCTGCTCGTGGTGCGCCGGGAGCGCGCCTTCTCGTGAGGGCCCCCTCGCTGCGGGCGGCGATGGTGGTCGTCGCGCTGGTCGCGTTCGCGGCGGCGGCCGCGGCGGTCAACGTGCCCGCCACGTTCCGCGTCCAGACGACCGCCGACGAGCCCCACTACCTCGTCACGGCCCTGAGCATCGCCCAGGACGGCGACCTGGACGTGCGCCCGCAGTACGACGGCGAGGAGTACCGGCCGTTCTACGCGATCACGCTCGCGCCGCAGGCGCGGCCCCAGGCGGACGGGCGGCTGGTCGAGCCCCACGACCCGCTGCTGCCGGTCATCCTGGCGGCTCCGACGGCGATCGGAGGGTGGGTGTGGGCCAAGCTGACGCTGTGCCTGTTCGCCGCCGCCGTGGCGACCCTCACCCTCTGGACGAGCGTGAGGCGGTTCGATGTGCCGGTGGTGCCGGCCGCGCTGGTGGCGGGCGTCCTGGGCGCCTCGGCCCCCCTGGCGGCCTACGGCACCCAGGTGTACCCCGAGATCGTCGGCGCGCTCGCCACCGTCTGCGCGGTCGCCGCGCTCACCGGCCCGCTGCGGCGGGGCGGCATCGCGGTGCTGGTGGTCGCCGTGGTGGCGCTGCCCTGGCTGGCGGTCAAGTACGCCCCCGTGGCGGTCGCGCTCGCGCTGCTGGGGCTGTGGCGCCTGTGGCGCGGCGGCCGCCCGCGCGCGGCCGTCGGGCTGGCCGCGGGGCTCGCGGTGGCCGCGGTCGGCTTCCTGGTGGTGCACGAGGCGCTCTACGGGGGCACCACGCCCTACGCGGCCGGCTCGTACTTCGTCGACGGCCAGCTGCAGGTGATCGGCTCGCACCCGGACTACTTCGGGCGCAGCCGCCGGCTGGTGGGGCTCTTCGTCGACCGCGACTTCGGCATCAGCCGCCTGGCAGCCGGCCTGGCTGGCCCTGATCCCCGCGCTCGGGGCCCTGGCGGGCCGCCGGCCCGCCGGGCGCGCTCACCCTGGCGCTGCCCCTGGCCGCGGGGTGGTTCGTCGCGACGTTCGTCGCCCTGACCATGCAGGGCTGGTGGTTCCCGGGACGCCAGCTGGTCGTGGTGCTCCCCGCTGGCCGCGATCGTGATCGCGTGGTGGGTGCGCACCGGCGGATGGAGGCTGCTCGCGTTCCTTGCCCTCGGAGCGGTGGGCGTGGTCGCCCAGGCCTGGGTGGTCGCGGAGGGCCTGCGCGGGGACCTCGCGTGGGTCGTGAACCTGCAGGCAACGGCCAATCCCCTGTACCGCGCCTGGCGCGAGGCGCTGCCCGGCTACCTCCACGAGGACGCCGGGACCTGGGTCCTCCACTGGGGGTGGGCCGCGCTGGCGATCGTCGTCGCGGTGCTGGCCTACCTGGACGCGCGGTCCGCGCGCTCCTCCTCGCGCCGGCGCAGCTCCATGCGCCGGATCTTGCCGGTGAGGGTCTTGGGCAGGTCGTTCACGAACTCGATCTCGCGGGGATAGGCGTAGGCCGACAGGCGCTCCCGCACGAATGCCTTGATCTGCGCGGCGAGCTCGTCCGAGGGCTCGACGCCGGGCAGGACCCGGACGAAGGCCTTGACGATGTGGCCGCGCCGGGCGTCGGGGGCGGCGACGGCCGCGGCCTCGATCACGCTCGGGTGGGCCACGACGGCCGACTCGACCTCGAAGGGCCCGATGCGGTACCCCGCGGAGATGATCACGTCGTCGTTGCGCCCCTCGTACCAGAAGTACCCGTCGTCGTCCTGGCGCGCGACGTCCTTGGTGTGGAACCACTCGCCGCCGAAGACGGCCTCGCTGTCGGCGGGCCGGCCCCAGTAGCCGAGCGGATAGTGGGGGTTGGACCGCGCGCGCAGGCAGATCTCGCCGCGGCTCGCCGGGGGGCACCGGCCGCTCGTCGTCGTCCAGCAGGGCGACGTCCCAGCCCGGCAGCGGCTTGCCCATCGAGCCGGGGCGGACCTCCATCGTGGGGTAGTTCGAGCAGAGGGGGTAGCTCTCCGACAGGCCGTAGTAGTCCATCAGGGTCACCCCGAACTGCCCCTGGAACCAGTGGATGACCTCCGGGTTGCAGGGCTCGCCCGCCACGCACGCCGCCCGCAGCGCGATGCCCGGGTAGCGGGACGCCACCTCCCCCATCGCCGCCATGGCCCGCATCGCCGTCGGCGTCGCGAAGAGGTTCGCCACGCGGTACTTCTCGAGCACGTAGAGGGTCTGGGCGGGGTCGTAGCCGCCCGCGCGCTGGAACACCGCGATCGGCGCGCCGAAGCGCCACGGCGCGAGGATCCCCGGGACGATGCCGGCGATCCACGCCCACTCGCCGGTCGAGTGGAACACCTCGTCCGCGCGCACGTCGTGGGCGAACTCGAACTCGTTGTGGCCGATGAGGTACCGGTGCGCGTGCACGATGCCCTTCGCCATGCCCGTCGTCCCGGACGTGTAGTAGATCTGGGCCGCCTGATCGGCGGGGGTGTCCAGGGTCGCGCAGGCGTCCGGAGCGTCGGCCACGGCCCGGCCGAAGTCGCCATCGACGCACAGCACGTGCGCCAGCTCCGGCAGCTCGCCGCGCACGCGGTCGATGCGCTCGCGATTGGCCTCGTCGGTGACGATCACCTTCGCGCCGCAGTCCCGGAGCCGATGGACGATCGACTCGTCGCCGTAGAGGATCGACAGCGAGAGCAGGATCGCCCCGATCTTGTAGCTGGCCAGGAAGGTCGCCGCGGCCTCGGGGATCGGCGGGAGCATCACGGCGACCCGATCGCCCTCGCCCACGCCGAGCGACCGCAGCGCGTTGGCCGTGCGGTTGGTGAGGGCCTGCACGTCGCCGAAGGTGAGGCGCCGCTCGTTGCCGCGCCAGTCCTCCCAGAGCATCGCGAGCCCGGCCGGATCGTGCTTGTCGATCACGTCGGCGGCGATGTTGTACCGCTCCGGCACGTCCCAGCGGAACTGGGCGCGCATCTGCTCGTACGGTCCGGGCCGCCAGCGTCGGTACACGCGGCGACGCTACCCCGCCGCCCGCCGGCCCGGCAAGCGGCGGCGGCGGTGCGGCTAGAGCGAGAAGACGAAGCCGGCGGGCTCCCCGGGGTCGGCGGCGATCAGGGGCAGCGCGGCCCGGCAGGGCCCGCTGGAAGTGACCGGAGCTCTCCTGGAACAGGCGGCCGAGCGTCTGCGGCGGGGTGCGGCTCGTCCATCACGCCGTTGGCGTGGTCGGTCACGAAGCCCATCAGGGCGAAGGGCAGGCGCGCCTCGCCCGCGAGCACCGTCTCGGGGCCCCCGGTCTGGCTCGACGGCCGCCACGCCGGCCGCCGCGAGCTGGGCGATCTCGCTCACGCGTGTTGAGCCGCGGTCCGTCCACGTGGCCGTAGGTGCCGCCGTCGCGCACGTCGAGCCCGGCGGCGCGGGCCCCCCGCACCAGCGCCGGCGCGGACCGAGGCGCCGAAGGGCAGCTCGTAGATCCAGTGGCCCCGCCCCGGGATCTCCGGTGCCGGTGAAGAGCGTGCACAGCGAGCCGTCGGCCAGGCGGTTGGACGGGAAGTGGAGGTCGTCGAAGACGACGAGACCCCCGAGCTCGAGGGTCGGATCGACCGCCCCGCAGACCGTCGTGGACACCAGCGCCCGCACCCGGCACGCCGCGAGCGCGGCCACGTTCGCCCGGGGCGTCACCTGGTGGGAGAGCCGGGCGTGGCCGGCGCCGTGGCGTGGGACGTGGGCCACCGGCACGCCCTCCAGCACGCCGCGCACCACCTCGACCGCCCCGTAGGGGTCTCGACCGCCCGCGCGCGCCGGTCCTCCAGGCCCTCCAGCTCGTACAGCCCGGTGCCCGTGATGAGTCCGATCGGCGCGGGGCTCTTCGTCGCGGGCACGCGCGCAGCCTAGCGGGCGATGCCCGAGCTCAGTCGGTCGCGTCGCCCTCGCGGCGGGTCGCGGTGACCGTGTAGGTCGTGCCCGCGCCCGACAGGAGGAAGTCCGGGTTGATGCAGCTGGCGCGCCACCCGGTGCTCGAAGGTGCGCTCGACCTGGGAGCGGCAGATCGGCAGCGGCTCGCGCGATGCGCGCAGCCCGCCGAAGCCGGCCGCCGTGCGCTGCAGGCGCCGGAGCCGTCGAGCTCGATCTCCACCTGGTAGACGCCCTCGAGGCAGCCCATCCAGGTGCGCCCCTCGCGCTCGTACGAGTAGAGGCGCGAGCAGCCGGACTCGATGCACCCGGCCGGCTCGACCACGCGCTCGCACGAGACCGGGCACTGCCGGCACGACCCGGCCACCGGGCGGTGGCGGCGGGGCTCGGCCTCATCGTGGGATCGCCGGGGTCATCGCAGTATCAAGGCCCTCCCCACCCCCCGGTCAAGCGTCCGGCCAGCGGCGGCCCGGCGGCACGCTCGGCCCGGATCAGGCCAGGCAGCGCTCCCCGAAGAGGGTCTTGAGCTCGGCCACCAGGCTGCTGTCGCGCGGATCGACCGTGAACTCCTCGCCCAGGTGGAGGCGCCGCCGGCGCCACCGTCGGTCTGCACGTCCATGCACGACCGGCGCGCGCGCCCTGGTGGTCGCTCAGCAGGCGCCGGAGCTCGGCGCAGCGGGGTCTGCGCCAGGCGCGCCATGTCGACCTTCACGACCAGCCGCTCCTCCTCGGCGCCCTCCTCCGGGCGTGAAGGCGCGGATGCCGCTGGGCCACCAGCTTGGTCTCGCCCTCCCCCTTCTGGTCGATGCGGCCGTTGATCAGCACCATCGCGTCGGTCGACCAGCAGGTCCCGGGCGCTCCGCCATGCACCGCGGGACGACCACCACCTCGACCGAGCCCTCGAGGTCGTCCAGGCGCACGAACATCATCGGCTCGCCCTTGCCGGGTGGTGATGCTCTTGATCGCGCCGAGCATGCCGCCCACGGTCACCGGCTCGCCGTCGGCGCGGTCGGCGAGGGCCGCGATGCCGCAGGTGACCGCGCGCGCCAGCTGGCGCCGGCAGTCCTGGAGCGGGTGGCTCGAGACGTAGAGCCCGAGAGCCTCCTTCTCGGCCGCGAGCAGCTCGTCCTTGGGCATCTCGCGGGTCGGGACCGGCGGGTCCAGCTCCACCGCGACGGCGTCCGAGCCGCCCGATCGTCCGCCGAAGAGCGACTCCTGGCCGGCGGCGAGGTCGCTGCGCCGGCGCGTGGCCTGGCTCGACCGCGGCGGCGATCGTCTCGAGCATGCCCGAGGCGCGTGTCGCCCGTGCAGTCGAGCGCGCCCGCCCGCACCAGGCTCTCCAGGGCGCGCTTGTTGACCTGGGCCTGGTCCACCCGGCGGCAGAAGTCCCAGAGCGACTCGAACGGGCCCCCGGCTTCGCGGGCCGCGATGATCGCCGACGACGGCGTTCTCCCCCACCCCCTTCGTGGCGGTGAGGCCGAAGCGGATCTCGCGTCTCGCCCGTGACCGCGAAGTCGGAGCGGCTGACGTTGACGTCCGGCGGGAGCACGGAGAGGCCCATGTCCTGCAGGCGGCCACGTAGAACGGGACGCGGTCCTTGGTGTCCATCACCGAGCTCAGCAGCGAGGCCATGTACTCGGCCGGGTGGTTGGCCTTGAGGTAGGCGGTGCGGTAGGCCAGCAGCGCGTAGCAGGCGGCGTGGCTCTTGTTGAACGAGTAGTCGCCGGCCGCCTCGCAGAGGCCCCAGAGGCTCTGGGCGACCTTCTTGTCGGTCCCGCTCTCGATGCAGCCGCCGATGAACTCGTCCTTCAGCGAGGCCATCAGGACCTTGTCCTTCTTGCCCACGGCCTTGCGCAGATCGTCCGCGCGCGACGGCGAGAACCCGGCGAGCTGCCGGGAGATCGCCATCAGCTGCTCCTGGTACACCGCCACCCCGTAGGTGGGGCCGGTGATCGTCTCCAGGCGCGGGTCCTCGAAGGTGACCCGCGAGGGGTCGCGCTTGTTGCGCGCGTAGGTGCGGATGAACGCCATGGGGCCCGGGCGGTAGAGGGCGACGAGGGCGATCAGGTCGGCGAACTCGGTGGGGCGAACCTCGCGCAGGGCCTCGCGCATCCCGCTCGACTCGAACTGGAACACGCCGATCGCGTCCCCGCGGGCGAGCATCGCGTAGGTGGCCGGGTCGTCGAGCGGGATCGTCTCGATGTCGAGGGGCTCTCCGCCGCGGTCCTCGATGAGCTCGCAGCGCGCCCTGGATGACGTCGAGGTTGCGCAGGCCCAGGAAGTCCATCTTCAGCAGGCCGAGCGCCTCGACGTCGTGGTCCGGCACCTGGGTGACGACGTTGCCCTCGTCGTCCGTGCGCACCGGCAGGTAGTCGGTGATGTCGCTCGGGGGCGATCACCACGCCGGCCGCGTGCACGCCCTCGTTGCGTACGAGGCCCTCGAGCGGGAGCGCGGTGTCGATGATCTGCTGACGACGGCGTCGTCGGCGTACGCCTGGGCCAGCTCGGTGCCCGGCTTCATCGCGTCGGCCAGCTTGATGCCGATCGGGCGCTCCGGGACGAGCTTGGCGAGGCGGTCGACCTGGCCGTAGCTGTGGCCGAGCACGCGGCCCGAGTCGCGGACCACGGCGCGGGCGAGCAGCTTGCCGAAGGTCCCGATGCGCGCCACCGCGGCCGAGCCGTACTTCTGGGTGACGTACTGCACCACGCGGTCGCGGCCGGCCACGGCAGAAGTCGGTGTCGATGTCGGGCATGCTCTTGCGCCCGGGGTTGAGGAAGCGCTCGAAGAGCAGGTCGTGGGCGAGCGGATCGAGGTCGACGATCCGCAGCGTGTAGGCCACCAGCGAGCCGGCGGCCGAGCCGCGGCCCGGGCCCACGCCGACGCCGTTCTCGCGCGCCCAGCGCATGTAGTCCCACACGATCAGGAAGTAGCTGGCGAAGCCCATCTCCTCGATGACGCCGAGCTCGAAGCGCAGCCGCTCCTCGGCGTCCGCCGGCGGCGCCGCCCGGGTAGCGGCGGGCCATGCCCTCGCGGCACAGGCGCTCGAGGTAGGCCTCGGCCTTCTCGCCGCCGGGCACCGGGAAGCGCGGCAGCTTGATGTCGCCGAGGGGCAGCTCCAGGGCCTTGCAGCGCTCGGCGATCTCGATGGACACCGGCAGGCGTCCAGGAAGTCGGGCAGCGCGTGCGGCCATCTCCGCGCCGGTCTTGAGGTAGAACTCCTTCGTCCCGAAGCTGGAAGCGCTTCGGGTTGCTCAGCACGTCGCGGGTCTGGATCGCCAGCAGCGCCTCGTGCGAGTCGGCGTCCTCGCGGCACGGGTAGTGCGCGTCGCAGGTGGCGACCATCGGCAGGCCGGCGTCGGCGGCGATGCGGCGCAGGTGCGCGTTGATGCCGGTCTGCACGTCGAGCCCGGCGTGCTGGATCTCGACGTAGACGTCGTCGCGGCCGAAGATCTGGGCGAGCGCGTCGAGCTCGGCGCGGGCCGCCAGCCACGTCCTCGCGCTCCAGGCTCTGGCAGACCACCCCGGACAGGCAGCCCGAGAGGGCGATGATGCCGTCGGAGTGGCGTCCCATCAGCTCGTGCGAGATGCGCGGCTTGCGGTGGTAGCCCTCGAGGTAGCCGGCCGAGCAGAGCTTGATGAGGTTGTAGTAGCCCTCGGTCGTCTCGGCGAGGAGCGTCAGGTGGTTGCGCCGCTCCTTGCCCGGGCGCGCCGCGTGGTCGGGCGACCACGTAGGCCTCCAGCCCGACCACGGGCGTGATGCCGCGCTTGGTCGCCTGGCGGTAGAGCTCGACCGCCCCGCTCATCACCCCGTGGTCCGTGAGCGCCACCGCGCCCTGGCCCATCTCCTCCACGCGGTCGAGCAGCCGGTCGATCTTGCAGGCCCCGTCCAGCACCGAGTAGTGCGAGTGGACGTGGAGGTGGGCGAAGGGCGTATCTGACGGTCGGCATGGGCCTCAGGCTAGCCGTGCGCGGCGGGGGCCGACAAGGTGGCAGTCACGCTAGATGCGGGGGATACCGGTGGACGCCCACCCCAGGGATGGTGGGGTGACAGTCGGAGGCTGGCGCGCTCCACGCGGCGTGCCTCCGATGCTTAGCCATGCCTCGGCGTCTCCGGTCGCTCTTCCGAGCTTCGCGGCGATGAGCTTGGAGCGCCGGGCTTGCGCCGCGTCGTCCGAGGTGCAGGTTGAGCGACGACCTCTGACCGAGGCGCGGGAGCGCCGACGCGACGCGCAGATCGTCGGCGCACGCCCTCAGGCGGGCAGCGGGCTTCGGGCCGGACATGTCGGGGCAGGTCGTCCATCGCGGCCGGGCCGACGCCGGGTCGCCGCGCGCCCTCGGGCGCGACCCGGTCGACGGCGTTGTGTCGCGTCAGGTCGGCGACGCCCGGCCGTCCTGGCGCCGCCGCAGGCATGCCGAGTCGGAGATCGGAGCGCCACCCGGTCGAGGGCGGTGTCCTCGGGGCCGAGGCCGGGCTCGCGAGCCGGCCTCGCACGCTGAGCGCCCGCGTCGGTGCCCGACGAAGGCCGCCTCAGAGGAGACCGGCACGAGCGTCGAGCGTCCCCGCAAGTCGATGGCCCCGAAGCACGGGCGCTGCGCGGCCTGCGGCGAGGACCCGGGAGGACAGGACGGCCCCGACGTGACACGGTGGTCTGGGTGCGTGGCCGTGCCGCTCTCTTCGCCGAAGGCCGGTCGGCCAGCGGTGCAATCCACCGTGGACCAGGGTGGAGCCGCGGCCATCGGGGCCGCAAGAGCCCGGCCGCGCACGCGTGAGGGGCGGGGGCGGCTGGAGACGACAGGCCCTCAGCGGGGTCCTCCGAGCTTGTACGCCCGCGGTCCACGGGCGCATCCGCCTCGGCCCGGGGCGGTCCTCGTCTTCGACTGCCCAGCAGGACTCCCCACACGCCCGCCGATGGCGAGGTGCCGCCGTCGGGGGTCCACGCCGCCGAGCGGGCGGCGCGGATCCAGCGCACGACGGCACCGTCGGAGAGCCGGATGAGGGCGACCACGTCGTTGCGCCCCTCGCGCGTGTGGACCGCGACGACCTCGCCCCCGGGCGCCGTGGCCAGGGCCGTGAAGGTCCTTCTGCGCGGAGCTCGTCGGGCGTCAGCGGGGGCGGCAGGCTCCGCCGCGGGTCCTCGGGCGGCCGCTCCTCGATCGTGAGCGAGAGCTCGGCGATCGACCAGGCGCGGGCGACGAACGGGCTCACGCCGCGCACCAGGGCCCCGTCCTCGGGGTCGACGCTCAGCGCGTAGGCCGGCTCGCGCGCCGCGGCCACCACCCGCACCGGGCCGACGCCCGGCGACCGGCGCGTCCGGCTCCAGCCCGTGCAGCGCCAGCGGCGTCTCCGGGGGCGGGCGAGAGCATGAGCCCCATGGGCGGCTGCGGGCGCCGGCGCCCCGGGCGGCCCGCCTGGGCGAACACCGAGCTGACCACGCTCCACGGCCCGGGGTCGTCGGCGATGATCGCCGGGCGGGCCGAGGGCTTGTGCTCATCGATCCTCCTCCAGTGGCTCCATCCAGGCACATCCCCAGTCGCCGGCGACCAGGAAGGTGTCGGGCGCCGGCGCCGGGGCGATCACCCGCGCGCCGTCGATCCGGCGCACCACCGCGCCCGTCGGCGGCCGTCGCACAGGCGGCGACCGGCGTCGTGCGCCGCCGGGCGTGCCGAGCGCCACCAGGCCGCCGTCGGCCGAACAGCGCGATCGAGCCGGCCTCGGCGACCGGCGCGGTCCATGCCGCCGAGGGGCTCGGCGCCGGCCGACCTCCCAGACGCTGATCGCTCCGTCCTCGTGGCGCGCGGCGACGCGCGGCACGGCGCTCGCGGCCGCGAGCTCCACGATCGCCGGACCGGGGCCCGCCTCGACGCCGGGCGGGCCGACGCGCGGCGCCGGCCGCGGCCACCAGGGAGGCGTCGGCGGCGTAGCAGAGCGCGAGCGGCGGCCCCTCGTGGAGTGCCGCGACCGCGGTCGGAAGGCCCGTGTCGTACTCCTCCACGCCGGACTCATGCGCCACGGCGAACCGGCGGCCGTCGGCGCGCATCGCCACCGGCCCCTCGCCCGAGGTCCGCGGCGAGGTCGCCCAGGCTGGGCAGCACGACCGCGCGCCAGCCGTCGGACGCCGTGGACCAGCCCGGCGTTGGCCCCCGCCGCGCCGACCACCCGGTCGAGGCCGGGCGGGCCGGCGGTCGTGCACCACGTGCATGCGCGGCGCGGCGAGGCTGTACGGCGACGCCGGCGCCGGCCGCCAGCACCATCGCGCCGTCGGCGACCACGTCGGCCTGGCGCAGGGCCGCCGGGGCGGCGGCGTTGCACGCGCAGCGGCGCGCCCGGCTCGGCCGGCGCGCGCCGGGCGGCGCCGCAGCGGGGCGAAGCGCAGCCCGCGCGCGCCGCGCTCGACGCGCGAGAAGGGCGGCACCGGACGCCGGGTCGACCGGCAGCATCGGCGGCCCGCCGCGCCTCATCCCGTCTCCCGGGCCTGGGCGATCTTGTAGGCCGTCCTGCTCTGCAGGGAGAAGAGCTCGATGAAGCCGGGCGCGGCGCCCTGCGAGAACGAGGCGTCGGCGTTGAAGGTCGCCAGGCTGCGGTCGTAGATCGCGTTGGGCGACCTGCGCGTCACCGCGGTGGCGCTGCCCTTGTAGAGGCGCATGGTGATCTTGCCCTCGACCCGCCGGTTGACCCGCTCCATGAAGGCGTTCGATGTCGGCGAGCAGGGGCTCGTACCAGAGGCCCTCGTAGGCCGAGCTGGGCCCACAGCGCGTCGAGGGTCGGCTTGAGGGCGTTCTCGCGGCCGGTGCAGACCAGCTTCTCGAGCTCGCGGTGGGCGGTGAGGATCACCTCGGCCGCGGGCACCTCGTAGATGTCGCGCACCTTGAGCCCGACGACCCGGTCCTCGATGTGGTCGAGGATCCCCACGCCGTTGCGGCAGGCCGCCTCGGCGATGCGCTGGATGAGCTCCACCAGCCCGAGCTCCTCGCCGTCCAGGCTGACCGGCAGGCCCGTCGCGGAAGCCGATCAGGAGGTCCTCGTCGCGGTCGGGCGCCAGCCGTCGGCAGGGTGACCAGCTGGAAGACGTCCTCCGGCGGCGGCTGGTCGAGGTCCTCGATGACCCCGCCCTCGCTGGAGCGGCCCCAGAGGTTGTCGTCGATCGAGTAGGGGCGCTCGACGCTGGAGCTAGATCGGGATGCCGTGCTCGATCGCGTAGGCGATCTCCTCGTCGCGGCCCATCTGCCACTCGCGCACCGGCGCGATGACCTTGAGGTCGGGGGCGATCGTCGCGATCGTGGCCTCGATGCGCACCTGGTCGTTGCCCTTGCCCGTGCAGCCGTGCGCGATGGTGTCCGCGCCGTGGGTGCGCGCGGCGTCGCACGGCCAGCTTGGCGAGCAGCGGCCGGCCCGAGCGACGTGAACAGCGGGTAGCCGCCCTGGTAGCGGGCGTTGGCGCGGATGGCGGGCGCCACGTAGTCGCGGGCGAACTCCTCCTTGGCGTCCACCACCAGGCTCTCGACGGCGCCGAGGTCGATGGCCTTCTGGCGCACCGCGCCGAAGTCGTCGGCGGGCTGGCCGAGGTCGATGCAGAGCGCGATCACCTCGGCGTCGTACTCGTCCTGGATCCACTTGAGCATCACCGAGGTGTCGAGCCCGCCCGAGTAGAGCAGCACCACGCGATGGACCTCGTGCGGCTGCGCGAGATATCCGGCGACGGGCGGTGCAGGGTGTTGCTCGGGCACGAAGAAGCCTCCATTGGGGTGGGCGCCGGAAGTCTAGTGGGGCGCCGATGCCGAGGGGCCGGAACTCGACGGATGGGTGTGGCGCGGGATGCAAGTGACGTCGTATTACGCCGATAGCGTCCTCCATGGCGACATCGACCGCGGCGAGCCCCGTCATCTCGTGACCTCCGACGTCCAGTCCAGCCTGCGCGTACCGGCCGACCTCGCGGCCGTGTCGTTCGTGCGCTCGGCGCTGGCGTCCATGCTGGCCCGGGAGCGAGTGGCCGTCCGGCGCGTCCGGGCGCGTGCTGCTGGCCTCGACCGAGGCCCTGACGAACGCGATCGAGCACGGCTCCCAGCCCGGCGCGTCGGTGCGGGTCGAACCTCGCGATCACGCCCGAGCGCGCCGACATCCTGGTGGTGGACGAGGGCCGGCCCGGCGTCGGCGTCCCCGAGGTGCCCGCCGTGTCGCCCCCGCCGACCGCGACCCGCGGCCGCGGGCTCATCATCATGAGCCGCCTCGCGGACCGCCTCGAGGTGCGGGCCCACGGCGACGGCACCCAGGTGAGCGTCCTCTTCATCCGCTCCGGCGGGTACGACGGCCTGCGCGTTGGCGTGGCGTCCGACCGGGTCGCCGCCGCGGACTGAGCCGGGCGTCCACCGCCCGACGCAGAGGCGACTCTGCGCCGGCTCCTACGCCCCTCACAGGCGGGCGGGCTTCACTCGGATCATCCCGACCACCCATCAGGGAGGATGCCGATGAGTCTCACCACCCCCGCCGGATCGCCGCGGGAGCGGCCGCGCTCGCGCTCGTCGCGGGCGGCGCGACCGCCGTCGCCGCGACCAACGGAGGCGGCTCGGCCGCCCCGTCGGGCGCCGCCGTCCCCGCGGCGTACGGCGACGCCGCGACCCCCGAGGGGACCATGCCCGCGCCGCCGGCGCAGGGCCAGGAGGGCGCGCCCGGCCGTCGGGGCCCGGAGCGGGGCGACTGCCCGGGCGCCGGATCCGGCGACGGCATGGGGCCGGGGAGCGGCTACGGCTCACCCGGCGAGGGCGCGATCGCTCCCGAGGGCGGCTCGGCGAGCCCCTCCTGACGCCGTCCCGGCCACCGGCGCCGCGCCGGTGGCCGGTCGGGTGCTACTCGTTCTGGATCGCCTCGAGGATGTTCAGGCGCGCGGCGCGGCGCGCCGGCAGGATCGCGGCGAGCACGCCGAAGACGCCCGCGACGACCAGGAAGACGATCATCGATCCCCACGGGATGGCGAGCGCCTTGAACTCGGGGATCGCCGAGACGCTGACCGCGCCCAGGAACACGCCGAGCACCAGCCCGACGAGGGCGCCGATCAGGGCGACGATGATCGCCTCCCAGCGGATCATCGCGCGCACGCTGCGGCGCGAGAGCCCGACCGCGCGCAGCAGGCCGATCTCGCGCGTGCGCTCGAACACCGACAGCGCGAGGGTCAGGATGATGCCGAAGATCGCGATGACCACGGCCATCGCCAGGAGGACGTAGAAGAGGCGCAGGAACTGGTTGATCTGGTCGGCGACGAAGTCCTTGTACTCGGCCTTGGTGCGCACGTCGAGGTTGGGGAAGTCGGCCAGGCGCGCCTCGGCGGCCTCCTTCGCCTGCTCGGGCGAGACCCCCTCCGCGGCCCGCACCAGGATCACGGTGTCCTGCTGGGTCGTGAAGTTGCGCTCGTACTCCGGCAGGGAGATGAAGAACTGGCCGAAGGTGTCGTCGGTGAAGATGGCGGCCACGCGCAGCGGCGTGTCGCCGGTCCTGGCGAACAGCACCGGCATCGTCGAGCCCGACCGTCAGGTCGTGGTCCTTGGCGTAGTCCTCCTGGACGGCGATCGTGCCGGGCCGGGCCAGCGCGGTCATCGACCCGCGAGGTCACGCCCGGGTCGTAGAGCGTCGTCGAGGGTCGCCGGGATCGACGCCCCGCAGGGCCTGGGTGTTGCCCTTCGCGTCCTTGAACTCGCCGTCGCGCCAGGCGGTGACGCCGGCGAGCTCGGGGTCGCCCCGCAGCGCGGCCGCGGCGGCGGGGCTGAAGGGCTGCTGGCTGCTGGAGATGATGACGAGGTCGGCGCGGACGCGCTTGTCCAGGGTCCCGATGAACGTCTCCTGGAGCGAGGCCGCGAACACGGTCACGCCGGTGACGAGGGCGACGCCGATCGTGAGGGCCGCGGCCGTCTGGGCGGTGCGCGAGGGGTTGCGCATCGCGTTCTCCTGGCCGAGCCTGCCCGGCGAGGCCGGTCTTGCGCCATCGGCCGCCGATGACGCGCGCCAGCGGACGGGCGACGTACTGGGTCAGCATCGCCGCGCCGAAGAACAGCAGCACCGCGCCCGGCCGATGAACAGGAAGCGCTGGCCGAGCCCGCCGACGACGCCAGCAGGCCCCCGAGCACGAGCGCCACGCCCAGCGCCGGTGATCACGATCGACACGGCCACCAGGCGCGCGGTGCGCGCGCTCGGCGACCTCGATCTCGCGCATCGCCGCGATCGGCGGCACGCGGCTCGCCTTCCAGGCGGGCATCAGCGCGGCGGCGAGCGTGACGACGCAGGCCCACGATCAGGCCGACGAGGATCGACCGCGGCTCGATCTGGAGGCTGGTCGGCGGCAGCGCGGCGCCGAGCGGCGTTGAAGCCCGCCCGCAGGAGGGCGGCGAACGCTATCCCGAAGATGATCCCGATGATCGAGGCGATCGAGGCCGATGAAGAGCGCCTCGAGGATCACCGAGGCCACCACCTGGCGCGCCGACGCGCCGACCGCCCGCAGGAGCCCGACCTGGCGGGTGCGCTGGGCGACGGTGATCTTGAAGGCGTTGAAGATGATGAAGCTGCCGACGAACAGGGCGATCGCGGCGAAGCCGAGCAGGAAGTTGCGGAAGATGTCCACGAACTGCTTGAACTGGTCGCTGGCCTCCTTGGCGCGCCGTGGCGCCGGTGACGGCCTCGTAGCCGCTGGGCAGCACCTGCTCGACCCGCGCCGCGAGCGCCGCGTCCGAGCACGCCGGGATCGCCGCGGACGTCGATCGGTCGCGAAGCGGCCCTCGGAGTCGAAGATGCGCTGGGCGGTGGCGGGCGTGAAGGCCGCGAGGGTCGCCCCGGCGAGGTTGTTCTGGTCGCCGAAGGCGACGATCCCGACCAGCCGGTACTCGGCCGACCCGGACGCGGTGATGATGCGCACCCGGTCGCCGAGCGCGAACTCCTCGTCGTCGGCGGTGGTCTTGTCGATCACGACCTCGTCGGGGCCCCGCGGGGCGCGACCGGCGGTGACGCGTGAGCGGGTTGAGGTCGGCGTCGTCGGTCCAGCCGAAGCCGAGCGCCGGCGGGCCGGCGACACCCGCCGCCTTGCCGTCCTTGCCGATGATCTGGGCGGTCCCGAAGACCGTCCCCTCGGCCTGGGCCACGCCCGTCCACCGCCCGGATCGTGGGCAGCAGCGTCGCGGGCACCGGCTGGCGGTCGGCCTCGGAGACCGTCTTGACGCCGCGCACCTGCACGGACGACGCCCTCGTTGGCGGTCTCGAAGACGCCGTCGAAGGCCTTGTTGATGGTGTCGCCGAGCACGAACGAGCCGACCACGAAGCCGACGCCGAGAACGATCGCCAGCGATGTGAGGAAGAGCCGGAGCTTGCTCGCGAGCAGGTTCCGGTAGGGCCTGCTGGCCGATCATGTCCGGGGGCCCGCCCCGAGCGTCTTCATCCGGTCGAGGATCGATCTCGGGCGTCGGCTCGTCCATCTCGCCCACGATCCGGCCGTCGGCCAGGAACAGCACCTGGTCGGCCCGGCTGGCGGCGGCCGGCTCGTGGGTGACCATCACGATCGTCTGGCCGAACTCGTCGGCCGCGCGCCGCATGAAGTCGAGCAGCTCGGCGCTGACGAGTGCGAGTCGAGCTGCCCGGTGGGCTCGTCGGCGAAGACGATGCTCGGGCGCGACGCGAGCGCGCGGCGGCGGCGACCCGCTGCTGCTGGCCGCCCGAGAGCTCCGAGGGCCGGTGCTTGAGGCGCTCGCGCAGGTTGAGGGCGTCGATGACCTGGTCCATCCAGTCGCCCTCGGGCTTGCGCCCCGCGATGTCCAGCGGCAGGCGGATGTTCTCCAGCGCGTCGAGGGTCGGCACCAGGTTGAACGACTGGAAGATGAAGCCGACCCGGTCGCGGCGGACCTGGGTGATCTGCTTCTCGGAGAGCCCGGTCAGCTCGATGTCGCCGATCCAGGTCTTGCCCGAGCTGAGTCGGTCGAGGCCCGCCATGCACTGCATCAGCGTCGACTTGCCCGATCCCGACGGGCCCATGATCGCCGTGAAGCGCCCGGACGGCAAACTCCCGCGTGACGCCGTTCGAGGGCGCGCACCTCGGCGTCACCGGCTCGCCGTAGATCTTGTAGGCGTCCTCGATACGGGCCGCCACGGCGGCGCCCGTGATCACGGTCGCGTCGGGCATGGATCCTCCTCGGCAGGTGTCGCGCGGACCTCGGCGGATCCTACGCGGTCACCTCCGGCAGGCAATCCCTCAGTGCGGCGACCAGCCCGTCGAGGTCCTCCTGGTCGATGACCAGGGGCGGCAGGAAGCGCACCGTGCGGGCGGAGGTGTTGTTGGCGAGGTATCCCCGCGCGAGCAGTGCGTCCACGGCCTCGGCGGCGCGCGCGCGGGGCAGATCGATGGCGCACATCAGCCCGCGCCCCCGGGCCTCGGTCGCGAGGCCGTCGGTCGACCAGCCCCTCCAGGCCCGACAGCAGCGCCGCGCCCTTGCGCCGCACCGCGTCCTGGAGCGTGGCGTCGCCCAGCACCGCGCACGAGGCGAGGCGCCGCCGCGCAGGCCAGCGGGCCGGCCGGCGAACGTCGATCCGTGGTCGCCCGGCTGCAGCACGGCGTCGTGCCCGGGGCGGGCCACGATGGCCCCGATCGGGACGCCGCCGCCGAGGCTCTTGGCCAGGCACATCACGTCGGGCACCACGCCCGACGTCCTCGTGGGCCCACAGCGGGCCGGTGCGCGAGAGCCCGGTCTGGATCTCGTCGAGGATCAGCAGGGCGCCGTGGCGGTCGGCCAGCTCGCGCGCGAGCCGGAGCATCTCGACGGGCACCGGGTGGACGCCCGACCTCGCCCTGCACCACCTCGAGGACGATCGCGCAGGTGCGCGGCCCGACGGCGGCGCTCATGCCCTCGAGGTCGGTCGCGCTCGACGTGGTGGACCCCGGGGACCAGCGGCTGGAAGGGCTCCTGCTTGGAGGGCTGCCCGTGAGCGACAGGGCCCCGAAGGTGCGCCCGTGGAAGCCGTCCACCAGCGCCACGACCTCGGTGCGCCCGGGGCCGCCCGCCTTGCGCGCCAGCTTCAGGGCGGCCTCGCTGGCCTCGGCGCCGGAGTTGCAGAAGAAGACGCGCCCGCCGAGCGAGTGGTCGCGGATCCACTCGGCCAGCGCCACCATCGGCTCGGTGTAGTAGAGGTTCGAGGTGTTGATGAGCCGCTCGGCCTGCTCGGTGATCGCGCGGACGACCTTGGGGTGGCAGTGCCCCACGTTGCTCATCGAGATGCCGGCCATGCAGTTGACGTAGCGCCGCGCCCTCGGCGTCGAACAGGGACGCCCCCTCGCCGCGCACGAACGCCACCGGCTGGCGCCGGTAGGTCGGCATCAGCGCCGCGGCCTCCCGCTGGACCAGCCTCTCGTCGATCACCCGGTCACCAGGGTCCCGACGCCCCGCTCGGTGAAGATCTCGATGAGCACCGAGTGGGGCACGCGACCGTCCACGATGTGCGCGGCCCCGACGCCCGCCTCGAGGGCGTCGACCACCGCGCCGAGCTTGGGGATCATCCCCGCGCCGACCGCGCCGGACTCGATCATCTCGCGCACGTCGCGCATGCGGCACTCGCTGATGAGGCTCGTCGGGTCGGCGACGTCGCGGAAGATCCCCTCGACGTCGGTCAGGAAGATGACCTTGCGCGCGCCGAGCGCGGCCGCGAGCCGGCCGGCGACCGTGTCGGCGTTGATGTTGTAGCTCTGGCCGTCGGCGTCGACGCCCGACCGACGCGACCACCGGCACGAACTCGGCCAGGCTCTCGAGCACCCACGGGTCGATGCCGGCCACCTGGCCCACGAAGCCGAGGTCGGCGTCCGGGCTCGCGCCTTCTCGGCCTCGATCAGCCCGCCGTCGTCGCCGGCCAGCCCCACCGCCGGCGCGCCGGCCACGTGCAGCTGGGCGACGATCTCCTTGTTGATCTTGCCGACCAGGACCATCTTGACCAGCTCCATGGTGGGCGCGTCGGTCACGCGCAGCCCCTGCACGAAGCGCACCTCCAGGCCGAGCCGGTCCGACCAGCGCGAGATGTCGGGGCCGCCGCCGTGCACGACCACCGGGTTCATCCCACCAGCTTGAGCAGGGCGACGTCGCGCGCGAACGACGCCTTGAGCTCGGGCGTGGTCATCGCCGCGCCGCCGTACTTGATCACGATCGTCTCGCCGGCGAACTCCCGGATGTACGGGAGCGCCTCGAGGAGCACGCCGACGCGCGGCTCGAGGTCGGGAGGGGGCGGCGGGTT
>CAWDYN010000002.1:0-200944 GCA_963806585.1 uncultured Thermoleophilia bacterium | reverse complement strand
CGGGAACGCCGCCGGCGGCTCGTCGATGGAGCGCGGGGATCAGGAGGGAGCGATCGGCGACGAGGGGGAGCCCCTCCCAGGTCGTGGCATAGAGGTACGGCACGAAGAGGACGGCATCGTAGCCCGCCCCGTGGGCGTCGAGGTGACGCCAGCAGCTCGGGTGAGTGCGGGCCCTGCTCGCGCATCCAGGCGCTCCAGCCCGAGGATAGGGCCCGCTCGCCCCGGACCGCCGCCCCGCGGTACCACCGGTTGAAGCGCTCGGGCACCCGTGGCACCGGCACCGGGAAGCGCCGCACCTCGACCGCGCCGTCACGGCTTCGCCGGGCGGGGAGTGGTCCACCCAGGTCCGGTAGTCGTTGGCGCAGGTCGCGAGCACGGTGACTTCGTGGCGCCGCGCGAGCCGGTGCGCGACCCAGCACACCAGGCCCTCGGCTCCCCCCGCGTGTCAGGGACCGTAACGCGGGACGACCACCGCGAGACGCAGCGCGTCGCTCATCGCGGGGGCCCCCTGGCGCGCACTGCCGCGCGAGCTCGACGCCCTCGAGCACCCGCATCGCCACCTGCCGGGGCGTCGGGAGGCCGTGCCCAGGAGGGGTGGCGCCCGCGAGGCGCCGAGCGCCTGGGCGAGCGCCGGGTTGTCCAGGAGGAAGCGAGTCGCCTCGACGACCTCCGCCGCCGAGTGAGGCGCGGAGCACCCTTCCCCCCGCCGCAGCAGCTCGTGGTCGTCGCTCTGGGGCAGCGCCGACGCCGCGCGACCTACCGCCCCAGGCCTCGATCGCCGCCGCGAGCGGGGCGACGCCCCGCCCCCACACCCAGGCGACGCCGGCGACCGGGGGTCGCCGCAAGGACGCGTGACCCGCCCATGCCCAGGCCCGGCGGGGTCCCTCCGAGGGCGCCCGCCCGGGTTGAGGCCGGACCCCGCGGGCCCCACCGGCAGCAACAGCAGCCCCGCCACCACGACCGGGCGCGATAGGCCAGGGCGTCGGCGAGCGGGTGGACCTCTGCGGGGTCGAGCAGCACGACCGCGTCAGCAGACCGGACCAGCTCGGCGCCCCAGGGCGGCGTGCGCTGCGGGCCGAGCGCGGGCACGACCACGAGGGGCCGGACGGCGCCTCGACGGTGGGCGTCGTCGGGTCGTCGATGCCCACCACGAGGGTGCCGGGCAGGCCGTCGATCGCGGAGCCGAGCTCCGCGAGGACGCGGGCCATCAGCCGCCCGAGCGCCGGGGGGTGGCCCCGCGCCACCTGTACCCTCATGCCAGCCGCCCCCCAGCGAAGTCCCTCAGGCGCTCCGGCGACCGCGTCGTGCCCCGAAGAACTCGAGCTGAAGGCGCGACGCCCCTCGAGCGATCCGGGACGCCAGGGGCGGCGTTCCCGAGCACCTCGAGGACCGCCTCGGCCACCAGCGAGGGGCTCCTTCTCGTCGAGCAGCAGGGCCCCCTGGCCGACGGTCTCCGGAACCGCGCCCGCCGCGTACGCGACGATCGGCAGGTCGGCGGCCATCGCCTCGATGAGGGGGACGCAGTACCCCTCGTGGTCCGAGAGGCAGACGAAGCAATCGCTCTCGGCGTAGGCCCGGGCGAAAAGCCGTCGTCGTCAACCGATCCCGCGAAGTCAACGACGGCGCCGAGGCGCAGATCGGCCACCAGGGCGCCGGCAGCGGTCCTCGTAGGGCCCCATGCCCTCCCAGGTGCCCACCAGCCGCAGCACGCGCATCCCGCCCCGGCCTGACGCAGGGCGGCGAGGGCGGCGATGAGGTGGTGCTGCGCCCTGTTCGGGCACGCCGCGCCCGACGAACAGGAGCCTCACCGGGCCACCGTCCACCCCCGTCGCGCGCGGGGGACGACGGGCAGACTCAGCGCCGCATCACCCCGATGGACGTCCGCGGCGGAGGGTAGCCGAGGGGATCCAGCTCTGGAGGCGTTGAAGTCCCGGTCGGCGGCGGCGTGGAGTGACCCGGCCGGCGAGCTGCGCCCAGGTCCGCGCGCCCCCCTGCTGCAACAGGCGAGCGCGACCGTACGGCGCGTCCTCCCACAGGAGCTCCGCGGGGTGATGTTGTGGTAGTGGATGGCCGAGCGTTCGCACGTCGAGCACGTAGCCGAGGCCGGGCTGCGATGGTGTAGTCGAGCACCGCAGCTCCCGCGCGCGACGGCGTCCATCGCCACGGGCGGCGGATTCCGCGAGGCCGGGTGGTTCGACCCTCCTCAAGAAGGATCTCCGACCGGAGGCCCATGGCTCGGAGCGACGCGCTGGGACTCGAGGAGGTGGTGCAAGATGGCATCCGGGGCGGCCCCGGCGCGCACCTGGTGGACGCCGGCGCCTCACTCCCAGGCCTCCGAGGGCGCCGAGGAACCGCGCCCGCACCGAGTCCCAGGAGAAGATGACGAGCGCGTCTCGCTCCGGCTCGCCATGCCGTCACGCAGGGCCGGGTCCTGGGCAGCGATGTCGAGCGCGGGGGGGAACTCCGCGGCGAGGAGGACCAGAGGCGACGCCGGAGGCGCGGCAGTCGCTCCGGCGCCGGCGGAGCCGCCCGTTGACCGGGGCCGGGTGCCGGCGGTCCAGGCCTCCAGCAGCAGCCATCCCGGAGAGCTCTCGAGGGTCGACGAGGTGCACGCGCACGACGCCCGCATAGGCGGCACCGCGCTACATCGGCGCGAACCACAGCTCGATGACGTGGTCCGCGATCTCCCCGCGGCCCGGCAGCTCCACGAGCCGATCAGCGCCAGGGGCGGCGCGTCGGCCGCGCGGCGCAGCAGTCGGGCGTAGTGGGCGGACAGCAGGACCGCCCTTGCCCTCTTCGCGCCGCCCGCGTACAGCAGGTCGCCCGGCGCGATGCCCCGCGCAGGCAGAAGTCCGCGACACGCCGGCCGCCGGGGGCGGCTCAGGGTCGGTCGCCCAGCCACACCGCGTCCGCTCGCGAGCGAGGGCCAAGCTCCACGATCAGCTCCGCTCCCCCTCGAGTCGCCATGCCGCCCCGCCACCCCCGGAGCGCGTCGCGACGATCGCGGCGCCGGCGTGGGGCTCGTCGTGCATGCACGGGATGCAGGGCCGCGCGGCCGGGATGGTCCGCGGCCGCCCGGAAAGCGGTGCCGAAGAGATAGGGGACGCCGACGATCCAGGTCCCGCTCTGCCGAGCGCCGCCTGGAGCCGGTCGAGCGGGCCCGTTGGCCGTCCACTCGATCTGCTCGGCGTACCCGAGGCGCGGATGAGGGCGATGGCCGTGTGGTGGCGCCAGAAGAGGTCGGCGTCGCGCGAGCGCGTCAACGGGGAAGCGGTGACGGGCACCCCCCCTCCACCGTGGTCCCTGGGGTGGTGATTCGCCCAGGTGAAATGGTGAGATCGCGCAGGTGGTGAAGACCTCCACCCGGGTGCCGTGCGGCCGCGAGATTCTCGGCCACCAGCCGGCAGAGGGTCTCGGCCCCACCCACGATGCCGGCTCCGTAGCGCGGGACCACGAAGGCCACCGAGCCCGGCCGGCCGGCCGACATCAGCCCTCGGCGGGTCGCCGCCCTCGAGCTGGGCGATCCGCGCCTCGGCGGCGCGGAGCCGGTCGATGAGCTCCTCGACCCGGCCCTCCATCTGCCCCAGGTCGCGCTGGCGCTCGATCTCGGCCTCGCGTACGGCGTCCACCCGCGCGGCCTCGCGCGCGCCTCCCCAGCTGCTGCTGGAGACGGGTGATCTCGTGGGCCATCCGGGCGAGATAGGCCACCAGCGACCCGTGAGTAGGCGTTCAGCTGCGCCATGAGGCTGAAGCCGGGCTGGCTCACGCCCCGCACCAGCACGCTCTTGACCCTGCTCACCCAGACGTCCGACCACCGGCTTGGTCGAGGGATCCACGGCGAGGTCGTACGTGCGAGCACGGCAAGCCCGCGCACCCGCTCGAGCTCCTCCGGGCAGAACGGCTCCGCGGCGCCGGGCGGTCGACGATCAGTGCCTCGACCCCGTAGAGGCCGCGCGCCTTCTTCTCGGCGACCCGGGTGCGCAGGTCGGCCATCACGGCGTCGAAGTCGATCACCTCGCGGAGGTCGGCGCTCTCCGGGACCCCGCGGTCGCCGCCGGCATCGTCATGTGGAGCCGAGGTTCCGATCGGCTGACTCTACAGCTCGTCGTCGGGGTCGCCGACGGACACCGACGCCGCCCACGATCCGGGCGCGCCCTCGTCCGCGTTCACGGTCCAGGAGCCGCTCATGTTGACCGGGCCGATGCCCGTGACCTTGGGGAAGACGCTGAACTCGAGCCAGCGGTCGAGCCAGTGGTAGACGACGCTCTCGTCGAAGGAGACGACGGCCATCTGCACCGTGAAGCGCCCGTCGTGGAGCGGGCAGCGAGGGGACGTGAAGCGCACCACGGCGCCGCTCTCGATGCCCGGGATCTGGAGCTCGTCGAGACGGGTGTTGGTGCCGAAGAAGAGCGGGCCGTTCGACCGAGCTGACGCTGATGCCGACGATGGGCGTCGTCACCGGTGCCGCCTCGATCTCCATCTCGATCGTGAAGGGCTCGCCGCTGACGAAGCGGTCCGTCGGGCCGTCGTTGCCGATCAGCCGGCTCGCGCGGACGACGACATCGCGGTTGCCCCACACGCGGGCGTCGTCGTCCGGCCCGGCCCCGACGTCCTCGACGGACGATCCGCTCCCCCTCTTCCGCCAGGCGCTTGTGGTACGTCGCCAGCACGTCCACGGTGGAGCCGTCGGCCGCGATTCGGCCGTCCTTGAGCAGCGACCGCGCGGTCGCAGACGCGCTCGACCGCGGCGGGGTCGTGGGAGACGAAGACCAGCGTGCCGCCGCCGCGACGGAACTCGAAGATCCGGCCGAAGCACTTGCGCTGGAAGGCCTCGTCGCCGACCGCCAGCACCTCGTCCAGCAGCAGCACGTCCGGGTCCACGTGGGACGCGATCGCGAAGCCCAGCCGCATCGTACATGCCGCTCGAGTACGTGCGCACGGGCATGTCGATGAACTCCTCGAGCTCCGCGAACGCGACGATCTCGTCGAGCCGCGCGCATCCACCTCCCGCTCGGAGAGCCCGTGGATGGCGGCCGTTCATGTAGACGTTCTCGCGCCCGGTGAAGTCGGGGTGGAAGCCCGCGCCGAGCTCGAGCATCGAGGCGACGGTGCCGCCGATCTCGATCGTGCCCGCCTGGGGCGGGATGATCCCGGCCAGCATCTTCAGCAGGGTGCTCTTGCCGGATCCGTTCTGGCCGACGATGCCGATCGCCTGCCCGGGCTCGACGTCGAGGTCGACCTCGCGGAGCGCCCACTTCTCGGTCGCGGTGGTGCGCCGGCGCCGGAGCATCGTCTCCTTCAGCGTCAGGTTGCGATCGTGGAGGATGCGGAAGTGGCGCGAGACCCCGCGCAGGCGGATGCGCCCGGGCTCGACGGCCATCAGAGCTCGACCGCCATCTCGCGCTCCAGGCGGCGGAAGACCCGCATGCCGACCAGGAGCATCACGGCGGCCGCGACGACCGAGTAGAGCACGTCGCCCCAGAACGGCCACTGCCCCCAGAAGAGGCTGTCCTGGATCGCGATGATGAAGGGCGCGATCGGGTTGGCCCAGTGCAGGACGTCGGCGACCCACTCGCGGCCGTCCAGGCCGGGCACGGTCGAGAACGAATAGAAGATCGGGCTCACGAAGATCCAGGGCAGTCCGACGGCGCCGAGGATGTGCTCCACGTCGCGGAAGTAGACGTTGACGGCGGACAGCAGCAGCCCGAAGCCGACGGTGAACGCCGCCAGCAGGACGATCAGGACCGGGAGCATGACAGCGGGCCCCAGGAGCCCTCGGTCAGGATCACGCACAGGGGCAGCGCGATCACGAACATCGCGCCCGCCGTGAAGGCGTTGCCGGTCATCGAGGCCAGGGGGACGATCTGCCGGGGGAAGCTCACCTTGGTGACCAGGCTCGCGTTGGAGACCAGGCTCGATGCGCGCCATCTGGGCGCCGCCGAAGAAGAACGTCCACACCGTCAGCCCCACGAACAGGAACAGCGCGTAGTGGGGGATCTGGATGCGCAGGAGGAACTTGAAGACCAGCGAGTAGGCGCCGACCATGATCGCCGGGGTGACGAGGGTCCAGGCAAGGCCGAGGAAGGAGCCCTTGTAGCGCTGGCGGACCTCGCGCCGGACCAGGTTGCGGTAGAGCGGCACGAACCGGCCGGCCGTGAAGGCGGTCACGGTCATGGGCGGCTCACGAGTGGCGGCGGCGGATGGCGTTCGGCAGGGCGTTCCACGGCTCGGACAGTATCGCGGCTCGCCCGGCGGGTTCCGTCCGGAGGGAGCCTCTCGGCTAGTGTCGCGCCCCGATGCGCGGACACCGACGAGCACGCGGGGCCGCACTCGGCCACGAGAAGGGCTGGCCCCGCCTCTGGCGGCACAGCTACCGCGTCGGGGGCGCGTGGCTGATCCGAGGCGCGCGACGGGGCTGGCCCGAGCGCCGCGCGGGGCTCAACCGGCTCCTGGTCCCGCTCGATCCGTGGCGGTACTGGGAGCTCGGAATGCTGGCCGACTGCACCTTCGCCGGCCGGTGGCTCGACGTGTCGAGCCCGAAGCTGCTGCCGAGCCTCCTGAGCTCGGAGGGCAACGGCGACTGGGTGTGCGTCAACCTCTTCTCGGCCGAGATCGAGGCCTGGCGCACCCTGGACCCCTCGCTCGCCCTCAGGGTCGAGGACGCCCGCGAGCTGTCGTTTGCGGATGCGACCTTCGACGGCTGCCTGTGCGTCTCGGTGATCGAGCACATCCCCGACGACGGCGACCGGCGGGCCATGGCCGAGATGTGGCGCGTCCTGCGCCCCGGGGGGACGCTGCGGCTCACCACGAACGTCGCGGCCGCCCGGCGCGAGGTGGCGATCGATCGCCCCATCTACGGCGAGGCGAGCGCGCGGACGGCGAGCGACGGCAGCGTCTTCTTCGAGCGCCACTACACGCCGGACGAGCTGCGCGAGCGCCTTCTGGGCCTGCCGTGGGAGGTCCGGGAGGAGCGCTACGTGCGCCAGCGCGACCCGCGCATCCACGAGCGCTTCCACCGGGCCGCGCCGTGGTCCTACGCGGCCGGGGGCGCGCTGCGCTTCGTCTGCCCGGGCAACTTCGCCCGGATCTCGTCACCCGAGGAGCTCGCGCCCAGCGAGATGGGCGTCGCCTTCCTCGAGCTGGGCAAGCCCCTCAGCGCCTGAGGCCGCGCGCGGCGATCGCCAGCCCGCGAAGGATGCCGTCGGGCCCTCTGCCGTGGATCACCTCGTGCACGGCGAGGGCGATCACGTAGACGATCGCGTCGGCCAGGATGATCTGGGCGCCGCTCCCGTGAAGCGGGATGAAGAACAGCGGCAGCAGGAGCGAGATGGGACCGATCGCCCAGATGTAGCCGTCGGCCGCGCGGCCGGCGTGGTGGTTGACCAGCACGATGATCGCGCCGAGCAGCGTCGAGGCCGCCGCGAGCGGCGCGAGCAGCGACGCCCCCTCGAGGTAGTCCGCGCCGTAGGTGAGGCGCACGATCGGGTCCTCCAGCAGCGCCGCGCCGAGCGTGGCCAGCCCGCCCACCAGCAGCGTGATGCCCACTGCGGCGGCGAGCAGTGGACCGGTGTCCCGCCCCTCCGTCCGCCGGGCGGCCACGCGGGGCAGGAGCACGATCGAGACGGCCTGCGGGACCAGCACCACCGAGCGCGCGAGAACGGCGACCGCCCCGTATTCACCGGCCGCCTGATCCGAGAGGGCCAGCTTGGCGACGACGACGTCCAGGTTGGTCAGCAGGGCGATGCCGGCGAGCCCCACCGCCAGCGGCCCCAGGGCGCGGGTGAAGGCCGAGACCGCCGAGGGCTCGGGCGGCGGGGCGTCGCGCAGCCGCAGCCGGGTGAGGGCGAGGCCCGCGACCGCCGCGCCGGCGACGGCGACGGCGCTCCCGAGGATCGCGGCGTACACCCCCAGTCCGACGGCGGCCAGCAGCAGCAGCGCCAGGGGTCGCGGACACGCCCAGCAGGCTGACCGGCAGGGCGAACGCCCGAAAGCGCCTCTCGGCCTGGAGCTGGCCCAGGGAGAGGTACAGGGGGATCATCGGGGCCACCACGAGCAGAGTCGTCACCATCGGGCCGGTCGGCCCGTCGACCGCCAGCCCGATGACGACGATCGCAGCCGCCACCACGAGCAGCGCGATCGGCACCAGGATCAGGGAACGACGGTACGCGTGCCGGTAGATGGCTCCGACCTGCGGCGCGCCCGCGGCCGCCAGCCCACCCTCCTCGCGGGCGACCGCGTACTGGAAGGCGGACGCCGGCACCATCACGACCAGCGTGGCCGCCAGCAGGGCGGCGACGAGCCCGTAGTCGTCGGGACCGAGCAGCCGGCCCGCCACCACGAAGAACAGGAAGTTTCCGAGGTTCCAGAGCCCCAGCGACGCCAGGACCCAGGCGCCCCCTCCGGCGATTCGGCGATGCCGGGCGATGAGGGTGCCGGGGCGCCGCACGATTCGGCATCGTAGCCGCGGCGGGCTCGGCGCGGGCGCGGGCGCCGACGGTCTGCGGCGACCCCCACGCAAGCCGCTAGGCTCCGCGGGTCCGACCCCTCCCGAGGAGCCGACCCTGGCCCTGCTCTCGATCGTGGTTCCCGTCTTCAACGAGCGGGAGACCCTGGACGAGCTGCACCGGCAGGTGACCGCGCAACTCGCCGGGCTCGCGCACGCCTACGAGATCGTGCTCGTGGACGACGGCTCCCGCGACGGCTCGACGGAGATGATCCGCGCGCTCTCCGAGGTCGACCCGCACGTGCGCGGCCTGCGCCTGTCGCGCAACTTCGGACACGAGGCCGCGATCGAGGCCGGCCTGCGCGACGCCCGCGGCGACGCCGTCGTGGTCATGGACGCCGACCTCCAGGACGCGCCCGACTCGCTCCCGCGCCTGGTCGCCGCCTGGGAGGAGGGCGCCGACGTCGCATACGCCGTCCGCAAGAACCGCAAGGAGGGCGTCGTCCTGCGCTCCGCCTTCGCCCTCTTCTACCGGCTCGCCGGCCGGGTGGTGAGCATCGACCTGCCCCCCGACGCCGGTCCGTTCTCCCTGGTGAGCCGCCAGGTGCTCGACATCGTGAACGCCATGCCGGAGTTCAACCGCTACTACCCGGGGCTGCGCGCCTTCGCGGGCTTCCACCAGGTCGCGGTCCCCGTGGAGCGCCAGGAGCGCCACGCCGGCGAGACCAAGTACTCGCTGCGCTCGCGCTCGGCGGGCGCGCTCAACGCGATCGTGTCGTTCTCGAAGCTGCCGCTGCGCTTCGCCACCATCCTCGGCCTCCTGACGGCCGCCGTGTCGATCATGGCCGGCGTCTTCGTGGTGATCTCGACCCTGGTCGGCGCGTCGCTGGTCCCGGGATGGGCGTCGATCATGGTGGTCCTGCTCTTGCTCGCAGGCGTCCAGCTGCTGACCCTCGGCATCGTGGGCGAGTACGTGGGCAAGGTGTACGACGAGGTGCGCCGGCGTCCGACGTTCGTCGTCGCCGAGCGCTTCGAGAGCGACGATCCGCAGGCGGACGACCTCGAGCCCGGCATCGCCGGAGGCGAGCGGAGCCGCAGAGCGTGATCTCGGGGGGTGCGGCCGCGTTGCGGTCGCGCGGATCGGCCTGGGTGGCGACCGTCCGCACGGTCCCCTGGGTGGAGGTCCTGCTCGTGCTCGCGGGCTTCGCCCTGATGAGCATCCTCATCTCGTGGCCGCTGGTGCTCGACTTCACGACCGCGATCACGGGTGGCGGGGGCGGAGGGGACCCCTCGGGGTACGCCTGGGACCTCTGGTACAACGCCAATCACGGGCTCAGCTTCTGGGGCACGACCACCCAGGAGGTGGTGAGCGCCCCGTTCGGGCGGGTGAGCCCGAGCGCGGTCAACGTGACCCTGCTGGCCACGGTGGGCCCCGGGTGGGTGCTCGCGTCGCTCTTCGGCCAGGTCGTGGCCTACAACGTCCTTGCGCTGATGGGGCTGACCCTCTCGGCGTCGTCGATGTACCTGCTCGTCAGATGGCTGGCCCTGGGGGTCGCGCCCGCCGTCTGGGCCGGCGCGGCGTTCATGATCTTCCCCTACGAGCAGCTGCGGTCGGTGGCCCACATCCCGCTCGCGCAGCTGTGGTGCTTCCCCCTGCTCATCCTGGTCGGCATCCGGTGGATCGAGCGGCCGTCGTGGCGCCGGGCGGGCTGGCTTGCCGTGGGCCTCTGCGGCTGCTGGCTGACCAATCCGTACTACGGGATCATGGGCCTGGTGATGGTGGGCGTGATCGTCTGCGTCGGCGCGGTGGTGATCGTGCGTCGCACGGGGATCCGACGGGTGCCGATGCCCGTCGTCCAGGTCGGGGTCTGGGCGCTCGCGCTCGTCGTCGTGCCTCTGCTGGTGCTCCAGTCCTCGAGCAAGGGGGCGCTCGACACGAGCCTCGGGCGCTCGCGCATCGAGCTGGAGCTCTACGGGGCGCACATCCGGGACTACCTGCTGCCCGCGGCCGACAACTCGTTCTTCTCCGGCCTGGTGGGCGCCGACGCCTGGGCCTCGATCGGCTCGCCGGGCGGCGAGCGGACCGCCTTCGTCGGCTTCGGCACCATCGTCCTGGCGGCGATCGGCTACTTCCTCGGGATCCGCCACCGCGAACGGCTCGGGCGGCGCCTGCGGCTGGTCCTGCTGACCGCGGCGCCGCTGCTGGTGGTGCTGGTCGTCTTCAGCCTCGCGAGCCCGACCGTGATCCTCGGTCACCGGGTGACGATGCCGTCGTCGCTCGTCTACGACGCGGCGCCCTACCTGCGGGTCTTCGCCCGCTTCGCGGCCCCGGTGATGGCCGTGCTGCTGGTGGTGGCGGCCCTCGGCCTGCGCGAGCTGATCCGCAACCGCTCGGACCTCGTGCGTGTGTCGGTGGTCGCCGTCGTCTTCATCGTCAGCGCCCTCGAGCTGCCCAACGGCGCACCCGCCGGAGCGGTGGTCACCAGCGCCCCTCCGGTGATCGTCAACGGCCAGACGGCCGGGGAGGTCCCGTCGTGGGCCTGGCTGGCCGACAACCGGCGCGGGGCCATCGTCTACGAGCAGCCGGGGGTGCCCAACGAGGCGCTCGAGCGCTACTTCATGTACGGCCAGACGGTCCACGGGCACCCCATCACCAACGGCAGCCTTGCGGTCGGATCGCTCGCCACCGACTTCATGCGCGCCAACCAGGACATCACCTGGCCGGGCGTGCCCGGGCGCCTGGCCGGCCTCGGGATCGGCCTGGTCACGGTCAACCCGTGGTTCTACGGAATGCTCGGCCTCACCCCGCCGGACGTCGGCGCGCCGCCGGAGGGCCTGCGCGTCCTGAGGCGTTTCGACGACGGCAGCGCGGTCTGGGAGGTGACCGCGGCGGCGCCGGACGCGGTGGCGATCCCACGCCCCGAGGGCTGGTGGGACCCCGAGCTGATCGACGGCCGCGTGTGGCGATGGATGCACAAGCGGGCCCGCACCACGGTGGTCGCGCGCGAGGGGGGCGCCTACGTGCTCCGCTTCCGCGCCCGCGGCGGCTTCGGCCGGACCTATCGGCTCACGATCACCGGCCCCGGTGGAACGATCGGCAGCGCCGTGGTGGGACCCCGGACGCGGGTCGTCTCCATGCGCCTCTCGCTCCCCGCGGGGCAGAGCGATCTCTGGTCGGTCAGCGACCGCGCCCCCAAGCACCTGAGCGCCACCGACCTGAGGGCGGTCACCATCCAGTTGACCGACTGGACGCTCACCCGCGTGGGGTCCTAGCCGGGACCCAGGTCGCGGGCGAGGATCGCGGCCAGGCGGTCGCGCTCCACCTGCCGCGAGTACCGCTGCCGCACCCGGGCGAGGCCGCGCTCGGCGAGCGCCGCGCGCCGGGACGGATCGCCGGCCAGCGCCTCGAGCGCCGCGGCCAGCGCGGGGACGTCGCCCGGCGGCACCAGGATCCCCGCCGCCTCGGCGCCCTCTCCGACCACGTCGCGCACCCCCGGCAGGCGCGAGGCCACGACCGCGGTCCCGCAGGCCATGGCCTCGATCAGCACGAGGCCGAACGCCTCCTCCGCGGTGGTCGAGGGGAGCACGGCGATGTCGGCCGCGCGGTCGAGGTGGATGAGGTCGTCCTCGTCCACCCGGCCGTGGAAGTGGACCGAGCCCTCGATGCCCAGCCGCCGGGCGCGCGCCATGAAGCCCCGCCGCAGCTCTCCCTCGCCGACCAGCGCCAGCCGCGCCCGGCCGGCCAGGCCGGCGGCCGCGAAGGCGTCGAGGAGCTGCGGCACACCCTTGAAGGCGTGGGGCGCGTCCATGCCGCCCACGAACAGGATCAGCGGGGTGGATTCGTCCACCTCGAGGCGCGCGCGATCGGCAGCCGGCACCGGGCCTGGCGAGTAGCGGACCGTGTCGATGCCGTACGGCGCCGGTTCGATCCGGCCGACGGCGCGCGCCTGGAGGGAGTGCCGGAAGTAGTCCTCCGAGCTCACCAACACCGAGCGCGCGCCGCGCAGGAGGAGGGGGCCGATCGTGCGCTGGTATGCGGCCAGGAACGCCCCGCGGGGCCCCGAGCCGAACACGTCCATGTGGAAGAAGGCGACGTAGGGACGCCGGTGGCGCAGGGCGCCGAGCACCGCCGCCTCGGCGCCGCCGAAGAACGGGTAGTGCAGGAAGAGGGCGTCGTGGCCCCCCATGCGCCCGAAGAGCTGGGGCAGGAAGGCCGAGTTGCCGTAGGAGAGCAGGGGCCTGAGGCGCCGGACGGGGATCCCGTCGACCACGTCGTCGCCGGCGGGCTCGCCGGGCGGCGCGGGGCAGTAGACGACCACCTCGTGCCCGAGCTCGGCGAGGATCTCGGCCTGGCGCTGGGCCGCGTGCCCGATGCCACCGCGATAGGGCGGATAGACGCACACCACCACGGCGAGCCTCATCGCGGCTCCCGGACGGCCGTCAGCCGCGCTCGGCGGGACCGGCCGGAGTCGCCCGCGCGGAGGCCGCCGGGCGCCGGTAGTCGCCCCGGGAGAGCCACCTCTCGAGGAAGCAGTAGAGGACGATGAAGGCGTAGCGGGATCCCATCTCCTGGATCTGGAACTTCGAGGTCCCGTGGCTGCGATTCGTCCAGCTGTTGGGCACCACCGCGTAGCTGTAGCCCCGCACGATCGCCTTCAGGGGCATCTCCACGGTGAGGTTGAAGTGGTGGGACAGCAGCGGGCCGATCCCGGCGATCACCTCGCGCCGGTAGAGCTTGAAGGCGTTCGTGACGTCGTTGTAGCGCAGGCCGAACAGGAGGCGCATCCCCGCGTTCGCCGCCCGGTTGAGCAGCAGCTTGGGCCGCGGGTAGTCGATCACCTCTCCTCCCGGCGCGAAGCGCGAGCCGAAGACGCAGTCAACCCCCTCGCCTCCATCGTGCGCACGAACATCACCAGGTCCTCGGGCGAGTCGGAGGAGTCGGCCATGTAGACGGCCACGGCGTCGCCCCGGAAGTCGGCCGAGGCCCGCGCGGACCGCCATGCCGAAACCCCCCGAAGCGGTGTTCGCCACCAGGCGCAGCTCGGCGCATGTCCTGCGCGATCCGCGCGACGAGGTCCGCCGTGCCGTCGCTGGAGTGGTCGTCGACGACGACGATCTCGTGGTCGATGTCCGCGTCCCGCAGCACCGCGCTCAGCCGCCGGAGCGTCGGCTCGATGCAATCCGCCTCGTCGTGGGCCGGGATGACGATCGATACGAGCATCCCGTCGCTCATCTCGACCCGTAGCGCTCGGAGGCGGCCTCGACGATCTCCTCGAGCATCTCCTCGAGGCCGTACTCGTACTCCCAGTCGGGGTAGTCGGCGCTGGAAGCGGCGCACGTCGCTGATCCACCAGATGTGGTCGCCCGAGCGGTTCTCGTCGGAGAGGGTGTAGTCGATCTCGCGGCCGGTGATCTCCTGGATGAGCGCGATCGCCTCGAGCACCGAGCAGTTGGAGTGGCGCGAGCCGCCGATGTTGTAGACGGCGCCCGGGCGCGGGTTGCGGTGGAAGGCCCACAGGGCGCTGACCAGGTCGCGCGAGTGGATGTTGTCGCGCACCTGCTTGCCCTTGTAGCCGAAGATCGTGTACGGCGTGCCGGTCACCGCGCAGCGCACCAGGTAGGCGAGGAAGCCGTGCAGCTGGGCGCCCGAGTGCTGGGGGCCGGTCAGGCAGCCGCCCCGGAAGGCGGCCGTGCTCATGCCGAAGTAGCGCCCGTACTCCTGGACCATGACGTCGGCGGCCACCTTGCTGGCGCCGAACAGGCTGTGCGTGCACTGGTCGATGCGCATGGTCTCGTCGAAGCCGTGCTCGGCCCAGGGGTGGGCCGGATCGAGCTCCCAGCGGGTCGCCGGTCTCCACCAGGGGAAGGTCGTTGGGGGCGTCGCCGTAGACCTTGTTGGTGGACAGTGAAGATGAACGTCGCCTCGGGGCAGTGGGCGCGGGCGGCCTCCAGCAGGTTGAGGGTGCCGGTGGCGTTGACGTCGAAGTCGGTGAGCGGCTCGCGCGGCGGCCCAGTCGTGGCTGGGCTGGGCGGCGCAGTGGACCACCAGCTCGATCGCGGCGCCGTACGCGCGCCAGCAGCCGCGTCGAGGCCCTCGGCGTCGCGCACGTCGAGGTCCACCGGGGTGTAGCGCGGCAGCGCGTCCACCAGCCGGTCGCGGTTCCAGGCCGTCGAGGCCTCGGGGCCGAAGAAGTAGGCCCGCATGTCGTTGTCGAACGCCCACCACGTCCATGCCCTGCTCGTGCAGGAAGCCGACCGCCTCGCTGCCGATCAGGCCGGCCGCGCCGGTGACCACGGCTACCGACATCCATCACCCCCGTTCGCGCTCATCCGGCGAACACCGGTCTCAGCGTGTCCTCGTTCTCGCGCACCCACGTTGCGATCTCCTCGATCATCGCCTGGGGCGTCCAGGTCGGCCGCCAGCCCAGACGGCGGGTGGCGCGCCCGTGATCCGTGAGGTACACGGGGACATCGACCGGGGACGTGCCGGGGTCGGCGCTCATCGGCACCTCCCGCCCGGTCGCGGCCCGGCAGATCTCGGTCAGCTCGCGCAGCGAGACCGAGCCGGCGCGGCCGCCGCCGGCGTTGAAGACCTCGCCCGAGCACCGCTCGACCTGGTCGAGCTGGCGAGTCAGCAGGTCGAAGAGATCCTCGGGGTGCATCAGGTCGCGCACCTGCTTGCCCGACCCCCCGAACCCGATGTACCGCAAGGGCTTCCCGAGCACGTGGTTGGCCGCCCACATCGCGAAGACGCCCTGCTCGGACTTGCCGAATTGGCCGGCGCCCGTGATGACTCCGCAGCGCGTGATCACCGCGTTCAGGCCGTACGCCTCGACGTACTCCTGCACCAGCATCTCGGACGCCAGCTTGCTGGCGCCGTAGAACGAGCGGGGCAGGTGGGTGGGGAAGTCCTCGGCGACCCCGGCGACGCTCGCGCCGCTCGTGGGCTGGTCGTCGGCGAGCTCGTAGCGGAGCTCGGTCTCCCGCAGGGCGAGGCCGCGCAGCGGCGCCATGGAGTAGACGCGCGAGGTGGACAGGAACAGGAGCGCTCCGACCCGGCCGCGCGCCCACTCGAGGCAGTTGATCGTGCCGGTCAGGTTGGTGTCGAGCACGTACGCGGGCGAGCCCGCGACCCCGGCGAGCACGCTCGCCTCGGCCGAGGCATCGACCATGACGTCGACCGCGCCATCCACCTGATCGAGGTCCGCGCGCACGCGGACGTCGCCGTGCACGAAGCGCACCCCGCGGTCGGCCAGGAGCCGCAGGTTGGTCTCGGATCCGCGGCGACGCAGGTTGTCGAGCGCGATCACCTCGGCGCCGGGGTTGTCACGCGCGAACGACGACGCGATACGGGAGCCCACGAAACCGGCCCCGCCGGTGACGAGGATCCTCACCCGCCGAACCCTACCGTTGCGCGCGGGAGACCGAGAAGCGATTGCACTAGTCTGGCCCGGCCCGATGCCCAACGGCACCTCTGACACGAGCCTCGGATCGCTGGAGGCGCGCACCCTCGCTGCCCGGCGACGACTCCACGCCGGAGTGCGCTGGTTCCTCGCGCGACCGGCGCGCATGCTCGGGGTCGTGATCGCCGCGGGCGTCCTGATCCGCCTCTACCGCTTCGGCGCCCCCATCCTGGATCAGCACGCCTTCCGGCAGACCCAGACCGCGAGCACGGTCTGGCTCTGGAACCGGGACGGCTTCGACTTCCTCGACTACCACGTGCCGATGTTCGGCGGCGGCAACTGGGTCTTCGAGCTTCCGCTCTACCAAACCCTCGTCTGGATGCTGCAGGTGCCGGCCGGAGGCATCGAGTCGGCGGGGCGCATCGTCTCCATCGCGTCGTACGTCGCCTCCGCGATCCTGATGTACCTGATCGCCTCGCGGTGGCTCGGCTCGCGGGCCGCGGCGCTGTTCGGGGTCGCGGTGTTCAGCTTCCTGCCGGTCACCGTCTTCTTCTTCCGGGCGGTCCTCATCGACACCCTGGGGATCGCGACGACCCTGCTGGCGATCTACGCGGCCATCCGCCTGGCGGAGCGCTTCACCTGGTCGTGGTTCGCGCTCTTCACGGTCGCCCTGATCGTGTCGGTGCTCGGCAAGGGGACGCTGGTGCTCGCAATCGGGCTCGCGATCCTCGTGCTCTTCGTCCGCATCCTGCTCGACCGCCGCGTGAGCCTGCTCGAGAAGGGCGCCCTCGTGGCGGCGGGCCTGCTCGCGGTGGCACTCTCGGCCCTATGGACGCGGCACGCGGACGAGCTCAACCTCGCGTCGGGAGCCCTGACCTACTCGAACGGCCGCGACTGGTTCTTCGGCACGACCTTCACCGACCCGGAGCTGTACCGGACCGTGGGCCAGCGCTTCATGGACAACTTCGGTCCGGTCGGCCTCGTCCTGATCGGCCTCGGCCTCGCCGCGATCCCGTCGGTGAGGACCCGGTACCGGCCCGAGATCGTCGCGACCCTGGTGGGCGGCTTCCTGTCGATCGGCATCTTCGCGAACCTCAACCGCGTCCACGACTACTACCAGCTGGCCTACTACGTCCCCCTGTCGATGCTCGCCGGACTGGGCCTGCTCACGCTCTACCGGATGGCGATGCCCGCCGGGCCCTCGCTCGCCCGGCGGACCGTCGCCGGACTGGTCATCGGCCTGGCGATGGTCTGGTCGCTGACGACGTGGAGCACCTACTTCGGCGAGCGACCGCGGTGAACGTCGTATGGGCGCAGCAGGGCAGCGAGTTGCGTGCCCACACGCCGGACGAGCGGCTGCTCGTCATCCAGGAGGCGGGCGACAAGAACGAGCCGATGCTCTGGTACGAGGGCCGCCGCACCGGCTGGCGGGTGCCCACCAGCCGATCCCGCCCAGGCCAAGGCCATCGTGGCCGACAATCCCGACCTCGGGGCCATCGTGTTCATGAAGGGCGCCACGCCCGAGCCGGCGTTCGTGCCCGCGCTCGCCGAGGCGGGCGGCTTCTCCCTGGACCTATGCGGGTCCGGGGCTGGTCGTCTACGGCCGGAAGCGGTCCGCGTGACCTATCCCCAGGCTGCCCGAAGGCGCGAGGCCACGAGCGCCGCCTCGCCCACCAGCCAGACGCCCCCGGCGAGCAGCCGTCCCGCGCAGGCCGGGGCGGTGCTTGCGGATGAACGGGGCCATCGTGCGGAAGTAGGCGGAGTCGGCCGCGGCGGGCGGCGGCCGTCCGACGTTCGATCCCGCGCCGACGTGGAGCACGTCCACGCCCGGCCAGTAGCGCACGCGCCAGCCGTGCTCGATGAAGCGCAGGCACAGGTCGAGGTCCTCGGCGTACATGAAGAACTGCTCGTCGAAGCCGCCGACCTCGGCCAGGGCGTGCGGCGCGGCATGAGCATGAAGGCGCCGGTCACGCTGTCGACGTCGCCGGCCTCGTCTCGTCCAGCCAGCCGGCCGTGTAGTGGGTGGAGCGCGGCCCGCGTGAGGTGCCGGTCGAGGCCGGTGAAGTAGCAGAGCGACGACCACGGGGTGGGGAAGCCGCGCTTGCAGCGCCGGTCGAGGCGGCCGTCGCGGTCGACCAGGCGCGGCGAGAGCACGCCGACGTCCGGGCGCGACCACAGCTCGTCGAGGCAGGCGCGCAGGCGCGCCCGGCGGAAGCACCGTGTCGGGGTTGAGCGCGAGTACCGCGCCGCCCGGTCGCGCGGTCGAACCCGCGGTTGTTGGCGCGGCCGAAGCCGAGGTTCTCGGGCAGGGCGTCCACGATGCACCCAGGGGCGCGCGGCGGCGGCCTCCAGGGTGTCGTCGCCCGAGGCGTTGTCGAGGACGATGACCTCCATGTTGACCGTCGGCCCGCTGAAGGGCGAGGCTGTCCAGGCAGTCGGCCAGCAGGTCGCGACAGCGGTAGGAGACGATCACGATCGAGAGTTCGGGCACCGCGGGATGTACCCGCAGGCGGCTGTAACGTTCCGTCGATGCGCGTATTCACGACCCGCCTGACGGGCATGCAGGTCATCGAGCCGGTCGTGCACCGCGACTCGCGCGGGTTCTTCCTCGAGACCTTCCGCGCCGACGCATGGACGAGTTCGGCATCGACGAGACCTGGGTCCAGGACAATCACTCCCGCTCCACGCCGCGGGGTGCTGCGCGGCATGCACTTCTCGATCGGCGCGGGCCAGGCGAAGCTCGTGCGCTGCGCGCGCGGGGCGATCCTCGACGTGGCGGTCGACATCCGGCGCGGGTCGCCCACCTATGGCCGCTGGGAGGCGGTGACGCTCGACGACGGGACCTGCGCCAGGTGTACCTGCCGGTCGGCTTCGCCCACGGCTTCCTGGTGCTCAGCGAGGTGGCCGACGTGGTCTACCGCTGCTCGTCGTACTACGACCCGGAGTCGAGCGGGGCTTCGCTTGGGACGATCCCGATGTCGCGATCGCGTGGCCCGCGGCGGAGATCGAGGTGTCCGCACGCGACGCGACGCGCCGCGACTGGCCGAGATCGCCGACAGCCTGCCCTTCGCCGTCTAGTGCCGCATCGGCCGGGCGCTGATCGCTCCATCGCGCCGGCCACGGCGGACCAGCCCGAAGCGGTGGCCACGGCCGCGCTCGGGGCCCCTCGGGCGGCGGCGCGTCCGCCCGCGGTCGGTGGTGCCCTGGCTGGTGCTCGGGGGCTTGGTCAGCGCTGGCGGCCATCGTGCTCGCCACCCGCGGGATCGACCTCGCCGAGGTCGGTCGACGCGATCAGTCGGCCTCCCCGGTGCCCCTCGCGCCGGGGTCCTTCTGATCCTGGCCTCCTATCCGCTGCTGGCCCTGCGCTGGCGGAGCATCGCCGCCTCGATCGGCCCGCCCGGCATCGTGCGGATGACCGAGATCGTGGTCATCGGCGCGGCGGTGAACAACGCGCTGCCCGCCCGCCTGGGAGAGGTCGCACGCGCCGTGGGCCTCAGCCGCACCTCGCGCGCGCCGATCCTCGACCGTCGTTCGGCACCGTGGTCGTCGATCGCGCGGCCGACGTCGTCTTCTTCGCCACGCCTTCGGGCTCACCGTGGGCGCCTCGCCCTACGCCCGGCTGGGTCCGCTGGGTCGGCATCGGCGGCGCCGATCCTGACGATCCTCCTCGTGGCGCGACTGGCGGCGTCTCGCTGGTCATGCGAGCCGGCGCGACCCGCTCCGCACCCACCGGCGCCATGACCCGGCATCTGGTGGCCCTGGCCGAGGGCCTGCGCTGCGTGCGCACCTGGGGGGCCGTGGGCCGAGCGGCGCTCGCTGACGCTCGCGGCGCCTGGGGAGTCTGGATGGCCGGGCGTGGTGGGTCGCCGACTCGATCGGGATGCGGCTGACCCCGTCCGAGGTCCTGTTCACGACGGGCCTCTCGGCCTCGGCTCGGCGGTTCCCTCGGCTCCCGGCTTCATCGGCACGTACCACTGGATCGCCGCCTCCGCGCTCGGGCTCTTCGGCGTCGGCGGCGCCGACGCGCTGGCCTTCGCGGTGTTGCTGCACGCGGCCTGGTTCATCCCCACCACCGTCATCGGCGCCATCCTGATGGTGCGCTGGGGCCTCAGCTTCGCCGCTCTGCGGCGCATGTCCATGACGACGCCGGCGGTTGACGCATGAACTTCCAGCGACTCTACGAGTACCGCTTCACGGGGATCGACCAGGACGTCCGGGCGGCCGTCTGGCGCGAGATCGCCCCCTTCGTCCACCGCCGCATGGGCTCGCCCCAGCGGGTGCTCGACCCCGCCGCCGGGCGGTGCGAGTTCATCAACGCCGTGCCGGCCGCCGAGCGCTGGGCGGTGGACCAGACCGACTACGCCGAGCGCGACGCCGACCCCGGGGTGCGCACGGTGGTGGCCGACATCATGGAGGCCGAGCTGCCGCAGGGGCACTTCGACGGCGTGTGGGTGTCCAACTTCCTGGAGCACCTGCTGAGCCAGGAGCAGACCGCCGCGTTCCTCGAGCGGATGCACGCGGCCATGGCGCCGGGCGGGCGCATCGCGATCATGGGGCCCAACTTCCGGTACTGCATGAAGGAGTACTTCGACTGCGCCGACCACACGCTGGTCTACACGCACACGGCGATCGCCGAGCACCTCTACGCGGCCGGCTTCGAGCCCGAGAGCATCGTCCCGCGCTTCCTGCCCTACTCCTTCCGCGGCCGGCTGCCCGCCACGCCGCTCACGACCCGCCTCTACCTCCAGACGCCGCCGCTGTGGCGCCTGCTGGGCAAGCAGTTCCTGGTCATCGGCCGCCGCCCCGGCTGACGACGATCTCGCACAGCCGCAGGTAGGAGTCGGCGCAGGCGTCCCACGAGAAGCGCGCGGCGGCGCGCTCGGCGGCGCGGGCGCCGAGCGCCTCGCGGCGCGGCGGGGTCCGCGATCAGCGCGCCCAGGGCGCTCGGCCAGCGCGGGGGCGCCGCCGGCCAGGGCGAAGCGTCGCGGCGGCGTCGCCCACCACCTCCAGGTTGGGGGCGTGGTCGCTCACCAGCAGCGCGGCGCCGGCGGCCATGCCCTCCACGATCACCGGGTGGGTGCCGCCGACCTCGGTCGGCGCGCACATCACCCCGCAGCGATGGCACCAGCTCCGCGGTACCCGTCGCCGAAGACGTACCCCGGCAGGATCACGTCGGGCCCGGCCGAGGCGCGCAGGCCGGCGATGTAGTCGTCGGCGTAGGGGGCGTCGCCCACCACCACCAGCGGCCAGTCGGTGGCGCCAGCAGGCGGTGGGCCTCGATCAGCAGGTGGGCGTTGTTCTCGGGCACGAGGCGCCCCACGAACAGCGTGAAGCGGCCCGGCTCCACGCCCAGGCGGCGGCACCATCCGGCGTCGCCGGGGTCGGGCATCTCGGCCCCGTAGGGGATCCAGGGGATGCGCCGCCCGTGGCGGCGCTCGTAGGCGTCGGCCACGGCGGCCGAATCGGTCACGGCCACGGTCGCCGCGGCGGGCGCCATGCCGCTCGGCCAGCCGCAGGTATGCGCGGGCGGGGCCGGACCACTTGGCGCGCTCCGAGTCCAACCCGTCGATCTGGAGCACCGCGGGCACTCCCGGCCAGCCGCGCGAGGGGCACCGCCGGGGCGTTGCCGGCGATGAAGTACAGGGCCACGTCCGGGCCGGGCGCGGGTCACCATGTGGCCGGTGCTGACGAGCGTGTGGGCGAGGGTGTCCAGGTGCTTGCTGCGGATCGTCGGCAGGTGCACCAGGCGCGCCCCCGCGTACGCGTCGCGGCGCTCGGTCATGTGCGGGCGGCAGTACACCGTCACGGCGTGGCCGCGCGCGGCGAAGCGCGCCGCCAGGTTCTCCACCGCCGTCTCGAAGCCGCTGTAGGCCGCCGGGATGCCGCGGGTGCCGAGCATCGCGATCCTCATGCCACGGCCTCCGCCACCGCCGCCCAGGCGGCGCGGCCCATGGCCTCCGGGGTGTAGCGCGCCGCCCTCACCGGGCCGGCCGCCCGCAGCCGGGCGGCGACCGTCGGATCGAGCGCCTCCCGCAGCCCCGCCAGGATGCCGTGGGCGCTCGGCTCCACCAGCACCGCCGCGTCACCGGCCACCTCCGGGATCGCTCCGCGCGCCGTGGCGACCACCGGGCTGCCGCACGCCATCGCCTCGACGATCGGCAGGCCGAAGCCCTCGTACAGCGACGGGTACGCCGTGACGGCCGCCGCGCGGTACAGATCGGCCAGCTCGGCGTCGTCGACGTACCCCAGCCAGCGGCCGCCGGCCTCGGCCGCGATGCGGCCGCCGCCGTTGCCCGGCTTGCCCACCAGCGCGAGCTCCAATCCGCTGCCGCGCAGGGCCCGCACCGCCGCGCCCAGGGCCGCCAGGTTCTTGCGCGGCCCCAGGTCGCCGACCGCCAGGCAGTAGCGGTCGAGGCCGTGGCGCGCGCGCACCCGCTCGGCGGCACCCTCGCCGGGGGTGAACACCGGCGCGGCGTGCGGGCTCACCACCCGCACCTTGCCGCGCGGCAGGCGCAGGGCGGCGGCGATGTCGTCCGCGGCCGTCTCCGAGAGCGCCAGCACCACGCGCGCGCGGCGCGCCGAGCGCGGCACCAGGCCGCGCAGCACGGCGCGGGCGCGGGCGCTCAGCCACTCGGGATTGGTCAGGAAGGTCGCGTCGTGAACGGCCAGCAGCACCGGGCAGGGGCTCCACCCGGGCGACACGTACGTGAACACGGCCGCGTCGGCCGCGATGTCGGCCAGGGCGCGGGGCGCGGCGCGGGCCAGGCGCGCCACGTCGGCCGCGGGCACCCCCACCGTCCGGCCGAACCGCCCCAGGGTCCGGGCGCCCTGGGGCGTCGCCACCAGCGACGCGACGGCGTCTCCCTCGGCCGCGGTCGTCGCCATCGCGGCCAGCAGGGTCGCGGCGTAGCGGCCGTTGCCGGCGTCGCCCGCGGCCGCCTGCCCGACCATGTGGCAGTCGATCGCCGCCAGCGTCATGCCGCCGCCTCGCGGTAGGCGTCCACCACCGCGCGAGCGGTCGCCGGCCAGGAGAACCCGGCCGCCCGTGCCCGGCCGAGCGCCCCGCGGGACGCGCGCGCGGCCCGGTCCGCCGCCAGCTCGTCGATCGCCGCGGCCCAGGCGTCGGGGTCGTCCGGGGACAGGTAGCGGGCCGCCTCGCCGCCCACCTCGCGCAGAGCCGGGGTGTCCGACGCCAGCACCGGCACGCCCAGCTGCATCGCCTCGAGCACCGGCAGGCCGAATCCCTCCTTGCGGGAGGGCACCAGCACGGCCACCGCCCCCGCGCGCAGCGCCGCCAGGCGTCCCGCCTCCACCAGCCCCAGCCAGGCCACCCGGTCGGCCGCGCCGACGCGCCCGGCGTGGGCGCGCAGGCGCTCGGCGCGGCGCGCCGACCAGGGGCCCGCCATCAGCAGCCGCACGGGCGGCGTCGCCCGGGCGATCGCCTCCACCGCCAGCGTGGCGTTCTTGTGCGGCTCGATCGCCCCCGTGAACAGCACGTAGGGACCCTCCGGCGGCGCCCCCACCGGGGCGGCCGGGGGCGGCGCGGCCAGGGGCACCACCCGGATGCGCCCCGCGTCCACCGCGGCGAGCCGCACGAGGTCGCTCGCGGTCTCGCGCGAGGGTGCGAGCACCAGGCGCGCCTGGCGCAGGCGTCGCAGGAAGTGCCGGTACGCCTGGGCCTCGGGTGCCCGCCCGGGGCCGGACAGGTACTCGGGAAAGCACGCCGGGATCAGATCGAAGCAGGTCACCACCGTGCGCCCGCGGGGCACCAGGGCCGGCTGCTGCGCGTGGAACACGCCGCCCGCGGCCGCCCGGCGGGCGGCCCTCTCCCCGACCACCCACGGCCACGGGTCCGGCAGCCGGTACAGCGGCCAGCGCGGCCAGCGCACGGGGTGGGCCTCGAACCCGCTCGGCACGCTCTGCCCGGCCCGCACCAGCAGGACGGGCCGCTCGTCCGGCGGCAACGCCGCGAACCCGCCCACCAGGCCGCGCACAGCGGCGCCGATCCCCCGGGCCGAGTGGGCGCCGGCGAGCGGCGTGGCGTCAAGCAGGGCCGGGGGGCGCATCCGGCGCGAAAGCCTACTCCGCCGAGGCCCTACCCCCCGACCCTGACGCGGATCACCCGCGATCGCCGGCCCAGCAGCGGCCACCCGACCTCGGCGGGCACCGCCGCCCGGAAGGGGATGGTGAGGCCCGCCACGCCGAACGTCCACGGGATGGTGAAGGTGCCGTCGCGGCGCAGGCGGCCGTTGACGACCGGGCGCCAGGTGCGCCGCACCGGGTCGCGCCACTCCAGCACGACTCCCTTCCCGGCCCCGATCCGCAGGCTGCGGGGCGCCGGCACGACCCGCCCCGAGAAGATCACCTGACCACCCGCCCGGGTGAGGGTGCGGGAGGCCGCGATGGTCACGCGCGGGCGGACCTCGAGTCGCAGGTCCACCGCCGCGCGCGGCGGCAGGAGGCCGCGGTCGCCGACCAGGCCCACGTGGACGAGGCCGCCTGCTGCCGGCCGCGCGTCGAGGGTGAAGGCCCCGCCGGCGCGGGTCAGGCCCCGGGCGAGGATGGTTCCGCGGTGGCCTCGCGCCTGCACCTCGACCCCCACGATGCCCTGGGACGAGGCGTCGCGCAGATGGCCGGTGATCCGCAGGCGCTGCCCGGAGGTGATGCGCCGCACCAGGACGACCCGGCCGCCGCGACGCTCCCGGCGGGCGCGGGCCACGGCGAGCGTGAGGCGCCCGGTGCGAGCGCGGTCGCGCGCGTCGCTCGTCGCGCGGCCCACGACCACGGCGTCGCCGGCGCGGGCCGCGGTGTTGCCGGCCGCGTCGGCGACCACGACCCGCAGGGTCCGCTCCCCGCCCGGCAGCATCGAGCCGTCAACCTGAACCCGCCCCGAGCCGTTGCGGGCGGTCTCGCGGGCCAGGGTGCGCCAGCTCGAGCCCTGCCGCCACTGGATCGTCGCCGTCGCCACCCCCGAGGCCGCGTCGTCGGCCACCCACGTCGCGACGAGGGGCGCGCCGCCGCCGCCGGTGAACGACGCGGCGGCGATGACGGGGCTCGTGAGATCGACCCGCAGCGAGCCGCGCCCCTCGACGAGCAGGCGAGTGCCCACCGCGCCCCCGTTGCGGACCCTCACCCGGACGGCGTGCCGGCCCTCCGCCAGGCCGCGCAGGTCCAGCGGAATGGTCCTGCGCCCCGCGGCACCCGGGGTGGTGCTGCGCCGGAGCCACTCACCGGCGTCGGAGCCGTCGGCGGCGGCGTTGACGTCCACCTCCACCGGCCCCAGGCCGAGGACGCCGTGGAGGTTGTCGAATGTCGTCAGGTCGATCTCCGCCCGGTTGACCCAGCCGTCGGCGAGCGGATGCAGGGTCAGCGTCGGCGGCGTCGTGTCGACCACGATTCCCGCCGGACCCGGCACATGGATGGCGTTGCCCGCCGTGTCCACCGCGCGGACGCGCCAGGCGTGGACGCCGTCGGCGACGCCCAGGTCGCCCACGGTCACCGTGTGGAGCCCCGCCGCCGCGGCGCCCGTGACCACCCTCCAGGCGCCGCTCTGCGAGCCGTCCGGCGCCGTGTTGAGCTCCACCTGGCTGGAGGCCATGCCGCTGAGCGCGTCGCTCACCCGCCAGGCGAGGCGGACGCTCCCCGGCGTCTCCAGCGCGGTGGCGGACAGGTCGCGGACCGACGGCGCCCCCCGGTCGATCGCGATGTCGGCCGCCGCGGAGGCTCCGCCGGTGCCGTCGCCGTCCACCTGCACCTCGAGGCGCTGGACGCCGTCGGCGATGCTGGTGAGCGGCAGCGAGAGCGCGTGCTCGCCCTGCCCGGGCGCGCCCGCCCAGAGCACGTGCCCCCCGACCACGACGCGCTGCTGGGCGATCCCGTCGGATCCGAAGTTGTCGCCGGCGCCCCACGAGACGGCGAGCGGCGCCGACCCGTTGAGCCACCCGCCCGACACGCCGCGCACCGCCACCGACGGCGGGGAGACGTCGCGGACGAGGATGCGCGGGTTGTCGATGAAGTAGGCGCGAGCGTGCTGCGAGCGCTGCTCCACCTGGCTGAGGGCCAGGTGCACGTTGCACTGGCCGCCCGGCAGACGGACGTCGTATCCGCGCCCGCCGGCGGGCGATTGGGGCATGGCGGCGTCGGGCTCGGCCCAGAGCACCCGCCGGTCGCCGGTCACGCGGACCTCCATCGAGCTGGCCGCGGCCGTGCGCAGGGCCCCGAACTGCACGGCGGCCACCTCGCTGCCGGCGACCGGGCAGCCCCAGTTCATCTCCCAGTGGTTCCCGACCGCGGCCGACGCGAGCGGCGGGCGCGCTGATCTGCCAGACCGGCCCCGGGAGCACGATGCCGGTGAACTGCCCGCTCGTCGCCCAGATCGAGGAGCCCTGGGGGTAGAGCCCGCCCTCCGTCGCGCCGGCGGGGGTCGCCGCGAGCGCGGCCGCGAGCGCGACCAGCCCCGCGGCGAGGCCTCGGCGCGCCCTCACGGCCCGAACTCCAGGGCGACGGACGACGGAGAGGCCTGGGCGGGGGCGGGGGCGGGGGCGGGGGCACTCGATGACGTCCTGGGCGCGGCGACGGCGACGGCCGTGCTGGCCGCCGGCGTCGACGTGGACGTTGAGACCTCCGTCTCGGTCGCCCGCGCCCTCTCCGCCGCGCGGACCCGGCGGGCCGTTGCCGCGCGGGCGGCGGTGCGGGCGGCGCGCGCCCTTTCGCGCGCGAGCACGGCGCTCCGACGGGCGGCGGTGGCGGCCGCCACCGTCGCGTCCCGCGGCGCGGACGCCGTCTCGCCCGTGGTCTTGGGCGCCGCCGCCACGGTCGACCGCGCGGCGGCGACCGGGTCGTGGGCGGGGCGGACGCCGTCGGCGACGAGCGGGAGCGCGGCCGTGCCGGCCACCACGATCGCGGCGGCGCCGGCGCCCACCTTGGCCAGGGCCGAGGTGGGCAGGTCCAGCGCCATCTGCACGGCGCTGCCCATCCGGACGGTCGCCCCGTCCGACACGCGCTCCCACCAGGCGATCGCGGGCGTCGGGTCAGGCGCGCCGAGGGCCACGTCGCCGGCGAGGAGGGCGACGGGGACCATGGCCGCAAGCCCCTCGTTCGCCTCGCGCCGCGAGCGCAGCAGCGCCCGGCAGTGGCCGCAGTGGCGGACGTGGCGCGACACCCCGCGGGCGTCCCCGGCGCTCGCCTGCGCGGCGGCGACCCGGGCGATGGCGCCGTCCAGGCGCTCGCAGGCCTCGCCGGACACCAGGCGCAGCTCCCACGCCGCCAGGCCCCTGCGCCCCTCGAGCACCGACCGTTCGACCTTGCGCAGCGAGAAGCCGGTGATCTCGTGGATCCGGGCGTAGGAGGCCCCGGCGGTCTGGAGCATCAGGCACACGCGCTGGGCCTCGGTGAGGGCCGCCAGGCCGTCCTGGATCGAGCGGTAGCGCTCGCGCCACTCGGCGACCGCGTCGACGGCGACCGCGTCCTCGAGGTGGTTCTCGTACGCCTCCGCGACGTCGGCCTCGACGCCGGGCCCCTCGCGCCGCCGGGCGCCGGCCACGGCGAGCGCCTCGTTGCGCAGGACGGTGTGCAGCCAGGCCATGAAGCGGCGCGGCTCGGTGACCGGGGCGCGGGTGAGGGCGATCTCCATCGCGCGCTGGTACGCGTCCTCGGCGTCGTGGACCGAGCGGGTGTAGCGGGAGGCGAAGCGGATCAGCCCCGGGGCGGCCGCCATGGCGCGGCACGCCGCACGGCGGCGGTCGTCATCGGAGGGGGGAGGGATCGGACTCGGCTCACTCATGGCTGCTGGCCGTAAAGATATTCGTCCGATTCACCTAAATCTCCCATACTTTCGTCGAGGAGTGCTCCCGATGGGTGAGGCACGCCGTGTCAGGAGGGGCGTGGTCGTGCCATTTCGCCCCCCGCCCGTGTCTGGATCTGCGCTATTTGCGGAGAACCAGGCGGCGCCGGGACGTCGTTCGGGGCCGCTGGCTAGGCTGGGCCCAGATGGCTGCCCACATCCACACCGCGACGTTCCGCGTGGTGATGTCCGAGGTGGACGCGGCGCAGATCCACTTCACGGCGGTGCATCGCTGGATGGACCGGGGGGTGTCGGAGTGGCTCGCGGAGGTCGGGCACTCCTTCACCGCTCTGATGGCCACCGGGGTGGGCATCCCGATCGTGGAGACGCGGTGCTCCTTCGTCGGCCGCATCCTCCTCGACGACGTGATCGACCAGCGCTCCGAGGTCGGCGGGATCGGCCGGACCTCCTTCCGCAGCCGGCACCTGTTCACCCGTGACGGCGAGACGATGGCCCGCGGCGAGCTGGTGCACGTGTGCGTCGATCGCGTGAGCCGCGAGACGGTGCCGGTGCCGGACTGGCTGCGGGAGAACGCCGTCACCGACGAGGACGCCTGACCGTCGCACGTCCGTGACGGACGCGCCTTGAGGCGCGCGCGCCCCGACCCGAGGATGCGCCCCACGATCGCCACGACGCGGAGGCAGTCCCGTGGAGCCGCGGTGCTACGCATGGATCATCCCGGGGCGCCTCGCCGTCGCGGAGCGGCCCGGCGGCGGCGGGCGCAGCCACCGGCGCGCGCGCCGGGAGGCCGAGCTCGGGTGGTGGCGATCGCGGGGGGTGGTGGCGATCGTGTCGGCCAAGACCTCGCGCCACGGTCTGGCCGACTACGTCGACGGGGGCTTCCTGGCCCGCTGGCATCCCATCGGCGACGTGGCCGCGGCCCGGGCGGAGCTGCCGGCGCTGGTCGCCACCGTGCGCGAGCTGCTCGAGACGCCGGGCGTCACGGCCGTCCTCGCGCACTGCGATTCACCCGGGGAGTGGCTGGCGGCGATCGACGCCGCGCTGCGCTTGGGCCTGGGCCTCGCCTCCACGCGCCGGGCCGCGCTGCGCGCGGCGAAGGCGGATGGCCTGCCTGTAGGCTCCATCGCGACGTCGATCGTGGGTCGTCCCAACTCGGCGGCGGCGTGACCGGGGAGAGGGGCGCCGGTCCCGCGGCGGCCGAGAGGTCGGGCCCGAGCCACCCGAGGGGACCGCCCGCATGACCCGACCACGCCTCTGGCCCCGCCGCAGCAGCGAGGCCGGCGACGTCGCGACGCCCGCGCCGCCGCCCGGCGGCGACCGGGACCCCGTGCTGGTGCTGGTGGACGGCCGCATGGCGAAGCGGCGGCGCACGGGGATCGCGACCTACATCCACGAGCTGCGCCAGAGCATGGACAGCAAGCCGGCGGCCGACGTGCGGGTCGAGTGGGTGTTCGGCCCGCCCGCGCTTCCCCGGCGCGGGCGGCTGACCTCGTACGGCAACCTGCTGCTGGACCTGCTGTGGCTCCACGTGCTCCTGCCCCTCACCGCCGTGCGGCGACGGGCGGCGGTGCTCCACTCCCCGGTCAACTGGGGGCCGTGGTGGAGCCCGTGCCCGAGCGTCGTCACGATCCACGACCTCTCGTGGGAACGCGTGCCCGAGGCCTTCCCGGAGAACTTCCGCCGCTACGCCCGCCTTTTCGCGCGACGCTCGGTCAAGAAGGCCGCGCGCGTGATCGCCGTGTCCGAGTCCACCTCGCGCGACCTGCAGGAGCTGTACCGCGTGCCGCCCGAGCGGATCCGGGTGGTGCCCAACGGCGTGCACCGCGACACCCGGCCGCCGGGGCCCCGGGAGCCGCTCATCATCAGCGTCGGGGTGCGTGAGCCGCGCAAGCGGATCGGCATCCTGGTGGAGGGGCACGCCGCCTACTACGCGGACGCGCCGGCCGACCCGCCGCCGTGCCGCCTGATCGTGGTGGGGGGGCCGGGGGGCGACGAGGAGCGCATCCGGGCCGCGGCGGGGCCGGGGTGCGAGATCCGCGGCTTCGTCAGGGCGGAGGAGCTGATCAACCTCTACCGGCAGGCGACGCTGCTGGCGTACCCCTCGGCGTACGAGGGCTTCGGGCTGCCGGTCGTGGAGGCGATGGCGCACGGGTGCCCGGTGCTGTGCGCGCGCAACTCGTCGCTCATCGAGATCGGGGGGCGCTCGGCGATCTTCCTCGACGACGTGACGCCCGAGGGGGTGGCCGCCGCGCTGACCGAGGTCCTGGCCGACCGCGAGGCCCTCGCCGCGCGGGGCGAGGCCGGCCGCGCGGAGGCCGCGCGCTACTCGTGGCCGGCGTCGGCGACGGCGACGCGCGACGCGTACCGGCAGGCGCTCGGCCGATGAGGGCGGGCCGGCGCGCTCCCGCCTGGGCGCGCCTCGTCACCCACAGCTACCGGCTGGGGGCGCGGTGGCTCGCGCGCGGCGTCGGCGGCGGAGGGTGGCCGCACCCGCGAGCGGGCCTCTACCGACTGCTCGTGCCCCTCGAGCCCTGGCGCTACTTCGAGCTCGCGCGGGTCGCCCGCGAGCCCTTCGCGGGCGACTGCCTGGACGTCTCCAGCCCCAAGCTGCTCGCGAGCCTGCTGGCGCACGAGGGACGGGGCCGGTGGGTGGCGGTGGACCTGCTGGAGGACGAGATCGAGCGCTGGCGGACGCTCGACCCGGCCCTCGACCTGCGCGTGGAGGACGCGCGCGCCCTGGGCTTCGGCGACCGGTCGTTCGACGCGGTGGTGTGCGTCTCGGTCATCGAGCACGTGGCGGGCGACGGCGACGCGCGGGCGATGGAGGAGATGTGGCGGGTGCTGCGCCCGGGCGGGGTGCTCCACCTGACGACCAACGTGTCGGCGCGACCGGGCGAGGTGCGGACCGCCCGCCCCGTCTACGCCACGGACGACGAGCAGGGCGGCGCCGAGGGGGCGTTCTTCGAGCGCCGCTATTCGGCGCAGACCCTCGAGCGGCGGCTGCTCGGCCTCGGCTGGCGCGAAGAGGCGCGCGAGTACGTGCGCGAGCGCCGGCCGGTGCACCGCCGCTTCTTCGGCGCCCGGCCCCTCTCGTTTCTCGCCGGCGCGCTCCTGCCCGCCGTCTGCGTGCGCAATTTCTCCCGCATCGAGGACCCCGCGGCTCTGCCGCCGGGCGAGCACGGGGTGGTGTACATGCGCCTGCGGCGTCCCGCCTGACGAGCCCGACGCAGATCCTTTACAGGCGCCTCGTGACGCGCCGGAGCCGCAACGGCAGTACCATCCCGCCGTGCGACGCCAATCCCAGGGAGCCGAGACGGGCCGGGCGGTGAGCGGGTGACCACGCGACCGACGCGGGGCGACACCGATTCGGCCGGGCGGCCGGTCCGGCGCGACGCGCGCTTCCTGCCGCTGCTGGCCGGGCCGGCCGGGACGGCGGCGATCCGCCGGGTCATCTCGGTCGCGGTGCTCATCACGATCGACGTCACGGCGTGCTTCGCCGGCGTGTACACGGCGCTGGCCCTCAAGCTGCTCGTGCAGGGCGAGTCGGTTGACTCCAGCGCGATCTGGGCCGTCGAGCAGAAGGCGCTGCCCATCGCCGCGATCACGATGATCCTGGTCTTTGCGAAGAACCGCCTCTACGCGCCGCGCGAGCAGCGCGGAGGCGCCGCGCGCATGCTGTCGTCGGTCACGCTGGCGACCTTCATCGTGCTGGTGGTCGTCCTGGTCGCGGGGTGGCGGTTCGACACCTACTACATCTTCTACTCGTCCTGGATCCTGGTCGGCGTCTGCGTGGTGGCGCTGCGCGCGAGCTACGACAGCGTCACGGCCCTGGTGCTCGACGCGATGCACTTCGAGCGCCGCGCCCTGCTGGTCGGCTCGCCGGCGCTGGTGGCGAGCATCGCCGGGAGCCTGGAGCGGTCGGAGAGCAGGCAGGGCGTGCCCTACCGGGTCGTGGGCCGCGAGCAGCTGACCCCGGGGGTGGGCGCCGAGGCGGCCGTCGGCCGCGCCGCCGCCCTGCGGGCGGCCCTCGACCCGAACGCCGTGGACGAGGTGATCGTGGCCGGGTGGTCCGGCGAGGACGCCCCCGTCCTGGAGCTGCTCGACGTGTGCCGGCGCCGGGGCATCCCGGTTCGGCTGGCGCCGACCACCGCCGAGCTGCTGTCCCACTCGGTGCAGGCCGTCCCGGCGCCCGGGCTGCCGCTGTTCGAGCTGCGCCCGCCGGTGCTCGGGGGCGCCGCCTTCTTCGCCAAGCGCGTGTTCGACCTGGTGGTGGGCACGGTGCTGCTGCTGCTGGTGTCGCCGGTGCTGGCGGCCGCCGCGATCGCGATCCGGCTGGAGGACCGCGGGCCGGTGATCCACCGCAGCCGGCGGGTGGGGGTCGAGGAGCACGAGTTCACCTGCTTCAAGCTGCGCACGATGCGCCCCGGCGCCGAGGCCGAGCAGGAGGGCCTCGAGGAGTCCAACGAGGCCGACGGCGCCATCTTCAAGATCCGCGACGACCCGCGGGTGACCCGGGTGGGGCGCGTGCTGCGGCGGCTGTCCATCGACGAGCTGCCCCAGCTGTGGAACGTCCTGCGGGGCGAGATGTCGCTGGTCGGCCCGCGGCCCCTGCCGCTGCGCGACTACGAGCGCCTCGACGACCTGCACAAGAAGCGCTACCTGGTGCTGCCCGGCCTCACCGGCCTGTGGCAGGTCAGCGGCCGCAGCGCGCTGTCGTTCGACGAGCTGGTGCGTCTCGACTTCTACTACATCGAGACCTGGTCGATCTGGCTCGACCTGACGATCCTGGCCCGCACGATCCCGGTGGTGCTCGGGCGCCGGGGGGCGTACTGACCGGACCCGCGGACGCCGGCACGCCCCCCGCGCCGGACCCGGACGAGCTGCTGGCGCAGCTGCGGCGCGCGGCCGGCGAGCCGCCGCTGCCGCCGCTGCGACTGGCCGACCCGGCGCCCTCGGCGCGCCGCGGGCCGGCGGGGCGGGCGGTGTCGTGGCGCCCGGCGGGCGGTGCTGCGCCTGATCGCGCCCGCGCTCGCCGACCTGCTGGGCCAGCTCGAGCGCGACCGCCACCGCCAGCGCGCGGAGATCCTGCGCCTCGAGCGCCGGGTGGCCGAGCTGGAGCGCGAGCGGGGGGATCTGAGCCGATGCGCCTGGCGTTCGTCGTCCAGCGCTACGGCGAGGAGGTGGCGGGGGGCGCGGAGGCGCTGTGCCGCGCGACCGCCCGCGCGCTGGCGGCGCGCGGCCACGAGGTCGAGGTGTACACCACCACCGCCCGGGACTACCTCACGTGGGCGCCGCACTACCCGGCCGGCAGCGGCCGGGACGGTCCGGTGGTGGTGCACCGGTTCGCCGCCGACCGTCCCGACCCGGCGCGCTCGGCCGACCTCACCCGGAGCCTGTCGCTGGGCGCTCGGCGACGCGGCCGACGAGGCCGCCTGGGCGCGCGCCCAGGGACCGGTGGCGCCGGCGATGCTCGCCGCCCTGGCGCGCGCGCGACGGGCGCCACGAGGTGCGCGCGCTGTGGACCTACCTCTACGCGACCACCCAGCTGGCGATGCCGCTCGCTCCCGAGCGGTCGGTGCTCGTGCCGCTGGCGCACGACGAGCCGATGCTGCGATTCGCGCTCTCGCGGCGGATCTGGTGCGGACTGGCCGCGCGGCCTCGCGTTCATGACCCCCGAGGAGCGCCGCCTGGTGGACGACCTCCACGGCATCGAGGGGCACGAGGAGGCGATCGTCGGCGCCGGCCTCGACCCGGCGCCGCCGGGCGACGCGGCGCGCGGGCGGGCGGCGCGGCCGCTGCCCGAGCGCTTCGTGCTGTACCTCGGGCCGCCTCGACCCGGCCAAGGGCCTCGACGCGCTCGTGCGCGCGCACGGCGCGCTACCGCGCCGCGGGCGGCGCGCTGGGGCTGGTGCTGGCCGGGCGCCCGACGGTGGACATGCGCCTTCCGCGGCTGGGTCCGCACCACCGGCTTCGTCGACGCGGCCGCCCGCGCCGACCTGCTGGACGCCTGCGAGGTCGTCGCGCTGCCGTCGCCGCACGAGAGCCTGTCCCTGGTGGCGCTCGAGGCGTGGCGCGCCGGCCGGCCGACGCTCGCGACGGCCCGCTCGGAGGTGCTCGCCGGGCAGACCGCCCGCTCGGGCGGCGGCCTGCTGTACCTGGACGCCGGGACCTACGCGCGCCAGCTGGCGCGCCTCGCCGGGGAGCCCGCGCTGCGCGCGGAGCTCGGGGCGGCCGGCCACCGGTGGACCGGCGACCACACCTGGGACGCCTGCGCGGCGCGCTGGGACGCCCTGCTCGAGCGCGTGCGGGGCCCGCTCAGCCCGGGCTGACCAGCCCGGTCGCCCGCTGCCAGGAGCGCAGCGTGGCCCAGGCCAGGACGAGGCCCTGGAAGTCGCCGGCCGGAGCGATGCGCCGGCGCACCTGGCGGGGGTGGGCCTGCGGCCGTCGAACCACGCGACGGCGGCGGTGCGGATGGTGGCCGAGTCGACCGAGGGACGGCCGAAGTGGCCCATCAGCAGGACGATGAAGCCGGCCGTCGCCGGGCCCGATGCCCCGAGGCCGGTCAGGCCGGCGTAGACGCGCTCCTCGTCGCCGGCGGCCGAGTCGGCCTCGATCTCGGCCAGGCGGCCGTCGATGGCCGCGCGCGCGGCCGTCACCAGCGCCGGCGCCCGGTATCCGACGCGGGCGCGGTCGCGGAAGTCGTCCTCGCCGGCCCGCAGCAGGTCGGCCGGAGCGGGGAATGCGCCGGTGGCACCGAGCTCGCCGATGCGGTTGATCGAGGTGACCGCCTGGCGCCAGGTGGTGTTGGTGGCGCACAGGCCCTTGACCACGTCCTCGAACAGGGAGCCGCCCGCCAGGACGCGGCCGCCGCCGTAGTCGGCCAGGTCGCGCGCGAGCTCGGGGTCCACGGCCGCGACCGCCTCGGCGAAGCCCTCCAGGTCGGCGTCGAGCTGGAGCACGCGGGCCAGGCGCGTCCGCACCAGGGCGCGGGCATGCTCGGAGAGGGGCGCGGAGGCGCGCACGGCGACGCCGCCGTCCGACTCGGTCAGCGCCAGCGCGACGCCGCCCCCGTCCACGGCCTCGACGCGCTCGAGGCGCTCGGCGTCCCGGTCCCAGGCGAAGGGAGCGGTCTGGAACCATCCGTGGCTGACCACCACGGCCGCCAGCCGGAAGGGGCCGTTCGCCGTGAGCAGCAGCTCCGGAGGAGCGCTCATCGGCCGCCGGCCGCCGGCCGCGGCAGGGGTCCGTCGAACATCGGACCCCGCACGCGGCCGGGGGTGGTGTCGCCCGTGCGGGCTAGCGGATGAGCAGCATCTCCGAGTACTTGGGCAGCGGCCACAGGTCGTCGGCCACGGTGCGCTCGAGGACGTCGGCCACCGCGCGCACCTCGGCGAGGGCGGGGAGGACCACGTCGTGCATGTAGGTGGCCTCCTTCTCGATCGTCTCGTCGTCGTGGATCAGGTTGACCTTCTGGAGCTTCTTGATCGCGTTGTCGAGGTCGCCGATGAGGCCGGTCAGCTCCTTGGCCAGGCCGGTGAGGCCCGCCGCCTTGAGGTCGGCCAGGTACCTCACCGCGGCCGGGAGGATCATCGTCGCGGCGATGTCGGCGCCGGTCTCGGCCTCGGTGTTGAGTCACGATCACGTACTGCTCCAGGCCGACCTCGTAGCGGGCGTGGAGCTCGCGCTCGTCGAGGACGCCGTAGTTGCTGAACACGGCGACGGCCTGCTTGCTGATCAGCTCGGGCAGGGCCTCGGGCGTCGAGGGCAGGTTGAGCAGGCCGCGCTTCTTGGCCTCCTTGTGCCACTCCTCCGAGTAGCCGTTGCCGTCGAAGATGATCTTGCTTGGAGCTCTTGTAGGCCTTCTGGATGACCGGCGGCAGGGCCTCGGCGAACGTCTTGCCGGGCTTCTTGCCCTTGGGCGCCATCGCCACCTCGAGGTCCTCGCACAGCGAGTCGATGGCCTCGGCCACGACCGTGTTGAGGACCGTGTTCGCCAGGCTCGGCGACTGGCTGGAGCCGAGGGCCCGGAACTCGAAGCGGTTGCCGGTGAAGGCGAACGGGCTGGTGCGGTTGCGGTCCCCGGCGTCCTTGGGCAGCGGCGGCAGCACGGGGCTGCCGAGGGCCATCATCTGGGCGGCCGTGCTCGCGCCGACCTCGCCCTTCTCGATCGCGTCGTAGACGCCCTCGAGCTCCTTGCCGAGGAAGATCGAGATGATCGCCGGCGGGGCCTCGTTGGCGCCCAGGCGGTGGTCCTGGCCGGCGCCGGCCACGGTGGCGCGCAGCAGGCCCTGGTACTTGTAGACGGCCGTGATCACGGCGGTGCAGAAGAACAGGAACTGCAGGTTGGTGTGCGGCGAGGACCCCGGGTTCATCAGGTTCGAGCCGGTGTCCGTGCTCATCGACCAGTTGTTGTGCTTGCCCGACCCGTTGACGCCGGCGAACGGCTTCTCGTGCAGCAGGCACACCATGTCGTAGCGACGCGCCACGTTCTTCAGGATCTGCATCGACAGCTGCTGGTGGTCGGTGCCGACGTTCGAGTTCTCGAAGATCGGCGCCACCTCGAACTGCCCGGGGGCGACCTCGTTGTGGCGCGTCTTGATCGGCACGCCGAGCTTGAACAGCTCCTTCTCGCTCTCGAGCATGAAGGCGAGCACCCGCTCCGGGATCGACCCGAAGTAGTGGTCGTCGAGCTCCTGGCCCTTGGCGGGCTTGGCGCCGAAGAGCGTGCGGCCGGTGCTGACCAGGTCGGGGCGCTCGTAGAAGAACTGCTCGTCGATCAGGAAGTACTCCTGCTCGGGCCCGATCGTCGTGAACACGTGCTGGGTGGCGGTGTCGCCCATCAGGCGCAGCGCGCGGACGGCCGACTTCGACAGGGCCTCCATCGAGCGCAGCAGCGGGATCTTGGCGTCGAGGGCCTCGCCGGTCCACGAGGCGAACGCCGTCGGGATGCACAGGTGGCTGCCGTTGGGGTTCTCGAGGATGAAGGCGGGGCTCGTCGGGTCCCAGGCGGTGTAGCCGCGGGCCTCGAACGTCACCCGGATGCCGCCCGACGGGAAGCTCGACGCGTCGGGCTCGCCCTTGACGAGCTCCTTGCCCGAGAACTCCGCCAGGGAGGTGCCGTCACCCACCGGGCTGAAGAACGAGTCGTGCTTCTCGGCCGTCGAGCCGGTGAGCGGCTGGAACCAGTGGCTGTAGTGCGTCGCGCCCTTCTCCAGGGCCCAGTCCTTCATGGCGACGGCCACCTGGTCGGCCAGCGTCTCGTCGAGCGGCTCGCCGCGGTCGATGGTGGCCTGAAGCTTCTTGAAGACGTCCTTCGGCAGGCGCTGACGCTGCGCGACCGTGCCGAACACGTTCTCTGCGAAGTGAATGGCTCCGGGGAAGCTCAGGTCGGTGACACCGATCGCGGACCCGTTCGGGCTCCACTGGGCGGCGGACACGTTCTTCTGACGGGATCTCGGCATGACGCGGGGGGCCCTCCTTGTCTGGGCTCAGGCAGCGCCGGATACTACGACGGTGCCACCGACGGGCGCTTTGTGGCAAGGGGCCAAACGCGGCGCTTCGTCTTTCGCCCTGTGGACAAACAGGGCGCCCCGCGCGGCGGGCGGCTTGAAACCGGCCTCCGATCCCCCCATTGTCTGGCCGGTGACGACACACGCAGCCGCCATGGCGGCGGACGACCGCACCCTGCTCGCGCACCTGGTCGCGATACCGGCCCTTGCCGGGGCGCGCGTGGTGCCGGCCTCGGCCCCGCTCGAGGTGCCCGTGACCGCCCTCGTGGTCGCCGACGCCGAGGCCCCGCCGGAGCACGGCGTCCTGATCGCCTGCCCCGGCGCGCCGCCGAGCCCGCTGCCGCCCGGATGCGTGGGGATCGTGTGCCGCACCGCCCCGCCCAAGGACCTGGGCGTGCCGGCCCTGGTGCTCGCCGCCGGCACCCCCTGGGGCGCCGTCATCTCCGAGCTGGTCGGCGCGATCACGGGAGGCGCCGCGCGGGCCACGGCCGCCCAGGCCCGGGCGGCGCTACACGCGCCGCTCGTGGAGGGGCTCAGCCACCCGGGCCTCGTTACCGTCGCCCAGGAGCTGCTCGGGGCGCCGGTCGCGATCCTGGACGAGTACCTGGACGTGCGCGGCTCGGCCGGGCTGTCGGCCGAGGAGGACGCCTTCCTCGAGGGGGCGATCGTGCGCGCCCGCGGCCACGGCCCGGCCTCGATCATCGGTCCGTTCGTCGAGGAGGAGATGCCGGGGATCTGCCGCTCGATGGTCAGCGGCGGCGGCGGCCCCATCGGCGTCATCGTCGTCTGGGCGCCCTGGCCGCCGACGCCGACCCAGGCCGCCGTCGTGGCGGAGCTGTCCGAGGCGGTCGGGCTCGAGCGCGCCCGCGAGGAGGTGCGCACCGAGACCGAGTCGCGGCTGCGCGGCGACCTCATCGAGGAGCTGATGGCCGGCGAGGTCGTGAGCCGCGAGTCGCTGGTGCGCCGGGCCCGCCACCTGGGCGCCGACCTGTCGGGCGGCGCCGTCGCGCTGATCGGCAAGCTCCAGGATCCCCACACCGAGGGGCGCATCATCACGGACCCCCGCCTGGTGCGGCGCTTCCTCCAGCAGGCCCGCGCGGCGATGGACCTGCACTGGCCGCGCGCGCTGGTCGACTGGAACGAGGGCCGCCTGCTCGCCCTGCTCCCGCCGACCGCGGCCGGCGGGAGCGACCCCTCGCGCGAGGAGATCGAGGCCCAGGCGTTCACGCTGGGCAAGCGCCTCCTGGCCGCCACCCGCGAGACCGTGCCGGGCCTGGCCCTGACGCTGGCGCTCTCGCGCTACACGCCCGAGCCCGAGCGCCTCGGGGTGGCCCTCGACGAGGCCCGCCTGGCCCTGTCGATCGGCGAGCGCCTGGGGCGGGCCGGCGAGGTGGTGACCTTCGAGGAGACCGGCACCTACAAGCTGCTCTTCCACATCTTCGCCGACCGCCCGGAGGAGCTGATCTCGTTCTACGAGCAGACCATCGCGCCGCTCGTGCGCTACGACGAGCAGTACCAGACCGAGCTGGTGGGCACGCTGTCGACGTACCTGGGTCACGACTGCAACCTCGCCGCCACGGCGAGCACGCTGTACACGCACCGCCACACCGTGCGTTACCGGCTCGACCGCATCGCCGAGCTGTCGGGCCTCGACATCGCCAAGACCGACGACCGCGAAAAGCTCTCCCTCGGCCTCAAGGCGATGCGCCTGCTGGGGCGGCGCGTCTCGACCGTTGTGCAGAAGCCCAAGCGCCGGGCCGCGGCCAGCTGAGCTAGCGTCCCCGCAGCGCGGCCCGGAGCACCGCCTGCACGCGGTGGGCGATCGGCCCCACCGCCCCCTCGCCGACCGGAACGCCGTCCACGGCGACGACCGCCACCGCCCCGCGCACGGCGTTGGTGAGGATGATCTCGTCGGCCGCGCGCCAGGTGGCCTCGTCGGGGGCGAGCTCGGCGACCTCGAGCGCGGCCATCACCGCGGCGCGCGCGACGCCGGCGAGCAGCCCCCGCGGCGGCGCGCACACCAGGCGTCCGCCGGCCGCGCAGAGGGCGCTCGCCGTCGCGGCCTCGCCCAGGCGGCCGTCGGCGTCGAGCAGGAGGGCGTGGTCGGCGCCCTCGCGCTCGGCGCGGGCCTGGGCGAGGCGGAAGCCGGCGTACGAGAGGCTCTTGTGCTCGGCCAGTGCGGCGGCCGGATGCCAGGCGCCGCGCAGCGAGATGGCGCTCGCCGCGGCCGGCGTCGCCGCCAGCGGCGCCTCCCGGGTGCCCTCCACGAGCAGGGTCGGGCGGGCGGTGGCCGTCAGGCGCACGCGCCCCGACCCGGGCGCGAGGGCCTCGGCGACGGTCGCCGCGGCCCGCTCCATGAGCCCGCGCGGGGGCATCGGGCCCCAGCCGAGCGTGCGCGCCGAGGCCTCGAGGCGGTCGAGGTGCCGGTCGAGCAGGGCCACCCGCCCGCCCTCCGCGCGCATCGTCTCGAACAGGCCCTCGCCCCAGCGCACGCCGGGATCGTCGATGGACAGGCGCGCGTCCGCGGGCGCCACCAGGCCGTCGTCCAGCCAGACGACGCTCATCGGCGGCCGGCCGTCGAGGCGGGACGACGGTGTGGGAGAATGGCCGGAGACTGATCCCCGGCCCAAGGAGTCGCCCCGTGCCGCACGCGGATGACGCTAGCAAGGCACTGGATGGCGCAGCATGAGGCAGACGATCGCCTTCCAGGCGACCGGCTTCGATTGCTCGCCGGTCCAGGTCGAGATCGACGAGAACGGTGAGCCGCCGGACCCGGAGTCCCTCCCGGTCGCGCTGTTGGCCTTCGAGAGCGGGCCCAACGTCGTTCTGACCCTTCCGCTCGCCACGAGCGACGCGGAGAACATGATGAACGCCTTCACCCAGGCCGAGCCCTACCGCCAGGAGATCCCGGACGCCGGCGACTGGGAGCCGCAGCCGTCGGGCCTGCCGGAGGGCCTCTTCTGGGCGCTCCAGCCGACCGTGGTGGGCGTCTCGGTGACCCCGCCTCAGGAGACGGCCGACGGGCTCGTGCCGCACTGGACGCTCGCCTTCGACGACGAGGACGGCAGCCAGGTGCAGATCGCGGTGAGCGATCCGATGTGCGTGCAGATCGTCCGCGCCCTGGCCGGCGTGGCCCACGGCGAGGTGGACGGCCCTCCGAGCGGGGACTAGCCCGGAGCCGTGGGGTCGCCCGGGCCCCTGACCGTCGTCGTGGTGTGGACGGGGTACCGGCCGGGGCCGTGGGTCCTGCGGGCGCTGCGGTCGGCCGGCCACACCGCGATCGGCGTGCATCCGGAGCCCGCCGGCGGCCGCTCCACCGCGTGCCCGCGCCCCCTGCGGTGCCCCGCGCCCGCGACGGACCCCGACGGCTTTCGCGCGGCCCTCGCGCGGCTGTGCGAGGACCACCGCGCCGACGCCGTGCTGCCCCTCAGCGAGAACGCGGTGGAGGTGCTGGCGGGCGGCGGGCGGCTGCTGCCGGCCGGCGCCGCGATCGTGGGCCCCGACGCCGAGCGCTACGCCGCGCTGTGCGACAAGGAGCAGCTCGCGCGGACGCTCGGCGCCGCGGGGCTCGAGAGCCCGGCCGGGGTGACCGTCGGCGCGCGCGGTCCCGACGGCCCGTGGCCGGCGCTCCCCTCGATCGTCAAGCTGCGCGAGTCCGCGATGGGCGCGTCGGCCATCGAGGTGGAGGTGGTCCACGACGAGGAGGCGCGGCGGGAGGCGGTCGACGCCATCCTGACGGCGGGGCACGAGGCCCTGGTGCAGGAGCGCGTGACCGGCACGCACTGGACGGTGCACGCGGTGCGCGGGGCCGGCGGCCGCTTCGCCGCGGTGCTCGGCCGGATCGAGCGCACCTTCCCCCGGCCCGCCGGGATGCCGTCGGTGATCCGGGTGCTGTCCCGTGAGGGCCCGCCGGTGGAGGTGGCGCGGCGCCTGCTGGATCACGTTGACTACCGCGGGCTCGCCAACGTGCAGCTGTTCGAGCGCGACGGCCGCTTCCTGGTGCACGACGTCAACGTGCGCCCGCCGGCGCCGGTGGCGCTCAGCATCCGCGCCGGCCTCAACCTCCCCGCGCTGGCGGTGGCCGCGGTGCTCGAGCGCCCCTGGGAGCCGCCGCGCGGGCGGCTGGCGCCCTTCACCTACGTCTCCCGCTTCGACGAACTGCGCGGCCTGGTGAGCGACGCCCGCGAGCGGGGTGGGGCGGCGGCGCTGCGGGCGCGACCGCGCGGACGGGGGCGGTGCCTGGTCGATCCGCCTCTTCGGGACCCGCTGTGGCTCGAGCGCGTGCCCCGCGCGATCGCCAAGCGCGCCCGGACCCGCCTCCGGCCCGGCGGCGGCTGAGCGGGCTCCGGGCATTTACGCAATTACCCGAGGGTATCTGGTATTTTGCGCCCTTCGACCGAGACACGAGGGCGGTGGAATGAGCGCGATCGACTGGAGGGAGCGTCTGTCGGACCAGATGCCTCCCGACCTGGCCGAGGAGATCGACATCTTCGAGGGCCAGATGGAGCTGCGGCGCAAGGGCAAGATCGAGGACCGGGTCTTCGCCGAGACCCGCCTTCGCCGCGGCGTCTACGGCCAGCGCTACGACAACGGCAGCCGGCACGACGGCGTCGCCTCGCGCCAGCTGGCCTTCCCGTCCGGCGAGCTGACGAAGGGCCCCGAGACCCTCTGGGACGCGCCGGGCATGGTGCGCATCAAGGTGCCCTACGGGGGCATCACGCCGGACCAGCTCGAGGTGATCGCCGAGCTCGCCGAGGAGTACTCCGACTCCATCCTCCACATCACCACCCGCCAGGACGTCCAGCTGCACTACGTGCACATCGACGACACCGCCGACCTCATGCGGCGCCTGGCGGCGGTGGACATCACCACGCGCGAGGCCTGCGGCAACGGCGTCCGCAACCTGACCGCCTGCCCCCTGGCCGGCGTGTGCCACACGGAGGCGTTCGACACGACCGCCTACGCGGCCGCCCTCTTCCGCTTCCTGCTGGGCCACCCGGACTGCCAGGACTTCGGCCGCAAGTTCAAGCCGGCCTTCTCGGGCTGCGCCGGCGAGGCCTGCGGGCTGGTGATGATGCACGACTTCGGCGCGATCGCCCGGCGCACGGTGGTCAACGGCGTCGAGCGCCGCTCCTTCGACCTGTACGTCGGCGGCGGCCTCGGCACGACCCCGCACCAGGCCAAGCTGCTCTACGAGGACCACCCGGTGGAGGAGCTCCTGCCGGCCGTGCAGGCGATCGCCCGCGTCTTCGGACGCCTGGGCGAGAAGGCGAACCGCAACCGCGCGCGCATCAAGTTCCTGGTCGCCAAGCTCGGCATCGACGAGTTCCGGCGCCTGGTGGACGAGGAGCGCGCGATCCTCCCGCACGACGAGCGCTGGACGTCCTACCTGCCCTCGGTCGAGGACTACACCGAGTCGCCGATCCAGGAGTCGGTGCCGCGCCCGCCCTCCGGCACGCCCACCGCCGAGGGCTACGCGCACTGGCTGCGCACCAACGTCTACCGCCAGCGCCAGACGGGCTTCGCGGTCGCCACGATCGCCCTTCCCCTCGGCGACCTCAGCGCCGTTCAGACGCGCCAGCTGGCGGAGGTCGCCCGCCGCTACGTGGGCGATGCGGTGCGCACGACGGTCGAGCAGAACATCGTGCTGCGCTGGGTGCGCGAGGAGGACCTGCCGGCGCTCCACGCCGAGCTGGTCGCGATCGACCTGGCCGACCCCGGCGCCGGCACGATCATCGACGTCACCTCGTGCCCCGGCACGGACACCTGCAAGCTGGGCATCGCGTCCTCGCGCGGCCTGGCCGGCGAGCTGCGCACCCGCCTGGCCCGCCGCAGTACGAGCTGGACGAGGCCGTCGAGGGTCTGCGCATCAAGGTGAGCGGGTGCTTCAACTCGTGCGGCCAGCACCACGTGGCCGACATCGGCTTCTTCGGCAACAGCCGCAAGATCAACGGCGTCACCGTGCCCCACTTCCAGGTGGTGCTCGGCGGCCGCTGGCGCGAGAACGCCGGCTCGTACGGGCTGGCCGTCGGCGCCGTGCCGTCCAAGCGCATCCCCGAGGTCGTCGACATCATCACCACCCGCTTCGTCGCCGAGCGCGACGACGGCGAGAGCTTCCAGGACTGGATCGCGCGGCTCGGCAAGAAGGAGCTGGGCGCGATGATCGGCGAGCTCAAGACGATCCCGCCGCCCGACGCGGACCGGGACGCCTACATGGACTGGGGCGACGCCCGCGTGTTCACGATGGGCGACATGGGCATCGGCGAGTGCGCCGGCGAGGTCATCTCCAGCACGGACCTGGAGCTGTCGTTCGCCGAGAGCATCGCCTTCGACGCCCAGGTGGCGCTGGAGGACGGCGACCTGGCGCGCGCCGACGAGCGCGCCTACGCGGCGATGCTGGCCGGAGCGCGCGCGCTGGTGCGCACCGAGTTCCCCAACGTCCCCGACGACCCCGACGCCATCGTGGACGAGTTCAGAACGCGCTTCTACGACACCGAGCGCTTCTTCGACCGCTTCGCCAAGGGCCGCTTCGCGCGGCCGCTCTTCGACCGCCACGCCGCGCCGCCCGAGGTGCACGAGGCCGAGGCCACCCGCGGCCTGGTCGAGGAGTCACAGCTGTTCATCGACGCCGTCCACGCCTTCGAGATCCGAGAGGCCGGCGCGCAGTCGGCCCTCGTGTAGGGGGAGCGCATGAGCCCCGTCGCGGAGGTCGCCGGCGCCGTGCGCATCGGCGCCAAGCTCTACGCCCGCAACCCGGAGGTGGTGGTCGCGGACGCCTACGTGCCCCTGTTCCACGGCTGGATCCAGCGGCGCGGCCTGGACGGCGTGCCGATCGACGTCGCCGACTACACGCACGTCCCCGACGGCCCCGGGGTCATGCTCATCGGCCACGAGGCGGACCGGTCGATCGATTTCGGCGAGGGACGGCCCGGAGTCGTGTACCAGCGCAAGCGGGACCTGGACGGGACGCTCGAGGAGCGCCTCGCGCTGACGCTGGAGGCGGTCGACCGCACCGCCGCCGAGATCGAGGCGGAGGCGTCCGCGGGCGGAGTCGTGTTCGATCGCGACGAGATCCTCGTCCGCATCAACGACCGCCTGGCCGCCCCCAACGACGACGCCACCCTGGAGACCGTGCGCCCGGCGCTCGAGGCCGCGCTCGCGACGGTGCGCCCGGGGCGGACGGCGCAGATCACACGGGTCCCCGACGATCCCAGGGGGCCCTTCGTCGCACGGGTGATCCTGAGCTGACGGCCCCCGTGCCGCCCCGGATCCGCACCTGTCCGGATCCGGGGCGGAGGCTAGGCGGCGACCGGCTCCGCGGCCCGGGCCAGGCTGCGGACCGCCTGGACCAGCTCATTCGGCCGCTCGGCGGCGACGTTGTGGCCGGCCTCCGAGACCACCCGGAAGCGCGCGTTCTGCATCCAGGCCGACAGCTCGCGCTGCAACTCGGCGGGGACGGCGCGGTCGGCGCTGCCGGCGAGGACGATCACCGGCGCGTCCACCTGTGCCAGCGCGCCGCGCCAGTCGGGACGGGTGCCCATCGCCTCGGCCGCCAGCGCAGGGCCCTCCGCGTGGCGCCGCTCGCGCAGGGCGCGGGCAGCCCGCACCCAGCGGTCCTGGCCCTCGGGGTCCTCGGCCCGCGGACCGACGCCGGAGACGACCAGCCCGGCCACCAGGCCGGGGTGCCCGAGCGCCAGGGCGAGGCCGGTCGCGGCCCCGAGGCCGACGCCCACCACGACGGCGTTGCCGCCCTCGGAGGCCACCAGGCGGGCCACGTCGGACGCGAAGTCGTCGATGCTCCAGGGGCCGTGTGGCGTGGGAGAGGTGCCGTGGCCGCGCAAGTCGGGCGCGATGATGCGATATTCGTCGGAGACCCCGGCGAGCGCGTCGATCATGCTCTGTCCCCCCTGCCCCAGATCGTGCAGCGCGACCAGTGGCGGACCTTGGCCGCTACGGTGGACGGTGAGCTCGATGGCGGGCGGCAGAGATGGCATGGTGCGGCGCTCCTCATAACCACTGTGATAGTTCTTTACCGGTGAGACTACGCGTGACAAGGCACCCCGTCAAACGATGACGCCCATCCGCGACTTCGTCCTCGTGGCCGGTCGCCCGGCGCTCGACCTGTGCAATACCCAGCTGGGCGAAACCGAACTCATCGCGGAACCCGAGGATCTCGCACGGTGGTTCGTCAGCGCCGGGCTGACGGATCACCCGCCCGCCGTGAGCCGCCGCGAGCTGGCCTACGCGCACGAGCTGCGCGACCGCCTGCGCCCGGCGCTGCTGGCGTCGGACGGACCGCGGGTGGCGGGCCTGGCCGAGGACTGGCTCGGGCGCACGCCGGGGCGGCTGTGCGTCGAGCAGAGCACGCTCACCCCGCGCTTCGAGCCCGAGCGCCGGACATCGTGCTGCCTGCTCGTCACGGCCGTGCTCGACGGGCTCGACCTCGTGCGGGAGACGCCGGGGCGGGTGCGCGAGTGCGCGGGCTCCTCGTGCCCGGTGATCTACCTCGACACCAGCCGCAACCACAGCCGCCGCTGGTGCTCGATGGAGGTCTGCGGCGCGCGGGCGAAGGCGTCCACCTACTACCGGCGCCACCGCGCCTAGCCGGGCGGGCCCTCCCCCAGGAAGCGGTTGACCGCGTCCGCGAAGGCGTCGGGGCGCTCGAGGGCGCTGAGGTGCCCGGCGCCGGCGACGACCACCAGCTCGCGCGCGCCCGGGATGGCCGCGACCAGCGCCTCCGAGCGGTCGGGAGGGGTGAGGCCGTCCTCGGAGCCCACGATCACCAGGGTGGGCACGCCGATGGACCCGAGGTCGGGGCGGCGGTCGGCCCGCCCGGCGAGCGCCTCGAGGGCGCCCGCGATCCCCTCGGGCGGCTGGCCGTCGGCGATGGCCCGGGCCGCGTCGCGGGCCGCGTCGTCGGCGGGCGCCACCAGCCGGGGGACGAAGTCGTCGAGGAAGGCGGCGCGGCCCCCGGCGCGCACGGCGGCGGCGGAGCGGTGCCGGCCCTCGGCGGCCTCCGGCGTGTCGGGCTCGGCGCGGGTGTCGGCCAGGATCAGCGCGCCGACCCGGTCGGGGTGGCGAGCGGCGAGGGCCAGCGCGACGTAGCCGCCCAGGGACAGCCCGCAGACGGCCGCCCGGCCGCCCGGGACCTCCCGGGCGATGCGCTCGGCGAGGGCGTCGGCGACGCCGTTGACGGTCGGAGGGGCCGTGGCCGTGGACCGGCCGAGCCCCGGGAAGTCGGGCGCGAGCACCGGCCGGGCCGCGGCCAGCGCGGGCCGGACCGGATCCCAGAACCGGGAGTCGAGGGGGAAGGGGTGCAGCAGCACCAGGGTCATGGCGTCCGACATCGCTCCTCCGCGGCTCGGGGCGCGCCCGGGGGGCGCGACACCGTCAGTGCGGGGACGCTACCGTGTCGGTCGTGAGCACCAGTACCCCCGTCGCCCTGACCGGCCCGGAGCGCCGCCGACAGAGCAGCCTCGGCGGCCTCGTGCCGACGTCGGCGGTCGCCCGCGAGGGCGACACCCTGATCCTGGCGCTGTGCGTCGAGGTCCACGCCGAGGGGGCGGTGCTCCCGCTGCTGGTCCTGTCGGACGCGCCGGGCCTGCTGGGATGGGACCCGGCCGACGGGCTCGAGGTGCGCGACGACACGGGCCGCGAGTACGAGGTCGAGAGCCTGGCCCAGCAGGCGGGCCTGGGCGCCCTCCAGACGGCCGTCTGGATCGCCCCGGCGCCGCCGCCCGAGGCGCGCCGGCTGCGCCTGGCGGTGACCGGCCTGGTGCGCACGGCGGTCGCGCGCTCGTCGGGCGTCGAGCGTCCCCTCGCCGGCACCACCTGGTCGCTCGACTTCGACCTGGTGCCCGAGCGGACCGCCGTGCCCGTGCCCGACGAGGTCCCGGGCGGGGGGCGCCGGCCGGTCCGGCGCGCGTCCCGGCGCGCACGTTCGCCGGCTTCCGGGACGTGGTCCCGATCGGGCAGGCGCGCATGGCCGACGGGGCGGCCGTGTGCCTGTGGTCGCTCGAGCGCTACGCCGACCGCGGCGTGCTGAGCGTCGGCACGCTCGCCGAGGAGCCGCTGCGCGTGGCCCCGCTGACGCCGGGCGTGGGGCGGGTCGAGGTGTGGGACGACCAGGGCGGCCGGTACGACGTGTCGCCGATCCACGGCGCGGCGCGTCCCGGATGGAGCGAGACCAGCCTCGAGGTGTCGCCCGCGATCGATCCGAGGGCGCGCGCCCTCGGGGTGCGGCTCACCGACCTGCCCGGGCACGGACCCGCGGCGCAGGTGCTGGTGGGTCCCTTCACGTTCGGCGTGGCGGTGCCGCCGTCGCCGTGACCGGCCGCGTCGCGGGGCCGGTGTGGATCGTGCTGCCGACCTACGACGAGGCCGAGAACGTCGTTGCGCTGATCGAAGCCGTGCTCGGCGTGGTCGATGGCGCCGGCATCGACGCCCGCGTGCTCGTGGTGGACGACAGCTCGCCCGACGGCACCGCCGAGCTGGCCGAGGGGGTCGGCGCTCGCGACGGGAGGGTCGCCGTGCTGCGCCGCCCGCGCAAGGAGGGGATCGGGCCGGCCTACCGCGCGGGCTTTCGCCGGGCCCTCGCCGAGGGCGCCGCCCTGGTGGTCGAGATGGACTGCGACTTCTCGCACGACCCGGCGCGCCTGCCCGCACTCGTGGCGGCGGCCGCCGACGCCGACCTGGTGCTCGGATCGCGGTACGTGCCCGGGGGCGGCGTCGCCCGCTGGGGGGTGGTGCGCCGGGCCATCAGCCGCGCGGGCTGCGAGTACGCGCGGCGGCTGCTGCGCGTGGAGGTGCGGGACCTGACGGGGGGCTTCAAGTGCTTCCGCCGCGAGGTGCTGGAGGCGATCCCGCTCGACGAGGTGACCGCCGCCGGATACGGGTTCCAGATCGAGATGACCTACCGCGCGCTCGTGCAGGGCTTCCGGGTGGTCGAGGTCCCGATCACGTTCACCGAGCGCGAGCGCGGATCGTCGAAGATGTCGCGCCGCATCGTGTGGGAGGCGGCCGCGCTGGTGCCGCGCCTGCGGCGGCGGCTCGGCCCCGCGCCGCGGGGCGCGGCCGCGGTCGCGACGGCCCGGGCGCGGGCCTAGCGGGCCTTGAGCGCCGCCTCGGGATCCTGCGGGTCCAGGCGATGGACCTCGCGCCAGGCGGCCCCCGCGCCGGACCCGCGGCCGAGGAAGATGCCCAGCGCGCGCCACGCCGCCGGATTGTCCGGCTGCAGGCGGGTGGCCTCCTCGTATGCGCCGAGGGCGCGCCGGGGATCGCGCAGGTCGTCGTAGGCCTGCGCCATCAGGAGCAGCGGAGCGATGGAGAGCGGGTTCGCGGCGTGCGCCTGGCGCGCGCGATCGATGCGCGAGCCGGGGGCGGTTCTCGGCCAGGGCGTCCTCGCCCGCCGCCGTCCGGTGCGCCGACCACCACGGCAGGGCGGCGCTCGATCACGGCCACCGCCACCGCGGCGCCCAGGGCGGCCGCCGCGAGCGGGCGCGGGCGCGCCGGGGCGCAGCGCGACGCCCGGGGCGGCGCGCCGCCAGCACGACCCCGGCGGCGGCGAGCGCCGGGATCGTCAGGGCGGGGATCGCCCACGACCAGTCGACGGACCGCCTGCAGCGCGAAGGCGGCGAGGATCGCGAGCGGTATCCCGAGGTCTGGGTCGGGGCGCAGGTCGGCGGCGCGCAGCACGCCCCAGACGACGGCGCCCACCAGCGCGCGCCAGCAGGAGGAGCCCCACGACGCCGAGCGCCGAGAGCATGCCGCGGCACGAGGCCGTGCGCCTCGCGGGTGTTGACCGTGTTGTCGGCCACGCGCCGCTCCTTGACGTGCACGAGCGGGAACCTCGCCGGCGCCCGCGCCGAGCACCGGGCGTCGCCTCGAAGCCGCGCCAGGCCTCGCCCCACCACGCCCGGCGCTGGTTGCCGGACGTGCTCACCAGGCGCCCGGGGTCGTTGGCCACCGCGTCGCCGCCCTCGCCGCGGAACTCGGCGCCCGCGGTCGCCCACCCAGCCGCGGGCCGACGAGCTGCGTGGCGAGGACGCCCACGGCCGCCACCGCGCAGACGGCGAGGCCGACCGCGACGGCCCGGCGCGCCGTCCGCGGCGCGCTCACGCGCCCGGCGAGGCGCACCGCGAGCGGCGCGAGGACGGCCGCCGCCACGACGCCGAGCGCGAGTCGCCAACCGAGGCCCAGACCCGCCGCACTCGCGCAGGGCGGTGGGGACCTGGTCGGCCGCCAGGACCGGGTCGGTCAGCCCGGTCGACGGCGGCCGGCAGGGCGCAGACCGCGCCGGCGGCGAGGGCGGCGAGGGCGTGCCGGCGCGCGGGGCACGAAGGCCGATCGTCACCGCGGCGGCCACCATCAGGGCGAGTCATGCCGCCGCGCGAGTAGGTCAGCAGCACGGTCAGGATCGCGACGGTCAGCCCGGCGGCGGCGGCGGGCAGCACCCAGGGACGCGGGGGGTGGGCGCCCGCCGAGCCACAGGAGGCCGGGAACCGCGAAGACGGCGACCAGGGCGAGGGCGTTCCAGTAGCCCACCGGCGCCGAGAGGCGCGCCAGGTCTCCGTCGGCGCCCAGCAGGCCGGGGACGATCTTCGCTCGCCGAGCGCGAGGACCACAGGCGGCGCCGCGGCCGACGGCGAGGCCGAGCCCCAGCAGGCGCGGCGACCGCGGGACGAGCGATCCCAGCAGCCAGCCCGAAGGCAGCGCGCACAGGGCGATCGCCTGGCGGTTGGCGTCGATCCACGCCAGGTCGGGGGCGAGCGCCCACAGCATCGACAAGGCGCTCCACGCCGCGAGGCCGCCCATCGCGGCGAGGGCGAGCCGGGCTCGGGCCGCCCGCAGCGCGGCGCGGTCCCACGCGAGCACGAGGGCGAGCGCAGGCGAGCGGGCACCGAGCGCCAGCGCCAGGAAGGCCGCCCGCGGACCGGCGCCGCCCAGGCCGTCGCCCGGGTCGATCCCGCCTCCGCCGACGCACACCAGGCTCCACCCCGCCAGCGCGGCCACGCCCACCGCGGCCGCGGCGCCCCGAGGCGCGGTGCCGGTGCCGCCGGGCGCGCTTGTCCGCCCTCCGGGCCGCCGCTACGATCCGCCACGCCCTGGGGGCCGACGCCCCCCGATCCCTCACCGGGTGGCTGCCCTGCTCCGACGTCCCGCCAGGGTGCTGGTCATGTTCGCGCTGGTGCTCCTTGGCCTGACGGGCCCGGCGCTCGCGGGCGGACAGGCGAGTGCTGCCGACGCCGCAGGATAACGGCCATATCGACAGCTGCTACACCCGGGCGGACTTCCGAGACGCACTCCGGCCGGGCGACGTGACGACCAGCGACTCTACGGGACGGCGATCGACATCATCAAAGACGCACAGTATCACAATGTCACGGTGCCCGGGCCGCCTGCGGGAGCGGCCGGGTGGCGCCGGGCCGCGACCCCGGTCGAGGTCTCGGCGAGCGGCGCGAGCATCGTGGATCGGGCGCTCGCGCTGGTCGGCTTGCTGGGCGCCGGCTCGGTCGGCTGCCGGCGCCCTGGCGCGCCGCCGGAGCGCGCGGCCTGAGGCGGTTCGTCAAGGACTTCCTGCTGCCGATGGCCGTCGCCGTCGCGCTCGCCTTCGTCATCCAGGCGGCCGTCGCCAAGCCCTACGAGATCCCGACCGAGTCGATGGTCCCCACGATCAAGGCCAACGACCGGATCATCGCCAACCGGCTGATCTACCGCTTCCGCGACATCCAGCGGCGCGACATCATCGTGTTCCATCCCCCGCCCTCGGCCACCAGCACCTGCGGTGACGCGGGCGGGGGGGACATCCCCTTCGTGAAGAGGGTGATCGGGCTTCCCGGCGACAAGGTCGCGGTGCGCGACGGCCAGACCTTCGTCAACGGCACCCCCTATGTCGTTGACCAGGCCCTCGCGCCCAACTACGAGATGACCTGGCCGGTGGTGCCGGAGGTCAGCTGCTGGTGCTGGGCGACAACCGCCCCGGCTCATGCGACGCCCACCAGTGGAAGCCCGACCCGTTCGTGCCCCAGGGCAACGTGATCGGGCAGGCCGAGGTCGTCTACTGGCCGCTGTCCCACCTCTCGTTCCTGGACTAGCCCCGGCCGCCCGGTCCGCCCGGCGCCCGCGCGCCGGACGTCCCTGTCGAGCGGAATAAGGCCCGAACAGGGGGCTTTGCATCTCTCTGGCACGTGTGGAAGGATGCGCCCCCACCACGCTGAATATGGTGTGGCGCCAGAAACGCCGACACCAGGGATAGCGTCACCGCTGATCTGCCCGTTCTGCGAGACACCCCGAGCACCGCGTGGTCGAGTCGCGCGTCGCCGACACGAAGGACGCGATCCGCCGCCGGCGCGAGTGCCAGTCCTGCGGGCGGCGCTTCACCACCTACGAGCGGTGCGAGGAGATGCCGCTGGTGGTCGTGAAGTCCGTCCGGCGAGCGCCAGCCGTTCGACCGCGGAAGCTCCTCGAGGGCCTGCAGCGCGCCTGCCACAAGCGGCAGGTCTCAACGGCGTCGCTCGACATGGCGGTGCGCGACATCGAGGCGGAGCTTCGCAACCGCCTGCGCCAGGAGGTGAGCAGCCCGCAGATCGGTGAGCTCGCCCTGCGCCGGCTCAAGGAGATCGACCCGGTGGCGTACGTGCGGTTCGCGTCGGTCTACCGGCAGTTCGCGGACGTGGACGAGTTCGAGGACGAGCTCGCGCGGCTCGAGCGCGAGCCACCCCTGCCACGTGGACAGTACCCGCTCGACGACCAGCTATTCCAGACACTCGACGCGGACCCCGCCTTCACCCGGTCGCGCTACCCTCAGGGCACTGCCCGGTGGGCGCGAGGGTCGCACGCGCACCACCGCCCAGGAGGCAACCGATGGCGATTGACGCGCCCCCGACCATGACCGATCGGGCGTTGGGGATCTCCCGCCGCTTCACGCGCCCCGGACGTCCACCCTATGACGAGGTCGCCTGGGGGCCGCGAGACGCGCGCATCGTCGAGCCCGCCAGGGACGGCGGCCCGAGCGGGTCATCTTCGAGCAGAACGGCTGCGAGTTCCCGCTCGACTGGTCGGATACGGCCGTCCGCATCGTCGCGTCGAAGTACTTCCGCTACGGCATGGACGATCCACGTCGCGAGCGCAGCCTGCGCGAGGTCATCGACCGCGTGGTGGACACCATCCGCCACCACGGGGTGAAGGGCGGCTACTTCGCCGACGACGAGGAGGCCGAGACCTTCGCCCAGGAGCTCCGCCACATCCTGGTGACCCAGAAGGCCGCCTTCAACTCGCCGGTCTGGTTCAACTGCGGCGTTGACGCGGCCACCCGCGAGTACGACGACGACCGCATCCTCGACGTGGACGACCCGCCGGCCGAGCCCGACGAGCCGCAGGTCAACCAGGCGTCGGCCTGCTTCATCCTGTCGGTCAACGACACGATGCCCTCGATCCAGCGCTGGATCGCCTCGGAGTCGGAGATCTTCCGCGGCGGCTCGGGCGCCGGCGTCAACCTCTCGCGGCTGCGCGGCGATGGCGAGCCCCTGTCCAATGGCGGCCAGGCCTCCGGACCCGTCAGCTTCATGCGCTGGGCCGACTCGGGCGCGGGCTCGATCAAGTCCGGCGGCGGCACCCGGCGCGCGGCCAAGATGGTGATCCTGGACGGCGACCACCCGGACATCCTCGAGTTCGTCCGCTGCAAGGCGGCCGAGGAGGCCAAGGCCTACGCGCTCGGCGACATGGGCTACGACCTCGGCCTCAACGGCGACGCCTGGCGCTCGATCCAGTTCCAGAACGCCAACAACTCGGTGCGCCTGACCGACGACTTCTTCCGGCGGGTCCACGCCGGCGAGCCCTGGCAGACCCGCACCGTCGCCAGCGGCGAGGTCCGCGAGGAGCTGCCGGCCCGCCAGCTCCTGCGCGAGATCGCCGAGGCGGCGTGGGCGTGCGGCGACCCCGGCGTCCAGTACGAGGACGCCATCCAGCGCTGGCACACGAGCCCCAACGCCGGCCGCATCTCGGGCTCCAACCCGTGCTCCGAGTACATGCACATCGACGACTCGGCCTGCAACCTGGCCTCGATCAACCTGATGGCGTTCCTCGACGAGGACGGGACGTTCCGGATCGACGACTTCCGCCACGCGGTGCGTGTGGTTCTGACCGCGCAGGAGATCGTGGTCACCCCCGCCAGCTACCCCACCAAGCGCATCGGCGACAACGCGCGCGCCTTCCGCCAGCTGGGACAGGGCTACACGAACCTGGGCTCGCTGCTGATGTGCCAGGGGCTGGCGTACGACTCCGACGAGGGGCGCGCGTGGGCCGGCGCCGTGACCGCGCTGCTGCAGGGCGAGGCCTACGCCCAGTCGGCCCGGCTGGCGGCGCGCGTGGGCGCGTACGACGGCTACGCCGCCGACAAGGAGGCGCAGGACAGGGTGGTGCGGATGCACCGCGACGCCGCGCTGAACCTCCCCGCGCGCACCGAGCGCTCGAACAACTACGCCGAGGTCCGGGCCGCCGCGTCGGCCTCGCTCGACGACGCCGTCGCCCTGGGGCAGGCCGAGGGGCGCAACGGCGCGCCGGGCTACCGCAACGCCCAGGTGAGCGTGATCGCGCCGACCGGGACGATCAGCTTCATGATGGACGCCCAGACCACCGGCATCGAGCCGGCGATCGGCCTGATCAGCTACAAGACGCTGGTCGGCGGGGGCCACATGAAGCTGGTCAACACCGACGTCGAGCGGGCGCTGCGCGCGCTCGGCTACGACCCGGCCGAGCAGGCGGCGATCCTGGCCCACGTGGACGCCACCGGCGCCATCGAGGGCGCGCCGGGCCTCGACCCGTCGCACCTGTCGGTCTTCGACTGCGCCTTCGGCGTGTCCGGCGGGCGCACGATCGGCCCCGAGGGCCACGTCCGCATGATGGCGGCCGTGCAGCCGTTCGTGTCGGGCGCCATCAGCAAGACGGTCAACCTGCCCAACTCGGCGAGCGTCGAGGACGTCAGCGACATCTACCGCCTGGGCTGGGAGCTCGGGCTCAAGGCCATCGCCATCTACCGCGACGGCTCCAAGCGCACCCAGCCCCTGTCGACGAGCGACGGCTCGGTGCCCGCCGTGGTCGCGGCGGTCCTGGCGGGCGAGAGCCCGACGCCGGTGCGCCGCCGCCTGCCGGACGACCGCGCCGCGCTGACCCACAAGTTCAGCGTGGGCGGCCAGGAGGGCTACATCACGGTCGGGCTGTACGACGACGGCACGCCCGGTGAGGTGTTCGTCAAGATGAGCAAGCAGGGCTCGACGGTCTCGGGCCTGATGGACTCGGTGGCGATCGCGTGGTCGATGGCGCTGCAGCACGGGGTGCCGGTCGAGAGCCTGATCGCCAAGTACATCGACCACCGCTTCGAGCCCTCGGGCTTCACCGGCAACCCGCGCATCCCCATGGCGCGCTCGGTGGTGGACTACCTGGCGCGGTGGATGGCCTCCAAGTTCCTCTCCGAGGAGGACCAGCGCGTCGCGGGCGTGCTCCCCGGCGTGGAGCCCAGCGAGCCGCTCGTCGTGGGCGGGGAGGACGAGACCCCCGAGGACCAGCTCTCCTTCGGCCAGGTGACCGAGTCGAACGGCAACGGGCACGCCGCGACGGAGGAGCCCTCCGCCCGGCCACGCCTGCTGCTCGACTCGACCGGTCAGACCTGCTCGTCGTGCGGGAGCGCGGACATGGTGAGGGCCGGGACCTGCCTCACCTGCCGCACCTGCGGCGCCACCAGCGGCTGCGGCTGAGGCGGGGCGTGCCGCCGCGGCGGGGGCCCACGCCCCCGCCGCGGACGGCGATCAGTCGCTCGGCACCAGGTCACGCTCGGGCACGATGCTCCAGCGGTCGGCCACGGTCCGCAGCTCATCGCTGACCGGCCACGAGTCGGGCAGCTCGTCGCCCTCGTGCGCCGGAGTGCCCCCCTTGAGCGCCATGCAGCCGGCGTTCTCGCCGACCTGCTCGATCTCGGCGATCTCCTCGGGGCTGAGCAGGATCTGCGCGGGCACGCCGGCCAGGTCGGCCCGCTTGTCCTCGACGGGGCGGGCGGAGGCGCCCGGCTCCTGGATGAGGGTGGGCGCGACGCACGCGACCGGGCGGTGCGCCAGCGTCCACTGGCACGCCAGCTGGAGCGAGGTCAGGCCGTGGCGCTCGGCGATCGGGCGCAGGCGCTCGAGGCGGTCGCGTCCCTGGCCGACCCACCCGGAGGGGCGGAAGGAGCGGTGGTCCTGGGCGGGCAGCTCGCCCTCGTCGGGAACGTCGCCGTGGAAGACCCCGCCGTGATCGACGACGCGGGCGATGGTGCGGACGTTGTGCCGCTCCAGCGCCGGGAGCACCAGGCGGGCGGGCCACGGCTCGAGCGGGTTGAGGATGATCATGGCCCAGTCGATCCGGTCGCCGAAGCGCTCCATGCAGTCGATCAGATCGAGCGTGAAGCCGTTGGCGGGGCCGGGGGCGACGCCGATCGTCCCCGCGAGCCCCTCCTCGCGCAGGCCCGCCATCGCGCGCCAGACCTCCTCGGAGGTGTAGCCGAGGCGGTCGGGGTTGTGCAGCAGGAGGACGTCGAAGTGGTCCGTGCCGCACCGCTCCAGGCTGCGCTCGGTGGCCCGGCGCAGGTAGTCGGCGTAGCCGGAGCGATCCCGCAGGGCGCGATCCGTGAAGCGGGGATAGCCCTTGGCGCCGCGCCGCTCGCCGTCGTAGAAGTCGTGGCCGACGGCGCCGATCAGCGCGTAGTCGTCGCGCGCGAGGCCGGCCAGCGCCCGTCCGACGAGCGTGTCCGCGCCGCCCTGGCCGTAGACGTCGGCGGTGATGAGCGTGTGGATCGCGTCGTCGGGACGCAGGAGCGATACGAGGCGGTCCTCGTCGATCGCGACCCCGAAGTGCATGTACCGGCCGCCGCTCCAGGCGCTGAGCGCGACATGTCCGATGGCTGCCATGCGGGCAGTCTGCCAGCCACCGGACGTGTCGTGCCGGGCGGACTCACACCGGGTCGAGGTCCGATCGTCTCCAGATGGGCGCCTGGCCGAACTTGGCGGCGAGCCCGATGCCGATCCCGTAGAGCACGAACTGGGGAAGCATCAGCAGCATCATGCTGATCGGATCGCCGCCGGGGAGGATGGCCGCGATGGCCGCCATCCCGACCAGCGCGATGCGCCACTGCCGGCGGTAGAGCCCGGCGCTGGCGACCCCCATGCGGGCCAGCGCGGCCATCGCGATGGGCACCTCGAACATGATCCCCGAGGCCAGCAGCATCGTGGTGGCGAAGCCGAAGTACTCGCCGGCGCGCAGCTGGGTGTTGAACGTGTCCCCGCCGAACCCGGTCAGGAAGTTGAGCGCCACCGGGAGCACGACCAGGTAGCCGAAGGCGACGCCCGCGCAGAAGAGGCCGGCGAGGCCGGTCGACGACCGCGATCATGACGCGGCGCGGCTGGTCGGAGACCGCGGGGATCACGTAGGCGTAGACCTGGTAGAGCCACACCGGCAGGGCCACCAGGATCGCCGCCCAGAAGCAGACCTTGAGGGTGGTGAAGAAGGGCTCGGTCGGAGACAGGGTGATGAGCTCCTGGTGGTCCGCGGGGAGGGGCCAGGTCAGGATCTCGATGAGCTGTCCGTGGATCGCGTACATCCCCGCGAAGGCGATCACCAGGGCGAGCGCGCTCACGATGAGGCGGTGGCGCAGCTCGCCCAGGTGCTCGGTCAGGTCCAGTCGGTCGTCCGACCTGACCCGTTTCGGGGCGATGCGGAGTGTCCGGGGCATGGTGGTGGTCCTCCGCTCGTCGTCCGCTCAGACGGACGCGTGGGTGCGCGACTCGTCGGTGACCGCGTCGGGCGTCGCCGACTCGGTGATGAGCTCGGCGGCCGTGGGCTCGTCGGCCGTCTCGGCGGGGGCCGGCGCGGCGGCGGTCATCGGGCTGGTGCTCATGGCGGCGGTGTCGTCGCCGGTGATGCCGTCCTTGAAGTCGCGGATGCCCTTGCCCAGGTTGCGTCCCAGGTCGGGGAGCCGCTTGGGGCCGAAGATCAGCAGTGCGATCGCCAGGACGATGACGATCTGGATCGGGGAGATGTCGAACACGACGGGTCCCTCTCTTTCCTCGTTGATTGCGCGGGCGGGCCGCCGTGGAGCGGCCCGCCCGGTGCTCGGATGGACCGGCTAGCCGGTGATGAACCCGCCGGCGACGGCCAGGACCTGCTTCATGTCGCGGGCCGGGTCGAACGCGTTCGGGGCCGGGTTCTTGCCGACGATGCTCCGGATCCAGGCGGCGTGGCGCGCTTCGACCGAGTGGATCGCCAGGGCGGCCTGGATCACCGGCACCTGCTTCAGCCGGGGGCCCTGGCCGGCGTACGCCGACACGCCCAGGTCCTCGACCGCGATGGCCGTGGACTGGAAGGCCTTCTGCGAGCGGACCGTGTCACCGAAGTCGAAGCTCGGGGAGGAGACGGCCTTGGAGCCGAGCACCTGCTTGAGGGCCTTGACGTGCGCGGCCTCGTGGGCGCCGGCGACCGCGGCGAAGCGGGCCGTCTCGCCCTTCAGGCCGGCCCACCTGCGGGCCTGGCGGTAGAACGCCGTCTCGAGGTACTCGAGGGTGAGCGCGTAGTTGAGGATCGCCACGTCCTGCGCCTTCGACGGAGCGCCGAGGGCGAGGGCCGGGAGGCCGCCGAAGACCACGCCGCCGGCGACGAGCGCGCCGCCGCCGAGTGCGGCCTTCTTGAAGAAGTCGGCGCGCGTGGCGGCGCCGCTCGGATCGACCGCGTACGCCGCCTCCTGGATGGCGCCGTCGGCGTCGAGCGCCGCCAGGGTGATGTGATCGGACACGTTTCCTCCGTGCTTTGAGTGGTGGAACACAGGGGTTACGCCCGCCGTCGCCGGATGGATCACTCGAGCCCGCCCCGCGACCGGGCGCGTGATCCGCAGGCCCATCGCGCCCGTAAGCGACCCGACAAGAAAATCTGCGGGGAGGTACGGCATGACGACGACCACCAGCCGGGGGGAATTCCTGTCCCTCGGCGTGAAGGGGGGGCTCGCGCTCGCCGCCGGGGGCACCATCCTCGGCGCGGCGGCGGGACCCGCCCTCGGGCAGGCATCGGGCGACGTGGCCATCGCCAAGCTCGCCGCGACCGCCGAGCTGCTGGCGATCGACTTCTACGGCAAGGGCATCGACAGCGGGTTCTTCACCGGCGACGTGCTCGCCTACATGAACTCGGCCAAGCAGAACGAGCAGGACCACTACGACGCCCTCGCCAAGGTGCTCGGCTCGGCGGCGCCCAAGGGCCTGACGTTCATGTACCCGGCCGGCACGCTGAAGAGCGCCGAAGAGCATCGCCATGACCGGGGTCGCGCTCGAGACCGCCTTCGTGGGCGCCTACCTCGGCGCCGTCGAGGCGCTGAAGAGCAACGACCTGAAGGCCGTCGCGGGGCAGATCGGCGCGAACGAGGCGCAGCACCTGACCACCTTCAGGCGCCTCGACGACGGAGGAAAGCTGGTTCCCAACCCCTCCTTCCCCGACAGCCTCACCGCAAAGCAGGCGACCGCCGCCGTGACCCCCTTCCTCGCATGAGCGGCGACCTGACACCCATGACCCCGAAGGAGGACAGCCCGGTGAGCTCCCTGGACCGCGCAACGTTCCTTCGCCGCGGCGCGACCGGCGGGCTCGTGCTCGCCGTCGGCGCCACCGCCCTCGCGGCCGCCGCCTGCGGCAGCGACGACAGCGGCGCCGCCAGCACCATGGCGAGCACCACGGCAGCGAAGCCCACCGGCGACGCCGCGATCGCGAGCCTGGCGGCGACCGCCGAGCTGCTGGCGATCGACTTCTACGGCAAGGCCATCGACGCGGGGGTGTTCTCGGGCGACGTGCTCGCGTACATGACCGCGGCGAAGGCCAACGAGCAGGACCACTACGACGCCCTCGCCAAGGTGCTCGGCAAGGACGCGCCGGCCGGCCTGATGTTCACGTACCCGGACGGCACGTTCGACTCCATGAAGAGCATCGCCACCACCGGCACGGCCCTCGAGACCGCTTTCGTGGGCGCCTACATGGGGGCCATCCCCGCCCTGTCCGACAACGGCCTCAAGAAGGTCGCGGCGCAGATCGGGGCCAACGAGGCCCAGCACCTGACGACGTTCAAGTCGGTGGGCGCCGGTGGGGACCTGGTTCCCAACCCGCTCGCGGCCCGAGGTGCTCACGGCCGCGGAGGCCACGGCGGCCGTGACGCCCTTCGTCGCGGGCTGAGCGGGAGCCTCCGGCTCAGTCGATGCCCGCACGCGTGCGCACGGAGACCCCGTGCGCACGCGCGAGGGCCTGGCCGTCGCCGGCACGGACGGCCTCCGCCACCCGCTGGGGGTCGATCCCCGCCTCGAGCAGGCGCTGGCGCAGCTCGCCCTCGCGCGCCTGGCGGAAGAACAGGACCGCGATCGCGCCGAACGCGAGCAGGCAGTGCATGAGCATCATCACGGTGCCGGCGTTGGCCTGGTCCTCCAGCGGCTCGACGCCCCAGGCGGCGCCGGCGGCGGCGTGTGACGGATAGAACGCCGTGCCCGAGAACCAGTAGACGTTGGCGATGGCCAGGCCCGTGAACCACACGCCGGTCATGTAGACGGCCTTGACGCCGGTGCCGAACCACGCCGGGGCGGGCAGCACCTCGACCACCGGGGCCCACAGCAGGAGCCCGAAGATCAGGATCGAGACCTGCTGCAGGATCCACAGGGCGCCGTACTCGAGCACCGCGTGGTGGATGTCGGGCAGCAGCCACATCACGGTGGTCGCCACCCACAGGGGGAACGCCACCAGCGGATGCTGCGCGCGCTGGAGGCGGCGCACCTGCCCCCGGACTGAGGAGATCGGTGACGAACCCCCGGGGGAGGCCGAGGAGGATGAGCAGGGGCGCCGCGGCGCCGATGAGGGTGTGCTGGAGCATGTGCGCGGTCAGGAGGCCCTGCTGTGCGATGCCGCCCCAGCGGCGAGCAGATGGCGATCAGGATCAGGGCCAGGCCGGAGTAGAAGCTCAGGCGCCGCAGGCCGCTCACGCCCCCCACCCGGCGGACCCGCAGCGTGTACAGGGCGCCGAGGATGAGGATCCCCGCCACCTCGACCGGCGGCACCGCCCACAGGCTCGAGAGGTCGGTGGGAGCGTCCGCGGAGGGTCCCGCGTGGCCGGTGTGGTACGCGCCCCCGCCGCCGGCGACGGCCGTCAGGGCGATCGCCAGCGCCAGGAAGGCCGCGACGTACATCAGCATCAGGGGACGTCTCACGGACCGATGCTGGCACAGAACCGGCCCGGAGGGCTCGCCGCGCGGGCCGCGGGGAGGCATCCTGTGCATGTGACACGCCTCTCCGCCGCAAACGCCCTCGCGGCGCGCCGCCTGGCCGTGGCCGGCGGGGCGCTGGCCGTGTCGATGCTCGCCCACCGCGTCGCGGTGGGCGACCTGGACGTGACGCCTGCGACGCCCGTGGTGTGGATGGGGCTGCTCGCGATGGTGGCGATGGTGGGCCCGCGCCGGAGCTTCCGGCCGCGCGGGCCGCTGGCCTGCATCGTGGCGATGTGCGCCGCCCAGGTCGCCGTGCACCTCGGGATGGGGATCGCCCCGTGGGCGTTCGGGCTCGTGCCGCACCACGCGGCCGGCCTGGCCCTCGGCCCGTCGGCGCTGGCCGCGCACGTGGTCGCCGGGATCGTCCTCGCCGCGGCCCTCGTGTGGCTGGAGGGCCTGCTCGTGCGGGCGATGGCCATCGGCCGCAGGCTGCGCCGGTGGCTGTCGACTGCCGCCGCGCGCGCGCCGCGCGCGCGGGCGCGGATCGCCACGTTCGCGATACCGGCGTCCGCCGCGCTCGGATCGCCGGTCTGCCGCGGGCCGCCGGCCCTCCACTCGTCATGACCACGGGCGCCCCGGCACGCCGGGCGCCCGGATCTCACACCGAATGGAGAAGCGAATGACCGCACGAAGCCTCGTGGCCGTGCTCGGAGCAGTCGCGTGCGCGACGGCCCTGACGACCGGCGTGGCCCTGGCACATGACGAAGTCGCGGCCACCTCCCCCAAGAAGGGGGCGGTGCTCAGGACGCTGCCGCCGACGGTGAAGGTGACCCTGGGCGAGCCGGTGGGCCGCCTCAACGGCGTCACCGTCACGCGCAACGGCAAGGGCAACCTGGTGAAGACGGCGCGGATCGACCGCTCCAACGCGCGTCGCGTGGTGGCGACGCTCAAGCGCCCCGGCCGCAAGTGGCAGCCGGGGACCTACCGGGTGAAGTGGCGCATCACGGCCGCCGACGGGCACCGCCAGACGCTCGTGGTGCAGTTCAAGGTCAAGAAGCGGTAGGGAGCGGAGCGTCGTCGGGGCGGGTCGCCGTCCCTTCGAGGACCTCTCCGGACGGGGATCCTCGAAGGGACGGACCTCGCCCCGTCCGGCGCAGACCGGATGGGGCGCCCCGCCCGGCCGCGCGTATCATCGAGAGGGATGGGAGCGTCGACGACCGAGACCGTGTGGCGGCGCCTGAGCGCGGACGGGCTGCGTCGCACGCCCCAGCGCGAGGCGGTCCTCGAGGCGCTCGGCAGCGCCGGCGACGGCCTGCCGATGGCGGTGCTGCTGGCGCGCAGCCGGCGTCGGGCCCCCGGTCTCGGGGAGCGCACCGCCGAGCGCACGGTGGAGCTGCTGGTGCGCTCCGGCGCGGTTGACGCCATCACCCGCCCGAGCGGCGAGGTCGTGTACCGGCTCTGCGGTCGCGGCCATCACCACCACCTGGTGTGCACGTCCTGCGGCTCGGTCGCCGAGCTGGGCGAGTGCGACCTGGCGGCGTGGGCCGCGGAGCGTGCGGCGCGCCTGGGCTTCCGGGTCGAAGGGCACGACCTGACCGTCCACGGCACCTGCGCGACCTGCCGGCTCGTCTGAGCGGCGCGCCCTAACCCTGCCGGCGGGAGTCGCTCCGGACGAGGCGGGGGACGAGGAGCAGCACGGCGGCGGTGATGGCGATGGTGACCAGGGGAACCCGGATCGCCCAGGCGACGGACTCCGTGCCGGCCAGGCGACGCAACCGGTGATGCGCGAACCGGCGCGCCGAGCGGACGACGATGGGTGAGCGGAGGAGCATTGCGACAGCATGACGAACCGCTCGGACCCCATCAGTGGTCGTGGCGGTGGACCGGGTCCATCGCCAGCTCGTGGCCGCCGGGCAGCTCGGCCAGCACCAGGCCGAACGTCTCCATCACGCGCTCGCGCGTGAGCGCCAGGGCGGGGGGTCCGTAGGCCACGACGCGGCCGGCCAGCAGCAGCGCCCGCTCCGCGTTCAGGGCGTCCGCGATGTCGTGCGTGCACACGACGACCGCGGCGCCGCGGGCGCGTTCCCGGGCGAGGGCGACGCCCAGCAGCTCCTGCCCCGCGGCGTCGAGGCCGGCGGTGGGCTCGTCCAGGATGAGCAGGTCGGCCTCCCAGGCGAGCGCCTGGGCGATGAGCACGCGCTGGCGCTGCCCGCCCGACAGCGACGCCAGCGGCGCGTCGGCGAGGTGCGTGACGCCCATCCTCTCCATGCCGTCGGCCACCCGGCGGCGGTCGTCCGCGCGCATGCGTCCGAGCAGCCCGCGGGCGGCGAAGCGCCCCATGGCGACGACGTCCGCGGCGCGAACCGGCAGGACGAAGCCGGAGGGCGCGATCTGCCCCAGGTAGCCGACCTGCGCGGGCCGGGTGCCGGGCGCGCCGCCGAGCACCCGGGCCGATCCGGCCACCGGCGCCAGCAGGCCGGCGAGCGTCTTGACGAGCGTGGACTTGCCGGAGCCGTTGGTGCCCAGCACCGCGAGGGTGGTCCCCGCGTCGACCTCGATCGCGATGTCCCGCACGACGGCGCGGCCGTCGTAGCCCACGGCGAGGCCCTCGGTGCGGACCGCGGGCGCCGCGCTCACGCGGGCGCCGCCGCGACGGCCGGCCGGCGCAGGCCCTGCCCGAGGAGGACGACGAAGAACAGGCCGACCTCCACCAGGACGATCGAGGCGCCGGCCGCCAGGTCGTAGTGGTACGAGAGCAGCAGGCCGGCCGCGACCGAGAGCACGCCGATGACGGCCGCGATGGCCATCATCGCGCCGATGCGCCGCGCCACCAGCGCCGCGGTGGCCGGCGGCGCCACCAGCATCCCGAACACCAGCAGCGTGCCGACGGTCTGGAACGAGACGATCACCGTCAGCGCGACGGCGCCCAGCATCACCCAGTCGTAGAGCTCGGCCGAGAAGCCGGCGACGCGGGTCTGGTCGCGATCGAAGGACAGCAACAGGAAGGGGCGGGCGCAGACGGCGGCCACGACCGCCACGGCGGCCGTCGCGACCAGCTGGATCCAGATGTCCTCCCACGAGATCCCCAGCACCTCGCCGAACAGGATGCGCGTCAGGTCGCCGGTGAAGGAGTCCGAGCGGGAGACGATCACCACGCCGAGGGCGAGCATGCCCACGAACAGGAGCCCGATCGCGGTGTCGCCGGACAGGCGCGAGCGGCGCCGGACGAGGTTGACCCCGCCGATCATGACGGCCGCGCCCACGAGCGCGCCGGCGAGCCCCGGCAGCCCGAGCAGGATCGCGCCGGCGATGCCCGGCAGCACCCCGTGGGCCAGCGCGTCGCCGATGAACGCCAGCCCGCGCAGCACCACGAACGTGCCCACCACCGCGCAGGCGAGGGCGACCAGCGTCCCCGCGATCAGCGCGCGCAGCATGAACTCGTTGTCCACGAAGGGGTCGATGAGCGGGCCCACGGCTCAGTCTCGCATCAGCCGGCACCCGGCTGCGGGTCGAGGCCGCGCGAGATGGCGGCCGCCATCTCGCGCATGAAGGTGAAGTACGACCCGTCCTCGGGCAGCGCGTGGGTGGCGATCTCGACGACGGGGACACCCGTCTGGTCGGCGATCGCCTCGGCGACGCCGGCGGGCGTGCCGACCTCGTTGAAGATCGCCGGCACCCCCTCGGCGCTGACCTGCTCGCGCAGCTGCGCCAGGTTGGCGGCGCTCACCTGGGCCTGCGAGCTCAACGACGGGATGAGCGCCCCGATCAGGGCGAAGTTGTAGCGCTGGGCGAAGTACCCGAGCGACTCGTGGCCGGTCACCAGCTTGCGCCGGGCGACCGGGATCGGCGCCAGCGTCGTGGTGATCTGGCCGTCGAGGGCCGTGAGGCGCTCCTCGAGGTCGGTCGCGCGCGCGGCGACGTCGATGCCGAGGTCGGAGGCGAGGACCGGCGCGAGACCCGAGATCATCTGGCGCATGGCGATCGGGCTCGTCCAGATGTGGGGATCGTCGGGCCCGTGCTCGGCGATCTCCTCGGTGTCGGCGGCGTCGAAGGGGCGCAGCGTGACATGGTCGGTCGCGGTGAAGATGCGGGCGCCGTCGTCGCGGGCCTGGTCGAGCGCGTCCTCGAGGCCCTCCTCCAGGCCGAGGCCGTTCTCCACGACGAGGTCGGCCCTGCCGAGCGCCTCGATGTCCTTCGCCGAGGGCTGATACTCGTGCGGGTCGGCGCCGTTGGGCATGAGCACGGTGACCTTCGCCCGGTCCCCGACCACGTCGCTCACCAGGCTCCCCAGGATCGGGGTGGTCACCACGATGGTGGGCGTCGACGACGAGGCGTCGTCCGAGCCGCACCCGGCCAGGGCGACGACCGTCGCGAGCACCGCCACCCCCGCCGCCAGCGCCCGCCACGTCCACCGGCCCACCCTCGTGCCTCGTGCCACCGCCCACCCCCGGTCGTCGCGCCGTTCACAATAATGAGAGCGAGTACCATAACTGTTTTCAGGTCGTCCGGGGACGAGGATCGTCTACCATCGCGCTCGTGCCGGGCGCCCAACTCCTCGCGAGCATCCCGGCGCCCTCGGTCCGCGCGATCGAGCTGGGGCCATTCGAGGTCCGCTTCTACGCCCTGTGCCTGCTGGCCGGCGTGGTCGTCGCCACCCTGGTCACCATGCGCCGCTGGCGCGCCCAGGGCGGCGACCCGGACCTGGTGCTGGAGGTGGCGCTGTGGTCGGTGCTGGCGGGAATCGTGGGCGGCAGGATCTACCACGACGTCACCAGCTGGAACCAGCTCGGGGACCAGTGGTACGCACCCTTCGCCATCTGGGAGGGCGGCCTCGGGATCTGGGGCGGGGTCGCGCTCGGGGTGGCGGTGGGCGCCTACGTGGTGCATCGCCGCGGCGCGAGCGTCCTCGCCTTCATGGACGCCGCCGCGCCGGGCATCCTGATCGCCCAGGGCATCGGGCGGCTCGGCAACTACTTCAACCAGGAGCTCTTCGGCGGACCGACCGACCTGCCCTGGGCGCTGGAGGTGACGGACGCTACCGCCCCGACGACGACCCCCTGAACGCGACGTTCCACCCCACGTTCCTCTACGAGATGCTCTGGAACTTCGCCGGGGCCGCGCTGCTGATCTGGATCGGCCGGCGCTTCCGGATCCGGCCGCCGGGCCTCTTCTGCCTGTACGTGGCGATCTACTCGCTGGGCCGCATCTTCTGGGAGCAGCTGCGCGTGGACCCGTCGCGGATGTTCCTGGGCCAGCGGCTCAACTTCTACGTCGCGCTGGTGCTCCTCGTGGGCGCGGTCGCCGTGTTCGTGTGGAACCAGCGCCGCGAGGACGGCCCAGAGGCGGAGCCCGCCGGGGCGCTGCCGCGCACGCCCGGCGGACGGGCTAGTGGGAGACGATGACCTTGAGCAGCACGATCGCCAGGCCGAGGCACACGTTGACACCGGCGACGAAGACCGCGCCGAACACGCCGAGCCGGGCGATCCGGGCGATCGCGATCCCCCACCCGGCCAGCAGCAGGATTCCGATGATCAGCGAGAGCCATACGGCCAGCGCGACGTCGTAGAACCCCAGCCCGGAGAGCACCAGCACCACGAGGGTGGGAAGGCAGGCCATGAACAGGGGGAACTCGTGGCCCATGCGCGTGCGGGCCTCGCCCCATCCGGGGCGGCCGCCCTCGTGGGTCCAGTCCGAGATCAGCGTCGCGTGGACGTGGGCGACCCAGAACACGATGTTCGTGAGGGCCACGGTGATCGCGATCAGCCACGGCCCCGGATCCTCCTCCAGCGAGGTTGACGCCACGACCGAGAGCGTGATCAGCCCGCCGTAGACCCCGGCGGTGCCCCGGGCGGTGAGCGCCGCCCAGAGGCTGTCGCTGAAGAAGGGCGAGGCGCGTCCCGGCCTAGAGGGGGCGGGTGACCGCTCCCTCGGACGCCGAGGACACGAGCGCCGCGTACTTGGCGAGCACGCCGCGCGTGTAGCGCGGGGCGGGCGGCGTGAAGCCCTCCAGGCGCCGGGCCAGCTCGTCGTCGGGGATGTCCAGGCGCAGCTCGCGGGCGTCAACGTCGATGACGATCGTGTCGCCCTCGCGCACGGCCGCGATCGGCCCGCCGCGGAAGGCCTCCGGCGCGACGTGGCCCACCATCAGGCCGTGGGTGGCGCCCGAGAAGCGGCCGTCGGTGATGAGCCCGACCTCCTCGCCGATGCCCTCGCCCACGATCGCCGCGCTCACGTGCAGCATCTCGCGCATCCCCGGGCCGCCCGCGGGGCCCTCGTAGCGGATGACGACCATGTCCCCCGGCTCGAGGGAGCGCGCCTTGACGGCGGCGAAGGCGTCCTCCTCCGAGTCGAAGACCCGGGCCCGGCCGGCGAAGTGGCGCCGCTCGTGGCCCGCGAGCTTCACCACGCACCCCTCGGGGGCGAGGTTGCCGCGCAGGATCGCGAGGCCTCCGGTGGGAGACAGGGGGGCGTCGATCGGGAGCACGACCTGCTGGCCGGGGGACTCCTCGGCGTCGTCGGCGATCTGGTCGAGGGTGCGCCCGTCGACGTTGCGGGTGCCGGTGTGGACCAGCTCGCGCTTGCGCAGCTCGCGGGTCACCAGGGCGACGCCGCCCGCCTCGTAGAGGTCGGTGGCGACGTACTTCCCGCCCGGGGTGAGGCTCGCGACGATCGGGGTGCGCTCGGCGATGGTGTCGAAGTCGTCGATCGACAGCTCGATGCCCATCTCCCACGCGATGGCGAGCAGGTGGAGGACCCCGTTGGTGGATCCGCCGCTGGCCGCCACGCCGGCGATGGCGTTCTCGATCGCGTCGCGCGTGATGATCTGCGAGGGCCGCACGTCGTCGCGGACGAGGCGCATGGCGACCTCGCCGGCCGCCACGGCCGCCGCCTCCTTGTCCGGGTGCAGCGCGGGGACGCCGTTGAGCCCGGCGGGGCTGATGCCCAGGATGTCGAGGGCCATGGACATGGTGTTGGCGGTGAACTGCCCGCCGCAGGCGCCGGCGCCGGGGCACGCCACGTTCTCGAGGGCGTGCACCTCCTCCGGGCCCACCCGGCCGGCCGCGTGCGCGCCGACGACCTCGAAGACGTCCTGGACCGTGACGTCGCGCCCCTTGTAGCGGCCCGGCGCGATCGTGCCGTTGTAGAGCACCAGCCCGGGGATGTCGAGGCGCGCGAGCGCCATCACCGCGGCCGGGATGGTCTTGTCGCAGCCGACCAGGCAGACGAGGCCGTCGAAGGAGTGGCCGCGGGCGGCCAGCTCGATCGAGTCGGCGATCACCTCGCGCGAGACCAGCGAGCAGCGCATGCCCTCGGTGCCCATCGACACGCCGTCGGAGACCGCGATCGTGTTCAGCTCCATCGGCGTGCCGCCGGCGGCGCGTACGCCGCGCTTGACGTGCTGCGCCAGATCGCGCTGGTTGAGGTTGCACGGCATCGTCTCGATCCAGGTCGTCGCGACGCCGATGATCGGGCGGGCGAGGTCCTCGTCGGTGAAGCCGGTGCCCTTCAGCATCGCCCGGGCGGGCGCGCGGTCGGGGCCGTCGGTCATGGCCGCGCTGTGGCGCTTGGCCGGGTCGCTGGGTCCGTACGGGTTCGTGGGCATCGGCGGATCGTACCGGGTGGACGGCCGCCTAGCCGGTGTTCCTGAGTCCGGCGGCGATGCCGCTGATCGTGAGCAGCAGCGGGTGCTGCAGGGCCGCCCGCTCGTCGGCGTCGCGCGCGGCGCGGAACTCGCGCAGCAGGCGCACCTGGATGGCGTGCAGGGGATCGACGTAGGGGTTGCGCAGCCGGATCGAGGTCTGCAGGAACGGCTTGTCGTCGAGCAGGCGCTCGCGGTCGACCACGGCCAGCAGCCCCGAGGCGGTGCGCCGGTACTCGCCGGTGACCCGTCCGAGCATGCGTTCGCGCAGCGCCTCGTCGTCGACCAGCCGCGCGTAGAGGCCGGCCACGCGCATGTCGGCCTTGCCCACGGTCATGTGGCAGGTGTCGATGATGGCGCGCCACCAGGGCCACTGGGCGTACATCTCGCGCAGCACGTCGCGCCCGGTGCGGTAGCGGCCCATGAACTCCTCGAGCGCCGTGCCCACCCCGAACCAGGAGGGCAGGAGGTGCCGGTTCTGGGTCCAGGCGAAGACCCAGGGGATCGCGCGCAGGTCCTCCACGCGCACCTCGTCGGCGCCGGTGCCGTCGTCCGACGGGCGCCGGGAGGGGCGCGAGCCGATGGTGAGCAGGCCGAGCTCCCGGATCGGGCTCGCCTGCACGAAGTAGGGCAGGAAGTCGGGGTCCTCGTAGACGAGGGAGCGATAGGAGGCGATCGCCGTCTCGGCCAGCTCGGCCGCCGCCTCGTCCCACACCCGCTTGCGGCCGGGGAAGCCGCCGGCGTCGTCCTCCTCCAGCGTCCGCTCGAGCACGGCGGCCACGACCGAGTCGAGGTTGCGCTCGGCCACCTGCGGCAGGCCGTACTTGAACGAGAGCGCCTCGCCCTGCTCGGTGATGCGGATGCGCCCGTTGAGCGAGCCCATCGGGCCCCCCATGACCGCCGCGTAGGTGGAGCCCCCGCCGCGGCTGGCGGTGCCGCCGCGGCCGTGGAACAGGGTCAGCTCCACGCCGTCGAGGCGGCAGGCGTCGGCGATGCGCTCCTGGGCGAGGAAGAGCTCCCAGTTGGCGGCCAGGTAGCCGCCGTCCTTGTTGGAGTCCGAGTAGCCCACCATCACGGTCTGGCGCTCGCCGCGGGCCTCGACGTTGCGGCGGTAGTCCGGCGAGCCGAGCAGGGCGCGCAGCATCCCGGGCGCCCGGCGCAGGTCGCCGATCGTCTCGAACAGCGGCACCAGATCGACGTCCGAGTGGAGGCGCCCGTCGACCTCGCGCACGAGGCCCGCGTGGCGGGCCAGGGCGAGGGGGGCGAGCAGGTCCTCGGCCTCGTGGGTGAAGCTCACGATCACGGTCCCGGCGGCGCGCGGGCCGTGGACGTCGATCGCCCGGCGCAGCTCGTGGAAGGTCTCGACCACCTCGGCGGCGGCCGGGGGCAGGGCGTCCGGGCCGTGGGCCACCAGCGCCTCGGCCGCCTCGCGCATGCGGGCCGAATGCTGGCGCACGTCGAGGCGCGCGGTGTGGAAGCCGAAGGTCTCCACCTGCCGCAGGAGCCGCGCCAGGCCGCGGCGCGCGATGCGCTCGCCCCGATGCTCGAGCAGCGACGCCTCGACCACGCGCAGGTCGGCCACCATCTCGTCGGGGTCGGCGTACGGCGCCTCGCCGTCGGGGTCCAGGCGCTCCCACACGTAGGAGAGCTTGCGGCGGTAGGGCTCGGCGGCGTTGCGCGCGAGGACCTCCTCCGAGGCGACCGGCATCCGGGCCTCGTCGGCCGCGATGGACGCGAGCAGCTCGTCGCTGACGCCCACCATCCGCACCGATATCGCCAGCTCCGCGCCGAGCTGGGTGACGCGGTCGCGCAGGCTGCGGATGGCGGCGTCGCGGTGGCGGCCGAGCGCCGCGGGGATCAGGTCGGGCGTGCAGTTGGGGTTGCCGTCCTGGTCGCCCCCGGCCCACGAGCCGAAGGTGAGCACGCCGCGCGGGGGCCGCACGCCCGCGTAGTGCTCGGCGAGGAGCCGCTCCAGCTCCTCCTGCACGGCCCCGGCGGCGTCCACCAGGATGTGCTCGAAGAAGAAGAGCACCCGGCGCACCTCGTCGATCACGCGCGGTCGCTCCGAGCGCATCGCGTCCGTCTGCCAGAGGACGGTGATCGCCTCCAGCAGACGCTCGACCGTCTCGCGGCGCTCGCCGGGCGAGCGCGAGGCATCGAGCTCCTCGAGGCACCCGTTGACGAGGATGTGCTTGTCGAGCACGTTCTGGCGCGTGATCTCGGTGGGGTGGGCCGTGGCGACGAGCTCGATGCTCATGCGCTCGAGCGCCGACTGCACCGGTCCCGGCGCCACGCCGCGGCCGGCCAGGCCGGCCACCGCGGCGGCGAGGCTCTCGGGCTGCGCCCGCCCCTCGGCCTCCCGCTCGGCGTCGCGCGCACGGCGCCGGCGCACGCGGTGGTGCTGCTCGGCAGCGTTCACCAGCTGGAAGTAGATCGAGAAGGCCCGGATGACGCCGACCTGGGTGGCCACGTCGAGGGAGTTCACGACCTCGTCAACCTCGCGCTCGCGCTCGGCGACGTCAGGGCCGTCGGGGTCGCTGCGCAGCTCGCGGTTGAGCAGGCGCAGGCGCTCCTCGGTCTCGAGCAGCTCGGGGCCCCCCTGCTCCACGAGCACCTGTCCCAGCAGGTCGCCCAGCATCCGCACGTCGCGACGCAGGGGCTCGTCGCGGTCCTCGGGCGGGCGGGCGGTCACGGGACCATTGTCCCCCACCGGGCCCTCCGGCGCTCACGCCCGGTGGCGCACGTTTCCCGCTCGAATGTCGGACGCGTGACGATGGCGCGGGCGCCGTGCCCGCCGACGGGTCCGCCCCGGGTCAGTCCTCGTCGCCCCGCACCCGCCCACCGACGGCCGCCAGCGTGAAGAGGGCGAAGGCGATGCCGAGCAGGAAGGGCAGGATGCCGGCCTCGTGGCGGTCGTGCCAGCCGCCGACCAGCAGAAGGGCGGTCAGCACCGCCAGCAGCGTCAGCATCCAGATCGGTAGGCCCCTCATGACAGCTCCTCGGTCGCTCGAACCCGCGGAAGACTACCGTGACGGCGGCGGATTGGGGATATCGCGGTGCCTGCTAGTGTGCCGCGCCATGGCCGCCGAGCACGTCGAGATCCTCGTCGAGGCGCGGGGCGACACTACCGTGGTGCGCGTGGCGGGAGTGCTGGACGCGCTCGCCCTCCCGGAGGTCTCGCGCGCGCTGACGGACGCCCAGCGTGGCCTCGGCCCGGTCGTCGTCGGCCTCGCGGATGTGACCTTCATGGACAGCCGCGGCCTGGGGGCCCTGCTGGCCGCGTACGAGCGCAGCCGCGAGGGCGCCCCCGAGGTGCTCATCTTCAAGCCCTCCGAGGCCGTCCAGCGCCTGCTCGACGTCTCCGGCGTCCGTGGCGTGCTCGTCGAGATCGAGGAGCTGCCCGCCGCCTGAGCGCGGTGCGGGTGTCCGAGGATCGGCCTAGATCCCCGCGCCCGCGAAGCTGCGCGCGTTGGTGGGGGTGACGAAGACCTCGCCCCCCTCCTCGAGGCCGAGGTCGTCGGCCACGTTGCGGGTGACCTGGGCGTGGAGCCGCTCGCCGTCCTCGCGCCGGAGCTCCACCCGGACCTCGAAGCCGAGGTAGATGAGGCGCTCCACCCGGGCGCGGGCGGTGACGCCGTTGGGCGCCGAGCGCAGCTCGATGTCGTGGGGGCGCACGAAGGTGTCGTCGAGCCGGTTGACCGGGCCGATGAACGTCATCACGAACTGGTTGACCGGGCGCTCGTAGAGGTCGCGCGGACCGCCCACCTGCTGGATGGTGCCCCTGTCCATGACGACGATCGTGTCGGAGACCTCCATGGCCTCCTCCTGGTCGTGGGTGACCAGGATCGTCGTCTGGTGGACCTCCTCGTGCAGCCGCCGCAGCCACGCGCGCAGCTCCTTGCGCACGCGGGCGTCGAGCGCGCCGAAGGGCTCGTCGAGGAGCAGCACCTTGGGCTCCACCGCCAGGGCGCGGGCCAGGGCCATGCGCTGGCGCTGGCCGCCCGACAGCTGGCTGGGGTAGCGGTCGGCGAGCCCGTCCAGCTGGACCAGCGACAGCAGCTCGGCGACGCGCTCGGCGATCTCCCTCTTGGGGCGCTTGCGGATCGAGAGGCCGAAGGCGACGTTGTCGCGGACCGTCATGTGCGTGAAGGCGGCGTAGTGCTGGAAGACGAAGCCGACGCCGCGCCTCTGGGGCGGGCGGGTGGTCGCGTCCTCGCCCATGATCTCGACGGTGCCGCTGTCGGGCGTCTCGAGACCGGCGATGACCCGCAGCAGGGTGGACTTGCCCGACCCCGAGGGGCCCAGGAGGGTGGTGAGCGACCCGCTGGGGACGTCGATGTTGATGTCGTCCAGCGCCACGAAATCTCCGAAGCGCTTGCTGACCTCAGTGACCACGATCGCCATCGGCCCCCCCTCTCCTGACGAGCAGGTTCATAGAAAGAACGGTTATAACAGCTAGAAGCACAAGCACCAGTGACGCGGAGTACGCGGCGGTCTGGCTGTCGGCGCCGATCTGCTGATACTGCTGGCCCACGAAGAGCGTCATCGTCTCGCTCTTGCCGGAGATCCGGCCCGAGACGACCGCCACCGCGCCGTACTCGCCCAGGGCCCGCGCGGTGGTCAGGACCACCCCGTAGATCACCCCCCAGCGGATCGCCGGAAGGGTGATGCGCCAGAACGTCTGGAACCCGCCGGCCCCCAGGATGGACGCGGCCTCCTCCTGGTCGGTTCCCACCTCGCGCAGCACCGGGACCACCTCGCGCACGACGAAGGGCAGGCACACGAACACCGTGGCCAGCACCATGCCGGGCAGCGCGAACACGACCTGGTAGCCCCAGTCGTTCTGCACGAAGCCGAACCAGCCGTACTTGCCCCACACGAGCACCACGCACAGGCCGACCACCACCGGCGACAGCGCGAGGGGAAGGTCGATGAGCGCGCTGATGACGCTGCGGCCCGGCACCCGCCGGCGCACGAGGATGAGCGCGGCGATGATCCCGAACACCGTGTTGAGGGGCACGGCGATGAGCGTGATCAGGATCGTCAGGTAGAGGGCGTGGAGGGCCTCCGGGCTCGTGACCGATTCCCAGAAGACGTTGACGCCGTGGTCGAACGAGTACCAGGCCACCAGCCACACCGGCAGCACGAGCAGGAACAGCAGGTAGCCGAGGGCGACGCCGCGCAGGCCGTATCGCGCGACCCGCGCGCCCACGCCCCCGGAGCCGAGGTCAGCGGGCATGGCGGCTCAGCAGTCGCTCGAGGCCGGAGAGCAGCAGCAGGGAGGCGAGCGAGAGCGCAAGCAGCGACACCGACACGGCCGCGGCGGCGACCGGGGTGCCCCCCTCGTTGCCCTCGATCAGGTTGATGATGTAGAGCGACGAGACCTGGGTCTCGAAGGGGATGTTGCCCGCGATCAGCACCAGCGAGCCGAACTCGCCGAGCGCCCGCGAGAACGCCAGGCCGCTGCCGCCGAGCAGGGCCGGGATGATGTTGGGGAAGACCACCCGGCGGAAGATCGTGAAGCGGCTGGCGCCCAGCGACGCGGCGGCCTGCTCCATCTCCTGGTCCAGCTCCAGCAGCACCGGCTGAACGGCCCGCACGACGAACGGCAGCGTGACCAGCAGCAGCGCGACGATGATCCCGACGCGGGTGAAGGCGATGTTGACGCCGAAGGGGCTGCCCGGGCCGTAGAGCGCGAGCAGGGTGACCCCGGCGACGATGGTGGGGAGGGCGAACGGCAGGTCGATCAGGGCGTTGACCAGCCACCTGCCCGGGAACCGGTCGCGCACCAGCACCCAGGCGATGAGGGTCCCCATGATCGCGTTGACGACGACGACCACCAGGGAGCAGCTCACCGTGAGCCACAGCGCGGAGATGGCCTGCTCGGACGAGATGGCGTCCCAGAAGCTGCTCCAGCCGTCCTCGAAGGCCCCGTCGATCAGGGCTGCGAACGGGATCAGCACGATCAGGCTCATGTAGATGACGGCGGCGCCGATGGCGAGCGGGGCGCCGGAGCGCCCCGCTCGTGCCGGCCAGTGCGCGCGCGGGGATCGCGCGACGGCGTCACTTGCCGGTGGCAATGCCCTGCCCCTGGAAGATCTTGGTGACCTTCCCGTTCTCGGGGTCGAAGAACTCCTTCTTGACGGCCGACCAGCCGCCGAGCTCGTCGATGGTGAACAACCCGGGCGGGGTCGGGAAGTCGAACTCCTTGGCCACGTCGGGGCTGGTCGGGCGGTAGCCGTGCTCCCCGAAGATCCTCTGGCCCGCGTCCGAGTGCAGGTAGTCCAGGAAGGCCTGGGCCGACCGCGGGTTCCCGGACGTGTTGACCACGGCGTCGGGGTTTTGGATCAGGATCGTGTCGTCGGGGATCACGTAGTCGATGTCCTCGCCGGCGGCCTGGGCGGCGATGGCCTCGTTCTCGTACGAGAGGAGGACGTCGCCCTTGCCGGTCTCGAAGATCTGCAGCGCCTCGCGGCCGCTGGCCGGCTGCACCGGGACGTTCTCGAACAGGGCGTCGATGTAGCTGAGGCCGGCCGCCTCGTCCCTGCCGACGTTCGACTCCGCGCCGTAGCCGGCGAGGATGTTCCACTGGGCGGCGCCCGAGGTGAACGGGTTGGGCGTGATGACCTCGATGCCGTCCTTGGTGAGGTCGGTCCAGGTCCTGATGCCCTTGGGGTTGCCCTTGCGGGTCACGAAGACCACAACCGAGTCGCTGACGAAGCCCTTCTCGGGCCCGGCGTTCCAGTCGGCGTCCACGAGGCCGGCGTCCACGAGCCGCGTGATGTCCGGCTCCAGCGAGAAGGCGACGATGTCGGCGGCCAGGCCGTCGGCGACGGCGCGGCTCTGCTCGCCCGAGGCGCCGTACGACTGCTCGAAGTTGACGCCCTCGCCGGCCGGGGTCGACTGGAAGCCCGGCACCAGGTCGGCGTAGACCTCGCGGGCGACGGAGTACCCGACGATCGTCAGCTTCCCGCCCGCCGAGGCGCCCGTGCCGGTGGCGGCCGACGACGAGGCGTCGTCGTCACCGCACCCGGCGAGGAGGGCGAGGGCCAGCAGCAGGGCGATGGCGGGCAGTGCGATGAACCTGGTCCAGGGTCGAGCGCTCACACTCAGGCTCCCGTGTCGTTGCGGTCAATGGATACATGAGACTTATCAGTCTTATAAGGCTGGCAGCATTCCTATCGGCGGCCGCGATGTCAACCCGGGCGTTTTGGCACTAGGGTTCCGCGCGTGAGCGACGACTATCTGGGCGCGGGCGGGCGCCTCACCGGCGGCCCCGCCGACGAGCTCGTGCGGGCCGGCTACGCCCATGAGATCGGGCACGGCCCGCGCCTTGCCCCGTGGCTCTCCGCTGGCCGACCTCGCGCACGCGGTGGCGCTGGTGGAGGGCGGCGCGGTGGCCGACGACGACGCGCGGGGGCTGCTCGAGGGCCTGCTGGCCCTGGACGCGATCCCGGCCGCCGAGTTCCCGTGGCGCGCCGAGCTGGGCGACGCCTTCAACTCGCGCGAGCACGAGCTCAAGGCGCGCGTGGGCGCGGCGGCGGCGGGCTGGCTGAGCGCCGGGCGCCCGCGCCGCGAGGCCTTCCGCGTCGCCCTGCGGCTGTGCGCCCGCGAGGGCACGCTCGACCTGCACGACGCCACCCTCGACCTGGCCGCGGCGCTCGTCGCCCAGGCCGGGCGCCACGCCGGCGACCTGGCGGCCGACTACACCTACCTCCAGCCGGCCCAGCCGACCACGATCGGCCACCTGCTGCTGGCCTACGCCTACCCGGCCCTGCGCGACGCCGAGCGCCTGTGGCTCTCGCACGCCTGGCTCGACCTGAGCGTCGCCGGGCGTCGGGCGGCAGCGCCGGATCGCGCTGGCCGCTCGACCGGGAGCGCCTCGCCGACCTGCTCGGCTGCGCCGGGGTCGTGACCCACGCCAAGGACGCGATGTGGCAGTCCGACGGCTACGTGACGCTCATCGCGGCCATCGCCACGGCGGCCACGCACGGCTCGCAGCTCGGGCAGGACCTCGAGATCCTGGCGAGCCAGGAGTTCGCCGCCGCTCGAGCTGGCCGACCGCCACAGCCGCGCGAGCGCCCTGATGCCGCAGAAGCGCAATCCCTACGCGCTGGCGGTGATCCGCACCCAGGCGGGCATCGCGGCGGGAGACCTGACGGCGGCGCTGGTGACGCTGCACACCGGCTCGGCCCGCACCGACCACTTCCACCTGCTCAACGGCAGCGTGCCCCGGCTGCTCGAGGAGTCGGTCGCCGTCACGCGCCTGGCGGCCGAGGTGGTGGCGCGGCATGACGATCGCGCCCGAGCGCTGGGAGCGGGCCGCCCGCGAGGGCTTCACCGCGGCCGCCGACGTCGCCGACGTGCTGGCCGTGGAGGCCGGTCTCGACTACCGCACCGCCCACCACGTCGTGGGGCGTGCGGTGCGCGCGCTGGTGGACGAGGGCCTCTCCCCCGGCGCGCTCACGCCCGAGCGCCTGTCGCGGGCCGCCGAGGACGCGGTGGGGCGCCCGGTGGAGATCTCGGCGGAGGCGCTCGCCGCCGCGCTCGACCCCGCCGCCTGCGCCGCCGCCCGCCGTCAGACCGGGCTCGTCCGCTCCGGACCAGGTCGCGGCGATGATCGACGAGTGCCGCGAGCGCATCGCGGCGGCGCGGGAGCTCAGCGCGGAGGCACGGGCGCGGGCGGAGCGGGCGCGGGCGGATCTGCGGGCGCGCGCGCGCGATCTGGGCCGTCGATGACCACCTCGGTGCGGATCCGCAGGGCGTAGCGCTCGAGCAGGCGCAGCAGCGCCGGGCCGATGGCGAGCGCCAGGATCGCGTTGCCGGTCGCGTGCGCGAGGTCGAACGGCAGGCTGCGGGCGCTCACCAGCGCCATGCTCGCCCGGCTGAGGTCGGGACCGAAGGAGGCGAGGAACCAGAGGTTCATGCCCCAGCCGAACAGGAAGCCCCAGGCGAACCCGACCACGGCGAGTCCCACCGCCCGCGTGCAGAGCGGGCGCAGCAGCGCGCCCGACAGGCCCGCCAGCCCCCAGAGGGCCATCTGAGGGGGCGTCCACGGGCCCTGGCCGAGGAAGCTGTTCGAGAGCAGTCCCGCGATCGGACCCACCGCGAGGCCGGCGCGCGGACCGAGCGAGGCGCCGGTCACCAGGCAGATGACCGTGACCGGCTGCACCCCCGGGAACGGCGAGAAGAAGACCCGGCCCGCGGCGCCCACGGCGCCCAGGGTCGCGACGAGGGCCAGCTCCTTGGCCGCGGCGCCGTCCACCCCGCCGCGCTCGAGGGCGACCAGCCCCAGGACCAAGCAGCAGGCCGAGGCCCGCCACGAGCGTGGCGCGACGCGCTCACCGGGCCCCCGCGGGCGCGGGCGCGCGGGCGGGCGCCGAGCACGCCGTCCGCCATGGCCAGCGCGCGATCGCCGACCGCGCGGGCGAAGGCCGCGTCGTGGGTGGCCACGACCACCGCCGCGCCCTCGGCCGCGCGCGCGCGCAGCAGCGCGCGCCAGCGCCGCCTTGCGGACCGGGTCCATGCCGCGGGTGGGCTCGTCGAGGGCGATCACGCCCGGATCGGCCACCAGCGCGGCGCCCAGGGCGACGCGCTCGCGCTGGCCCACCGAGAGGTCGAGCGGGTGGCGGCGCGGCCACGTCCGCCAGGTCGAGCTCCTCGAGCATGATGCCGACGCGCTCCCGCCGCTCGCGCGCCGAGAGCGGGCTCGCGCGCAGGCCGCTCGCCAGCTCGGCGTCCACCCGCTCGGTGAGCAGGTGGCGCCCGGGATCCTGGGCCACGAGCGCCATCGCGGGGAAGCGACGCTCCGCGGCGAGCGCGGTGACGTCCCGGCCGTCCAGCGTGACCGCGCCGGCCTCGGGCGCGTGCAGCCCGGCCAGCACCCGCAGCAGCGTGGACTTGCCGCTGCCGTTGGCGCCGGAGATCGTCACGACCTCCCCCGCCCGCGCCTCCAGGCTGGCGCCCCGCAGCACCGGGCGCCCGGGATGGCCGGCGACGATGCCCTCCATCCGCGCCCGCACCGGGCCGCCGGCCGGTCGCGAGGGGCGGGCGGCGGCCGCCGGACCGGCGGGGTCGGGGTCGGCCAGCAGGCCGGCGCGCACCGCCAGCACGCGGTCGGCGGTCGGCGCGCGCGCGGTCGGCGCGGTGCTCGGCGATCACGACCGCCGCCCCCCCGGCGGCCAGGTCGCGCAGCACGTCCATGAGCGCCGCGGCGGCGTCCTCGTCGAGCTGGGAGGTGGGCTCGTCGAGCAGCACCACCCGCGGGCCGGGGGCCAGGACGGCGGCCAGCGCGACCCGCTGGCGCTCGCCGCCCGAGAGCTCGCCGATCGCGCGATCGCGCAGGTGCGCCGCCCCCGCCATCTCGAGCGCCTCGGCCACCCGCGCCGGGATCACGCTCGGCCGGGATGCCGGCGCTCTCGCAGCCCGAAGGCGACGTCGCGCTCGACCGCCCCGAGCACGGCCTGGGACTCCGGGTCCTGGAAGACCATCCCCGCCGATGCGGCAGACGCGCGCGGGCGCCGTGCGCAGCGTGTCGTGGCCGTCCACCACGACCCTGCCGGCGAAGCGCCCGCCGTGGAAGTGGGGGACCAGCCCGCACAGGGCGCGCAGCAGCGTGGACTTGCCCTCGCCCGAGGGCCCCTCGAGCAGGAGCACCTCGCCGGCCAGGACGTCCAGGTCGACACCGCGCGAGCGCGGGGGCGGCCCCGCCGCCGTAGGTGAACCGCAGGGCCCGGGCGCTGGCGGCGCTCACCGGCGCAGCGCGAGACAGGCGCCGAGCAGCAGCGCGAGGGTCGCCGCCGCCACGAGCGCCGGCCCGGCGGCGACCGGACCCTCCAGGCGCGGGTAGTAGGCGTAGGAGACCGCGCCCAGCGCGAGGGCGGCGGCGGCCACCGCGGACAGGGCGAGGCGCGATGGCCAGCACGGCGCGCTCGACGGCGGTGTGGCCGGCCTCGGCCACGCGCGTGCGCGGCCCCGCCCCGTATCCGCGCGCGGTCATGGCCTCGGCGACGTCCAGGCCGCGGGACAGGCTGGAGCCGAGCAGGGGGAGGGCGAGCGGGGCGGCGTTGCGCGCGCGCCGGGTCCAGCCGCCGTCCGAGAGCGCGACGCCCCGCAGCCGCGCGGTCTCGGAGATCGCGCGCGCGTCGCGCTGCAGCGTCGGGATGAGCCGGGCCGCGAGGGCGCATGTCAGCGCCGAGCGGGGGGCGACCCGTGCGACCTGCGCCTGGAGGCGATCGGCGTCCATGTGGGCGAGGACGGCCCCCACGATCACCGCGACGGCGAACAGCCGCACGCCGATGGCAACGCCCGCCGCGATCTCCTCGAGCGTGATCTCGAGGTCGATCACCGCCACCTCGGGGCCGCGCCAGACGATATGGTCGCCCTGCGCGCCGACGAAGGGGTTGAGCAGGGCGAGCGTCAGGCCGCTGACCGCCCCTCCGACCAGGAACAGGCGGCTCGGCCGTCCCGGCGCCGCCATGAACAGGGCCACCGCCCCGAGGGCCACGGCCCCGAGGACGAGCGGGTGGTCGGTGCTGAAGGCGATCACGATCGCCGCCAGCCCGAGCAGGCACAGGGGCCCGGGCGCCCTCCTCACGGGCCCTCCCGCCCCGCCGCGCGCAGCGGGTTGCCCGCCCCGTCGAGGGCGAGGGCGTAGCGGTGGGCGAGCATCTCGGGGTGCGCGGCCAGCGCCCGGGCGGCGGCGCGCGCGGCGGCGGCGTCGAGCCCGGCCACCGCGATCAGCACGCCGTCGCGCGCGTCGGGCCGGGTGGGCACCGCGGCGATCAGGGCGCGGGCGCCCGGCACCGGCGCGCGCCCGGAGCCGTCGGGCGCCAGCGCGATGATGCGGCCGTCCTCCACGGTCACGGTCAGGCCCGCGGCGTCGGGATCGGCCAGGGCCCGCCGCCACGCCGGATCGCGGGCGGCCAGGGCGCCGCTCGCGCCCACCCGCGCCCGCCACGGCGACGGCCCGCTGGTGATCTCGGCGCCGTCGGCCGCGAGCGCCCCGGCCAGGGGGGGATCGGCGGCCACCGGGCGGTCCCCGCGCCCGCCGGCCGTGACGAGCGGGGCGGGCCACGCACCGACCACCGCGGGCGTCGACATGAGGAAGCCCCAGTCGCGGTAGTCCCACCAGACGGCGTCGCCCTCGGACAGGCGCACGTCCTTGGCCCCCACGCCGGAGGCGACCCCGTTGACGAAGAAGAACCAGTCCGAGGGACCGTCGGGGTCGCCCGTGCGGCCGAGCATCCCCTGGACGAAGCCGCCCGCGTAGCGCGTCTCGACCTCGGTGGCGCCGCGCAGGGCCCGCATCACCGACTGCCCGGACGCCACGCGCGTGGACAGCAGCTCGCGCGCGCCGTAGTCGGCCGTGGCCACCAGGGTGGCGGCGGGGGCGCCCGCCGCGGGCGCCTCCTGGGCGCGCTCCTCGCAGCCGGCGAGCAGCGCGGCGGCGAGCGCGAGCACAACCAGCACGGGCAGAACGCCCCAGCGTCGTCGCACCAACGGCTCCATTCTCCGAAAGCTGTGTCGGTGCTCGGGCGGAGGCAGGTTTCCTGGCTTCCGTTCGCAGCGGCGCCGCGCCTTCCCGGGGTCGCCCCCAGTGGCTGGCTTTCCGCCCAGCCGCGCCGCTCCCGGTGACAGTGGCGGTACCGCGCCGGACTCCCACCGGCTTCCCTCTCGCGCCCTCGCGGACGACCAGCCACCCGAGACGCCCCCAGGCTACCCCCGCGGACGGCCGACCGTCAACCTCGGGGTGACGCGGGCCCGTGAAAACCAGCGGTTGACAGCCAAGGCGTCACTCCAATAGAAGGATCAACCTGCCAAAAGCTGCAACTTCCATCAGATCGGCGCGGCGACCATCTCCCAGAAGGACGACCCATTGACGACCGAGCAGGCCCCCCGGCCGCCGCTGCCCTCTCCCCTCGACCCCGGCGGTCGGGAGCCGGTCAGCGACGAGCTCCTGACCCCCGCCGAGGCGACCGCCCTGGTGCGCGCCTCGTCCGGCCGGGCCCCCACCGGGATCCGCAACCGCGCGCTGGTGGCGATGATGTACCGCTCGGGCCTGCGCCCGGGCGAGGCCCTCGCGCTGGTGCCCGGCGACGTCGACCTCACGGGCGCCACCGTCACCGTCCCGCCGCGCAAGGGGGGCACGCGCCGCGTGACCGGCGTCGACGCGGCGACCCGCAGGCTCATCGCGGCCTGGATCGTCCGGCGTCGCGAGCGCGGCATCGGCGACGAGCGGCCGCTGTTCTGCACGCTCGCGGGTGAGCCCCTCAAGGCGGCGTACGTCCGCGAGCTCCTGCCCCGTCTGGCGCGGCGGGCGGGCATCGGCAAGCGCGTCCACCCCCTCGCCCTGCGCTACGCGAACGCCGCCGAGCTCGCCGAGGAAGGCCTTCCGGCGCCGATGATCGACCGGCACCTGGGCGTGGCCCCGGTCGGCGCGGCCCGGAGGTATCGCCGGGCGGTGAGCGAGGAAGACGTGGCCGCCGCCCTGGCCGCGCGCCACTGGGAGCCCTGAACAGGGCCGGCCGTGAGTGCGAGGATCGCCTCGACAATGCCGAGGCGGAGGTGCGGACCATGCTCGAGGGCGGCTTTCCGGAGAAGAACGAGGGCGCGCTCGGCGAGACGGCCGGCCAGACGCTGATGCGGGCGCTCGACCACATCACGGCGCTGGGCGACGCGATCCCCGGAGCGACGATCTCGCGGCTGATGGTGATGTACGTGGTCAACCTGCCGCCGGACGAGGAGAACCCGCTGGGCGCCACGATCTACAGCCACGACCAGACGCCCGGCATGCCGCGCCACGAGGCCGTCGGGCTGCTGCGGTACACCGAGGCGCGCCTGCTGGCCGATCCCCCGGCGTCAACCGATGAGTGATCCGGTGGCGACCGTCGTCCGTAGCATCGTGAGATGGGAGACCGCAAAACCCCCGAGGCGCTGACCCGCCTGGCCGATGAGGATCTGCTCACGCTGGTCGAGCGCGGCGACCCCGACGCCTTCGAGGTGATCTACGATCGCCACTCCACGGTCGCCTTCTCCCTCGCGTTCCGGTTGCTGGGCGACCGCCAGTCGGCCGAGGACCTCGTGCAGGACGCCTTCCTGGCGGTCTGGCGCGGCGCCGGCGGCTACGCCTCGAACCGGGGTAGCGTGCGCACCTGGATGCTCTCGATCCTCCACAACCGCGGGGTGGATCGGCTGCGGACGCTCGGCGCGATCTCGCGGCGCCAGGAGGCGCTGGAGGCAGGTGGAGCTGCGCCGCCCGGACGCGCCCGACACCGCCACGCTGGGCGTCGAGAGCGCGATGGCGGGCTCGGTGCGCGACGAGCTCGGGACCCTGCCCGCCGAGCAGCACGAGGTGCTGAGGCTCGCCTACTTCGGCGGGTTCACGCACCACGAGATCGCGGAGATGCTCAGCCTGCCGCTGGGCACGGTCAAGAGCCGGATGCGCCTCGGCCTGGAGCGCCTGCGGCGAGGGCTCGGAGCGGCGGAGGTGTCGCCCTCGTGACCACCGAGCACGACGCCATCCACGACCTGCTGGCCGCCGTCGCCCTGGGCGCGGCGGACCCCACCGAGACGGCGCGCGTCGAGGCCCACGCCGCCCGCTGCGCGGTGTGCCGCGAGGAGCTCGAGTCCCTGCGCGCCGGGGCCCACCTGCTGGCCGTGGACGTCCCCCAGCACGCGCCCCCGCCCGGCCTGCGCGAGTCGCTGATGAGCACCGTCCGGGCCGAGGCCGCCCAGCGGGCCGCCGACGCCGAGGCCGCCGCGCCACCGGTCGCCGCGGTGCGGACGGACCCCCGGCGGCCCTCCTGGCGGCGCTGGTTGACCCCCGGCCCGGCGATCGCCGTCGCGTTCGCCGCCCTGGTGCTGCTCGTGGGGGTGGCGGTGGTGCTGAGCCACGACTCCGGCTCTCCGGAGCCGGCCGTCGCCACGCTGGCCGTCGCCGGCACCTCGGACGCCCCCGGCGTGACCGGTCGCGTCCTGTACGTGCCGGGCGAGGACACCGCCATCGTCAACCTGTCGCACCTGCCGCCGCTGCCGGCCGACCAGGCCTATCAGCTGTGGATCCTCCGCGGTGGCACGGCCACCTCGGCAGGCCTGTTCGAGCAGACCGGGCCGACGGAGGGCCGGCGGGTGGCGACGGGCGTCGCCGGCGCCGACGGGCTCGCGGTCACCGCCCAGCCGCGGTCCAACCGGACCACGCCCGAGGGCCCCATCCTGGTGAAGTCCGCGCTGCCCGCCTGAGCTACCTGAGGGGGCGCGGCGGCGGCGTCATCCGGCGACGCCGGAACGACCGCAGCAGCAGCCGGAGCCGCCCGGCGTGACCGCGGACACCGGTCTCGAGCTCGACGCCCCTGAGGGGCCCGGACGTGATGCGGACGGCGGCCACGGGGGTCAGGTTCGCGCCCCGGGCCCCGGATCCTTCCGCGGCGGTTCCGGGGGGCGAGCCCGGTCAATCACCCGCTCGTCTAGTTTCGCCGCGGCCGGCGGGCCACGAACTGGCCGCCCCGGGAGTGTCCGCCCCGAGCGAGTGGTTGTTACATCGAGAGGTGGAGGTGCACCCCGCACATCGTCGCCGTCCCCGGATCCTGCCCTGGGTGGTGTCGCTGCTCGCCTGCGGGCTGCTGCTGGCCCTCGCCTCGGGGGCGGCGGCGGCCACCGCGATCCAGACCGAGAACGCGCTGCCGGGCACCCCCGGCTGGCGCCTGCCGGACGCCCCCTACCCCTCGAGCGCCGAGTCCTACGCCGGCCTGGTGACCAGCATCGACGGGTACACGATCGAGCAGAGCGTGGCCCCGGGGGGCACCGTGGAGCTGCACGTGGCCGTCGCCACCCCGGACCTGCACTACCGGATCAAGGTGTACCGGCTGGGCTGGTACGGCGGCACCGGCGCGCGCGGCAAGGCCTGCGTGCCGGTGAACTGCACCGGCGACCGCGCCGGCGTGGTCCAGCCCGCCACGCCCCCGGTGATGGACCCGGTGACCGGCGAGGTGGAGGCCGACTGGCCCGTGACCGACACGATCCCGATCGGATCGGACTGGGTGAGCGGCTACTACGTCGCCATGCTCGAGCTGACCGATGGACCCGACGCCGGGACGGCCCGCTGGGTGCCGTTCATCGTGCGGGCGCCGGGATCCCACTCGGCGACGATGGTGCAGGTGCCCGTGACCACCTGGCTGGCCTACAACGGCTGGGGCGGCAAGAGCGTGTACGACAACAAGAGCGCCAACGGCGTCCACGCGACCAAGGTCTCGTTCGCCCGGCCATACTGGGCCGCCGAGTACCACCTGTTCGACTACGAGTATCCGCTGGTGAGGTACCTGGAGCGCGAGGGATTCGACCTCAGCTACGCGACCGACATCGACGTCCACCGCTCCCCGAGCCAGCTGCGAAACCACAACCTGATCATGGTCGCGGCGCACGACGAGTACTGGACCAAGGAGATGCGCGACGGCTTCGACGCGGCGCGCGACGCCGGCGTCAACCTGGCAAACATGGGCGCCAACAACGGGTATTGGCTGGTGCGCATGGAGAACGGCGAGCGCACCATGGTGAGCTACAAGACCACGGCCGACCCCTCCTCCGACGCCACCCGCACGACGGTCCGGTTCCGGGACCTGGCGACGCCCCGCCCCGAGTGCTCGCTCTGGGGGGTCCAGTACGACTACTCGGACGCCTTCGACGGCGTGCGCCGCGATTACGGGGTCGTGAACGAGTCGCTCGGCCACCCCTGGTTCGCGGGCACCGGCCTCGTCGCCGGCGCGACCGTCCCCAACGTCGTCGGCTATGAGTGGGACCTGCTCACGGCCGGGTGCCCGACCCCCCCGCTGACGCGCCTGTTCCACTGGGACGACGGCCCGGGCGGCAAGCCGGACGCCGACGCCGTGATGTACACCGCCCCCTCCGGCGCGCGCGTCTTCAGCACGGGCTCCATCCAGTACTCCTGGGGCCTGGACGGGAGCCGCAACGGGTGGACGTCGTCCGACGACGCCCGCCTCAGGGCCTTCACGCGCAACATGATCGTGGACCTCAGCGGAGGCGCGGCCCCGCCCCCGCCGCCCAACAGCGCCCCCGTGGCCGCGTTCACGTTCGCGCCCCTGGCGCCGCAGGTGGGCGCGACGGTGACCCTCACCGACACCTCGTCCGACTCGGACGGCACCATCGCCGCGCGGGCCTGGGACCTGGACAACGATGGGGCGTTCGACGACGCCACCGGCGCCGTCGCCACGCGCTCCTTCCCGACGGCCGCAACGCACACCGTGCGCCTGCGGGTGACCGACGACGACGGGGCGACGACCGTCGCCACGCGGCAGATCGTGGTGAGCGCGATCCCGCCGCCGGTCAACCCGCCGCCCGACCCGCCCGCGCCCCCGACGACACCCCCGACGGTGCCCACCGCACCGACGACGCCTCACTACCCACCGGCCCCCGGAGGGACGCCCGATCCGGCGCCGGCGCCTCCGGGCACCCCCGTCCCGGCGATGCTCGCGCCGGGATCGCTCGCGGCGACCCCGGGCCCGCGCGCCGCGTGCGTCCGCTACACGACCCTGGTCAAGAAGGGGGCCAAGCGCGTGCGCTCGCACCGGGCGCGCGTGAGGGCCGCGAGGACCCGCCCGGCCCGCCGGATCGCCGCGCGGCGCCTGAAGAGCAGCCTGCGCCGACAGGCCGTGCTGCGCAAGCAGCGCGCGAGGGTCTGCGCCCGGCGCTGAGGCCGGGGTGGCGCGGACTCAGCCGGTCGTCCGCCGGCCGAGCCGCCAGAGGGGGGCGAGCACGGGATCCGTGAGACGGCCGGCGGCCGCGACGACGGCCGACAGCGGACGACGCGCGATCACGTGCACCGCATATGCCGAGCCCATCCCGATCAGGGCCCCGGCGGCGATGTCGCCGGGGTAGTGGAGCCCCACCAGCACGCGCGCGATCGCGATCGCGGCGGCCGCCGCGAAGAACGCGACGCCCACACGCCGGCTGACCAGGAACACGGCCATGGCGATCGCGAACGACGCCGAGGCGTGATCGCTCGGAAACGACGGGTCGTGCGAGGGGGCCACGAAGTACAGGTGCGCGCCGGCGTGCGCGTCGGAGGGCCGGGCGCGCTCCCACAGGTGCGAGATGACCTGGTTGACCAGCAGGGCGATCCCCGCGGAGGCCAGGGCGGACGCGCAGGCGATGCGCCACCTGGAGGTGGTGCCGGGGCGCCCGAGCAGCCACAGGCCGAGGGTCGCGGCGGCGAGGACGGGCACGGACCACAGCGTGAAGTCCTCGACCTCGTCGCCGATGAGCCCGTGCCCCATGAGGAGCCCGTTCAGGAGGTGGAAGAGCTGCCAGTCCATGCCATGACGGTACGCCCCGCCGGGCGGCGCGACCCCCGCCGAAGGTCGAGGGCGCGGGACGCGGTCAGGGCGTGGTCAGGTCGCGGCGTCGCCGGGGACGAGCTCCTCCAGGGGCACGCCCGGGTTGGCCAGGGCGGTGCGGTCCACCCGCGCGCGCGAGCGGATGAGGGCCTGGATGGGGTCGGTCACGTCCCACACGTTCACGTTCATGCCCGCCACGACCCGGTCGTCCGAGATCCAGAACGCGATCAGCTCGCGGGCGGCCAGGTCGCCGCGGACGACCACCTCGTCGGAGGCGCTCGCCAGGCCCGAGTACTCCATGCCGACGTCGTACTGATCCGAGAAGAAGTAGGGAAGGCGCTCGTAGTGCTGCTCGCGCCCGAGCATGTTGCGCGCCGCCGCCGGCCCCTGGTTGAGGGCGTTGGCCCAGTGCTCCACGCGCACCCTGCGGCCGTAGAAGGGGTGGAGGACGTTGGCCACGTCGCCGGCCGCGAAGACGTCCGGGTCGCTCGAGCGCAGCGTCCCGTCCACCAGGATGCCGTTGTCGAGCTCGAGGCCGGCCGCCTCGGCCAGGCCGGTGCGGGGGATCACGCCGACGCCGACCAGGACCGCCGCGCAGTCGATGGTGCGCCCGTCGCCCAGGACGCACCCGCTCGACCCGCCCGTCGCCCTCGATCGCCGCCAGCTCGACCCCGGTGAGCAGGTCCACGCCGTGGTCGCGGTGGATGTCGGCGTAGAGGGCCCCCATGGTCGGCCCGAGCACGGTCTCGAGCGGGCACCGACAGGCGCTCGAGGATGGTGACCTCCATGCCGCCCTGGCGCGCCGACGCGGCGGCCTCCGAGCCGATCCAGCCGGCGCCCACCACCACTAGGCGGCCCCCGGCGGCGATCGTCTCCCTGAGGCGGTCGCTGTCCTCCACCGTGCGCAGGTACAGGACCCCGTCCAGCCCGGCGCCGGGAAGGTCGAGGCGCCGCGGCTCGGCGCCGGTGGCGATCAGCAGGCGGTCCCAGGCGACGCGCTCGCCGTCGGCGAGGACGACCTCGTGGGCGGCCCGGTCGATGGCCGTCACGCGCGAGCCGGTGCGCAGGTCGATCCCCTGCTCCGCGTAGAAGCCGTGCGGGTGGACGTAGGCCGTCTCCAGCTCGGCCTCGCCGCGCAGGTAGTCCTTGGAGAGGGGCGGGCGCTCGTAGGGGCGCCGGGCTCGTCGGCGACCAGGACCAGGGAGCCCTCTAGCCCTCCTCGCGGAGGGTCTCCGCCGCCTTGGCGCCGGCGAGGCCTCCACCCACGATCACGATGCTGCGGGGCGTCGTCACGGATGCTTCCTCCTGGCTCGGGTCGCCCGAAGCCTCCTGGGGTCCGGAGATCTTCGCACCGACCGCGGGCCGTCGCCCGGAGGGGCCAGATAGCGGAGGAGGGACTCGAACCCCCGACACGCGGATTATGATTCCGCTGCTCTAACCAGCTGAGCTACTCCGCCGCGCGGACGACGGTGCCGTCGTCCAAGAGCCCAGTAGCGGATTCGAACCGCTGACCCCTTCCTTACCATGGAAGTGCTCTACCGGCTGAGCTAACTGGGCGGGTCGCGCGTGGTCGCCGGGCGGTCCGCCGGGCGCCGGGGAGCAGTCTAGCGGACCTCCCGCGGCCCTCCCGCCGCGCGGCGCTCAGGCCGGCTGGGGCACGCCCCACGGGTTGGGCCCGTGCTGGTTGGGCTGGGGCTCGCCCTCCTGCGCCCACCACACGATCAGGATGATGATGCCGACGATCGGGATCAGCCCGATCAGCTGCCACCAGCCCGAGCGGTCGATGTCGTGCAGGCGGCGCGCGCCCACGGCCAGCGAGGGCACGAGGACCGCCAGGCCGTAGATGCCCTGCAGCAGGCCGCCACCGGCGCCGTAGGTGCCGATGACGGCGTCGACGACGCCCAGGATGATGCTGACGATCAGGCTCACCAGGATGAACATCCAGAACTCGGTGCGGTGGGCCCGACCCTCGAACACCGCGTACTTCTTGAGGACCTCGAGGTACCAGTTCACGCGGCTCCTCCGTGGGACGGCCGTCGGCGTGGGTGGTGGCACGTCCTTTGCCGGACCGGGCGGGATTCCTCCCGGCGGTCCCGCCGGGGGCCGCCCCGCGGCCGCTCGGGCGGAGCGGCCGCGGACGGCGGGGTGGCGTGCCGGAGCGGCGTCAGTCGTCGCTGCTGATCAGCTGGACCCGGAAGGTCAGCTTGCCGGGAGTGCCCTGCTCACCCGGGTTGGAGAGCTTGATCGTGAACGCCTTGGGCGTGCTGCTGGTGGCGGTGATCAGGCGCGACCCGGTGTTGCCGCCGGAGAGCGTCGCGAAGCCCTGCAGGATGGTCGTCTTGGGGCTGGTGTTGGGCGGCGTGATCGTGACGGTCTGGTAGGCCGTGAAGCCCCTGGAGGTCGTCTTGGAGATCTTGACCTGCCCGCCGCCGTTGCTCGCGTAGTAGTAGCTGTTGGCCTTGCCGCCCAGCTTCGAGTTCGGGACGGTCTTCTGGACCACGTACATCTGGGCGGCGGTGGCGTCCTTGGGGGTGGTCGCCGGCATCGTGGACCCGACGCCTCCGGCGAGGGCGGTGGCGGCGACCGCCCCCGCGAGAGCAAGGCCGACGACCGCGGTGCGCTTGGTGAGGATGCTCATGGGACGCCTTTCCGGGTGAGGTTGGGGGGCGGGTGCACGCGCGCACGCCCCGGGCGACTCTACGAACCCGACGCGGGCCCGGCAATCGCGCGGCGCGGGGGGCCTGACGGCCCGGGCGGCCGCCGGCGGGGTCCGGGGGCGGCGGCGGGCGGAGTGCGCCCTCGATCGCGCGGCCGGCGACATCTCGGTCCGGTCGCCGAGAGCGCAGTGAGTGGGGGGAGGAGGGTTCGAACCTCCGTAGGCGTAGCCGGCGGTTTTACAGACCGCTCCCTTTGACCGCTCGGGCATCCCCCCTCGGGGCAAAGCCCGGGAAGGGTAACCGACGCCCGGGGGCGCCCTCAAGGAGCCTCGGCGGGCTCCTCGACGGCCTCGTCGGCGCCGGCCGCCTCGAAGCGGTAGCCGACCCCGTAGTGGGTCTGGACGTAGCTGCGATCGGGCCGGCGCGGCGCTCAGCTTCTGGCGCACCTTGCGCACGAAGACGTCCACCGAGCGGTCGCCGCGCATCATCTCGTAGCCCCAGACCTCGCGGTACACGCGCTCGCGCGGCACCGGCTTGCCCTCGGCGCGGGCGAGGGCGTAGAGCACCTCGAACTCGCGCGGGGTGAAGCCCACCGGGCGTCCGTCGACGAAGGCCTGCACCTGCTCGGGGTCGATCACCAGGCCCTCGACCTCGATCGAGGCGACGCCCGTCGGGCTTGCGGTGCGACTCGACCCGGCGCAGGTGGGCGTTGACGCGGGCGAGCAGCTCCTTCATGGAGAAGGGCTTGGTGACGTAGTCGTCGGCGCCCATCTCGAGCCCGTGGACGCGGTCGAACTCGCTGGTGCGCGCGCTGCACACGATGACCGGGCACGCGCGGGTCCTCGCGCGCGCAGCTCCTCGGTGACGCGCCACCCGTCCATCTGCGGCAGCATCAGGTCGAGGATCACGAGATCGGGGCGCTGCTGGCGGAACAGGCGCAGGCCCTGGCCGCCGTCGCCGGCTCGCAGGGTTCGGAATCCGGCGCGGTCGAGGGCGTAGGCGATCGAGTCGGAGATCGCCTCGTCGTCCTCGACGATGAGGACCGTCTGGGGCGCCGGCACGGCGCCAGTCTATCGTCCCACCCCTCGCCTCCGACACGCCGGGGGCACGGCGGTATCCTCGACGGGTGACACGGGCCGCGGACGAACGGTCGTGACCGACACCCTCCTCGGAGAGCCGGTATCGGCTCGACCACCTGATCGGCCGCGGCGGCATGGCGGCGGTGTGGAGCGCGACGGACACGGTGCTGGAGCGCCCCGTGGCGATCAAGCGGCTGCACCCGGGCCTGCTCGCCGACGCCGAGCACGCCGAGCGCTTCCGGCGCGAGGCCATGCTGGTGGCGCGCCTCTCGCATCCCAACCTGGTGCACCTGCTCGACCGCGGCGAGGACGCCGACGGCCCCTTCCTCGTGATGGAGCTGGTGGACGGCGAGAACCTGCGCGCCCGCGTCCGGCGCGAGGGGGCCTCGATCCCGACGAGGCCGCGCGCATCTGCGCCGAGGTGGGCCGGGCGCTGGGCTACGCCCACGGCCAGGGAGTGGTGCACCGCGACATCAAGGCCCAGAACGTGCTGCTCACCCCCGAGGGCGGGGTGAAGCTCGCCGACTTCGGCATCGCCCGCCTGATCGAGACCGAGGGCGAGCCCGGGCTGACGCAAGACCGACATGCTCCTGGGCAGCGCCGACTACCTCTCGCCCGAGCAGGCCGACGGCCGCCCGCTGGACGCGCGCACCGACATCTACTCGCTCGGGATCCTGCTCTACGAGTGCCTGACCGGCGTCCTGCCGTTCCGCGGCGAGGGCTTCGTCGCGGTCGCGATGAAGCACTGCTCGGAGCCCATGCCCGACCCCCGCGTGCTGTCGCCGGGGGTGCCGGAGTGGCTCGCCGCGTGCGCGCTGCGCGCGGCGGCCAAGGATCCCTCCGCCCGCTATCCGGACGCCGACCGGATGGTCGCCGCGCTCGAGGGCCACGACCCGGGGACGGCCGTGATGCCGGCGATCGTGGTTCCCGACGACTCCGACGAGGACACCGCCCGGCGCCGCCGCCCACGGCGGCGGCGCTGGCTGGCGGCGACGGCCTCGCGCTGGTCGTGCTGCTGTGCGGGGGGGCCCTGGGCGCGTTCCTCCTGTGGCCCGACGGCGCCGCGCCGCCCCCCGAGGTGGCGAGCGTCCCCCTGACGATCTCGGCGGTCCGCGACTACGACCCCCAGGGCGACGACCAGGCCGAGAACCCGGCCGAGCGCGGCCTGGCGGTGGACGCCGATCCCGACACCGCCTGGTACACCGAGCGCTACCGGGACAGCCCCGACTTCGGCACCCTCAAGAGCGGGGTGGGGCTGGTGCTGCGCCTCACCGAGCCCGCCGTGGCCACCGAGATGGTCGTGACCTCGCCGACCCCGGGCGCGGACTTCCAGGTGCTGGGCCCGCTGACGGGGGGAACCCGCGAGGTGCTCGCCCAGGGCACGCTGAGCGGACGGGACCAGGTGATCCCGCTGCAGACCGCCGCGCCCACCCAGGTCTACGTGCTGTGGATCACCTCGCTCGTCCCCGACGGCGAGGGCGGCTACTGGGCCGGCGTCGGGCAGGTGGAGCTGAGGGGCGTGCCGAACTCGACATAGATGGCCGCCACCACCTGGGACGAGAGCCTCGACGACCTGCGCCGCCGGCTCGCGGCCCAGGGCGGACGCGGGCGGCGCCTGTCGCCGCGCACCCAGACCGCCTACCTGAAGGACGCCCGCCGGGTGGCCGCCTGGCTCGCCGACCAGGGCCTCGCCGGCCCCGAGGAGGTGACCGCCTCCGCGCTGGAGGCGGCGTTCCGCGGCCTGGGGTGGTCGCGCGCGACCCGCGCCCGCGCCGTCACCGCCCTGCGCGAGTGGCTCGGGCCCCACCACCCGCCGGGGCGCTCGCCGGCCGACCTGATCGACCGCCCGCGGCCCCTGCCGCCGCCGGTGCCGCGGCTCTCGCAGGCCGACGCCGCCGCGCTGGTCGAGGGCACCGGCGCCGCCGGTGCGCGGGCGAGACCGCCGTCGCCCGCGCGCTGCGCCTGCGCGACCGCGCCCTGATGGAGGTGCTCTACGGCAGCGGCCTGCGCCGCCAGGAGGCCTGCGACCTGGTGCTCGCCGGGCTCGACTTCGAGCACGACTCGCTGCGGGTGGTGGGCAAGGGCGGCGCGGCGCGCACCGTGCCGATCACCGAGCACGCCGTCTCCGCGCTGCGGGCCTGGCTCGCGCGAGGGCCGGCCCCGGCTGTCGCCGCGCGCGGCCCGCCCGGCGCCGCGGCGCGCTCGCCGGTGTTCGTGTCGCGGTCCGGCCGGCCGCTCGACGGCTCGACGGTCTACCGCGTCGTCGCGCGCGAGCTGCGCGCGGCCGGGCGCGCCGGCGGACCCCACCTGCTGCGCCACGCGGCCGGGCACGCACCTGCTGGAGGGCCCGGGCGGCGTGGGCGGGGCCCACCTGCGGGTGGTCCAGGAGGTGCTCGGCCACGCCAGCCTCGCGACCACCCAGCGCTACACCGGCGTGACCACCAAGGCCATGCAGGAGGCCCTGCGCCGCGGGCACCCGCGCGGATGAGCACGGTCGACCCCGACGGCTTCGCGCGCCTGGCCGGCGGCCTTCCTCGCCACGCGCGAGAACGCCAACACGCGCGCGGCCTACGCCGCGCGACCTGGGCGCGCTGGCACAGGCCCTGGGCGTGCCCGACGCCCCCCGCGCACGTCGCGCCGGCCGTTCGGCGTCGAGGACGACCCCGCCGCCCGCGCGCGCCGCGACGCAGCTGGCGGCCCTGCCGCTCGAGTGGTGGCAGCGCTGGCGCGACGGCCTGCCGGGTCGCGTCTCCACGCGCCGCCGCCGGGTCGCGGCCGCGCGGGCCTTCTGCCGCTGGTGGTCGCGGACGCTGCGCGCTGGAGAACCCGGTGCGCGAGCTGCGCCCGCCGGCGGCCGCGGGCGAGGGCGGGCAGGAGATGCATCGGCCGCGAGGTCGTGGCGCTCTCGCCCTCGGCGGTGCGGCGGATGTGCGAGGCCGCCGCCGACCCCGGGGCCGCTCGGCGCCCGGACGGCCGCGCTGGTCGAGGTGCTCTACGGCTGCGGCCTGCGCGCGAGCGAGGCCGCCGGGCTCGACCTGTCCGCCTGCCATCTCGACGACCCGGACGACCCGTTCCTGCTGGTGATGGGCAAGGGCGGCAGCCGCCGCGCCGTGGCGGTGCCGCGCGGAGGCCCTGGCGGCGCTCGACCGCCTACCTGCGCGTCGGCCGGCCCGAGCTGCGCGCGCGCGACCGGCAGCCCGCGCCCCGACCAGGCCCGCCACCGCGACGCCGACGCCGTCTTCCTCGGCTCGCGCGGGCGGCGGCTCGGCCGCGCGGCGGTCTGGCGGATCGTGACCGACGTCGCCGACCGGGCCGGGCTGCGGGCCGACGGCGGCGCGCGTGTTTTCCCGCACGCGCTGCGCCACTCCTGCGGCACCCACCTGATCCAGTCGGGCGTGGACATCCGCTACGTGCAGGCCCATCTGGGCCACGCCTCGCCGGTCACGACCGAGATCTACACCCACGTCACCGCGGCGCACCTGCGCGAGGACTTCGACCGCGCGCACCCGCGCGCGCGGCGGCACCCGCGAGGGGCTACGTCCGGGTGAGCGTCTCGCGGCCCCGGCCGGGATGCCACGACTCGATGACGAGGTGGTCCGCCGGCTCGCCGAGACGCACGACCGAGAGCTCGGTGATGTCTGCCCGGAACAGGTGGAGCGGGCCCGGCGGCGCCTGGGTCACCACCCGGGCGATCACCTCGGGATCGTCGATCTCCACGGCGAGGCCCGCGATCTTGGCGTCGCCCGCCCAGTCGGGCGGGTCGAGCGAGCCGCTGTGGAGGGCGAAGCGCGGGTCGCGGCGCAGGTCCAGCGCCTTCACCGCCCGCCACATGCTGCCGAACCAGATCTCACCCTCGGCGACGATGATCTCGGTGCCGCTGATGCGCGGGGATCCGTCGCGGCGCAACGTCGCCAGCGTCTTGTGGACGTGGGCGTCGAACAGCGCCCGGGCGCGCGCGGCCAGGTCCGGCACCTCCGCCTCGATCTGCGACCAGCCCGCCATCGGACCGGGACTCTAGGCGCGCACGCGGACGTCGAGGGCGGCGCGGTCGCGCAGGCCGTCGCCGATCAGGACGACCCGGATCCGGTACACGCCCGGACGGCTGTCGGCCGGCAGCCGCACGAGCACTCCGGCGCGAGCCGGACCGGTGAGCTTGCGGATGGCCCTCACCTTGCCGCCCCGCCGCGGCGTCATCGTCACGACGGCCCGCCCCCGGCGGCCGATCGTCACCCGCACGCGGCGGGCGCCGGCCCGGGAGAGCGCGAGCCCCCCGGGGGCGGGCACGGCGTAATCGACGCCGGTGGCCGAGACCGTGGGTGCGGCCAGGAAGGCCCGGTACTGGGCGACCCAGGCGCGGGCCGCCGAGGCGTCCGCCAGCGCCGTACGCGCCGGGACCGCGGGCGAGCATGGCGCGGCCCGCGGGGGTCGCGCGCGCGCGGGCCCACAGCTCCGCCTGGCCGACCCCCCCGTCGGCGCCCAGCATGAGGCGCAGCTCGCCGCCGCCGGCCGGCCAGCGCGCCGCCCAGCGGGTGGGGTGGAGGGCCATCTCGCGCGCCGGAAAGGGCGAGCCGTCGCCGCGGTAGGTGAGCAGGTAGGTCGCCCGGGCGCGGCTGATGGCGTCGACCAGGCGCGCGAGGCGGGGCGACAGGGCGCGGCGGGGATCGGCCCGCCCGACCCGCTCGACCAGCGAGGGCGATGCGTAGAAGACCACCCGGTCGGCGGCGGGCCCGAGCCGCTCGAGCGCGGCGCCCAGGCGGGCCGCCCCCGCGGGGGTCCACCGCGACGGGGTGATCTCGTCCACCGCCACCCGCCCGCGCGCGCCGTCCCGCCGCCAGCCGGCCCGCAGGACCGCGGCGATCCGCGCCGCGCTGCGGCCCTCGATCTCGGCGCCGCGCACCTTGCCCACGGTGCGCGCGGCGCTCCAGCGCGAGTGACCGGCCGCCGGGGCCTGCCGGAGCGTGCCGCCGCCCAGCGCCGCGTCGATCACGACCGCCGGCTGCTCGCGCAGGTAGAGCAGGGGCGGATCCGCGGCTGCGGCACCGGCCCATGCGCCCGGGACGGCGAGGCCGGCCGCGCAGGCGGCGAGGAGTCGGAGACGGCGGAGCATCGCTGCGCGGATGGTTCCAGGCGCGAGCCGGTGGGTCCGGGGCGCCAACGGAACCCTTACACCCGGGAGGGGTCAGCCGGGGGAGGCCACCAGCATGCCGATGCCGCCGACGGTGGCGAGCAGCGACAGGACGAGGATGCCCGCGATCACGCCCGTCAGCGCCGCCGGGCGCCCGGTGAGGCGCTCGGCCGAGGCCCGGATGTCGCCGAGCGCGAGCGTGCCGAAGGCCACCCCGAGGGCCGAGGTCACCACCACGACCACGCCGAGGAGACCGAAGATGGCCGCGAAGGGGGCGGTGCGGGCGCGCTGCTGGGGCCCGGTGCGCGGCATGGTGGGCGTGGGACCGCCCATCGCGACCATGCGCACGCCGACGAGCTCGACCACCACGCCGGCGAGGGCGATCCAGAAGGCCGCCACGAGGATCCAGGCGCCCGCCCTCATGGACACGTCGGCGTCGGCCGCGATGTTGTCCGAGATGCGGGCGGTGACGACCAGGAGGCTCGCGGCCACCGCGACGCCGGTGATGAGGACCAGGCCCACCAGGTGCAGCCACAGCAGGCGCACCGCGATCGCCGCCAGGATCACCACGAGCATCGTGACGCCCACGGCCGTCATGGAGCCGCCCACCCCGGCCGTGTAGTCGCCGCGCCCCGCGTCGGCGGCGGACCCGTCACCAGGTCGAACGACGGCGCGAGGGCCAGCAGGGCGGCGGCGACCGCGCCCAGGGCGAGGCCGCCGCGGATGGTGGAGATCGCGCGCCGGAAACCGGGATCGGGCGCGGGCGCGGCCACTAGCCGTCCACCGCGATCGTGGTCGGCCGGATGCCCCCCGAGCCGACCTCCAGGATGCCGATGCGGGGGCGCATGGCCTCGGGGCCGAGCTGATGGCGGAAACGGCGCACCGCCCGGTCGGCCACGCCGGCGGCGCCGGGCCGGGGCGCCCGCCCGCCCTGGAGGCTGCCCCAGGGGCACAGGGCGCCCGGCGAGAAGAACAGCGTCCCGTCGACCGTCGCCCCGATGGGCTCGTGCCAGTGGCCGAACACGATCGCGTCCACCGCGCCGAGGCGGCGGCGCAGCGCCCGGGTGAGCGCGGCGCGGTAGCGGACCGTCCGGCCCCGGGCCACCGAGACGGCGATCACCGACGCGTCGGTGAACGGGCCGCGGTCGCCGTGGGTGAGGCCGATGCGGTGCCCGCGCACCACGACGGTCGCGGTGGAGGGCAGCACCAGTCCCTCGAGGCGGTCGTGGTCGCCCCGCACGGCGACCACCGGCGCGAGCGCCCCGAGGTCGTCGAGCACGGAGGGGACGCTCAGGTCGCCGGCGTGCAGGATCAGGTCGCAGCCGGCGAGCGCCTCCATGGCGGCGTCGGGGAGGGCGTCGAGGAACTCGCCCACGTGCGAGTCGGCGACGACGCCCACGCGGGTCGTGGCGGCGGCGCTCAGCAGCGGTACCGGCGCGCCTCCGCGGCACGCGCGATGCCGAGGTCGATGAGGCGCGCGACCAGGTCGGGGTAGGCGATGCCGGCGGCCTCCATCAGTCGCGCGTAGACGCTGGTGGGCGTGAAGCCCGGCATGGTGTTGAGCTCGGAGAGCAGCACCTCGCCCTCGCCGGCGACGAAGAAGTCGATGCGCGCGAGGCCCGCGCAGTCGACCGCCGCGAAGGCCCGCAGGGCCAGCGCGCGCGCCCGCTCGGCGACCTCGGCCGGCAGGTCGGCCGGCACGTGCACCTCGGAGAGCCCCGGCCGGTACTTGGTGTCGTAGTCGTACCAGTCGCCCGCGAAGGTGATCTCGCCCACCGGCGAGGCGAGCGGCACCGGGCCGTCCAGCACCCCGACCTCCACCTCGCGGCCGCTGATGGCGCGCTCGACCAGGGCCTTGCCGTCGTGCAGGAAGGCCAGCGCGAGGGCGGGCGCGAGGGCGGACGCGTCGGCGACCGGGCTGATGCCCACGCTCGAGCCCAGCCGCGCCGGCTTGGAGAAGGCCGGATAGCCCACCACCTCGGCCACGCGCGCGCGCACGGCGCGCGGGTCGGCCTCCCACGCGGCGCGGGTCACGACGCACGTGCTCGGGCGTGGGGATGCCGGCCTCGCGCAGGAAGACCTTGAACAGGGCCTTGTCCATGGCCACCGCCGAGGCCGCGACGCCGGCGCCGACGTACGGCACCCCGGCCGTCTCCAGCGCGCCCTGCACGGTGCCGTCCTCGCCGTGGGGCCCGTGGAGCACCGGGAAGGCGACGTCCAGGCCGCGCGGCGGGACGTCCCCGGCCAGCGACACCAGCTGGGCGCGCCCGTCCGGGCCGGGCACGATCGCAACGGGCCGCCCCTCGACGCTCCAGACTCCCTCCGCCGAGATGACGACCGGGACCACGTCGAAGCGCTCGGGGTCGAGCGCCGCGATCACCGCGGCGGCGGACGCGAGCGAGACGTCGTGCTCGCTGCTGCGACCGCCCATCAGGACGGCCACGCGGGTGCTCACGGCGTGGTCTGGGTCGGCGGCGGGGCCGGCACGGCCGACGTGGTGGTGGGCGTGGCGCCGGACCCGTTGCTGACGGTGATGACGATGCGCGTGCCGGGGGCGACCGAGGTCCCGGACGCCGGGTTCTGGGCGATCACGTTGCCGGCGGGCTCGGTGGAATCGCCCTCGTCGCTGGTGACCGTGAAGCCCGCCTGCTCGAGCTTGAAGCGGGCGTCGCTCGCCGTGTTGCCGACCACCGAGGGCACCGTCACGTTGGCCGGCGCGGTCGCCACCACGATGTTGACGGTGCTGCCGCGATCGGCCTTGCCGCCGCTCGGGTCCTGCGAGATGACGGTCCCCGGCTCGTCCTCGTCGCTCGGCGCCGTGCTCGCGCTCGGCACCAGGCCGGCGTCGCGCAGCGTCTGCTCGGCGCCCGACTGCGACTGCCCGGTCACGTCCGGCACGTCCACCTGCTCGACCCCGCTCGAGACGACGATCGTAACGGTGCTGCCCTTCTCGGCCGTGGTCGCCCCGTCCGGGTCCTGGCTGATGACCAGGCCCGCGTCCACGTCGCCGCTCGTCTTGGTCTGGCTCTTGACCTCGAAGCCCGCCGCCTTCAGCTGCGCCGTCGCGGCGGCCTCCGGCGTGCCGGTCACGTCCGGGACGGTGGTGTCGCCGGGGCCGCCGCTCACGTGCAGGATGACGGTGTCGCCCTCCGCGGCGACCGTGCCGGCCGGGGGATCGGTGTCGATGGCGAGGCCCTCGTCCACGTCCGGGTCGGTGACCGTGCGCAGGTCGACCTCGAACTTCGCGTCGGTGAGGGCCGCCCGCGCCTGGTTGGCGGGCTGGCCGGCCACGTCCGGCACGGTCGCCGACGCGGCGTCGCCGCCCGACAGCAGCAGGACGGCGGCGATGGCGCCCGACCACGAGGACCACGAGGACGGCCGCGAGGATGGCCCACATGCGCCGGCGGCCGCGCGGGGGGTCGGACGGCGGCGGGCCGGCCACGCGGGTGGCGGCCGTCATCTGGCCGGTGGTGCCGCCGGCGGCGGCCCCGGCCGCCCCCATCACGCGCGTGGTGCCACCGGTGCCGTCGATCGCGGCGCGGGCCTCGGCGAGGGCGCGGCTCATCTCCTCGGCGGTGCGGTAGCGCTCGGAGGGGCGCTTGGCCAGGCTTCGCAGGACGATGGCCTCGAGCTCGCGCGGCACGCTGGGCTCGACGATGCGCGGCGACACCGGCTCGTCGCTGATCTGCTTCATCGCGACGGCCACCGGGGGCCCGCCGTCGAAGGGCACGCGGCCCGTGAGCATCTCGTACAGCACGATGCCGACCGCGTAGCAGTCGCTGGCGGCGGTCACCTCGTCGCCGCGGGCCTGCTCGGGCGACAGGTACTGCGCCGTGCCGATCACCGAGCCGGCCTCGGTCATGTCGGCCTCGGCGCCCGCGCGGGCGATGCCGAAGTCGGTGACCTTGAGGTGGCCGTCCTCGGCCACCAGCACGTTCTGCGGCTTGACGTCGCGGTGGATCACGTCGCGGCGGTGGGCGGCGCCGAGCGCCGCCAGGATCTGCTGCGCGTCGTCGATGGCCTCGAGGGGCGGCAGCGGCGCGCGGCGGCGGATGACCTGCTTCAGGTCGGGGCCCGACAGGTACTCCATGACGATGAAGTAGCTGCCGTCCACCTCCCCGCGGTCGTAGACGGCGACGATGTTGGGGTGGTTGAGCCCGGCGGCGTGGGAGGCCTCGCGGCGGAAGCGCTCCACGAACTGGGGGTCGGACGCGTACGGCTCGGAGAGCACCTTGATCGCCACCTGCCGGTCCAGCAGGCGGTCGTGGCCGAGGTACACGCGCGCCATCCCGCCCGAGCCCAGCTGACGGCCCAGCTCGTAGCGCTCGCCGATCAGCTCTCCGGGCTCGAAGCTCACCCGTTCTCCCCGGGGTCGATGGCGGCGCGCATGACCTGGGCGGCGACCGGGGCGGCGGCGGTGCCGCCGGTCAGGGACGTGTCCTCGATGACGACCGCGATCGCCACCTCGGGGGACTCGGCCGGGGCGAAGCCGATGAACCAGGCCTGGTTCTTGCTGGCGTCGGCGGTCTCGGCGGTGCCGGTCTTGCCGGCCACCGTCGTGCCGGTGCTCGACAGGGCGGCGGCCGTGCCGGTGCCCTCGCTCACCACGTCCTCCATCATCGTCGTCAGCTCCGCGGCGTTCTCGGGCGTCATGACCTCGCCCATCTCCTGGACGTCGGCGCGCTTCACCACGGACCCGGAGCGATCGACGATGCGCGACATCAGACGGGGCGCCATCAGGGTGCCGCCGTTGGCGACCGTGCCCGCGACCATCGCCATCTGGAGGGGCGTGACGGTGAGCTGCTCCTGGCCGATGGCGATGCGGGCGGTGTCCTCGTCGCGCTGGTCGTTGGGCAGCACCTTGCCCCCCGGGCCGCGGCGTCCCGAGATCGCGGCCTCGGGCAGGTCGAGCGGCGGGCGCTCGCCGAAGCCGTAGGCCGTCATGGTGGCGCCGAGCTGCTCGGGACCGAGCTCGTCGCCGATCTGGGCGAAGGTGGTGTTGATGGAGTTGGTCAGGGCGGTGCTCAGCGTGTGGGGTGGGTAGCTCTCGTTGCCGAAGTTGCGGATGTCCCCGCCGGGCGTCTCGAAGGCGCTGCCGCCCGGGAACATCGTGTTCGGGTCGTAGCGGCCGCTCTCGAGGGCGCTCGTGGCGGTGACCACCTTAAAGGTCGAGCCGGGGGGGTAGAGGCCGAGGGTCGCGCGGTTGAGGAGGGGCGAGCCGGACTGGGCGAGGATCGACTCGTAGTCGCTGAGGACGGTCTCGTTGGCGAACGTGGGCGAGGAGGCCATCGCGATGATCTGGCCGGTCGTGGGGTTGAGCGCGACGACGGCGCCGGTCTTGCCGGCCAGCTGCTCCTGGGCCACCTTCTGCACGCGCGAGTCGATGCTCAGCTGCACGTTGGCGCCCTGCTTCTCCTTGAGGCTGAGGCGCTGCAGGAGGGGCTCGGTGCCGAAGCTGCCCGCCAGGTAGCGGTTGTAGCTGCTCTCGATGCCGGCCTTGCCCTGGTTGGTCGAGGTGTAGCCCACCACCTGCGCCGCGAGGTCCCCCTGGGGGTACACCCGCTCGAACAGGCGCTGGCCGTCGACGCGCCGGGCGCGGCTGTAGGCGAGGATCGTGCCGTCGGCGGTGAGGATGCGGCCGCGGTCGATCAGCTTCTCGGCCTGGATCGTCTGCTGGTTGTCGGCGTGGTCCTTGAGGCCGTCGGCGGCCACGACCTGCCACCAGCCGAGCATCAGCACCAGCAGGCCGAAGCCGCCGGCCAGGGTGAGGTAGAGGCGCCGGATCGAGCGGTTCACCGCAGCGCCTCCCGCTCGGCGTCCCGCTCGGCCCGCAGGCTCTCACGCTCGATGGCGCGCGCGTCGATCGCCGCCCGGCGCCTGAGCCGCCGGGGCGGCTCGTTGCCCGCCCGGGAGCGGTGGCTGATGATGAGCAGCAGCGCGACCAGGACGAAGTTGGTCACGACGCTCGATCCGCCGTAGCTGAGGAAGGGCAGGGTGACGCCGGTCAGCGGGATCAGCCGGGTGACGCCGCCGATGATGAGGATCGCCTGCAGCCCGATCGCCGCCGTGAGCCCGCCGGCCAGCAGCTTGGAGAAGCCGTCGTTGGCCTGGGCGGCGATGACGAAGCCGCGCTGGATGAACACCAGGAACCCCAGCAGCAGGCCCACGCCGCCCACGTAGCCCAGCTCGCTGGCGACGGCCGAGAACATGAAGTCGGTCTGGAGCGCCGGCACGACCGTGGCGCCGTTCTCGGCGACCAGGAAGGCCTTGCCGAGCCCCGGCCCGATCACCCCCCCCTCGGCCAGGGCGTAGAGCGACTGCACCAGCTGGTACCCCTGGCCCTGCGCGTCGTCGAACGGGTGCAGCCAGTTGTCGACGCGGGTCTGGATGCGCGGCACGACGGCGTAGACCAGGGCCGAGCCCAGCGCGAACACCGCGAGGCCGAAGATGGTGTAGGCCGCGCGGCCGGTCGCGAGGTAGATCATGGCCAGGAAGATCCCGAGGAACAGCAGTGCCGTGCCGAAGTCGTTGAGCACCACCACGAGCGCGAGACAGGCGCCGAGGAACACCAGCACCGGGCCGAGCGCGGCCATCGGCGGCACGGGCACGCCCATGAACCGGCCCGTGGGGATGGCCAGCAGCTCGCGCTTGTCGCGCAGGTAGGCCGCCAGGAAGATCACGATCAGGATCTTCGAGACCTCGCCCAGCTGGACGGTCTGGCCGCCGCCGATCTCGATCCACAGCTTGGCCCCGTAGATGCGGGTGCCGAAGATCATCGTCGCCACCAGCAGGCCCACGCCGAGCAGGCCGATCAGGTACGTGTATCGCTCGAGGACGCGGTGGTCGGGCAGGAGGAGCAGGGTGGCGACGAAGGCCACGCCGCCCACGGCGATCCACACGGCCTGGTCGGCCGCGAGCGCCGGGCTGATGCGGTCGAGCTCCACCAGCCCGATGGCCACCAGCACCCCGACCGTCGGCAGCAGGTAGGGGTCGGCGTGGCGCGCCCGCAGCCGGAGGGCGAGGTGCATCGCCAGGAAGACCGCCAGCACGCCCAGCGCGCTCGGCAGCGGCCCCAGCTCGAACGCGTCCGAGCGCGCGCTCGCGACCGACGCGATGCCGATGATGCCCAGAAGGGCAGCCGGGATCATGAATCCCAGCTCTCGTGTGCGCAGGGTCACGGGGCGGTGGTCGTCCGGGGGGTCGGTCGGTGGTCGTGGCCGGCGCAGACGGCGCCGGGGCCTCGATCACCGGCGGCTGGGAGACGCCGTAGCGCCACACCAGCGATGCCGCGAGCCCGACGGCCTCGCCCTGGCCACGCGCCGAGGATGACAGGGCGCCGGGCTGCGACGCGCGAACCAGGTCCGACCGACACCCCGGTGTCCTGCCACTCGACCGACAGCTCGCGGCCCGAGGATCGACACCGGCAGCCCGTGCGCGACCCGCACCGTCCCGCGCGGGCCGGCCTCGACGGTGTAGCGTGCGGCTGGCGATCCAGGCGACGGCGCCGCCGACCACGATCAGCAGCGCGAGCACGCCGACGAGGATCGGGAGCAGCCGCGAGCGGCGGCGCCCCGCGGGCTCGAGCACCTTGGGCGGGCGGGTGGCCGTGGTCCCGGCGCGCTCGCTGCCGGCGTGGCCGCGGACGCCGCCCAGCACGCGCACCTCGGAGGTGGGCGCCGCCTCGGCCGGTCCGTCCTCGGAGACGACGACGGGCACCTCCGCCGTGTCGCCGGACGCATCGCCCGCGGCGCCCACGCGCGCGAGCACCACCGTGACGTTGTCCATGCCGCCGGCCTCGTTGGCGCGGTCCACCAGGCCGCGCGCGGCGTCGGCCAGCGTCGACGCGCCCGGCCAGCACCGCCGCGATGTCGGCCTCGGGGACGTACGACGACAGGCCGTCGCTGCACAGCAGCACGACGTCGCCCTCGCGCAGGCCGGTGGACACCGTGTCGGCCTGCACCTCGGCCTCCGCCCCGAGGGCGCGGGTGATGACGTTGCGGTGGGGGTGGCTCTCGGCCTCCTCGGGCCGTGATGCTGCCGCGCCGCACGAGCTCGCCCACCACCGAGTGGTCCTCGGTCACCTGGCTCAGCCGGCCGTCGCGCCACAGGTAGGCGCGCGAGTCGCCGACGTGCACCACGTCGAGCTGCCCCTCCCGCAGGACCGCCGCCGTCATCGTGGTCCCCATCCCGCTCTTGTCGGGGTCCTCGCTCGCCATCCGCCGGATCGAGCGGTTGGCCCTCTCGATGGCCCGGCGGACGCTCTCGGAGTCGACCGCGGTCGAGGCCCGCTCACCGAGTCGACGGCCACCTGGGCGGCGACCTCGCCCGCCTTGGCCCCGCCCATCCCGTCGGCCACCGCCAGGATGCGGCTGCTCGCGACCGAGCGGTCCTCGTTGTGGTGGCGCACGCGCCCGGTGTCGGAGAGGTGGGCCACCTCGACCAGTGCGAGCCGCGTGCCGGCGCCGCCCTCGGCGGTCATCTATTCCTCGTAGCGGAGAGTTGTCTGCCCGATCCTCAGCGAGTCGTGGACCTTGAGCGCCGCGTCCTTGTCGACACGCCGGTCGTTGAGGAACGTCCCGTTGGTGGAGCCGAGGTCCTCGACGAAGTGGTACGCGCCGCGGCGCAGGATCCGCGCGTGCATGTGCGAGACGAACTGGTCGACGATCGGCAGGTCGGCGGCCTCGGAGCGGCCGATCGTGATGCCGCGGTCGAGCGCGATCACCCGGCCGTGCTCCAGGCTGGGCGAGTCCTCCACGATGAGGCGCGGGTCCAGGTGCGCGCCGATGTCGAACGCGCCCGAGTCCTCGTCGCCGAGCCGGGTCGGCGCCTCCGACGCGACCGCGGCCGCCGGCACCGCCACCGGCACGGGGGGCGGCGACGGCGGGGGCGGGGGGCGGGGCGACCGTCACGGCGTCGGCGGGGGCGGGCGGGGGCGGGACGGCCGGCTCGGCGGGCGCCTCGGCGGGCGCCTCGGAGACGACCATCGGCGGGGGCTGGCCGGCGCGCAGCTGGCGGCTCGAGCTGCGCACGACGCTCCACACGAACGCGTAGAGCAGGACGAGGAAGGCCACCTCGGCCACGAGGAGCCCGGTCTCGCTCACCCCAGCTCCACGTGGATCTGGGTCGTCCCGATCACGATGGTGTCGCCGTTGGCGAGGGCGTGGCGCTTGACCAGCTGTCCGTTGACCTCCGTGCCGTTGGTGCTGCCCATGTCGACCAGGAAGTAGTCGAGGCCGATGTGGCGCACCTCGGCATGGACGCGGCTGGCGTTGGGGTCGGCGACCACGACGTCGCAGTCGCGGCTGCGGCCGAGCGTCGAGACCCGCTTGGTGAGACGGGTGTGGGTCGTGCCGACCGTGAGGGTCATGGTCTCGGCGGTGAGGCCGGCGTCGCGCGCGTCGGCGGCGGAGATGACCTGGGTGCCGCTGACGCCCTCGAGCGCCTGGTAGGGGCGCACCGGCGGCGGGGCCACGGGCGGGGGGCTCGGCGGCTCGGGCGCCTTGGGGGCCTCGGGAGCCGAGACGGACTCCGGGGCCGGGCTCCCCTGCGCCGGCGAGGCCTCCGGGACGGCGGCCTCGGCGGGAGGATCGGCCATGCGGCAGGCGATGCCGAACTCGCCGATCCGCAGATCCTCGTCGGTGGCCAGCGTCACGCTGGCGGGCGCGACCAGCGACAGGCCGGCGCCGCGGGCGTGCGCGTCGAGGTACGTGCCCAGCTCGGCGACCAGCGAGCGCTCGTACGAGGCGAAGCCCTCGCGGTCCCTGGGTGGACAGGTAGACCGTGAACTCGTTCGGGCACGTACACGCGCGAGACGGAGACCGTCTTGTGGTCCTCCATCTCTCGCGCGAGCTTGCGGGCAAGCTCGACCGGTTGCAGGTTGCTGCGAAAGGCCCTTCGGAAGCCACGCTCGAAGATGCCCTCGATCTTCTGCTCGATGTCGCGCAGGAGGCTCATACGATGGGACCGCGCAGAGTAGCGGACGGCCTGACCGGGGCGCGACGGCGGAGGCTCCGCCAGGGGCGGATCGCCCACACGACCACGACGACCGCCGGCGGGGATCACCGCGCCGGCCGCCGCGGCGGCGTCCGCCGAGGTGGCCACCAGGACGCCCCCGAGGGCCGCGATCCACAGGCACGCGGCCGCGACGCGGGGGGCCGCCGTCGCGCGCGCGCACGACCAGCGGCACGCACAGCGCCGCCACCAGCACGGCGGCGGCCTGCAGACCCGCCTCCGGGCGGTCGGCCAGCGGCTGCCAGAGGCGCTCGGCCACCACCCGGGGCGACCCCTCGCGGTCGAGGTCGGCCACGGCGGAGCCCACGAAGCCCCCTCCCGCCAGGAAGGAGTCGCTGCCGGCGCCGATCTGCCACGCGACCGTGGCGATCACGCCCGCCGCCGCCACCCAGGCGCGCTCGGCCCAGCGCGGCATCAGGCCGGCGATCGCCGGCAGCAGCGGCCACAGGCCGATGGCGGCGAGCGCCGGGCCCGCGGCGGCGAGCAGGGTGATGCGGCCCAGGCGCCAGCCGCTGAGCAGGGTGACGAGGGCGATCGCCCCGAACGCCACCCCGACCAGCGGGGCGCTCAGGCCGACCAGCAGGGCGCCGGCGCCCACCGCGCACAGGGCGGCCGCGCGCGGGCGCCACGCGAAGGCCATCGCGCTGAGCGCGGTCACGGTCGCCGCGATCGCCGGGGCTCGCCAGTCCACCCCGGTGGACTCCTCCAGGGGCCCGTGGGCGGTGGTGATGGCGACGCCCGCCAGGGCGGCCCCCGCCGCGGCGCAGGCGATCGCCGGCAGGGCCCGCGCGCCGCGGCGCCGGGCGGCGCGCACCCCGCCGCGGGCGCCGCTCAGGGCGTCGGCGAGCTCGGCCGCCTCGGGCGGGCCTCCGGGTCGCGCCGCAGGCCCGCGTCCACGGCCCGGCAGAGGTCCGCCGGCAGCTCGGGCCGGCGGGAGGCCAGCGGGGGCAGGCCGCCCGCCGCCGCGCGCCGCGCGGTCTCGGCGGGCGAGGCGGCGCTGACCGGGTTGTGGCCGGTGAGGCCCTCGTACACGACCAGGCTGGCCGAGTAGACGTCGCTGCCGGGGCCCACCGGCGCGCCGCGGGCCTGCTCGGGCGACATGTAGGCCACGGTGCCGACGACGCCGCCGGTCATCGTGAGGCCGCTCTCGCCCGACAGCCGGGCCACCCCGAAGTCGGACAGGTGGGCGCGGCCCTCCTCGTCGATCAGGATGTTGGCGGGCTTGACGTCCCGGTGGACCACCCCCCGCGCGTGGGCGTGGGCGAGGGCGGCGAAGACGTCCTCGCCCACGCGGACGACGGCGCCGTCGCCGAGGGGCTCGGGCGCGCGCAGCCACTCGGCCAGGGAGCGGCCCTCCACGAGATCCCACACCAGGTACAGGCACTCGCGGTCCTCGCCCCAGTCGCGCAGGGCGACGATGCGGGGGTGGTCGAGGCGCCCGGCGGCGCGCACCTCGGCGCGCACCCGGGGCGCCAGGTCGAGCTCGACCGGCACCACCTTCACGGCCACGGTCTCGTCGGTGACGATGTCGCGCGCGCGGTGGACGACGGCGGTGGCGCCGCGCCCGATGGCCGGTCCGAGCACGTAGCGCCCCAGGACGCGCCGGTCGGATGTGGCGTGGGAAGTCATCGGGGGGATCTTCCACGACCCCGGGCTCCATCCTCGTCCGCCCGGGTCCGATCGGCCCCATGGTACGATCCCGCCTCCCTGGAAGGCAGGAACGCCTGGGCGAGTGGTGGAATTGGTAGACACGCTAGGTTCAGGGTCTAGTGCTCGCATGAGCTTGGGGGTTCGAGTCCCCCCTCGCCCACTTCCACCCCACCTCCTCCACACGGTGCGGACGGCCTCCATCAGACGAACCCACCCGACGTAGCCATGGCCGAGTTCGACGACGAGCGGTCGGATTTCGACGACGTCTTCGCCGACCCGCCGGAGGACGCCGGTCGCGAGGCGCGGCGCGAGGCGCGGCGCGGCGGCGGCACCGGTCCCATCGACTCCGACGCCACCGGCGAGGTCCCCCGGCCCCGCTCGTCGGCGCCGCTCGACCCACCGCCCGAGTTCGACGACTCCGAGCAGGCCCCGCCCCCGCCCGCGCTCGCGCGGCGCGCGCTCGCGGGGATCGGGCCGCCCGCGCTCCTCGTCGCGACGGCGCTCGGGCGGCGGAGCGGCGGCTCGGGCGCGTCGGGCGGCGTCGCGGTGCTGCAGGGTCCGCGCGGCCGGCTGATCCTGGGGATCGCCTTCGCGGTGGTGCTGGTGATCGTGATCGCCCTGGTCGTCAAGGACTGCCAGCGCAGCCAGCTCGAGGACTCGTACACCTCGTACATCAACGGGGTCTCCCAGATCGTCACCAAGTCGGCCGAGGAGGGCGCGGCCCTGCGCCAGGTGATGGCCAACCCGCGCGGCGACAAGCCGCCGCAGCTGCAGGCCAAGATCAACGCCATCGCCAAGAACTCCCAGACCCTCGTGGACCAGGCCGAGGACCTCGACCCGCCCGGCGCGCTCAAGGGCGCCCAGGCGAGCCTGGTGACGGCGCTCGAGTACCGGGTCACCGGGCTCACGACCCTGTCGCGAGAACCTGCCGACCCTCCTCCAGAGCAGCGACCTGCAGACCCAGGCCGCGGGCATCGCCAAGCCGATGCAGCGCTTCCTGGCGAGCGACGTGATCTACGACGACTCGTTCAAGGGCCCGGCGATGGAGGCGCTGAAGAAGGACGACATCACCGGGCGTCGAGGTGCCGCCCCTGCAGGCCTTCCTGCCCAACGCCGCGCTGGCCTCGGCCGAGGGCGCCAAGGCGCTGGTGCCCGACCTGCCGCGCCGCACGCTCGACGACCGGCAGCGGCGACGCGGCGGGCAACCTGCGCGGCACGTCGCTCGAGTCGACCATCGCCAAGCCGTCGGACACGCGGCTGACGGTGGGCGAGACGGCCACGGTGCAGGCGACCGAGGACCTCAAGTGGAGCGTCACCGTGAAGAACGGCGGCGACTTCGACGAGAGCAACGTGGTCGTGAAGGCCTCGTTCTCGTATCCGGCGACCCCCAACGACGTGGACACCCGCGAGGTCGCCATCAAATCGCTGCCCTCCGGCGAGACGGCGTCGTCGAGCTGCCCGGGCCGGCGTCGGACAAGATCGTCTTCGGCGACCAGGGCACGCTCAAGATCGAGGTCGAGCAGGTGACCGGGGAGACCCGAATCGACAACAACTCGGCCGAGTACCCCGTCAAGATCACCATCTGATGGAGCTCGCGGTCTGGGTCGCCGGCCGCCGCCGTCGCGGTGGCCGTCATCGCCCTCGGCGTGTGCATCGGCCTGTGGATCGCCGCTGCGGCGCCTGCGCGCGCGCGCAGAAGGTGCTGCTGCCCGACGGCGCCTCGGTGGGGCTGGTCGACCGCCAGGCGAGCCTGCAGCGGGCCCAGGGCCGGCTCGAGCAGGGCCTGGCCGACCTCGAGAGCCTGGTGGAGCGCCAGGGCGAGGTCACCGAGCGCAGCCTGCGCTCGGCGCTGCGCTTCGCGGGCATGGTGCGCTACGACGCCTACCGCGACATGGGGGGCAGCCAGTCGTGGTCGATCGCCCTCATCGACGGCAACCAGACCGGCGCCGTGGTCACCTCCCTGCACGCCCGCGACCACGCCCGGGTGTACCTCAAGGAGCTGGTCGAGGGCGTGCCCGGCCAGCGCCTGTCGCCCGAGGAGTCCCGCGCCGTGGGGCTGGCGACCGGGGCCGCCCCGCACCCGCCCCGCGCGGACGCGGAGCAGGTGGGGCGCCGCCGCCCGCCGAGGCCGGCCGCCGAGCCCGCCGCCGCCCGACGAGCCCGCCGCGTGAGGGTCGGATACCTGGGGCCCCCGGGCACGTTCTGCGAGGAGGCCCTGCTGGAGCTGATCGGCACCGACGCCGAGCTGCAGGAGATCCCCTACCCGACGGTCGTCGACTGCTTTAGCGCCGTCCGCGAGGGCGAGGTCCCGCAGGCGCTGGTGCCGATCGAGAACACGATCGAGGGCTCGGTCAACCAGACCCTGGACCAGCTCGCCGCCGACGGCGACGTCTGGATCCGCGGCGAGGTGATCCTGCCGGTGCGCCACCACCTGCTCGCGTCGGCGCCCGTCGACCTCGACGCGATCGCCCGCGTGATCTCGCACCCGCACGCCACCGCCCAGTGCCAGACCTTCCTGCGCGCCAACCTGCCGCGCGCCGAGATCGTCGCGGCCAACTCCACGGCCGACGCCGCCCGCATGGTCGGCGGCGGCGGCGCGCCCGGCGACGCGGCGATCGGCACCCTGAGCGCGGCCGCGCTGTACGGCTGCGAGGTGCTCGCCCGCGACATCGCCGACGTGCGCGACGACAACTCCACCCGCTTCGTCCTGCTCGGCACCGAGCCCGCGGTGGCGGTGGGCTCCGGGCGCTTTCCGCACCTCGATCATCTGCCCCCTCGACCACGACCGCCCGGGCGCGCTGCTGGCGATCCTCCAGGAGTTCGCGATGCGCGCGGTCAACCTGACCAAGCTGGAGAGCCGGCCGACCAAGACCGGGCTCGGGCGCTACATGTTCTTCATCGACATCGAGGGCAGCCTCGAGCGCGACCTGCCCGTCTCCTCGGCCATAACCGCCCTGGAACAGCGCAGCGTCGCCCGTGTCACATTCCTTGGGTCCTACCGCGCCGGGGGCCGAGCGGGCTAGAATCCCGGCGGGCTCGGGGTGAGAGACGGCAGCCCGAGATGGCCGGTCCCTCACCCACGCGAACCCGAGGAGCCATGGCGCAGCAGGTCCTCGTCCTCAACGCGACCTTCGAGCCGATCAACGTGTGCTCGCTGCAGCGTGCCGTGGTCCTCGTGCTCAAGAACAAGGCCGAGGTCCTGGAGCGCGCCGCCCGCCAGCTGCGCAGCGCCACCGCCGAGCACGCCTACCCCCTGGTCATCCGCCTCATCTACTTCGTGCGGGTGCCCCGCCACGAGTCGCGCAAGATCTCCCGCCGGGCGGTCTTCGCGCGCGACGACTACCAGTGCCAGTACTGCGGCGCGGCCTCGCACCTGACCATGGACCACGTCATCCCCCGCTCGCGCGGCGGCCGCTCGTCGTGGGAGAACGTGGTCACCTCCTGCGCCCCCTGCAACCTGCGCAAGGGCAACCGCCTGCCCGCCGAGATCGACATGCACCCGCGCACCAAGCCCCGCCCGCCCCGGCCGGACGTGTTCATCGCGGTGGCGGCGCCGCGGCAGCCGAACGCCTGGCTGCCGTACCTCCCCGCCGCATAGCGCGGACGTCCCCGGCGGGACGGTCCGGAGTCCGGGGCGCGAGGCGGCTATCCTCGGCCCCTGCGCCCCCGTAGCTCAGTGGATAGAGCACAGGTTTCCTAAACCTGGTGTCGCAAGTTCGATTCTTGCCGGGGGCATGGGCGCGAGGCGGTCACGTCGCGCGCTCCGGGGCAGCCAACGGATCGGGCGCCGCGCCGTCGTCGGCGAACTCGCCGACCATCTGGTCCCGCGTGACCCGCCCGACGAACGGCACGAGGACGCCCGCGGCGATCGAGAAGGTCCCGACTCCGATCAGCAGGGCGTCGATCACCTCGCCGGTGTCGGGCGAGACCCCCGGCGCGCCGCCGGTGCCCCGCGCCAGCAGGGTGGAGGCCACCGCCACCGCGATGGCGCCGGTGGTCACGAGAATGGTCATGCTCACGCCGCTCGCCGCGCCCGCGCGCTGCGGCCGCACGACCGCCTGCGTGCCCACGCTCGTGTACGCGAAGCCGAGCCCGAGCCCGAGCCCGGCCACGAAGAGACCGATCAGGAACGGCGTCCACTGGCTCGTGAGTCCGAGCACGACGACGCCCGCGCCGCCGAGGATGAGCGCGGCGGCGAAGATCCACTGTGGGAGGAACCGCTCGAGGCGCCCCGCGTAGTAGCCGCTGATCGCGGCGGCGGCGGAGAACGGAAGCAGCGCGGCGCCCGCGGCGCCGGACGACAGGCCGCGCCCGTCCTGCAGGAGCAGGGCGCCCAGGAAGATCGTGGCCGTCCACGGGACGCTGGCGAGCCCGCCCGCGGCCGAGACGACCACGAAGGGGCGGTTGCGGAACAGCGACAGGTCGATGAGGGGGTGGCCGACGCGGGCCTCCACGAGCACGAAGGCCACGACCGCCAGCACGCCGACGGCGAGAGGCACGATGACGACCGCCGACGCCCAGCCGTCGTCCTGGGCGGAGTCGATGCCGAAGATCGCCAGCAGGAGCCCTCCGGTGATCAGCGCCAGTCCGGCGACGTCGATGCGCCTCGGCGCGGTCTCGTCGCGCGACTCGGGCACCGACGTCCAGGTCAGAAGGAGGATCGCGACCGCGATCGGCACGTTGACCCAGAGCACCATGCGCCAGGTCGTGAACTCGGTGAGCACCCCGCCGAGCACCGGACCGAGTGCCGAGCCGAGCCCGCCGGCCGCGAAGACGATGCCGATCGCGGCCTGGAGTCGCGCGCGCGGGAAGGTGTTGGTGACCGACGCGATGCCGACCGTGAACATGGCGGCCGCGCCAACCCCCTGCAGGAGGCGGGCCAGGATCAGAACCGTCTCGTTCGGCGCCGCTCCGCCGATCAGCGACGCGAGCCCGAAGACCGCGACGCCGATCAGGAGCATCAGCCTGCGCCCCAGGATGTCACCGAGGCGTCCGGTCGCGATGAAGGTGCACGCGACGCTGATCATGTAGCCGCTGAGCACCCACTGGAGGCTCGTGACCGTGGTGTCCAGGTCGGCGGCGATGTCCGACAGCGCGAGGTTGAGCGCGAAGAAGTTGACCTGGAGGGCGAAGAAGCAGAGCGCCGCGGCCGCGAGGGTCCCCCGCAGCTGCCGCTCGCCGACCGCACGACTCATCGTGGGCCTGCCGTGTCGGGCGCGGTGACGCCGCCGGCCATGCCCGCACCCTATCCCGGCCGCGGGCAGACGAGTCGACCGCGGTGTGCCGGGTGAGCCCGCGGGGTAGCTTCGGTGCGACCCGGCGCGTCCGAGACCGGGGGGACCGGGGGGCGCCGGATGCACGAGCCAGGGCGGAGGCGGCGGCGGGCCGCGGGCGTCGCCATCCTCGCGGCGCTCCTGGCGGTCGCGCTGGGCGGCTGCAGCTCGGAGGACGTGACCGGCGAGCCGCAGGACATCGGCACGCTCGTCCACGTGGCCTCGGGCTCCGAGTGCGCGCGGGAGTCCCCCGGCGACGAGGTGACGTTCCACGTGCGGCTGGAGAACACCGGCGAGGACGAGCGGACGGTGATGGTGATCCCGCGCCTGCGCGGTCGCGACGGAGGCGAGAGCGGCGATCCCCTCGAGGGCTTCGAGGTGACCGTGGGCGGCAACGCCACCGCCGAGGGCGAGGGCGTGATCGACAACCCGCCCGACGACCTGGAGAGCTGTTTCGTTCAGATCGACGCGGGCGAGGACATCCCCATCGCCGCGCGCCTGGCCGACGGGTGAGGGGACGCCCGCGGTCCGGCGGGGTGCGCGCGAGATGCACCGTCGCGCCGGATCGCTCGTGGAGCACTTCCCACGGATGGTCCGAGAGGACCGCGGCGGCGGCGCGGAAGGTCGCCCGGCCCTGACGCACACCGTCGTGGAGGACGCCGGGCGCACCGACACCTGACTCGCCACGGCCCCGGCTGTGGAGCCGCGCACAGCCGTCGTTTGCGCCCGGCCCGACCGGGTACCGCCCGGCGTGCCGGCTGTTCTGACCGCGCGCGCCGGCCGCCGCGGGAGCGCCCACCGCGTGAGCTCACATCGGATGCCTCCCATCGCCTCGGTGTCGCCCTCGGGTAGTCGGCGGCCACCCGACGACCAGCGGCGACTGGTCGCGATCCTGGCGGCCGTGCTGGCTCTCCAGACCGCGGACATCGCGTCGGTCGGCGCCGTCGCCGTTCAGCTCGAGCGCGACCTCGGAATCTCGGACACCCAGCTCGGGCTGCTCGTGACGGCCACCGCCCTGGTCGGCGCCCTCGCGACGGTGCCCGCGGGCGCGCTCGCCGACCGCCGGCCGCGGGTGCCGATCCTGGCCGCGATCACCCTGCTCTGGGCGCTCGCGCTCTTCGCGAGCGCGCTCGCACCGGGCTACCGCGCACTGCTCGGCGCCCGCCTGGCCCTCGGGATCGTCACGGCGGCGGCGAGCCCGCTCGTCGCGTCGCTCACCGGCGACTACTTTCCGCCGGGCGACCGCGCGCGGATCTTCGGCTCGATCCTGGCGGGCGAGCTCGTCGGAGCCGGTGCCGGGTTCCTGCTCGTGGGCGGTGTCTCCGCGGCGCTGGGGTGGCGGAGCGCGATCGCGCTGCTCGGCGCGGCGGCGCTCGCCCTTCCGATCGTCGTCTGGCGCATGCTGCCCGAGCCGCGCCGCAGCGCGGGCGAATCGGGCGGAACGAGCCTGATCGACGCCGCCCGCCACGTGCTGCGGATCCCGACGAACGTGATCCTCATCGGCGCCTCCGCGCTCGGCTACTTCTACCTGACGGGCATTCAGACCTTCGGCGTCGCGTACGCGCGGGCCCGCTTCGATGTGGGGCAGGCCCTGGGAAACGGCCTGATCGTGGTCGTCGGCGCGGGCGCGCTCGTCGGCGTGACCCTCGGGGGTCGCATCGCCGACCACCGGCTGGCAGCCGGGCAGCCGGCGGCCCGAGTGTCCGTCGCGGCGATCGCGACGCTGACCGCCGCCGTTCTGTTCGTGCCCGGCCTTCTCTCCGACCGCCTCGCGACGGCCATCCCCATCCTGATGTGCGCCCTCGCCGCCCTCGCCGCCGCGAACCCGCCCCTCGATGCGGCGCGGCTCGACGTGGTCCCGAGCGCCCTTTGGGGACGGGCCGAGAGCATCCGGGTGGTGGCGCGGTCGTCGCTCGTCGCCTTCGCGCCGCTGAGCTTCGGCCTCGTGGCGGACGCCCTCGGCGGCGAGCAGGCCGGCCTCCAGGCTCCGGCCTCGGCGGGCGGGCCGGGCGAGGGCGCCGCGCTGACGGCGACCCTGCTGATCATGCTCGCGACACTCGGGCTCTCGGGGATCCTGCTGCTGCTGGCGAGAGCGAGCTATCCGCGCGACGTTGCGGCCGCAGAGGCGGGCGAGCGCCCGCTCGGGGGCCGGGCGGCGCACTCCGGCGGCGCGTGGACGAAGGCCTGAGGACGCCTGCCGCGCGCCCGGCCGACCGGTGATCGGACACCGCTCCGCGGCGGCGTTCCGAGCCGCGGGCGGCGGGGTATAGGGCACCCGAGATGGCGTACCGGATCCGCCCAGACGACTCCGTCAAGAAGAACGTCCGCCGGCTGGTGAGGCGCGAGCTCGACCGCGCGCTGGAGGCGATCGCCGAGGCCGAGGGGCGGGGGGCGGAGGAGGCGGTTCACGAGGTGCGGACGCGCTGCAAGAAGGTCCGCGGCGCGCTGAGGCTCGCGCGGCCGGGGCTCGATCGGGAGTACCGCGCGGCGAACCGGGACGTGCGCGACGCGGCCCGGGCCCTGTCGTCCCTGCGCGACGCGAGCGCGCTGCTCGCCACCTTCGACGATCTGGTCGCCGCCACGCACGGGGAGCGCCTGCCCGGCGACGGCGTTGACCGGGTCCGCGCCGGCCTCGCCCGTCGCGCCGCGCGTGCGCGCGGCACCGACACGGCCGCCGCCCTGAGCGCGGCGGGCGCCCGCCTGGCGCGCGTGCGCCACGGCGTCGGCGACTGGAGCCCGGAGGACGATGCCGGGATCCTGCTGGACGGCCTCGCCGCCAACCACCGCCGCGGCCGGCGGGCCTTCCGCGCGGCGCGCTCCCGACCCGACGACGCGACGCTGCACGACTGGCGCAAGCGCGCCAAGTACGGCTGGCACCACGCCCGGATCCTGCGACCGCTGGCTCCGAGCGTGCTCGGGCCGATGGCGAGGCGCCTCAAGGACCTCTCGGACGCCCTGGGCGACGACCACGACCTGGCGGTGCTGCGCGGCACCATCGTGGACGCCCCCGACGAGTTCGGGGGCGCGGAGCTCGCCGTGGTGGTCGCGCTGATCGACGCCACCCGCGCCGACCTGCTCGACCGCTGCCTGCGCCTGGGGGCCCGGATCTACGCGGAGCCCGCGCCGGCGCTGCGCGCACGCGTCGGCGCCTATTGGGAGGCCTGGGAGGAGTTCGGGCGCGAGCGGCCCGTGGGCGAGATCGCCGAGCTGGGGCACGAGCCCGCCGACCGCCTCGCCGCGGCCGACGCCGTGCCGGCGCTCGCGGCCGCTCAGTGACCCGCGAGATCGAACGCCGCTTCCTGGTCGATGAGATCCCGCCCGGACTGCCGTCCGGCACGAGCGTGCGCCAGGGCTACGTGGCGATCGATGGGGACGCCCAGGTGCGCGTGCGCGCGGCGGGCGACGTGCGCACGCTCACGATCAAGGGCGGCACGGGACGGGAGCGCGTCGAGGTCGAGCGCGAGATCGACGAGGACGAGTTCTCGGCCCTCTGGGGGCTGAGCGCCGGCAGGAGGGTCGCCAAGGAGCGCGCGGTGCTGCCGATCGGCGACCTCCGCGTCGAGGTTGACGTCTTCGGGGGCGATCTGGCCGGCCTGGTCATCGCCGAGGTCGAGTTCGACTCGAGCGCGGCGGCCGACGCCTTCGACCCGCCCCCCTGGTTCGGCCGGGAGGTCACCGGCCGACCGGAGTGGGGCAACGCCTCGCTCGCGGTGCGCGGGCGACCCTAGCGGGCCGACTCCCGGGCGCTCTCCGGCGGGCCGCTCGCCGCGTCGCGCAGATCGGGCTCGACCCCCTCCGGCACCTCGGGCCCGCCGTCGCGCGTGGCGTCGGCGTCGTCGCCCGCGCTCAGGTCGATGCCGCCGTCGGTGGCCGGCTCGTCCGAGCCGGTGGTCTCACCGAGGACCGCGCTGCCGAGCTCCGGATCCTCGTCCAGCGCCTCGCGCGGGGCGTCGGATCCCCCGAGATCGGCGGGCACGACGCCGTCCTGGGCGGTGGCGGCCCACTCCCCCTTCTCGCGTGCCTCGGTCGCGTCCGGTGTCGTGCCGCCCCGCTGCTCGCTGGGCGGGCGGACGCCCTGCTCGTGCTCGCTGCCGGCCATGGGATTCCCCCTCGTGGGATGAAGGCCCTGCCCCCGTGAACCTCCCCGCACGCGGGCGTCCTCAATCCCCGACGGGGGCGCGCTCAGCCGGTGACGGCGGGGATGACCCTGCGGGGCGCCAGGACGCGGGTGTCCACCGTCCCGACCACCACCGCCGCGTTGCGCGCCGTCGCGGCGAACGTGTTGCGGGCGACGCCCGGGGTGGCGCTGGTCAGCAGGACGCTGCCGCGCACCGTGCGCGAGGCCCCCGGGGCGAGCCTGCCGAGGACCCAGACGGCGTCTCCGCGCACGACCCGCAGGGAGAGCGCGCCGCGGCTGCGGAGGCGGGTCAGCGACATGGCGGCCGGCGGCACGTCCTTGACGAGCACGCCGCGGGCCGCGCTGGGGCCGACGTTGGTCACGCGCAGGGCGAAGGGCACTCGCTGGCCCACCCGGGCGCGCCGCGGCGTGATCTTGGCGACGCGGAGCTGGGTGGAGGCGATCACGACCGGGGGAACCGGCGGGGTCGGGGGGATCGGAGGGGCCGGCGGCGGCGGCGGCGCGGGCGGTGCGGGGGGCTCCGGCGGCGGCGGCGGCGCGGGCGGGTCGAGGGACCGGTCCCGGTACGTGCACACCACGGCGCCCCCGGCGGCCAGGGGGATCGTGACCTGGGCGCCCGAGATGGCCACGGCGGGGTTGCTGCAGGTGATGCCCGACAGCTCCCAGCCGGACGGGATCGTCCCGCCCACGGTGTACGTGCCCGGCGCGAGCCCGGTGAAGATGGCCGACGCCGAGCCGCCCGTGCCGTCGTCCACGAGCGAGAAGGGCCCGAGGGGGGCTGAGCCGGTGAAGGCGAAGGCCTGGCCGCTCTGGGGGGAGGCGGACTGCTCGATCTCGATGGTGCCGGGGAGCACCCGGTTGCGCAGGGTGCACCGGGCGTAGTCGCTCGGGCCCAGGCTGCCGGTCGTGATCTGGCCCGCGGTCCCGGCGGTGGTGCGCGGCGCGCCGGCGCCCGGGCGATCGACGACGCACGACCAGTTGACCAGCGCATAGCCGGGGCGCGGGCCCTCCTGGAGGAAGACGGAGCTCGAGGCCGTCGGATCGTCCGGCCGCCACTGGAACGCCGCCACCCCGTCCTTGTCGGTGGTCACGGTGTGCGGCCCCGGGGCGGGCGGCGGGGGTTGGATCCAGGTGTAGTCGCCCGTCGCGGTCGTGACGTCCGCCGTGATGTCCCAGCCCGGGTCGGGTCGGTAGACGCCGTCGCCCTCGTTGACGAGCTTCGTGACCGAGACCGAGCTCCTGCACAGGGCGACGGCGAAGGCGCGCAGCGCCGCGGGCAGGTCGTCGAAGTCCTCGACGAGTCCGTAGTCGGCCGTGCCGAGGTCGGGCTGCTCGTCCGGGAACTCCTCGAAGCCGGAGACCGCCGTCAGGCGGCTCGCGCTGGCGGGGCTCGTCACCGCCGCCCCCACCCCCAGGGCGAACACGTGCGAGCCCTGGCCCTTGACGACGTCCGCGGCGACCGCGGCGCGGCGCAGAGCGGTGACGTCGCCGGGCGTCAGCCTGGTCGCGGGCGGGCGTCCGGGCCGGTTGTACGCGGTGGGATCGCCGTCGGTGAGGAACAGGACGAGGTCGGCCCGCGGACCGCCCACCGCGACGTTGGCGCGCGCGACGGTCTGGAACGCGGCCTCCCAGTTGGTCCACCCGGACGGCCGGTAGCCGTACCTGAGGTACGGCGCGAAGGTGTTGGCGATGCTCGTCCGGGTGACCGTCGTGTAGGGGACGGGCTGGGAGGCGGTGGTGTTGAAGTTGACGATCGACACCGCCGAGCCGGTGCCCGCGAGGGCGTCGAGGAAGCCGCGGGCGGCGGAGCGCACGGTGCCGGTCTCGCCGGCGCTCCCGATCGAGCCGGACTCGTCGAGCACCAGCATCACGTCGAGCCCGCAGGCGGCCGCGAGGTTCGGGTTGGGCCTGGGTGTGGTGACCCGGATCGCCTCCTCCAGGACCGCCTCCCGGCTCGTCGTCCCGGAGCAGTTGGGCCTGCTCGCGGCGGCGACGCCCACGTCGTACTCGCCCGGCGTGCCGGGCGCCGTGAGGTCGAAGCGCGCGGTGCGGGTGCCCAGGCCGAAACGGTCGCCCGTGTTGACGCACCTCGTCGACGTGCCGATGCGCTGGCGCGTGGAGGTCCACACGAGGGTCGGCGGGGTGATCCGCGTCGTCACCCGGGCCGACATCACGCCGCCCGGAGGCGACGACACGCTCGTGGCGCCGTCGATGGTCGCACCCGTCACGGTGAGCGCCGCCGACGCGGCGCCGGGGCCCACGGCGAGGCCCACGACCAGAAGGACGGCCAGGATCGGTCCGCGGAGCCGGGGCGAATTACGCATCGCACGCGAACCGTAACGCCGACCTCGGACTGCGGGAGGCTACCCCGAGCGCCCCAGCGCACGCAGGGCGAGGGCGGCGAGCACGACCGCCACGACGAGCAGGAGCAGGAACCACAAACTGATCTTGATGGCGCCGCCGATGCCGAAGATCAGCGCCAGCAGGATGAACAGGATCAGCAGGACGACGGTCATGGAACGACCTCCGGAAGGGTGCGGTGCGCTCTTTCTTCCCCGCCGGCCCGGCCGTCAAGCCCGGACCGCAACACGTCAGGCGCCGATCTGCCCCATCAGCCCGAACATGTCGACCTGGTCCCAGGCCGCGGCGATGAGGCCCCCCTCGATGCGCAGCACGGCCGTAGACGTGAACTCCACCCGCCGTCCGGTGGGGGCGATCCCGGCGAAGGGCCCGTCGTGGGTGCCGGTCCAGCGCTGGTGCGCCGCGACCAGGTCGCCCTCGGCCAGGATCAGCAGGATCTCGTTGCGCAGGTCCGAGAAGGCCTCGAGGAAGGCCGCCACGGCCGCCCTCTGCCCGGCGCGCCCGCGCGCCTCGTCGTCGTGCGTGAAATCGGGCGCGAGCAGCCGATCGACGGCGCCGAGGTCGCGCCCGTTGATCGCTTCCGCGTAGAAGCGGCGCACCAGGTCGGTGTTCGAGGCGGTGTCCACCCGGCCGACCCTACCCGGACGGATCCGACTTGGACCGCGGGCGGGCACGGGATAGCGTGACACCGGCATGCGGCGCGCCGTCGAGTACCTCAGGGACCCCGGGTCCCCCGCGTGGGCCACCCTGGTGCTGCGCGTCGCCCTGGCGGCGGTGTTCATCCCGGTCGGCCTCGGCAAGTTCCTCAACCACGACACCTACACGGAGCGCTTCGAGCGGTGGGGCTTCGGCATCGCGCCGGGGGCGGTCGCCATCCTCGTGGGCACGGTCGAGGTCGTCGGCGGCCTCATGCTGCTGCTCGGCGTACTTCCCCGCCTGGCGGCGCTGGTGCTGATGGGCAACATGGTCGGCGCGCTCCTCACCGCCGGGCGCGTGGACGGAGGGCAGGACATCTGGCTCCCCATCGTCCTCATCATCGCGCTCGCGGCGATCGTGCGATGGGGCTCGCGCCGCTGGGCGGTGGGCGCGTGAGCCGCACCCTCGCGCTGGCGGCGGCGGCGATGGCCGCCCTCGGGGCGGGCGCGGCCGGGTGCTCGTCGGGGGACGACACGGCCGCGCCGCGGCCGACCACCGCGCCGGCCGGGTCGACCGCCGCCCCGCCGGCGGCGGCCACGTCCACGGCGCCCCCGCGCGCACCCCGGCCGGCGCCGAAGGCCACCGTGACCCCCGACCTTCGCGGCGTGGCGGAGGCCGACGCGCGGCGCATCCGCGGATATCCGGGGTGGACCGTCCTGCGCGGGCGCCCGACCGGGGACCTGGCGGCGCTCGGGGCGGCCCACCGGGGCGGGGTGAAGCGGATCGTGGTCGATCAGCCGGCCGCCCGGATCGCTCCGGGGGGCCGGCAGCGCTTTCCCTACCCGGTGGGCACCACGATCGTGAAGACCGCGGGACCGGCAGCGGCGCCCGAGCTGATCGCGATCATGGTCAAGGTGGCCCGCGACGGCGCCGCCGACGGGGGCTGGGACTACCTCGAGTACCTCAGGCAGACGCCGTCCGCGCCGCTCGCGCTGCTGCCCGGCGGGGAGGGCGTGTGCACCGGCTGCCACATGACCGCGGAGCGCGCCCAGGGCACCGACTGGGTGTTCTCCACGCTGCGCTAGGCGACGCCGCGCCCGCCCCGCAGCGGGCGCTCAATCGTCCAGCAGGTAGGGCGCGCCGGCGCGCTCGCTGAGTCCGCGCAGCAGCTCGAGCAGCCGGTCCGGGAGCGGGATCCCGTCGCGCATGCGCTCCCGCCGGGTGGCGCGCTCGGGGTCGCCGGCCACGAGCACGGGCTGGGCCGGGTCGGCGGGCGTGGACCCGTGCAGGACGTCCACGACCTCGTCGAGGTCCTCCTCGAAGGCGCCCTCCTCGCGGAACGCGCGCGGGTCGATGGCGAGGAAGAAGTGCCCGAGGTTGTTGGGATCGCCCGGCTTCTGGGTGCGCTTGCGCACGGGCGAGAAGGAGGCGCCCCCCAGCACCCCGCCCAGGATGTGGACCATCACCGCCAGGCCGTAGCCCTTGTGGCCGCCCAGGGCGCGGTCGATCCCGAGGGGCGTCAGCCCCCCCTCGGACTCCTCGTCGACGAGCGCCATGGCCTCGTCGGGGTCCGTGACCGTGCGGCCGCGGCCGTCCACCACCCAGCCCTCGGGCAGGGGGTCGCCGCGCAGCTTGTGCACGCGCACCCGGTTCATCGCCACGGTCGTGGTGGCCATGTCGAGCTCGAAGCTCGGGTTGCGCCCGCCGGGGGCGGCGAAGGCGAGGGGGTTGGTGCCCATGATCGCCTCGGCGCCGAAGGTCGGCACCATCAGCACCCCGCGCGTCGCCGAGGTGACCATCCCGATGCACCCGCGCTCGGCGGCCATGGCCGAGTACACGCCGGCGGCGCCGAAGTGGCTGGAGTTGACCACCGAGACCACCCCCACGCCCATGGCGCGGCACTTGTTGACCGCCAGGTTCATGGCGTGGGCCGACACCGCGTGGCCGAAGCCGCCGCCGGCGTCGATGAGCGCGGTCGCCGCCGACTCGCGGACGCTGCGGAACTCCGATCGTGGCCGCACCTGACCGGTCGCGATCTGCCTCTCGTAGCTGGGCAGCATCGACACCCCATGCGAGTTGACGCCGCGCAGGTCGGCCTCGGTCATCAACTCGGAGGTGATCGCCGCGTGCTCGGGGGACATGCCCCACGCCTCGAGCACCGCGCGCGTCTGAGCGCGGACGAGATCGGCCGCGACGCGCCTCACCGCGCGTGGCGGCGGGCGATGATCCTGACGCGACCCGAGAACCGCCGGTGGCCGGCGTCGAGGTAGCGGACCCGCACGACGTACACGCCGGGCTTCCTCAGCCGCACCCGCAGGCGCGCGTTCCGGCCGTGCAGCCGCTTCGCGGTGACGTTGCGGTAGCGGACGACCGCGCGCCCGTGGACGCGAACCCGGCGGCCGACCTGGAGCACCATCCGGCGCGAGGTCACGGCGCGGTTGGCGCGCAGGCGCAGCACGACGGTCCGGGGCGCGTACCCGCGCTTACCGCGGGGGACGCTGAGCCGGACGCGCAGGCGGGCGAGGGGGGCGGGGGCCGGGACGGCCGCCGCCACGGGTGCGGGCGCCGAGGGGGTCGCGACGAGCGGCGTCGTCGCGGGCGCTCCGGCTCGGCCGGGCGGGATGCCGGGACCCTCTCGCTCGCTCGGCGGCGTGGGCGTCGGGTCGGGCGTGGGGTCGGGGGTGGGGTCGGGCGTCGGGTCGGGCTCCGGATCGGGGTCGGGAGGAGGAGGCGCGCTCGTGAGGGGGTCCTCGACCACCCGCACCCGCTGATTGGCGCTCGTGGTGTTGCGCAGCCCGGCCCCCGAGATGTAGAGGTCGCCCCCGGGCGAGAGGTTGACGCCGAAGGGCTCCGCGATCCTCGCGTCGATGGCGGGCCCGCCGTCGCCGGACGAGCCGAAGTCGCCCGTTCCGGCGATGGTCGTGATGATCCCCGACGGGAGCACGCGCCGGACGCGGCTGTTGACCCACTCGCCGCCCGACTGGATCCCGCTGTCGGCGATCAGGAACCCGCCGCCCGACACGGCCTCCACGTCGCGGGGGATCGCCAGGTACGCCGACGTCGCCGGGCCGCCGTCGCCCAGCGAGCCGATCCCGCCCGGCCCGGCGACGGTGGTGACGGTGCCCGACCGGACCCTGCGGATCCTGCGGTTGACGGAGTCGGCGATCAGGACGTCGCCCGACACCGTCACCGCGATTCCCCTGGGCTCGTTGAAGACGGCGCTCGTCGCGGGACCGCCGTCGCCGGAGAAGCCGGTGGCGCCGGTGCCGGCCACGGTGGTGACCGCGTCGTCCGGCGTGCCCGTGACGCCGTCCGCGCCCGGGCTCAGCCGGTAGGCGATGCCGCACTCGTCGAGCATGTAGTACCCGCCGCCGGGAGCCAGCGCGAGGCTTCGGGGCAGGCTGAACTGGGCGGTCGCGGCCGATCCCGATTGGGGGGCGCAGCGGTCCTGGCCGGTCCCGGCGACCGTCGTGATGAGCCCGTCCGGGGTGACCCGCCGGATGCGATGGTTGTACTCGTCGGCGATCAGCACGCTTCCGTCGGACGTCACGATGGCGTCGGTGGGCCCGTTGAACTCCGCAGAGACCGCCGGCCCCCCGTCGCCGGAGAAGCCCTCGACGCCGGTGCCGGCGAACGCGCTCACGGCGCCGGCGGGGGAGACGCGGCGGATCCGGCCGTCGCCGTAGGGGCCCGGATTGAGCCCGCTGCCGAACTCCACCACCAGGACCGACTGGTCGGGCAGGAAGGCGACCCGGCGCGGATGGAGCAGGTCGAGCCGGGCGGCGGCGCTCCCGGAGCCGCTTCCGCCGCCGATGGCGGTGTGGATGTCCCCGTCCGCCGCGCGCGCGTCCGCGGCGAGGGCCAGCGCGGTGCACGCAGCGGCGATCGTCAGGGCGAGCGCCCAGCGCGTTCGGTGGCCTCTGAGCGCAGTCATCGGGCTGCAGCATCGCGTCCACCGCGGCCGATCCCAACCCCCTCAGGAGCAGGCCCGCCCTAGACGGGCGGCGAGTGACATCCGCGGGCGCGTCGGGCAGGGACGTCAAGGCGGCCGCCGGAAGGGCCGATGGATGGGGATCGGCGGGCCTCCGGGAGATCGCCGTCCGATCTAGCCCTACGGGGGGCGCTCGGAGCGTGCCTCCGACCTAATTTTCCGCCATGGCCAATTTCTCGCTCCACATCACCGACGGCGCGCGCGCGCTCACCCCCTCCAGGAGTCCCGCGCGGGCCCGTCGAAGCGGCGGGGGCTCCGCCCGCCCGACCGTCCTCGTCCTGTGGACCGGCTACCCGCCGGGACCGCGCACCTGCCGTTCGCTGAAGCGCGCCGGCTTCTCCGTCGTCGGGGCCTTTCCCGAGGGGCGCCACGGCGGCTCGTCGTCGGGATGCGTGCGCCCGCTGCGCTACCCCTCGCCGACGGCCGACCCGGACGGCTTCATCGCGCGCGTGGCGGAGATCTGCCGCACGCACCGCATCGACGCCGTGGTGCCGCTCGACGAGGACATCGTGCGCCTCATCGCCGAGCGCGCCGGCGAGATCGGCGACGTGGTGATCGTGGGGCCGACGGCGCGCCAGTACCACACCCTCTGCGACAAGCTCGAGCTGACCCGCACGGCCCAGGACCTCGGGCTGGACACCCCCCACACGGTGGTGGTCGACGAGGACGGACCGGACGGGCCCTGGCCGACGCTGCCGTCCATCGTCAAGCCGCGCACCTCGCGCTCGGAGACCGTGCGCCCCCGCATGGTGATGACCGCCCAGGAGCGCGACGAGTACGTCGACGAGCTCGTGGAGAGCGGCATCGGGGCGATCGTGCAGGAGCGCATCGACGGCCCGCGCTGGCTGGTGCAGAGCGTCCGCGGCCCGGGCGTGTTCGAGCACGTCGCCTTCCGGGTGCTCGACGAGTGGCCCCGCGGCGCCGGCCCGGCGTCGTACAAGCGCAACGTGGAGGCCCCGCCGACCCTGGTGGCCGCCGCGCAGGCGCTGCTGGACCACGTGGACTACAACGGCCCCAGCGGGGTGAGCTTCATGGAGAGCGGCGGGCGCTTCTACCCGCACGACGCCAACCTGCGCCTGGGCGCGTCGAGCCCGGCGTCCCCGCACGCGGGCTTCGACTTCCCCCGCCGCGCCGTGGAGGCCGTGCTCGAGATCGACGGCATCCCCTACTCCGGTGACTGGCGACCGGGTCGCTTCATGCGCCTGGACCTCGAGCTGGAGGCCCTCGGCAGCGCCTGGAAGACGCGCAAGGAGGGCGGCACCCCCGGCCGCATCCTGCGCCGGATCCTCTCGGTGGGCCTGTCCCGCCAGGGAATGCTCGACCCGTCCCCCTTCGACCCGTTCTGGGTCGGCCAGCTGGTCGCCCGCGCCGGGCGCAAGGCCCGGCGCATGGCCCGCTCCACCGTTCGCCCGCACTGACAAGGAGTCTTCGACGTGGCACACACCGTCACCACCCGAGCGGGCGCCCGCGGCGCATCGCCGCAGCACGCCCAGGAGGCCACCTCCATGCCCGATCAGGACCTGCGCGCCCTGCTGCCGCAGATCAGCTGCGCCGCGATCGTGGACGCCATGGCCAACGCGTACGCCCACGTCGCGCACATCCTCGACCTCAGGAGCCCGCGCCCCGACGCGGTGCTCTTCGGCCAGGCCGTCACGATCCGCTACTTCCCGACCCGCAAGGACATCCAGCACCCCATCGACAACAACTTCGCCTCGCTCTTCTACCGCGCCATCGAGGGCGGCGGCGAGGGCAAGGTGCTCGTCATGGGCGGCGGCGGCCATCCCGACTCGGCCTTCGGCGGCGGGCGCAAGCTCTCGCGCCTGCGCCACAACGGCCTGGCGGGCGTGCTGGCCGAGGGGCGCCTGCGCGACTTCGACGCGCTCGGCGACTACGAGTTCACGACCTTCTGCCGCGGCGAGACCGTGCGCCAGGGCGGCAACCTGATCATGCCGATCGCGGCCAACGTGCCGGTGGAGATCGACGGGGTCGGCATCGTCCCGGGCGACTACATCTACGCCGACTCGTCGGGCGCCGTCGTGGTGCCCGCGGCCATCATCCGCGAGGTGCTGGAGGCGGCGGTCGAGAGCGAGATCCGCGACGCGGCGTCCGCCGACCGCATGATCCACGAGGACCCGGCCACCGTGATCACCCACGGGGAGACCCGATGACCCGGCACCGCGTGACCCTCATCCCGGGCGACGGCATCGGTCCGGAGGTCATCGACGCCACCTGCCGGGTGCTGGAGGCCACCGGGGTCGGCTTCGACTGGGACGTCGAGCAGGTGGGCCAGCCCGCCCTCGACGCCGTCGGCACCCCGCTGCCGGACAGCGTCGCCGAGTCGGTGATCGCCAACCGGGTCGCGCTCAAGGGCCCGGTCTCGACCCCCGCCGTCAAGGGCTTTCGCAGCGTCAACATCGCGATGCGCAAGGCGAGCAACCTGTTCGCGAACGTCCGCCCCTGCCGCACCTATCCCGGGGTCCGCAGCCGCTACGAGAACGTCGACGTGGTCGTGATCCGCGACGTGACCGAGGACCTCTACGCCGGCGTCGAGGTGGAGGCGGGCACGCCCGAGGCTGCCGAGCTGATCGCCAGCATCGAGAAGAACACCGGCCGGCCGATCGCGCCGGGGTCGGGCATCTCGGTGAAGGCGATCTCGGAGGGCGCCAGCCGGCGCATCGCCGAGTACGCCTTCCGGTACGCCATCGACAACAACCGCTCCCGCGTGACGGCCGTCCACAAGGCGGCGGTCATGAAGCGCACCGACGGGCTCTTCCTCGAGGTGGCCCGCGAGGTCGCCGCCCGGCACCCCGGCATCGAGTTCGAGGACCGCGCGGTGGACAACACCGCGATGCAGCTCGTGCAGCGCCCCGAGGACCTCGACGTGCTGCTGATGCCGATGCAGTACGGCGACATCCTCAGCGATCTCGCGGCCGGCCTCATCGGGGGATCCGGGATGATCCCCGGAGCCAACATCGGGACCGAGGCCGTCCTGTTCGAGCCCGGCCACGGCAGCGCGCCGAAGATGGCCGGCATGAACCGGGCCAACCCGATGGCGACCATGCTCTCCGGCGTCATGATGCTCCGCCACCTGGGCGAGCGCGTGGCAGCCGACCGCCTCCAGGGCGCGATCGCGCAGGTCATCGCGGAGGGCACCCACGTGACCTACGACCTCAAGAGCGAGCGCGGCGACCCCTCGGCCGTGGGCACGTCCGAGGTGGCCGACGCCGTGGTCGCCGCGATGAGCAACGACCGCCAGCCCGTCGCCTCGTGAGCGGAGCCGGATGAGAAGGACGTCCCCCCTCGCCTGGGGGCGCGATGTCGCCCGGGCGGGGGCCGTCCCGATCGCGGCCGGCGAGCGCGGGCTGCGCATCGCCCGGCGGTTGAGGGGGGCGGCCCGGGCACATCGCGCGCCGCTTCCCCGCGTCGCCCTGCGCGCCTGGCGGCTGACCCGCCGCGGCTGGCACATGGGCGACCTGGCCCTGCTCGGGCTGCTGGATCCCGTCGCGGGCCCCGACCGCGAGCGATGGGCCGTGCGCCGCGGCGAGTTCGAGCGTCTCCAGGAGCTGCTCAACCCACCCGGGGACGTGCCGCTCGTGCAGGACAAGCGCCTCTTCGAGGCGGCCTGCCGCGAGCGGGGGCTGCCGACCCCGGCGGTCCTGGCCGTCCTCGAGCGCGCCGACGATCCCGAGACGACCGCGCGCCGCTGGTGGCGGACGCTGGTTGACCACGCGCCCGAGGACCTCGTCATCAAGCCCATCAGCGGTCAGCGTGGGATCGGCGTGCGCATCCTGAGGCGCATCCCCGGAGGCGTCGACGACATGCGGGGCACGACGCTCACGTGGGAGGCACTGGCGCGCGCGCTGGAGGGCGGGCCCGACCCCGCCTACCTGATCCAGCCGCGCATCCGGTGCCACCCGCTGCTGCGCGAGCTGAGCGGCCGCGAGGCGCTCCAGAGCCTGCGCATCGTGACGCTCCTCGACGCCGACGGGCGCGCCGAGGTGCTCTACGCGCTGCTGCGCATCGCCGTCGGAGACGCCCTCATGGACGGCTTCCGCGCGCCCGACTCGGGCAGCACCGGCAACCTGATCGCCCGCGTCGAGGCCGACGGCACCATCGCCACGCCCGTCACGGTCGCGCCGAGCGGCTACGGCCTGGTGCGGGTGCCCCGGCACCCGGTCACGGGCCACGAGCTCACCGGCTTCGCGGTGCCGGAGTGGGAGACCGCCCGCGAGCTGGCCGTGCGGGCGGCCGAGGCGTTCGCGCCGCTGCGCACCGTGGGCTGGGACATCGCCCCGGTGCCGGACGACGCGGTGCTCATCGAGGGCAACGCCTGGTGGGGCGCGTCGGCCGATCCCGACGGGCGCCTGCTGCCGGTCAGGACCGCCCTCGAGGCCGCCGTCGCCGCTCCCGCGGTCGCCGTACGCCCCTGAGCTGAGGCGGGCCCCGGGCCCCGCGCTCCGCACATCGGTCGGACTTCTTCCTCACGCGTCTTGCGTGAGAGGCCTCACCCGACATAAGTTGCCAAAACTTTGTTGAATGTCCCTCAGTTTTGGCTCACTCAGGTGATGTCATCCCGATCGCGCCGCGCGCTGGCCGCCCTCGCGGTGGTCGCCCTGGCGTGCCTCGCCGGCGCCGGCGCGGCCGCGGCGGCGACGATCGGCAGCCTGACCCCGAGCCAGGCGAAGGCGGGCGACCCCGCCTTCGTCCTCGTCGTGGATGGTGAGGGCTTCACGGATGGCGCCACCGGCTCGAGGGTGCTGTGGAACGGATCCCAGCGCCCGACGACGTGGGTCAGCGCCAACCGTCTGACGGCCGCGATCTCCGCCGCGGACGTTGACGAAGCCCTCACCGCCACGGTCCAGGTGACCACCCCGGGCCAGGGGGTCTCCAACAGCCTGGGCTTCCCGGTCGTGAACCCGACGCCGTACATCTACGACCTCGACACCTACACTCGCCTCCGCGGGAGCCCCGCCTTCGTGCTGACCATCAAGGGCGCGGGCTTCGTCCGGGGATCCAAGGTGCTGTGGGACGGTGTCGAGCGGGCGACCGGCTACGTCAACCACACCACGCTGACGGCGACCGTGAACGCGAGCGATCTCACGTCCCGCCACGAGGTTGCGATCCACGTCGTCAACCCGCCACCCACGCCGGACGGAAGCCTCTCCTGGCCGCAGTCCTTCTACGTCACCAATCCGATCCCGGTCATCACGAGCCTGAGCCCCGGCCAGGGGGTCATCGGCTCGGGCACGACCACCGTCACGATCACCGGCGCCAACTTCACCCCTGAGACGGTCGTCTACTGGAACGGCTGCACGACGACGTACTCGTACTGCTGGAACGCGACCCGAGGCCAGTACGTCGGACCATCCGAGATGCGCCTCACGGTGACCGCGTCGGAGCTGGCCGCAGCCGGACGGGGCTACATCCAGGCCTACAACCCCGGCGCGCCCTACGAGAACAGCGACTACGTGCCCTGGACGATCGGGGTCGCCCCGAACACCGCCCCCGCCGACGCGGCGAACGTCGAGCTGCTGGGCCGCGAGGCGGCGACCGGGAGCCTGCGCGCGTTCACGGCCGCCCCGTACGTGTGGCCGGGCACGACGATGGTGGGGAGGGCGCGCTTCGACGACGCCGAGGGCGGCCCCCTGACCATCGAGGTCAACTGGCGGTACGACAACGGCTCGTACCTGGACAACCGCTTCCTGAGCACCCGCGTGTCCGGGCCGGGCGTCCACGAGTTCCCGCTGCCCAACCTGGAGGCCAGCCTCGCCGGCGCCTTCGTGGCCCGGGTGCGCGCCCGCGATGCCGACGGCGCCGCGGGACCGTGGCACTACATCCTGCCGACGGATCCCGACTGGACCGTGGTGTCCGACCAGCCGCCCGTGGTGACGACCATCTCGCCGCGCACCGCCCCGGTCGGAGGCGCGGCCCGGACCCTCACCGTGGACGGCTCCGGCTTCACGCGGGGGGCGACGATCCAGTGGAACGGCGAGTCCCGTCCCACGACGTTCGTGAGCGGCTCGCGGCTCACGACGACCATCCCGATCGCCGATCTCGCCGCCGCCGGGGGCGCGAGCGTGCGGGTGGTCAACGCGACCTTCAACGCGCCCGCGGCCGGGCAGGTCTCCAACGCCACGCCCTTCGAGGTGCAGGGCGCCTCCGGCCCCGGCGGGTCACTGCCCGTGAGCATCACACCGCCCACGATCTCGGGCGCGCCGCGCGCCGGCGAGGTACTGGCATGCGCCGTCGGCACCTGGGTCAATGCGCCGTCGGCCTTCGGCATCACGTGGCTTCGCGACGGCCAGGCCATCCCCGGCGCCACCGGGGGCACCTACCTGAGTGGTCCGGCGGACGCCGGGCACCTGCTCGCATGCCGTGTCAGCGCGGCCAACGCCTGGGGCCTGGGCACGGCGGTCAGCGACGTGGTGCCGGTCGGCGCCGCCCCCGCGGAGGCGCCGCCGAGCCTGATCGCCCCGGTCGCACCGGGCGCGCCCCCGGCGGCGGCCGCTGCGGCGCCCCGCGCCGGCACCACCGTGGCACCCGGGCCGCGGCGCCTTGCGATCGTGACGCCGCTGCGCGTGCGGGCGGGCACGCGGTTCCGCGTCGCCCTGCGCTTCGACCGGCGCGCCGCACGTCAGCTGGTGAGCGTGCAGGTGCGCTCCGGGCGCCGCTGGAGGACGGTGTCGCGCGCCCGGGTGTCGGGCCTGGCGCCGATCGTGCGCACCTCGATCGCGGGCGGCGGGCGGCGCGTGCTGCGCGTGGCCTGGCGCTCCGGCGGGAGGCTGCGCACGAGCGCCCCCACCGTGGTCCTCGTGGCCCCGCGCCGGCGCTGAGCGAACCGTAGGCTGTCGGCATGGACCGGCGGCGCATCGACGTGGGCGAGGTGCGGCTCGCGATCTCGGAGGAGGGAGACCCCTCCGGCGAGCCGGTCGTCCTGCTCCACGGCTTCCCCGAACTCGCCCATTCCTGGCGCGCCCAGCTGCCGGCGCTCGCGGCGGCCGGCTACCACGCGGTCGCGCCGGACCTGCGCGGCTACGGCGACTCGGACCGGCCCCCGGGCGTGGACGACTACCTCGCGCCCAAGCTGGTCGGCGACGTCCTGGGGCTGATCCGCGCGCTGGGCCACGAGAGCGCCCACGTCGTCGGCCACGACTGGGGCGGGGGGCTCGCGTGGGGCCTGGCGGGCAACGTCCCCGACGCGGTCCGCTCGCTCACGATCCTCAATGCGCCGGTGGGGGTCGTCTCGGCGCGCCTGCGCCGCGAGGACCCCGTCCAGCGCGCCAAGAGCTGGTACATGCTGCTGTTCCAGTTCCCGGGCGTGGCGGAGACCTGGCTCTCGGCCGACGACTTCGCCAACCTGCGCGCCTTCGTGTTCGACACGGCCGCGCCGGAGGCGTTCCCGCCGGCCGATCGGGAGCTCTTCATCGACGCGCTGCGCCGCGACGGCGCCCTGACCGCCGCGCTCAACTGGTACCGGGCCAACATGCCCCCCGCGGCGTGGCTGCGCGACCCGCCCGACCCCCCGCCGGTCCCCGCGCCGACGATGATCATCTGGGGCGAGGCCGACGCCAACATGGGCCCGGTCCTGCTGGAGCGCTCCGCCGCCACGGTGACCGGCCCGCTGCGCATCGAGCGCCTGCCCGGCGTGAGCCACTGGGTGCAGCAGGAGGCGCCGGACGCGGTCAACGCGCTGCTGATCGACTTCCTGGGGTCGCTGCCCCGCTAGGCCTCAGGCCCGGTCCAGCCTCAGCGCGACCGGCTCGCCGTCCAGCACGTGCTCCTCGTGGTGGATGCCCGCGAAGGGGGCGCCGTGGCCCACGCTGATCTCGGTCGCGAGGGTCTCGGCGGCGATCTCGGCCCGGTGACGCTCGATGGCCTCGCGGGCCACGCCCGAGCCGTCGAGGTGAAGGCGCACGCGCTCCTCCACCCGCAGCCCCGCGGCGCGCCGCGCGCCCTGCACCGCGTGGACGATCTCGCGGGCGAGTGCCTCCAGGCGCAGCTCGGGCGTGATCTCGGTGGCGAGCCCGACGGCGAGCGTCGCGTCCTGGCCCACCGCGTAGCCCGCGGTGGGCCGCGCCTCGCGCAGCAGGTCGTCGGCCTCGAGCGACTCCGTGACGCCGTCGATGGTGACCGCCACCGCGCCCCCGGCGTCGAGCGCCCGCGCGGTGTCGGCCGGAGCGAGCGCGGCCACGGCCGCGGCGACGGCGGGCATGCCCTTGCCGAAGCGCGGTCCCAGGCGGCGGTAGTTGGGCTTGAGGGTGACGTCCACGAGCTCGCCGGGATCGGTCACGAAGCGCACGCTGCGCACGTTGAGCTCCTCGGCGACCAGGTCGACCAGGCTGCCGATCTCCTCGGCCACGGGCGCCGGGCACGCCACCACCGCCTCGGCCAGCGGCTGGCGGACCTTGATCTTGGCCTCGGCCCGGGCGCCCCTGCCCACCGCCACCGCCTCGCGCGACGAGGCCATCGCGGCCTCCAGGGCCGGGTCGCGCCGGTCGCCGGGCTCGGGCCAGTCGGCCAGGTGCACGCTCTCGGGCGCGCTCGGGTCGTGGGCCGCGACCAGGGTGCCGTACATCTCCTCGGCCACGAAGGGACAGAACGGGGCGACCAGCAGGGCGAGGGTGGACAGGCACTCGTGGAGGGTCGCGAAGGCCGCGTCGCCGTCGGCCGAGCCCTCCGTCGCCGTGCCGCCCGCCCCAGAAGCGGCGGCGCGAGGTGCGCACGTACCAGTTGCTGAGATCGTCCAGGAACGCCTCCAGCGCGCGGCCGGCGCCGGTCGCGTCGAAGTCCTCCAGGCGCTCCGTGACCTCGGCGGTCGTCCCGTCGAGGCGGGACAGGATCCAGCGGTCCACCGGGCGCAGCGCGCCGGCGGGCGGCGGGGGCCCGCCGGGGGACCAGCCGTCGGGAAGGGACGCGTAGGTCACCAGGAACGAGTGGGTGTTCCACAGCGTGAGCAGGAAGCGGCGCATGGCGTCGTCGACCGCCTCGAGGCTGAAGCGGAACGAGTCCCACGGGCTCTGGGCGGTGAGCAGGTACCAGCGGAAGGCGTCCGCCCCCTGGCGGTCGAGCACGACCCAGGGCTCGATGACGTTTCCCCTGCTCTTGCTCATCTTCTGACCCTCGGCGTCGAGGATCAGGCCGAGGCAGACGACGTTGCGGTAGGCCGTCTCGCCGAACAGCAGGGTGCTCTCGGCGAGCAGGGAGTAGAACCAGCCCCGGGTCTGGTCGAGGGCCTCGCAGATGAAGTCCGCCGGGACGCGCCCGGTGAGGTCGCCGCCGGTCGCGAAGGGATGGTGGTCCTGCGCGAACGGCATCGCGCCGCTGTCGTACCAGACGTCCACGACCTCGGGCTCGCGGTGCATCGTGCCGCCGCAGCCGCAGGCCAGCTCCACCTCGTCCACGAAGGGGCGGTGGGGATCGAAGTCCTCACCGAGGGCGGCCGTCGCGCGCTCGCGCAGCTCGGCGTAGGAGCCGACGGCGTCCACGCGGTCACAGGCCCGGCAGCGCCACAGGGGCAGCGGCGTGCCCCAGTAACGGTCGCGCGAGATCGCCCAGTCCACGTTGCCCTCGAGCCACTTGCCGAAGCGGCCGTCGCGCACGCGCTCGGGGTGCCACCCGATGCCCGCGTTGAGCTCCAGCATGCGGTCGCGCACGTCGGTCGTGCGGATGTACCAGGAGGGCTTGGCGTAGTAGAGCAGCGGCGTGCCGCAGCGCCAGCAGTGCGGATAGGAGTGGTGGTAGACCTCGGAGCGCAGCAGCACGCCCCGGTCGTCGAGGTCGGCGATGAGGTCCGGGTCGGCCTCCTTGACCAGCCGGCCGGCCCACGGGCCGACGGCGTCGGTGAAGCGCCCGTCGGGACCGACCGGGTTCGGGGCGTCGAGGTCGTGGCGGCGCGCGGTGGCCATGTCGTCCTCGCCGAAGGCGGGCGCGATGTGGACGATGCCGGTGCCGTCGTGGGTCGTCACGAAGTCGGCGTCCACCACCCGGTGGGCGCCCGGCAGGAAGGGGAAGGGCGGGTCGTACTCCCTGCCCAGGAGCTCGGTCCCGGGGATCAGGCGCTCGGAACGAGCGCCCTCGCCGAGCACCCGCTGCACCAGCGGCTCGGCCAGGATCAGGGTCTCGTCGCCCACCTCGACGGCCGCGTAGGTGACCTCTGGGTGGATCGCGGCGGCCTGATTGGCCGGCAGCGTCCAGGGCGTGGTGGTCCACACCAGCAGGCTGCCGGTGCCGTCGCGCAGGGGGAAGCGCACGTAGGCGGAGGGGTCGTCGACGTCCCGGTAGCCGAGGGCCACCTCGTGGCTCGAGAGGGCCGTCCCGCACCGAGGGCAGTAGGGAACGACCTTGTCGCTGCGATACAGCAGGCCCCGGCGGAACAGCTCGGCGAGGCTCCACCAGACGCTCTCGATGTAGCTGGTGTCCATCGTGCGGTACGCGCGGTCGGTGTCGATCCAGAAGCCGATCCGCTCGGTGAGGCGCTCCCACTCGTCGAGATAGGTGAGCACCGACTCGCGGCACAGGGCGTTGAATTCGGCGATGCCGTAGGCCTCGATCTCGGGCTTGCCCGAAATGCCGAGCCGCTTCTCCACCTCGAGCTCGACGGGCAGGCCGTGGCAGTCCCAGCCCCCGCGCCGATCGACGAAACGGCCCCGCATGGTCTGGAAGCGGGGGAAGATGTCCTTGAAGACGCGTGACAGCACGTGGTGCGAGCCGGGCCGCCCGTTGGCGGTCGGCGGTCCCTCGTAGAAGACGAAGGGCTCGGCGCCGGCGCGCTCGGCGAGGCTGCGCGCGAAGATGTCGCGCTCGCGCCAGAAGGCGAGCACGCGCTCCTCCATCTCGCCCCAGGCCGCCGCCGGGGGCACGTCCCGCCACCCGTCGGTCATGCGGCGAGCGTGGAGAGCGCGTCGAGGCGGTCCCGCACGAGGTCGAAGTCCTCGAACGGGGTGAACGGGACGCCGGCCGCGGCCAGGTCGTCGGCGAGCTGGGCGCGGGCGAACACGATGTCGGCCATCCGCGCGCCGCAGCGGTCGGAGATGCCGTCTCCGATGTAGACCAGGCGCTCGCCGCGCGAGCGGCCCCGCAGATCGTGTCGCTTGCAGTGGCGGCCGCACTCGACGCACAGCTCGCCGCGGTCGGACCACACCAGGCGGCAGCCGTCGGCCGAGAAAAGCGCCTCGTGGCTCACCACCTCGATGTCCTCGATGCGCCAGTGCGCGAGGATCTCGTCGATCACCGAGCGGAAGCCCGACGAGAAGATGATCAGGCGATGGTCCCGCTCGCGGGCCCAGCGCACGAACTCGGGGAAGCCCCGGCGCAGGCCGGCGTCCCGCAGCACCAGGTCACGCACCTGGTCGTGGGTGGCCCGCACGCCGGCGAACTCCTCCTGCATCGCCTGCTCGATGCTCATCTCGCCCGACGCGATGCGGGGCTCGATGCGATTCCACAGGTCCCGCGACCCGTACTCCGCCACGATCAGGTGAAGGGTGTCGCGTTCGGTGATCGTGCCGTCGAAATCGCACGCGATGAGCAGGGGTTCCACCGTTTCGAGGCTACCAGAGACGCCCCCGCCGGCCGGCACACTACGATGCGCCGGGTGAGCGTCCCCCGCCCGATCTTCATCCACGGCTCCGGCGGAGATCACCGCGTCTGGTCCCTCCAGACGGCGCGCCTGGCCGGGGCGGTCGCGCTCGACCTGCCCGGCCACGCGGGCGGCGAGCCGGTGACCGACATCGCCACGCTCGCACGAGCCGTGGGCATCGCCCTGGAGGAGGTGCCGGGGCCGCGTGCGCTGATCGGGCACTCGCTGGGCGGGGCGGTCGCGCTGGAGCTGGCGATCGTGCGGCCCGAGCTGGTTGACGGGCTGGTCGTGATCGCGGGTTCCGGGCGGCTGGCGGTTCCGGACGCCACGGTGACCCGCGCCGCCGAGGACTTCCCGGCCGAGCGCGAGCGGCTGATCGCGGGGTTCTTCGCCGACCCCGGCACGCCGATGGCGCGCCGGGCGCGCCAGGCGCTCGACGCGGGCGGTGCGCGGACCCTGGTGGCGGACTACGAGGCCTGCAGGTCGGTCGCCCTCCACGGCCGCCTCGATGCGGTGGGGGTCCCGGTGCTGCTGGTCGTCGGCGACGACGACCCCTTCACGCCGCTGCGCAAGTCGGAGGACCTCGCCCGGGAGCTTCCCCTGAGCCAGATGGTGGTGATCCCCGGAGCCCGGCACATGCCGATGGCCGAGTTCGACGAGACGGTGACCGCCCTCGTGGCCGCCTACCTCGCGCGCCTGGAGCTGACCCTCGACGAGCCCGGATGAGCGCGCCCGGGCCGGTGGCGCTGATCATCAACCCGGCCGCCACGCGCGCCCGGACCACCGACCGCACCGACATCACCCGCGTCCTGGCGCCGTTCGGGCTCGAGTGGACGCTCACCACCGAATCGCCCGGCCACGCGACCGAGCTCGCGCGGCGGGCGGTGGCCGAGGGCGCCCGGGTGGTGGTGACGCTCGGAGGCGACGGCACGGCCGCCGAGGTGGCCGCGGTGCTCGCCGGGCGACCGGTGGCGATGGCGGCCCTGCCGGGGGGCAACGCCAACGTCTACGCGCGGGCCGGTGGATGGCCGTCGTCGCTTCCGCGGGCCCTCCCGGTGCTCACGGCGGCGCTGGCGGGCGGCTGGCGCGGGACGACGACGCTCGGGCGGATGACGCTGGGCGCGAGCGCCGAGCACGTGTTCCTCACCAACGCCGGCGTCGGGATCGACGCGGCCACGGTGGAGTGGGTGGAGGCCCGCCCCCGCCTCAAGCGGCGGGCCCGCCGGGCGGGCTTCGCCCTGGCGGCGGTGCTGTCGGCGGGACGGGCGACCCGGGCGCCCCGACTGCATGTGTCGCACGGCACCGTCGCGATCGAGGCGGTGACCGCCCTCGTGGCGAGCGGGAGCCCGTACACGTACCTCGGCCCGCGGCCCCTCGACCTCGTGCCGGGGGCCGGGCGCGACGGCCGGCTGGCCTGGGTGGCCCTGACACGCCTGCGCCCGGTCGAGCTCGTCGGCCTCATGGCCAAGGCGCTCGCGGGCCGGACGCCCGACATCGGGCGCCCGCCGCTGCGGGGCGGGCCGCTCACCGGCGAGCTCCTCGTCACCGCCGCGCGCCCGGTCCCCGTGCAGGCCGACGGCGAGCCCCTCGGGCACCACCGCGAGGTGCGCATCCGGGCCGGTGACACGCTGACGGTGGTGGATCCTCGCGGTGGCGCGGGCCTCAAGTCGGGCGGCCCCCGACCGACCTGACAGATGAGGGACAGGAACGTCCCATCGGTGATCGTCGGGCAAGGAGGCTCGCAAATGACTCAGGGACCCGATCCTCGGGCGACCCTCCGGGGCTTCATGGCCCTGGTGCTGGACATGGTCCGAGTGGATCCGGAACGCCGACCGAGCAGCGCGATGCTCAAATGGCATCGGGAGCTGGCGACCGCGGCGGGAATCGTCCCCGAGCACCCGGCGACCAACCGGGAGCTCCTCGACGGAGCCCTGCGGATCTCGCACGTGCTCAACGGCCCCGACGCCGTGCCGGCACCGGAGCGGATCGCGCGGGCCACCGCGTAGCCTGGGTGAGCGCGCCGCCGGGCGCGGAGGCTCACCGAGCGCGATAATGACCCGGTGAGCCTCCGCGGGCGGACATATGCGGTCCTGGTGGCCGAGGGCGTCGAGGACCTGGAGTACTGGGTCACCGTGATGCGCCTGCGCGAGGAGGGGGCGACCGTGATCTCGGTCGGCTCCGACACCGACCCGCATCCGGGCAAGAACGGGCTGAGCGTGCGCGCCGACGCGCTCGCCGCGGACGTCGACCCGGCCTCGCTGGACGGCTTGGTGATCCCCGGCGGCCACGCCCCGGACAAGATGCGCCGCGATCCGGCGATCCTGGACCTGGTGCGCGCGGTCAACGCGCGCGGGCTGCCGATCGGGATCATCTGCCACGGCGGCAGCGTCGCGATCTCGGCCGGCATCGTCGGCGCCCGAGCCACGGGCTCGCTGGGGATCAAGGACGACCTGGTGCTCGCCGGCGCCGAATGGGTCGATGAGCCGGCGTTCCGAGACGGGCGCCTGGTGTGGGGCCGCGTGGTCGCGGACATCCCCGACTTCGAGCGCGAGCTGGTGGCGGCCTTCGCGGAGGCCGCGGACTAGGAAGAGACCCGGTCCGCCCCGGGCGCCGCCGACCCGCGGGCGGCGAGGATCCGATAGGTCACGACCTTCGCCTCGTCGAGGATGAGCATCCAGACCAGCGCGTAGCCCCAGACGAACGCCGCCAGCGGCCACGTGAGCGGCTCCATCAGGAAGCCGGTGACCGCGATCAGGGTCGCGACGAGCTGCGTGCCGAGGACGGCCGCGAGGAGGATCGCCGCCGGGCGGTGGGTCCAGAATCGTCCGCGCGTCCGGGCCACGAACAGCGTCAGGTGCCCGGCCACCGACAGCTTCAGGTAGAGAAGGGTCTGGATTTCGGCGTGGGCGAGATCCAGGGGTCCAACGGCGAGGGCCACCAGCAGGAACGACTCCACCACCCCCACCGCGCCCAGGACACCCGCGACCGTGAGGACCTCGCCGAGCTGCCAGCGCTCGGGGCGCGCCGACGATGGGACGCGGTCGTAGGCGATGGTCAGGATCGCCGCATCGTTCAGGATGGCGAGCAGGACGATCTGGACGGGCGTGACGGGGAAGAAATCGAAGGCGACGATCGAGAGGGTGACGAAGGCGACGATGCGGATCGTCTCGGTGATCCGGTAGATCGCGTAGTTGGTCATCCTCCGGAAGACCTCCCGCGCCCGGTGGATCGCGTCGATGATCACCGAGAGCCCGGCGGACAGCAGGACGATGTCGGCGGCCGCTCGAGCGGCGTCGGTGGCGCCCGAGACCGCGATCCCCGCGTCGGCGCGCCGGAGCGCCGGGGCGTCGTTCACCCCGTCGCCGGTCATCCCCACGATGTGCCCGCGAGCCTGCAGGGCCCTGACGATGCGGTACTTGTCCTCGGGCACGACCTGGGCGAAGCCGTCGGCGTCCTCGACGACGTCGGCGAGCGCGTCGTCGTCCAGGCCGCCGATCGCATCGGCGTCGAGCACCCGGTCGCCGAGGCCCACCTCGTCGGCGACCTCCCGTGCGATCTCGACCCGATCGCCCGTCACCATCTTGACGTCGATCCCCAGCCGCGCGGCCTGGGCGAGCGTCTCACGGGAGTCGGCGCGGGGGGGGTCCTGGATACCCAGGATCCCCCGGATGCGCCAGGGAGCGCCGTCGTCGGCGCGGGCCACCGCCAGCGCCCGGTGCCCCCTCGCGGCGAGCTGCGCGGTCGCGGCGCTGAGGCGCTGCGCCGTGACACCGCGCTCGCCGGTCAACTCGAGGATCGCCTGAACGGCTCCCTTGGCCACGCGAAACGAGCGGCCGTCGGGGCCGCGAATCGTCGCGACAGCCCGCTTTCGCGAGGCGTCGAAGGGCTCGCGGGCGATGACCGCGCGGTCGTCGTCGAAGGTGCCCTCCAGCGCCGCGAGTACCGCCCCGTCGATCGGGTCCTCGCCTCCGGGCTCCGCGGTGAGCGCGGCCTCGCGAAGGATCGTCTCGCGCCCGACGTCCTCGGCGAGCGCCACCACGTCCGCCACGGCGAGTTCGTTGCGAGTGATCGTCCCGGTCTTGTCGGCGCAGAGCACGTTGACCCCGGACATCTCCTCGACGGTCGGCAGGTGGCTCACGATCGCCTGGCGCCGGGCCAGGTCGCGCGCACCCACCGCCATCGTCACCGAGAGGACGGCGGGAAGCGCCACCGGAATGGCCGCGATCGCGACGACCAGGGCGAACTCCAGGGTCTCGGAGACGCTCGTGCCACGCAGCAGGGAGACGACGACGATCACCGCCACGAGGGACAGCGCGAGGACGATCAGATACCTGCCGATGGTGAGGATCGCCCGCTGGAAGTGGCTCGGCGGAGGCGCCGCCCCGGCGAGCCGCGCCGTCCGCCCGAACACGGTGCGCCCGCCGGTGGCCAGCACCCGCACCGTGGGCGACCCGCGGGAGACGACGGTCCCCGAGAACACCGGCTCCCCGGGCCCCTTGGCGACGGGAAGCGATTCCCCGGTGAGCGCCGACTCGTCGGTCTCCACCGTCCCGTCGCAGACCTCCCCGTCGGCCGCCACGACGTCGCCGCGCCCCAGGAGGATCATGTCGCCGGGCACGATCTCCTCGGCCGGCACGGTCGTCCAGTCGCCGTCGCGCAGACGCGGGCGCGCGTGGCGAGGCGCTCCTTCAGGGCGGCGATGGCGCCGGCGGCCTGGTGCTCCTCCCAGAATCCGACGAGCGCGTTCAGCAGCAGCAGCGCCAGGATGATCACGAAGTCGACCCACCTCGCCGTCACCGCGGTCAGCACCAGCGCCGCCTCGATCATCCAGGGGATGGGCGCCCAGAAATGCGAGAGCAACTCGAGCAGCACCCGGCGCCTCGGCCTCCGGCAGCGCGTTCTCCCCGTAGCGCCCGAGCCGAGCCGTGGCGGCGGCAGAGGTGAGTCCGCGAGCGCCGTCGGCGGCGTCCGCCGCCCGGTCTTCCGCGCTGCGGACGTCCTCGACGCCTCGGCGCGACCGGGCGGCCCCGGCCGGAGCGTCGCTCACGGGGGCGGGGCGTCCCCCGCGCCGGCGTGCCTCGTTCTCCCGTTCACGTCTGCACCGACCCGAGGATGGGCGTGCACACGAGGACCGCCATCGGGGGGCGCACGGATCTCCGCACCCGGGTTTTCGCCCCAGAGGTGCGCGCCCCTACCCCCCGGCGCCGGCCCCGTTCGAGGAGCCGTTGTCGTGGCGCCCGGCCGCCATTGCGGTGGGATCCCCGGCGGCCACCTCGCGGTAGGCGCCGATCCGGCGGTAGCGGTCGCGGCGCTGGCGCTTGCGGTCGGCCGGCGTGAGTGGCCTGCAAGCTCGCTGCAGCGCACGGGAGATGTAGCCGCCCAGCAGGCGCGCGGCCTCGTCGTGGTCGCGGTGAGCGCCGCCCGGCGGGCTCGGGCACGACCACGTCGGCGATGCCCCAGCGGTAGCAGTTGGCCGCGGTCGGCTGGAACGCGATCGCCGCGTCGCTCGCCTTGGCGGCGTCGCGCCAGAGGATCGCCGCGCCCCCCTCGGGCGAGATCACCGAGTAGGTCGAGTTCTCGAGCATCATCACGCGGTCGGTCACGCCCGAGCGCCAGCGCGCCGCCGGACGAGCCCTCGCCGATCACGACGGCGATCGAGGGGACGCGCAGGCGCAGCATCGTCTGCATGCTGCGGGCGATCGCGCCGCCCTGGCCGCGCTCCTCGGCCCCGGCGCCGGGAAGGCGCCCGGGGTGTCGATGAGCGTGACCACCGGGATGTCGAACTTGTCGGCGAGCGCCATCACGCGCATCGCCTTGCGATAGCCCTCGGGCCCGGGCATGCCGAAGTTGCGGTAGGTGCGCTCGTCGGTGTCGCGCCCCTTCTGGTGGCCGATGACCACGCAGGGGCCGTCGGCGCCGCGTCCGATGCCGGCGACGATCGCCGGGTCGTCGCTGAAGAGCCGGTCGCCGTGCAGCTCCTCGAAGTCCGGCCACAGGCGGGCGATGTAGTCGAGCGGGTACGGGCGGTCCTGGTGCCGGGCGAGCTGGATCGTCTCCCAGATCGCCGACTCCGGCTCCGCGGCTCGCGCCGAGCCGGTGGGCGAGGCGGCGCACGAACTGCCCGCCGCGGCGCGACGCGACGCTCATCGGTCGGCCCTCCTCGTCGGGGCGGCGCACCTTGGACGACGAGCCGCCGCGAGATGTCGGGCAGCGTCCGGGCGGCCGTTGGCCGCGCGCTCCGCGCGCTCCTGCGCCCATGTGACCGCGGGGGCCGGGGACGATCGCCGCTCGGGCGCTCCAGGATGCCGCAGCACCCTGCCGATGCGCGCCGGCAGCTCGCGGCGGTCGACGACGTCGTCCACCTGGCCGTTGGCGAGCTGGGTCTCGGCCCGGCCGAACTCGGGCGGCAGCTTCTCGCGCGTCGTCTGCTCGATCACCCGCGGGCCCGAGAAGGCGATCAGGGCGCCCGGCTCGGCGTAGGTGACGTCGCCCAGCGAGGCGAAGGAGGCCCAGACGCCGCCGGTCGTGGGGTGCACGAGCACCACGACCACCGGCAGCTCCGCGTCGTGCATCAGCTCGAAGGCGACGACGGTCTTGGCCATCTGCATCAGGGCGATGACGCCCTCCTGCATCCGGGCGCCGCCGGAGGCCGTGATCATCGACCAGCGGCAGGCCCGCGCTCGACGCAGCGGTCGCAGGCGCGCACGAGCTTCTCGCCCACCACCGAGCCCATGCTGCCGCCCAGGTAGGAGAAGTCCATGATCGCGGCCAGCGCCGGGTTGGCCGTCGATGGCGAGCTCGGCCACGACCAGCGCCTCGTAGTTGCCGGCGGCCTCGGCAGCCTCCACCCGGTCCGGGATAGGGCTGCAGGTTGACGAACTGCAGGGGGTCGCTGGCGCGCAGCTCGGGCCACAGCTCCTGCCAGGGGGCGCCGCCGGCGAGCTGGTCGAGGCGCTCGCGCGCCGACGACGGGGAAGTGGTGCCCGCACGAGGCGCACACGCGCAGGTTGGCGCGCATCTCCTCGGCCCGGTAGTGGCTCTGGCACGCGGGCAGGAGCGCTCGTCGGCCGGAAGCTTGCGCTTGGCGGGCGCGTCGGGCCCTTGCGGAGGAGGCGGTCGACCGAGACCGTGATGGGGCGCTTGGACATGTGGGGGGAGCACTATTCGATTATGTCAGGGGGTCGTCGACGGTGCGCGAGCCAGTCCTCGACGCTCGCGCGGTAGGCCGGCACCAGCGAGGCGGGGCGCGGCTCTCGAGCACCAGGCGCGCGGCCTCTCGGGAGTCGTGCCCGCGCAGGCGCAGCACGGCGTAGGCGACCATCGCCGAGCGGCGGCGGCCCTGCTGGCAGTGGATCAGCACGGCGGCGTCGGGGTCCTCGTCCAGGCGGCCGGCCGCGAAGCGGGCGGCCGGCGCCCACAGGCGGGACGGCTGGGGCCGCCCGTGGTCCCACATCGGGGCGTGGACCACGTGGTCGGCGCCGAACACGCGCCGCTCGGCCCAGAGGTCCTGCGAGAGGCGCGTCTGCAGCTGCGCGCGGCAGTTGACCACGTCGGTGACGCCCAGCCCCGGGAGGCGCTCGACGGCCGCCCCGACGGGGATGCTGCCGATGGCGATGCGCTCACCCTCCACCCACGACAGGCCCGCGAGGCCGCGGCGCGGGCCGTAGACGCGCGTGCTGGCGCGGTGGGCGGCGGAGCGCAGCCCGCCCGCCCAGGTCCGGGACGCGAGGGAGCGCCTATCCGCTCCTCCAGGCGGCCGAGCACCACGATCGCGTTGTGGCCGCCGAAGCCGAACGCGCTGGAGAGCGGCGATGCGCACGTCGGCCTCGCGCGCCTCGTTGGCCACGTGGTTGACGCCCTCGCACTCCGGGTCCAGGTCGTCGAGGTTGATAGTGGGCGGAATGACGCCCTCGCGGATGACCATGGCGGTCAGCGCGCCCTCGACGCCGCCGGCGGCCCCCAGGCAGTGGCCGTGCATCGACTTGGTGGACGAGACCGGGGTCCGGGCCGCGACCTCGTCGCCGAGCGCGCGGCGCAGCGTGCGCACCTCGCCCTTGTCGCCGACCGGGGTCGAGGTGGCGTGGGCGTTGACGTAGTTGACCTCGTCGGGGGCGAGCCCCGCGTCCGCGAGGGCCATCGTGATCGCGGCGGCGGGGGCCTCGGAGGTGGGATCGGGCTCGGTGAGGTGGTGGGCGTCGCCGGTCATGCCGTAGCCCAGGACCTCGCAGATCGGCTGGCGCCGCGCGCGACGGCGTGCTCCAGGCTCTCGAGCACGAGGATCGCCCCCGCCTCCCCCATCACGAAGCCGTCGCGGGCCGTGTCGAACGGCCGGCTGGCGCCGGCGGGGTCGTCGTTGCGCGTGGAGAGGGCCCGCATGGCGTTGAAGGCGGCGATGCCGGTGCGGGTGATGCTCGACTCCGTGCCGCCGGCGAGCATCACGTCGGCCTGGCCGCGCCGGATGACCTCGGTGGCGTCGCCCAGCGCGTGGTTGCCGGAGGCGCAGGCGGTCGAGATGCACGACAGCGGGCCCTTCAGCCCCAGCTCCATCGAGACCTGCGCGCCGGCCATGTTGGCGATCACCATCGGGATGAAGAGCGGCGACACGCGGTCGGGGCCGCGCTCGTGCGCCACCAGGGTCTGCTCGACGAAGGTGTCCAGGCCGCCGATGCCGCTGCCCACGATCGCGCCCGACGCGGGGGCGCATGGCGTCGGTCACCTCGAGGTCGGCGTCCTCCAGGGCGAGGCGGGCCGCGGCCACCGCGAACTGCGCGAAGCGGTCCATGCGGCGGGCGGAGCGGCGCTCGATGAAGTCCGTGGGGTCGAAGCCCTTACCTCGCAGGCGATCGTGGTGGCGCTGTCGGAGGTGTCGAAGCCGGCGATCGGGGCCGCGCCGCTGCGCCCGGCGACGGCGCTGGCCCAGTTCTCCGCCCGCCCGATGCCCAGCGAGGTCACGAGGCCCAGGCCCGTCACCACGACACGGGTGCGACCGCTCATGACATCCCCAGCCCGCCGTCGACCGGCAGGGTGGCGCCGGTGATGAACGCGGCGGCGGGCGAGCACAGGAACGCGACGGCGGCCGCCACGTCCTCGGGCTCCCCAGCCGCCCGAGCGGCGTCTGGGCCAGCAGGCCCTCGCGCTGGGCGTCGGTGAGATCGGCGGTCATGTCGGTGGTGATGTAGCCCGGCGCGACGGCGTTGACGCGCACGCCCGCGGCGCGCCGGCCTCGCGCGCCAGGGCGCGCACCATGCCGAGCATGCCGGCCTTGGCCGCCGCGTAGTTCACCTGGCCGGCGTTGCCGATGATGCCGACGACCGACGACATGGCCACGATGCTCCCGGACGCGGCGGCGCAGCATGCCGCGCAGCGCCGGACGCGCGGTGTAGAAGGCGCCCGACAGGTTGGTGTCGATCACCGCCGACCAGTCCTCGGCGCTCATCCGCACCGCCAGGCCGTCACGGGTGATGCCCGCGTTCAGGACCACCGCGTCGAGGGGCCCGAGCGCCTCCTCGGCGCCCTCCACGAGCGCCTGGGCCTGACCCTCGTCGGAGACGTCGCCCTGCAGGGCGAGCGCGCGCCGGCCGAGGGCCTCGACGGCCGCCACGGTCGTCGCCGCGCCCTCGGCGTCGGCGGCGTAGCCGACGGCCACGTCGAAGCCGTCGGCGGCCAGCGCGCGCGCGATCGCGGCGCCGATGCCGCGGCTGGCGCCGGTGACGAGGGCGACCGGCATCAGCGCGCCCCGCCCGGGGTGACCGACGAGCGCCTCGCGCCAGCGCGGCGAGGTCGCCGGGCTCGCCGACCTGGGCCGCGGGCAGGTCCCGTCGCACCCGTCGCACGAGGCCCGACAGGACCCTGCCCGGGCCCAGCTCCACGAAGCGCTCGGCGCCCTGGGCGACCGCGGCCGAGCACCGCGTCGCCGAAGCGCACCGGAGAGGTCAGCTGGTCGAGCAGCACGCCGCGCATGCGCTCCGGGCGGCTCGAGGGCGCAGGTCGTCGTGGAGAGGAACGGCGGATCCGGGACGCGCCGGGCTCCCAGGCCTCGAGAGCGGGGCGCAGGCGGTCGGCGGCGGCGGCGATCAGCGGCGAGTGGAACGGGCCGTCCACCGCGAGCCGCGCGACCCGCACGCCGCGCTCGGCCGCGAGGGCCGACGACACGGTCGATGCCGGCCTCGAGTCCCGAGACCACCACCTGGCCGGGGCAGTTGAAGTTGGCGGGCCACACCTCGCCGGCCTCGTCGGCCAGGGCGCGCGCCTCGTCGTCGGAGGGGCCGAGCAGGGCCGCCATGCCCCCGGGCGCCGGCGGCGCGGCCTCGCGCATGGCCGACGCCGCGCTCGGCCACGATGCGCAGGGCGTGGCGTAGTCCATCGCCCCCGCGGCGACGAGCGCCGAGTACTCACCCAGGGAGTGGCCCATCACCAGCGCCGGCTCGAGGCCGACCTCGGCCGCCACGCGAAGGCCGCCACCGAGGTCGCCACCAGCGCGGGCTGGCACACGTCGGTCGCGGTGAGGCGCTCGACCGGCCCGCTGAAGCAGACCTCCGAGAGCGGCGTACCCGAGCACGTCGTCGGCCTCCTCGAAGGTGCGGCGGGCGACCTCGTAGGCGGCCGCGAGGTCCTGGCCCATGCCGACGGCCTGGGCGCCCTGGCCCGGGGAACATGGCGACGATCACGGGCGTGCCTCCTCGGAGTCGACGAGCGCGAACTTGAGCGAGGTCTCGCAGGCGGTCTCGCCCGCGACGGTCGCGGTCCCCTCGCCCTCGCCCAGCGGCCCGCGGCGGCGGGTCAGCCGCGTCTCGAGCACCAGCTCCTCGCCCGGTCGCACGACGCGGCGGAACCGCGCGCGGCCGATCCCGGCGAACAGCGCCAGCTTGCCGGAGACCTCGGGCTCGGCCAGCGCCGCGAGGGCGCCCGTCTGGGCGAGCGCCTCGACGATGATGACGCCGGGCAGGATCGGGTTGCCGGGGAAGTGCCCGGCGAAGAACGCGGAGCCCGGGTTCGACGTACCAGCGCGCACGGGCCGACTCTCCGGGGACGAGATCCAGGATCTCGTCCACGAACAGGAAGGGGGCACGGTGCGGAAGGAGGTCCGTCGGAGCCGGGAGACGGGGGCTGCGCTGGGTCACGATCGCGCGGATGGTAGCCCATCGCTCCCGGTCGACGGCAGAGGTCCGCGGGCGGGGCGCTGGTATCGTCGATGGGCACCGCGAGGAGATCCCCGACCGCCGGTCCACGAAGGAGAGCCGCCACGATGGCCGCCGCCTACGTCCTGATCATCGTCCTGGTCATCGGCCTGCTGTTCCTGTTCGCCTCCGTGAAGGTCGCGCGGGAGTACGAGCGGGGCGTCGTCTTCCGGCTCGGCCGCCTGATCGGCATCAAGGGGCCCGGCGTGTTCATCCTGATCCCCTTCATCGACAAGGCGGTGAAGGTGGACCTGCGCACGATCACCCTCAACGTGCCGCCGCAGGAGGTCATCACCAAGGACAACGTGACGGTGAAGGTCAACGCCGTCGCCTACTTCCGGGTGGTCGACGCCGCCAAGGCGATCGTCCAGGTGGAGAACTACCTGGTCGCCACGTCGCAGATCTCGCAGACCACCCTGCGCAGCGTCCTGGGCCAGGTCGACCTCGACCAGCTGCTGTCCGAGCGCGACCAGATCAACGAGCGCCTCCAGGCGATCATCGACCAGCAGACGCACCCCTGGGGGGTCAAGGTGTCGGTGGTCGAGGTCAAGGACGTGGAGCTGCCCTCGACCATGCAGCGCGCCATCGCGCGCCAGGCCGAGGCCGAGCGCGAGCGGCGCGCCAAGGTCATCGCGGCCGACGGCGAGTTCCAGGCGTCCGAGAAGCTCTCGCAGGCGGCGGCGATCATCGGCACCCAGCCGGGCGCGCTGCAGCTGCGCTACCTGCAGACCATGAACGAGATCGGCTCGAGCGACCGCACCACGACCCTGATCCTGCCGTTCCCGGTCGAGATGCTGGAGGCGCTGGGCACCGCATTCGGCGGCGCCCGGACCGGCGGCAACGGCGTCGGCCGGCCGCCCGGCTAGCCGGCCACCCCGAAACCCGCACCCGAGGGCACACGATGCGCGCGATCTGGAACGGCTTCATCAGCTTCGGACTGGTCACCATCCCGGTCTCGGTGGGCCTCGCGCAGCAGCGCAGCGACGTCAGCTTCCGCACGCTGTCGCGCGCCAACATGCAGCCGGTCAAGCAGAAGCGATGGGATCCCGACCCGCGACGTCGAGGTCGGCGCCGACGACACCGTGAAGGGCTGGGAGGTCTCCAAGGGCCACTACGTCGCCGTGGAGGAGGGCGAGCTCGAGCGCTTCGCGGCCCGGCAGGAGAAGACGATCCGGATCCTCCAGTTCGTCGACGTCTCCGAGGTTGACCCGGTCTACTTCGAGCGCGCCTACTGGCTGGACCCCCAGGAGCGGGCCGAGCGGCCCTACCTGCTCCTGACCCGCGCCATGGAGCAGTCCGGGCGGGCCGCGCTGGGGCGGTTCGTGCTGTCCACCAAGGAGCACCTGGTGCTGCTGCGCGCCACCGACGGGATGCTCGCGCTGCAGACCCTCTACTACCCCGAGGACGTCCGGGTGCGCGACAAGAAGGAGATCATCGAGCGCCTGGAGGGCGTCGACGTGTCCGACGAGGAGCTCGGCGATGGCCGAGCAGCTCGTCGCCGGGCTCGCCAAGCCCTTCGCGCCCGAGGAGTACCCCAACGAGACCCGCCAGGCGCTGGTGGAGTTCCTCGAGGCCAAGGCCGCCGGCCAGGAGATCGCGACGCCCGAGGAGGCGCCGGCGCCGGCGCCCGTGATCGACCTGATGGCGGCCCTCAAGGCCAGCCTCGCGGCGGCGTCCCCGGACGGCGGCGAGGAGGGCGAGGAGGAGGCCCCGGCGAAGCCGAAGCGCAAGAAGGCGGCGTCGGGCTAGACCCTCTCAGGCCGAGAGCCCCGCGATCGCGTCGCCCAGGATCAGGGTCCCGATCACGACCGAGCAGGACGGCCATGACCACGGCGTTGTGGGCCACCAGCCATCCGCGAAGGGCATCCAGCAGCGGGGCCGAGCGGGCGCCGAGCGCGAAGACGCAGCGCGACGGGCGCGAGCACCCCGACGCTGGCCACGAGCACGAACAGGCCAGGGCGAGGGCGGCCTGATGCCCCCGCCAGGTCGCCCTCGGCGATGATCGACGCGCCGCCGATCACGAGCAGCAGGTTCTTCGGGTTGGCGGCGGACAGCGCCAGGCCGGCGCCCAGGGCCCGGGGCCAGCGGAAGCCCTCGACGGCGCGCATCCAGGTGGGCACGTCGGCCGAGGCGTCGCCGGTCGGACGACCCCGGAACTGCCGCACCCCGAGGACGACGAGGGCGATCCCGATCACGAGCCAGAGGGCGCTGACCCCGGCCGAGGGCGCTCCGGCGTCGTCGTGGGCGCGCTCGCCGGCGACGAGGATGACCACGGCGCCGACGAGCGCGAGGCCCACGAGCCAGCCGAGCGCGAAGACGGGGCCGTTCACCGATCCGCGTGGGCCGGCCAGCATCAGGACGACCGCGATGATCGGCACCGGGAACGCGGCGATGGCCAGCGCGATCGGGAGCAGGTGACCCAGCACCTCGCCCATGGTCAGGTCGCGACGGGGGGGCTCAGGCGGAGAAGCCCGCGATGGCGTCGCCGAGGATCTTCGCGCCGATCACGATCAGCAGCACCGCCATGATCACGGCGTTGTGGGCCACCAGCCAGCCGCGCATGCCGTCGAGCAGCCGCTTCGACCGGTCGCCCATCGCGAAGTAGAGCACCACCGGCGCGGCCACGCCGATGGTCGCGATCAGGACGAACAGCGCCAGCGAGGCCGCCTCCTGGCCTCCCGAGAGGCCCCCCTGGGCGATCACCGCGCCGCCGGCGATGGCGAGCAGCAGGTTCTTCGGGTTGGCCGCCGACAGCACCACGCCGGCACCGAGGGCCTTCGGCCAGCGGAACTCGTCGAGGGCCCGCATCCACCTGGGCAGATCGCCCTGCTCGCCGCCGTGCGGGCGGCCGCGGAACTGGCGGACGCCGAGCAGGATCAGCCCGACGCCGATCGCGAGCTTGAGCCAGCTGACGCCGCTCGCGGGGGTCCCGGCGTCGGTCGTGGCGTCGTCGCCGGCCACCAGGATCACGACGGCGCCCACCACGGCCAGGCCCACGATCCAGGCGAGCACGAAGGCCGGCCCGTTGACCGGTCCGCGGGGCGTGGCCAGCATCAGCACCACGGCGACGATCGGCAGCGGGCTGATCGCGATCGCGATCGCGATCGGGAGCATCTGACCGAAGACCACCCCCACGCCGACCTCCGCGCTCGCCGCCGCCGCTGCGGCGCCATGCTACCCGCCGCCGAGAGGCTCCGGGCCCTCGTCCTCGACGACCGGACCGACCCCGGCGCTGTCGTCCTCTCCCGGCTCGACCACGGAGGCGACGCCGCAGACGAGGTCCTCGTCGGTCATGTTCATCACGCGCACGCCCTCGGTGGAGCGGCCGGTCTTGCGGATGTCGTCCACCTTGATCCGGATGACCTGGCCCAGGAGGGAGATCAGCAGCAGCTCCTGCCCCTCGCGCACCGGGCGAGCCGTGACCAGCTCGCCCTTGCGGTCCGTGACCTTGATCGTGCGGACACCCTTGGTGGGCCGGCCCTTGCGCGGGTAGTCGGCCATGGGCGTGCGCTTGCCGTACCCGTTGCCCGTCACCACGAGCAGCTCCTCGTCGTCGCGCGCGACGCAGAGCGCCAGCACGCGGTCGCCCTTCTCGAGGTTCATGCCGCGCACGCCGCGGGTGTCGCGGCTCATGGGACGCACCTGGTTCTCGTCGAAGCGCGCCGCCTGTCCGCGCGCCGAGACCACCAGGAGGTCGTCCTCGCCGTCGGTCAGCTGCACGCCGACGAGCTCGTCGCCGTCGGTGAGGTTGATCGCGGTCAGGCCGCGCTCGCGCAGGACGGTGTCGTAGCTGCGCATCTCGGTCTTCTTCACCATGCCGTCCCGAGTCGCGAGCACGAGGTACTTGCCCTCGCTGTAGTCCCGCGTCGCGAAGACGGCGCGCACGTCCTCGCCGGGCTGGAGCGCGAGCACGTTGGCGATGTGGCGGCCGCGCGAGTCGCGCGAGCCCTGGGGCAGCTCGTGGACCTTCTGGCGGTAGACCTTGCCGGTGTTGGTGAAGAAGAGCAGGTAGTGGTGGGTCGAGGCGATGAACAGGTGGAGGATGTAGTCCTCGTCCTTGAGGCGCACCCCGCGCAGGCCCTTGCCGCCCCGGCCCTGAGCGCGGTAGGTGGAGACCGGCAGCCGCTTGAGATAGCCGCCGTTGGAGATGGAGATGACCATCTCCTCCTCGGCGATCAGGTCCTCGAGGTCGATGTCGCCCTCGCCCGGGACGATCTCGGTGCGCCGCTCGTCGGCGTACTTGCCGCGGATCTCGAGCAGCTCGGAGCGGATCAGCGCGTACACGCGCGACTCGTCGCCGAGGATCGCCCGCAGCTCGGCGATGCGGGCCTGGAGCTCGTCGTACTCGGCCTGGATCTTGCCGGCCTCCAGCTGGGTGAGGCGCTGCAGCCGCAGGTCGAGGATGGCCCGCGCCTGGATCTCGGTGAGGTCGAAGCGCGTCATGAGCCCCTCGCGCGCCTGCTCGGGGTCGGCCGCCGCGCGGATCAGCGCGATCACCTCGTCGAGGTAGCCGAGGGCCTTGAGCAGCCCCTCGAGGATGTGGGCGCGCGCCTCGGCCCGGGCGAGCCGGTACCGCGAGCGCCGGGTGACGACCTCCTTCTGGTGCGCCAGGTAGTGGCGCAGCATGTCCTTGAGCCCGAGCGTGCGCGGGACGCCGTCCACCAGCGCGATCGCGTTGACGCCGAAGGTGCTCTGGGCGGAGGTGTGCTTGTAGAGCTTGTTGAGGACGACCATCGGCACGGCGTCGCGGCGCAGCTCGATCACGACGCGGGTGCCGTCGCGGCCGCTCTCGTCACGCAGGTCGGCGATCTCGGGGATGACCTTGTCGTTGGCCAGGTCGGCCATCTTGCGGATCAGCTCGGCCTTGTTGACCTGGTAGGGCAGCTCCGTGAACACGATCGCGTTGCGCCCGTGCTTGAGGGGCTCGTTGTGAGCGCGGCCGCGCACCACCACGCGGCCGCGGCCCGTGCGGTAGGCGTCGGCGACGCCGGCGCGCCCCACGATGATGCCCCCGGTCGGGAAGTCGGGCGCCTTGACGTGCCGCATCAGCCCCTCGACCTCGATCGCGGGATCGTCGATGAGGGCCACGACCGCGTCGATGGTCTCGCCGAGGTTGTGCGGCGGGATGTTGGTGGCCATGCCCACCGCGATCCCCGACGAGCCGTTGATCAGCAGGTTCGGCACGCGCGCGGGCAGCACCACCGGCTCGGTGCGGCGGTCGTCGTAGGTCGGCGAGTCGTCGACCGTGTCCTCGTCGATGTCGCGCAGCATCTCGGTGGCGATGCGCGACAGGCGGGCCTCGGTGTAGCGCATGGCCGCGGCGGCGAACTCGGAGGAGCCGAAGTTGCCCTGGCCGTCCACGAGCGGGTACCGCGAGGCGAAGTCCTGCGCCAGGCGCACCAGGGTGTCGTAGATCGCCGAGTCGCCGTGGGGGTGGAACTCGCCCATGACGCGGCCGACGATGTTGGCGCATTTGACGTAGGCGCGGTCGGGCTGCAGGCCCATGTCGTGCATGGCGTACAGCACGCGCCGGTGGACCGGCTTGAGCCCGTCCCGCACGTCGGGCAGGGCCCGGCCCACGATCACGCTCATGGCGTAGTCGAGGTACGACGAGCTCATCTCGCGCTCCAGCTCGCGCGGCTCGATGCGCCCGTGGCGGTCGATTGCCACCGTCAGCTCCTAGGTCCGGGACAGGTCAGACGTCGAGGTTGGCGACGCTGCGGGCGTTGTCCTCGATGAAGGCCCGGCGGGGCTCCACCTTGTCGCCCATCAGCTTCGAGAACAGCTCCCCGACCGCGGCCTCGTCCTCCATCATCACCCTCTGCAGGATGCGCCGCTCCGGGTCCATCGTCGTCTCCCAGAGCTGCTCGCTGTTCATCTCGCCGAGGCCCTTGAAGCGGCTCAGCTGGACGCCCTCGCGGCAGAGGTCGAGCACCGAGGCGCGCAGGGCCTCGTAGGTGCCCGGCGCCCGCGAGCGGGAGCCGCGCGTGAGGCGGAACGGGGGCATCCCCACCTGGTCGTTGAGCTTCGCGCGCGCTCCGCGCAGGCCGGCGAGCTCGCGGGTGCGGAAGATCTCCAGGGGGATGGTGACCGTGCGGGCCTCGCCCGTCTTCGCGTCCACCGAGCGGGCGAGCATGGCTGCCCGCCTCCGCGTCGACGCCCTCCACGCTCAGGCTCGAGCGATCGCTCGAGCTGGCGTCGATCGTCGCCCCGAGGGCCTCGATGTCGGCCGGCTCGGCCTCGACCAGGCCGTGCTCCTGCAGGAACTCGATCGTCGCGGAGCCGTAGGTGCCCCGCAGGTTGCCGGCCCAGGCCTCATGCTCCTTGAGGGCGCGCTGGAAGCGCTGGTACCGGGCCTTGGTGAGGCCGATGGCCCGGCCGGTCCGGTCCTCGAGCGTCAGGTCGCCCAGGTTGCGCTCCAGCAGCCAGTCCTCGAGCTCGATCTCCTTCTCGATGTACTGCTCCTGGTTGCCCTGCTTCACCTTGTAGAGCGGCGGGCACGCGATGTAGACGTAGCCCTCCTCGATGAGCGGCCGCATGTGCCGGAAGAGGAAGGTCAGGATCAGCGTGCGGATGTGGGCGCCGTCCACGTCGGCGTCGGTCATGATGATCAGCTTGTGGTAACGGGCCTTGGCGAGGTCGAAGTCCTCGTCGATGCCGGTGCCCATCGCGGTGATCATCGCCTGGATCTCGGTGTTGGAGAGCACCTTGTCGATGCGGGCCTTCTCCACGTTGATGATCTTGCCGCGCAGGGGCAGGATCGCCTGGAAGCTCGACTGGCGGGCCATGATCGCCGAGCCGCCGGCCGAGTCCCCCTCCACGAGGAAGATCTCGGTGTTGGCGGGATCGCGGTCGGAGCAGTCGGCGAGCTTGCCGGGCAGGCTGGTGGAGTCCATCGCGCCCTTGCGGCGGGCGAGGTCGCGGGCCTTGCGGGCGGCGAGGCGGGCCTGCGAGGCGTTGATCGCCTTGCCGCAGATCGCGCGGGCCTCGGCGGGGTGCTCCTCGAGGTACTCGGCCAGCCGCTGCGTGACCGCGGCGTTGACGAATCCGGTGATCTCGGAGTTGCCCAGCTTGGTCTTGGTCTGGCCCTCGAACTGGGGCTCGCGCAGCTTGACCGAGACGATCGCGGTGAGGCCCTCGCGGGTGTCGGGGCCCTCGAGGTTGTCGTCCTTCTCCTTGAGCAGGCCCTTGGCGCGCGCGTAGTCGTTGAGCGTGCGCGTGAGGGCCGTGCGGAAGCCGGTGAGGTGGCTTCCGCCCTCGTGGGTGTTGATGTTGTTCGCGAACGTGTAGACGGCCTCGCTGTACGCCGCCGTCCACTGGAGCGCGACCTCGATGGTCGCCTCGGGGCCGTCGGCCTCGAGGTAGACCACGTCGCGATGCACCGGGTCGCGGCTCTCGTTGAGGTGGGCGACGAAGTCACTGATGCCGCCCTCGTAGTGGAACTCGACCTCGCGCCCCTCGCCGCGCTGGTCAACCAGCCGCACGTGCAGGCCGCGCGTGAGGAAGGCGGTCTCGCGCAGGCGCTGCGAGAGCGTCTCGAAGTCGAAGTCCGGCTCCTCGAAGATGTTCGGGTCCGGCAGGAAGGAGATCGTGGTGCCGGTGTCGCGGGCGTCGCCGACCCGCTCGATGGGCCCGAGCGGGACACCGAGCTCGTACCGCTGCTCGAAGAGGCCGCCGTCGCGCCGCACCTGCGCCACCAGCGACTCGGAGAGGGCGTTCACGACGCTGCTGCCCACGCCGTGCAGCCCGCCCGAGACCTTGTAGCCGTCGCCGCCGAACTTGCCGCCGGCGTGGAGCACGGTCATGACGACCTCGAGCGCGCTCTTGCCGCCCTGGTCGGCCATCGCTGAGACGGGGATGCCGCGGCCGTTGTCCGACTCGGTGCACGAACCGTCGGGGTGAAGGGTGATCTCCACCCGGTCGCAGTGGCCCGCGAGGGCCTCGTCGACGCTGTTGTCGACCAACTCGTAGACGAGGTGGTGCAAGCCCCTCGGCCCGGTGGAGCCGATGTACATGCCCGGTCGGCGGCGAACCGCCTCGAGGCCTTCGAGGACCGTGATGTCCCCGGCGTCGTAGTTCGTGCTGACCGACGCTGCGTCGGGCGTGGTTGAGATCTGCTGCCTCCTGGAGTGGTCCAGGGAGTTTAGCACCGCGATCCGCTAGCAGCCCCGATTTAGTGCCCTATTTGCAGGTATTTCACCGGTCAGAAGGGCCAGTTTGGCGCGCCGCCGCCGCCGCCGCGGCGCGCGCGACCAGATCGCGTAGACGCGGGTCCTCCACGCCCTCCGCCGCCGCCGCCCCGGAGGCCCGGTCCGCGGCGCTCGGGATCGGAGCCAGCGGCGGGGTCGCGGCAGCCGTGCCCTCCCCCCCGAACGCGTGATCGGCGACGCTGAAGCGGATGCCCGTGAGGCCGGCGTCCGGACAGGCGGCGGCCAGCCGCGCCAGCAGGTCCTCGCGCCGCGCCGAGAGCTCGTGCGCCCAGGACGCGCTGGAGCACGCCACGCTGACCACGCCCGCCCGGGTGCAGCGCATGGGGGCGCTGTGCGCGGCGACCGGCGCGCCGACGACCCCTGGCCAGGCCGCCGCGAGCCGGGCCACGGCGCCCCCCGCCGCGGGGGCGCCGGAGCGGCGGCGAAAGCGCGAGAGCACCTCGGCGGCGGGGGTCGGGTCCCGCCGGCGACGGCGCCGGCGGGGATGGTCAGGCATCGATCCGCCCCGACGACACGCGCACCACGGCGTCGAACGCGTCGCCCAGGGCGTCGGCCGCCGTGGGATCGGCGCTGGTGACCAGGGTCTGGCCGCCGTCGCGCACGGCCTCCAGCAGGAGGCGACGGCGCGTGGGATCGAGCTCGCTGAGCACGTCGTCCAGCAGCAGGATGGGGCGGGCCGAGCGCGCCCGCAGGTGGTCCCGGGCCGCCAGCAGGAGCGCGAGGGCCGCCGTGCGCTGCTCCCCCTGGCTGCCCTCCCGGCGCAGGTCCGCGGCGCCGGCGCCGATCCACAGGTCGTCCCGATGGGGCCCGCCCAGGGTCTGGGCCGCCTGGATCTCGCGGGCGCGCCGCTCGGACAGGGCGCGCGCGAGCGCCTCCTCGAGACGGTCGTCGGCCACGTCGCCGAGCCCCGACGGCGAGGTCTCGAGCCGCAGAGCGCCCTCGCCGCCGCCGCCGAGGCGGGCCAGCCACTGCGCGAAGGGCTCGGCCAGAGCCGCGATCCCCGCCCGGCGGGCGGCCGCCACGCGCGCGCCGAGCTGCGCCATCGGCGCCTCCCAGGCGGGCAGCGTGTCCTCCGCGGCGGCCCCGGCCCGGACCCGGCGCAGGAGGGCGTTGCGCTGGGCGAGGGCCTGCTGGTAGCCGACCAGATCCTCGGCGAAGCCCGGCACGGAGGCCTCCAGGACCCGGTCGAGGGCGCGGCGGCGGGCGGCGGGCGGCCCCTTCACCGCGCGCAGCTCGTCGGGCAGGAACACCAGGACCACGCGCGCGCGCCACTGCGCGAGCGAGCGCACCGGGTCGCCGTCGATGCGCAGGCGCCGCCCGCGCCCCGGCGCGAAGCCGATCTCGCGCCGGTGGAGGCCGTCGGGGCCCTCCAGGTCGAGGGTCACGTGCAGGGCCTCGGCGCCGTGGCGGACGATCTCCGCCTCGCGCGCGGTACGGGGCGACACGCCGAGGCACGCGAGCACGACGGCCTCGACCAGCGACGTCTTGCCCGCGCCGTTGGGCCCGACGATCACCACCAGCCCGGCCGGCAGATCGATGGCCGCGCGGTCCCAGCAGCGGACGTCGGCGACCTCGAGCCGGCGCGCGACCCACTCCGCGCCGGGCGTGTCCGGGCTAGGCGTTGAGCCGGATCGGCATGAGGAGGTAGCGGTAGTCATCCTCCGACCCGCGCAGGAGCCCCGGGCGCAGCGGGCTGATGAGCCCGAGGCGCACCTCGTCGCCCCCGATGCTCTCCACGCCGGCGCGCAGGAACTCGACGTTGAAGCCCATCTCGAGGCCGTCGCCGGAGAACGCCACCGGCAGCGACTCGTGCCCCTCGCCGACCTGGTCGCTGGTCGCGGAGATCGTCACGGTGCCCGCGGCGAACGCGAGCCGCACCGGCGTGTTGCGCTGGGCCAGGACCCCGATGCGCGTCAGCACCGCGAGCAGCTCCGCGCGGTCGAAGGCGACGTCGTGCTCGAATGTGTCCGGCACCAGCTGGCGGTGGTCGGGGAACTGGCCGTCGATCACCCGGCTGGTGAGGCGCGTCTCGCCGATGCGGAACAGGGCCTGCGTCTCGCTGAGCACCACCTCGACCGCGTCGACCTTCATGACGCCCACCAGCCGCGCGACCTCGACCAGGGCGCGCGCGGGGACGATGGCCTCGACCGCCTCGGCGGGCGCCGGGTCGAGGGGCGTCTGGCGCACCGCGAGCCGGTACGAGTCGGTGGCGACCAGGGTGATCCCATCGGGGCCGAGGCGCACCAGGACCCCGGTCAGCACGGGCCGGGTCTCGTCGCGCGACGCGGCGCGGGCGACCCGGTCGATCGCCTCGACCAGCAGGTCGGCGGGGATCGACAGGCCCGAGCCCTCGTCGGCGGGCAGCTCGGGGAAGTCGTGCGCCTGGAGGCAGTTGAGCGCGAACGACGACCCGCCGCCCGCCACGCCCACCACGCCCTCGTTGGCGCGGTGCTCGAGGGAGATCGGCCCGTCGGCCATCGTCCGCACGATGTCCGCCGCCAGTCGCGGCAGCACGACCGCCCCGGGCTCCTCGACGGTCGCCTCCAGCGGCACCCGCAGCGAGAGCTCCATATCGGTCGCCGCCAGCTCGACGCGCCCCTCCTCGGCCCTCAGGAGGATGTGGGAGAGGATCTGGATCGTGCTCTTGGCCGAGGCGGCCCGCCCTGCCACGGCCAGCTTGCTCGCGAGCTCTTCCTTCGGGGAGACGAGGCGCACCGGGCGACCCTAGCGACTGGCGGGGACGGTTGCGACGCTTGTCCACGACCGGGAAAGCCCCTTTGACTTCAAGAAGAAAGAAAGGGGTTTCAGGGTCGTCACAACCGTAGGGCGTGTGGAGACGGTGGAGGGCGCACGAACCACCTGCAAACGGGCGCTGTCAGCCTGTCCATGGCCCGGTGGGCGAAACGCTCGCGCGGGCCCCCTGTCTCCCCAGGCCTCCACAGGCGCCGCGGCGCCGTGACGCGCGCCGGTGGAGTCCGCGGAGAGACGACACCCTCCGCCCACCGGGATCTCCACCGTCACTGGGCCGAGCGCCGGCCGGTGAGACGGCTCGTCAGGGCCTCGACGTCGGTGAGCATGTCGCCCTCGCCCATCTGGCTGGCGACCTTCTGCACCGCGTACATGACGGTGGTGTGGTCGCGGCCGCCGAAGGAGCGGCCGATGGCGGGCAGGGAGGCGTCGGTGAGCTCGCGGCTGAGGTACATGGCCACCTGGCGCGGCCGCACGATGCGGCGCGTGCGCTTGTCGCCGACCATCTCGCCGAGCGTGACGCCGTAGTAGCGGCACACCTCGCCCTGGATGACCTCGATGCTGAGGATGCCCTCGCCGGCGGGGAAGAGGTCCTCGAGGACCTCGTGGGCGAGCTCGACCGTGATGCGCCGGCCGGAGATCGATCCGTGGGCCACGACGCGCGTGAGGGCGCCCTCGAGGGCGCGGACGTTGGTCGAGACCCGCCCCGCGATGAACGAGAGCACCTCGGGGTCGTGGATCTCGTAGTGGTCGGCGCGCACGCGCTTCTGGAGGATCGCGATGCGCGTCTCAACGTCGGGGGGCTGGACGTCGGTGATGAGGCCCATCTCGAAGCGGCTGCGCAGGCGGTCCTCGAGGGTGGCGATCGCCTTGGGCGGGCGATCGGAGGAGATGACGATCTGCTTGCCGCTGTCGTGGAGGGCGTTGAACGTGTGGAAGAACTCCTCCTGGGTCTGCTCGCGCCCCTGGAGCGACTGGATGTCGTCGATGAGCAGGATGTCCGTGCTGCGGTAGCGGTCCTTGAACGAGCGGATGCCGCCGTCGCGCAGCGCGTTGATGAACTCGTTCGTGAACGTCTCGACCGACACGTAGGTGAGCGACAGCTCCGGGTGGTTGGCGCTCACGAAGTGCCCGATCGCGTGCAGCAGGTGGGTCTTGCCGAGGCCGACCCCGCCGTAGATGAAGAAGGGGTTGTAGGCGCGCGCGGGCGCCTCGGCCACCGCCAGCGCGGCAGCGTGGGCGAAGCGGTTGGAGGGCCCGGTGACGAAGGCCTCGAACGTGAAGCGGGGCTGGAGGCCGATCGCCCGGCGGGCGGGCAGGGCGGTCATCGGCGCCGGCGCGCGCGCGGGCTCGTCGCCCTCGGGCCCCGGGACGGCCGAGGCGTCCGGGGCGCCCTCGGCCACGATGATGTCCACCTCGAGGTCCGTGCCGCGCACCTCGAAGAGGGCGTCCCGAAGCAGGGGCAGGTAGCGCTTGCGGATCCACTGGCGCAGCAGCTCCGTATCGACCGCGAGCACGATGCGGTCGTCGTCCAGGGTCACCGGTGTGGCGCCGGCGAAGGCGAACTTGTACGTCTGGGTGTTGAGGGTCCCGCGCAGGCGCTCACGGACCTCCGACCAGACGGCATCGCGCTCGGCGGGGGGTGCGGTGGTTGGTGGCATCACCTGGGCTCCATCGGGAGGGTCGAGGGGCGGGGGCGTGGTGTCCGTCGACGGTCTCTAGAAGAGGGTCGCTACGAGGGAGGTGCCGGCCTCGGTGAGGCGCCGCGCGCCGGAGGGGTCACGGCTGACGAGCCCCCGGTGCTGGAGCGCGACGAGCTCGCGGCCGCATTCGGAGCGCGAGCGGCCGAGCTCGCGCGCCAGGTCCTGCGGGGCCGCGCTGCCCACCTCCAGCAGGAGCGCGAGGATCGTCCGGGCCGTCTCCGAGCAGCCCTGGGCGGCGGGCGCGGCGCCGGGGGGCGACGGAAGGGCGAGCGTCACGGTCGCCCCGCCGCCCAGGTTCTCGGCGATGTCGAGGCGGCCGCCGTGGGTCGCCATCAGCTCATGGGCGAGCGGCAGGCCGCCGCCCACGCCGCGCACGATTCCGCGCACCTCGGGGCCCGCGGACGTGACGCCCGGCGTGAGCGCCCGCTGGGGGTCGGCGATCCCCGGCCCGTGATCGCTCACGCGCAGGGTGTGGCCTCCGTCCAGGATGCTGACCAGCGCGTCCGCGAATCCGGCGTGGATGAGGTTCTCGATCACCTCGCGCACGGCCGGGCCGGGGAGGCGCGTGTGCTCGCACACGGCGTCGCACAGGTCCTCGATCAGCGCGGCCGGATCGGCGTCGCTCAGCTCGTCCACGTGGGGCGGCTCGCCGGGCGCCGAGTAGACCGCCACGCGCGCGGCCGCCGGGCCGGGAGCGGCCCCGCGAACGGAGGTGATGGGGGTGGGGAGGGCCAGGTTCGAGGACATGCGCTTCCGGTGGAGGGCGGGCACTCTAACCCCGACGCGTGGTGGTCCGAAAGGGGCCTGCGCCACCTGTGGAGAACAAACCCACGACTGAGCGGCGAAATCCGGTGCCGGAGGCGTCGGAGGTCCCGCCACGCCGACGGGAGACCCCTGTTCCCACGGGCGATCTCACGATTTGTCCCCAGGTGTGTCCACAAGTGTGGAGAACGTCGCGGGGCCCGCGGCCGCGGGCCGCCCCGGGTCCTCCCCGGCGGCCTCTGCCGGGCGCATGCCCTTTGCTATGCTCCGCGCCCCCGCGGTGGGTGGAACCCGCCCGGATTCCGGGTGCTTCGGCATCGATGCGGACGAGGAGTGCGGCGCGCGTGAAGCGGACCTACCAGCCCAATAAGCGCAAGCGTAAGAAGACGCATGGCTTTCGGGTGCGCATGAGCACCCGAGCGGGCCGGGCGGTGCTCAAGCGCCGTCGGTCGAAGGGCCGTGCCCGGCTGTCGGCCTGAGGAGTGACGGACTCCGGCACCGCCCCGCGGCGCCGGGCGCGGATCACACGCTCGGGCGACTTCGACGCGGTCTATCAGCGCGGCCGCTCGGCGGCGAACCGCCACCTGGTCGTCTACGCCTTCGCGCGCGAGGGGCGCGCGCCCGGCAGCCCGGCGCGCCTGGGCCTGTCCGTGTCGCGCAAGGTGGGGGGCGCGGTGGAGCGCAATCGCGTGAAGCGCGCCCTGCGCGAGCAGTTCGCGGCCATCGCGGCCGGCCTGCCGACGGGCGTGGACGTCGTGGTGATCGCGCGCCCCGGCGCGGCGGAGTATCTCGAGGAGAAGGGGTCGGCCGCCCTCGGGGCGCGGCTCGCCGAGCTCGCCGAGCGCGCGACCCGCACCCCCGAGACGGCCACGCCGTGAGGTCGGTCCTGATCGCGCCGATCCGGCTGTACCAGCGCGCCATCTCGCCGCTGATCCCCCGGCGCTGCAAGTACCACCCGACCTGCTCGGCGTACGCCGCCGAGGCGATCCAGGAGTTCGGCGCGGCCCGCGGGACGGTGCTGGCCGTCTGGCGCCTGCTGCGCTGCAACCCCTGGAGCCACGGCGGCGTCGACTACCCCCGTGACCAGCGGGTGTTCCGCACGTGAACCCGCTCCAGCTCCTCGAGGATCCGCTCCGCGCGCTCCTCGACTTCCTGCACGAGAACTGCAACCTCACCTACGGGTGGTCGATCGTCGTCCTGACGGTGATCGTCCGCACCGCGATGCTGCCGCTCGTCATCAAGCAGTACTCGTCGATGCGCAGCATGCAGATGGTCGCGCCGCAGCTGAAGGAGCTCCAGCGCAAGTACAAGGGGAATCGCCAGAAACTCCAAGAGGAGACGATGGCGTTCTACAAGCAGAACGAGATCAATCCGTTCGCGTCCTGCCTGCCCCTCGTCGCCCAGATCCCGATCTTCATCGCGCTGTACTACGTCCTCAAGAACTTCGCGAAGGACGCGACGGTGGACGGCGGGTCGCTCTCGTTCATGTGGCTGGTGGACGACGTGCGCGTCGACTTCACGTCGATCGGCTGGGGCGTGTACGTCCTGCTCCTGATCTACGCCCTGTCGCAGCTGCTGTCCACCGAGCTCTCGTTCACGCCGAACATGCCCGACAACCAGCGGCGCCTGATGCGGCTGCTGCCGCTCGCCGTGGTGTTCTTCGTGTGGCAGTTCCCGGTTCCGGCCGGCCTCGTCCTCTACTGGATGACCACCAACCTCTGGACGGCGGGACAGCAGCTCGTGATGCGGCACCGCATCGGGCTGCACCTGGCCGATCCGGCCGAGGTGGCCAAGTTCGAGGCGACGAACGCCCCGAAGAAGGGCTCGCGGACCGCGCCCAAGGGCGAGGGCGAGGACGACGACGAGGCGCCCGCGCTCGAGGCGTCCGCCCCGGGGCGCGGCACGCCCCGCAAGCGCCGGCGTGGCGCCCCCGAGGCCGAGGCGGCGGTGGTGGAGGCCCCCGAGGCCGACGAGGCGCCCGAGGCCGACGAGGCGCCCGAGGCGACCGAGGCCCCCGAGCCCGCCGAGGCCGAGCCCGCCGCCCCCGAGCCCGCCCCCGAGGAGCCCGCGCCGTCCAAGCCGGCGGGCCGGGGCGCGAACGGATCGGGCGCCCGGCGGCGGCAGCCGCGGTCCAAGGGGACGGCCAAGGGCTCGCGCCCGGCCGGAAGCTCCCGCTCCAAGAAGAAGAAGCGTTGACCGGAGGTGTGTCGTGGCGGTGAGCGAGGTGACGGCCGCGGGACCCGGGGCCGCGGCGGTTGCGGAGACCCTCGAGGTGGTGGTGGCGGGGATGGGCCTGTCGGCCCGCGTCATCGTCGCGGCGGGTGAGTCGGAGAACGACCTGGAGGTGAGCGTCGAGGGGGAGGGCACGTCGGCCCTGGTCGGGCGCGGCGGCGAGACCATCGACGCCCTGCAATACCTGCTGGGCCAGATCGCCACCCGCGCCGAGGGCGGCGCCCGCCACCGCGTGAGCCTGGACGCCGACGGATACCGGGCGCGCCGCGCCGCGGCGCTGGAGCAGCTGGCGGACCAGGCGGCCCGCGAGGCCGTCGAGCACGGCGAGGAGATCGAGCTCGACGCGATGACGCCGCACGACCGGCGCATCGTCCACATGGCCCTGAAGGACCGCGTCGAGGTCGTGACCCGCAGCGAGGGCGAGGAGCCCCGCCGGCGGATCATCGTCGAGCCCGCGGAGTAGGCGGACCCGTCCTTGTGGTTTCACGTGAAACCGGAGGCCCCCACGCCCGCCTGATGGAGCGGGCGCGGGAGATGGGCGTCGCGCTCGGGCCCGACGCCGCCGCCGCCCTGATCGCGCTGCTGGACCGGATCGCCGTCGAGCCGCAGAACCTGACGGCCATCACCGGGATCGACGAGGGCGTCGACCGCCACCTGGCCGATTCGATCGCGGCGCTGGCCCTTCCGGAGGTGGCCGCCGCCGCCGGGTGCGTCGATGTCGGCAGCGGCGCCGGGTTCCCCGGCCTCGCCCTGGCGATCGCCCGGCCCGACATGGCCGTCACACTGGTCGAGAGCGAGGGCCGCAAGGCCGACTGGCTCCGTCGCGCGTCCGCCGCGATCCCTAATGTGCGGGTCGTGTCCGATCGCTCCGAGCACCTCGCGGCATCCGAGCGAGAGGCCTATCCGCTCGCGACCATGCGGGCCCTCGGACCGCTCCCCGTCGCGCTCGAGCTGACGGCGCCGCTCGTCGCGGTGGGCGGCGCGGTCCTCGCCTGGCGAGGCGACGACGCCGACCCGGAGCTGGACGCCGCGGGCGCGCGGGCGGCCGACGAGCTCGGCCTGGCGCCGCGTCCGCCGGTCGCCGCCGCGCCCTTCCCCGGCGCGCGGCGCCGGCTGCAGCTCTTCATCAAGGTGGCGGAGACCCCGGCGCGGTTCCCGCGACGGCCCGGTCGCGCCGCGAAACGGCCTCTCGGGGGTGCCCGCGCGTGATCTACGCCGTTGCCAACCAGAAGGGCGGCGTGGGCAAGACCACGACCGCGGTGAACCTGGCGGCGTGCCTGGCCGAGGCCGGCGCCCGCGTCCTGCTGGTCGACGTCGATCCCCAGGCGAACGCCTCCGGGGGCCTGGGCGTCTCGGGGCGCGACCGCCCGACCACGGCGGAGGTCCTGCTCGACGGCGTCCCGGTGGCCGATGTCGTCGTGCCGACCAGCGTCCCCAACCTCGACCTGATCCCGTCGTCGTCCGACCTGGCCGGCGCCGCCGTTGAGCTGCCCGGCCGTGAGGGCCGCGAGCGCCTGCTGGCACGTGCCCTGGCGCCGGCCCGCGAGGCGTACCAGTACGTCTTCCTGGACTGCCCGCCGTCGCTCGACCTGCTGACGGTCAACGCGCTGACCGCCGCCGACCGCCTGATCGTGCCCGTGCAGTGCGAGTACTACGCGCTGGAGGGCCTCTCCCGGCTGATGGAGACGGTCGCCGCCGTGCAGGCGCGTCTCAACCCCGGCCTGCGCGTGACCGGGATGCTCATGACGATGCACGACTCGCGCACCCGCGTCAGCGGGGACGTGATCGGAGAGGTGCGCAAGCACTTCCCGCAGCTCGCCTTCCGCACCGTCGTGCCGCGCAACGTGCGCCTGGCCGAGGCCCCGTCCTACGGGGAGCCGGCCATCCGCTACGACCCCCATTGCGCCGGCGCGGACGCCTACTTCGAGGCCGCCAAGGAGGTCGCCGCCCGTGGCTGACGCACCCGCCCGTGACCGCCGCGGCCTCGGCCGCGGCCTGGCCAGCCTGCTCGGGGACGCCGATCCCGGCGACGCCGGCCTCGCCGGGCCCGCCCTCGTGGAGCTGCCGCTCGACGCCATCTCGCCCAACCCGGACCAGCCCCGCGCGTCGATCGATCCGGACGCCCTGGAGGCACTGGCGTCGTCGCTGCGCGCGACCGGGGTGCTCCAGCCCGTCGTGGTCGGGCCCGCCGACCTGCGCGGGCACCACGAGCTCATCGCCGGCGAGCGCCGCTGGCGCGCGGCCCGCCTGGCCGGCCTCGAGCGGATCCCCGCGCTCGTGCGCGAGGTCGATGCCCGCGAGCGGCTCGAGCTCGCGCTGGTGGAGAACGTCGTGCGCGAGGATCTCAGCCCCATCGACGTGGCCCAGGCCTGCGCGTGCCTGATCGAGGACTTCGGCCAGAGCCACGGCGCCCTCGCCGCCCGGCTCGGCCGCAGCCGTCCCGCCATCTCGAACCTCGTGAGGCTGCTCGAGCTGCCCGAGGGCGTGCAGGAGTCCATCGCCGCCGGCGCCCTCAGCGAGGGCCACGGCCGCGCGATCCTGATGGCCGACGGCCCCGCTCGCCGCAACCGGGTGGCAGAGCGCGCCATCGCCGAGGGGCTGTCGGTGCGGGCGACCGAGTCGCTCGCGCGCAGCCAGAGCGGGGCCGCGCAGGCCGCGCGCGCCGCCGCCGCCGCGCCGACTCCGCTCGGCGACGCCGCGTTGGAGGCCTTCGGCACCGTCTTCGACGCGCCGGTGCGCGTGCGCGCGGGCCGCCGCGGAGAGGTCACCGTCGAGATCCGCTTCGCCGACGAGGACGCCCTGCTGGACGCCCTCGCGCGCCTCTCCGGCTAGCCCTCCCCGGGCAGCACCAGGCGGAGGGTGGTCCCCGCCCCTCCGCCGAGCTGATCGTGAGCGTGCCGCCCGCCAGGGCAACCCGCTCCTCGATGGCGGCGATCCCCAGGTGGCCCTCGGCCACGCCCGGGCGCGGCTGGTCGGGGTCGAACCCCCGCCCGTCGTCGGTGATGGCGATCTCGACGCGATCACCCTCCCGCCGGGCGATGATCGCGACCCGCGTGGGGTCGGCGTGGTTGAGGATGTTCGCCACCGCCTCCTGCACCACCCGGAACGCCACCGTCCGGTGGGTCTCCGAGAGCCCGTCCGCGGCGCCGACGTCCAGCTCGACGTCCACGCCCCGCCACTGGAGGCGGTCCACCAGCGAACGCGTCGCGGCCGCGAAGCCCAGCTCCTCAAGCGACATCGGATGGAGGTCGGCGATCGCCCTGCGCAGGGCGCGCACGGCCTCGCGCGCCGCCGCCGCCGCCCGGTTGACGTCCGCCGCGGCCTCGGGCGCGGCCTCGTCGAGCTGCGTCGACAGGGCGTCCAGCATCAGGCCCACGCCGACGAGCTCCTGCACCGGTCCGTCGTGGAGCCCCTCGGCGACCCGCCGCCGCTCGTCCTCCTGCGCCAGGACGATGGCCGCGGCGAGGCCGCGGCGGGTGTCCTGCTCCCGGCGCAGGTCGGAGAGCAGGCGCGCGTTGGCCAGGGCGACGGCCGCCTGGTCGGCCAGCCCGCCCAGGCGCTCCAGGTCGTCGTCGTCGAACGCCTCCCCGCGGGCCCGCTCCACCACGATGAGCGGCCCGCCGCCGCCCCCTCCGTCGCCGGGCAGCGCCACGAAGGCCCTGTGCCCGTCCCGCATGGCCCCGCCGGCGGCCCGCAGGGCCTCGCGCTCGGCGGGGCCGGGCGGCGCGGCCCCGCCGAGCGCCCCCTCGTGGGCCAGGACCGCCCCGTCGCCCCACCCGGCGCCGGCCACGAGGGCGGCGGCGTCCGCCCGCACCAGCGCGCGGGCCTCGCCCACGATGACCCGGTGGGCCTCGCCCTCGTCGAGCGTCGCCGCCACCCGGCGTGCGATGCGCGTCAGGGCGGCGAGCTGGAGGGCCTGGCGGTCGAGCTCGCGCACCCGGTCCCGCAGGCCGGCGATCAGGCGGCCGTTGTGCACCCACAGGGCCAGGATCTGGGCGACCGCCCTGACGGCCGCGCGGTCCTCTCCCGCCGGCCGCGATCCCGGGGGGAACGCGAGCCCGAGGGCGGCGACGGTGGTGTCGCCGATCCGGGCCGGCACCACGAGGCCGCCGTCCAGGCCGATCAGGCCGAGCTCGGGCCCCGCCGGGCTCTGATCGTCCACCTCGCGGCCCGACCGGAGCGCCGCGGTGAGCCCGGGCGTGCGCCGTCGCGCGATGCCGGAGGCCGGCGGCGCGTCCTCGCCGGGGTCGGCCGGCCGCCGGCAGCGCAGCACCAGCCCGCGGGAGCCCCCGTCGTCGATGTAGACCGCCCCCACGCGCGCGCCGAGCGCCGCGACGAGCCGGTCGAGCGCGACCTCGAGCGCCGGCTCGATGTGGGCGGTCGGCCCCGGCCCGGCGCCGGCCTGCTCGAGGATCGCGAGCACCACGGCGCGCGCGTCGGTTCGCCCGGCGGTCATGGGGCTCCGGGGCCGCCCCTCAGCGGATGAGGGCCTGGCGGATGCCGATGGCGACCGCCTGCGTCCGGTGCTCCGCCTCGAGCTTGGCGAGGATGTGCTTGACGTGCGTCTTGACCGTCTCGACGCTCACCACCAGCTGCTCCGACACCTCGCGGTTGGAGTGGCCGTCGGCCAGCATCTGGAGGATCTCGCGCTCTCGCGCGCTCAGGATGCCGCCGGGCCGCGGGCGGGCCAGCTGGCGCAGGAAGTCCGGCGCGAGGCGCGGATCCACGTAGGGATCGCCGGCGACCACCTGCCGGATCGCGCCGACCAGCGCGGAGCTGTCGGAATCCTTGAGCACGAAGCCCTGGGCGCCGGCGTCCAGGGCCTCCCACAGCAGGTCCTGCTCGGCGTGCGCCGTGAACATGACCACGCGCACGTCGCGGTGGGCGGCGGCGATCGCCTGGGCCGCCGCGACGCCTCCGATCCCCGGCATGCGGGCGTCCATGAGGACCACCTCGGGCCGCCGCCGGGACACCAGCTCGAGCGCCGCCTCCCCCGACGACGCCTCCCCCACCACGACCATGTCGTCGAGCTGGGACAGGACCCGCCTCAGGCCCTCCCGGACGATCGCGTGGTCGTCGGCGACCAGGCAGCTGATCCTGCGCTGGCCATCGACACTCGGCTGTTCACGTCCGACGGCCATGGACGTCCCAACGGTCACGTCCCGCACGGCCGGGCCGGCCGGCGGGGAATGGGCGATCCTGGACTCGAACCAGGGACCTCATCCTTATCAGAGATGCGCTCTAACCGCCTGAGCTAATCGCCCCCGCCCATGCGGGTCGCGGCAGGGTATCAACCCCGGTCGGGGATGGCCAAGGACCGCCCCCGGCGCCCGGGGGCCGGGACGGGGCGCGCGCCTATAATGGGCCCCCGGGTCGTCCGCCGCTCCGACGAAAGCAGGGCGCGTCGTGCAGGAGATGGTGATCTACGGAGTCAGCTTCGACATGGTCGGCAAGCAGCCGATCGTGCTGCTCAAGACCGTCTCCGGCAACAAGTTCCTGCCGATCTGGATCGGCCACGCCGAGGCGGCGGCGATCCTGATGAAGCTGCAGGGCGCCGAGACCCCCCGCCCCATGACCCACGACCTGCTCAGCGACGTCGTCTCGGAGCTCAGCGCGGAGATCGCCAAGATCACGGTCACCGAGCTGCGGGAGAACACGTTCTACGCGCTGATCACCCTCCGCGCGGCGGCGTCCGAGATCGAGATCGACTCCCGCCCCAGCGACGCCCTCGCCCTCGCGGTCCGCAGCAACGCCCCCATCTTCGCGGCCGACAAGGTCATCGAGGAGAGCGGCATCGAGTTCGAGCACGAGGTGGAGGACACCGACGAGGTGGTCGAGAAGTTCAAGGAGTTCCTCGACCAGGTCAGCCCGGACGACTTCCTGTCCGACGGCTGAGGCCTCAGGCCTCGACGCCCTCCTCGCGGGTCTCGCTCTTGGTGAGGTCGAGCAGGTGGCCGTAGATCTCGTGCAGGCCCTCCGCGCTCAGGGGGCCGCGGTTGGCCGCCTGGAGGTAGGAGTGCAGCCACTCCTCGCGCGCCGGGTTGACGAAGCCCATGCCCTGCGATCGCTTGTACGTCCGGAGCCGCTTCACCAGCTCGATCCGCGTGTTGATCGTCTGGAGCAGCTTGAGGTCGGTGTCGATGATCGCGTCGCGCATCTGGCGGACGACGGCATCGGCGGCGGGGTCGGACATGCCGCTGCACCGTACCAAGCGCCGGGCACCGGGCGACCCCCAGGTGGCCTCGCGTGAGTGCCGCGGCTACAGTGTGTGCCCACGCGAACGAGGAAGTCGCATGTTCGACATCTCTCCGATCCAGATCCTGATCGTGCTGGTCATCGCCCTTCTGGTCTTCGGCCCGAAGCGCCTCCCCGAGATGGGCAAGTCCATCGGGCGGGGCATCCGGGAGTTCAAGACCGCCATCGTCGACGACGAGCCGGCGCCGGCGCCGGCCCCGCCCACCCCCGCCGCCCCGGCGGCGACGGCCGCGAGCACCGACTCGAGCACGGCCACCGTGGCCGTCGCGACGGCCGACGACGACGATGACATCCTCGAGGGTGTGGTGGTGCCGGGCGATCAGCCCGCGCGCTCGACCGACGCCTGACGCGGACCTCCCGGGCCCGCGCCTCTGATGGGGTTCCTCGGCGACCGGCGCCTGCGCCGGGCGGGGCGCGACGACCATCTCAGCGTGGTGGACCACCTCGATGAGCTGCGCAACCGGCTCATCGTCTCGGGGATCACGCTGGTGGTGGCGTTCGCGGTCGCGTACGCCTTCCACGACCAGCTGATCACCTTCCTGGAGAAGCCCCTCCCGGACCGCTACCAGGAGACCGGGCTGATCACCCTGTCGCCCACCGAGCCCTTCTTCACGACGCTGAAGGTGTGCTTCTGGGCGGCGATCATCGTGTCGCTGCCGGTGTGGCTGTACCAGCTCTACGCGTTCGTCATCCCGGCCGTCGAGGACCAGTCGCGCCGCAAGATCCTGACGATCGTGGGCGCGATCGCCGCGCTGTTCCTCGCCGGCGTGGCCTTCACCTTCTACGTGGTCCTGCCGGTGGCCCTCCAGTTCCTGCTGGACTTCGGGCAGGACACCTTCCTGACCCAGGTGCGCGCGGGCGAGTACTTCGGCTTCGTGACCACGCTCATGCTCGCGGGCGGCCTGATGTTCGAGGTCCCGATCGCCATGGTCGGCGTTCGCCCGCCTGGGGCTCGCCAGCGCGAGCCTCTACATCAAGCAGTGGCGGGTCGCGCTGGTCGTGATCGCCGCCCTGGCGGCGATCCTTCCCGGCGGCGACCCGTTCAGCATGCTGCTGCTGATGGTCCCCCAGATCGCCCTGTACGGCCTGGGGATCCTGCTCGCCCAGCGGTTCGGCCGTCCCGCCCTGTGGACGCGCGACGCCTGGGCCGGCGACGACGAGGAGGAGACCCCCTCGGCCCCGGCCTAGAGCCGGTCAGTCGCGCAGGCGCCGCCCGGTGAGCCGCAGGAAGACGTCCTCCAGGCCGGCGGGCCGGGCCGACTGCAGGCGGGTCGCGATCGTCCCCGCGCGCAGCCGGGCGTGCAGCTCCTCCGCGTCGTTGGTGAACAGCAGGATCAGGTCGCCGTCGATCTCGTGGGCGCGCGCCCGCGTCCCGGCCTCGGCCACGAGCGCGGCCATGTCGGCCGGCGCCGCGCGCAGCTCCAGCACCTCGCGGCCCACCTCCCGCTCGACGAGCGCGGCCGGCGCGCCCGCGCGCACGATCCGGCCCTGGTCCATGATCACGAGCCGGTCGCACAGCTGGGCCGCCTCGTCCATGTAGTGGGTCGTGAGCGCGAGGGTGGCCCCCTCGCCGCGCAGCAGCCGCAGACGCTCCCAGACGGCGTGCCGGGCCTGGGGGTCGAGGCCGGTGGTGGGCTCGTCGAGCAGCACCAGCCGGGGGCGGTTGATGAGGGCGCGGGCGATCTGCAGGCGCCGCCGCATGCCGCCCGACAGCGCGTCCACGGCGTCGTCGGCGCGATCGTCGAGGGCCAGCAGCGACAGCAGGTCGGTCGCCCGGACCCGCGCCTGCGCGCGCGGGATGTCGAAGTAGCGCGCGTAGACGAGGAGGTTCTCGCGGACGGTGAGCTCGAGGTCCAGCGTGGTCTCCTGGGCGACGACGCCGAGCATGCGCTTGAGCGGCGCGGGGGTCGTCGCGGGGATCGATGCCCAGCACGTGGAGCCGCCCCGCGTCGCGCGGGGCGAGGCAGGAGAGCATGCGCATGGTGGTGGTCTTGCCCGCGCCGTTCGGTCCGAGCACGCCGAAGCACTCGCCGGCCTCGATGGCCAGGTCGATCCCGTCGACCGCGGTGAACGTCCCGTAGCGCTTGACCAGTCCGGTCGCCGCCACGGCGAGGGGCTCAGCGGGCGACCGGGACCTCGTGTCCCATCGCGGCCAGGGTCAGCCGCAGGCCCTCGTCGAGCTCGACCGTGGGCGACCAGTCCAGCAGCGTCCGCGCGAGGGTGATGTCGGGGCGGCGCTGGGTGGGATCGTCCTGCGGCAGGGCGTCGTAGACGATCTGAGAGCGGCTGCCGGTCAGGCGGATGATGGTCTCGGCCAACTCCAGGATGGTGAACTCACCCGGGTTGCCGATGTTGACCGGCTCGTGGTGGTCGCTGTCGATGAGTCGCAGGAAGCCCTCGATCAGGTCCGAGACGAAGCAGAACGAGCGGGTCTGCTGGCCCTCGCCGAACACGGTGATCGGCACGTCCTGCAGGGCCTGGCGCACGAAGGTCGGGATGGCGCGGCCGTCGTGGGGGCGCATGCGCGGCCCGTAGGTGTTGAAGATCCGCACGATGTGCGTGTCCACGCCCTGCTGGCGGTGGTAGGCCATGGTCAGGGCCTCGGCGTAGCGCTTCGCCTCGTCGTACACCCCGCGGGGCCCGATCGGGTTGACGTGGCCCCAGTAGGCCTCGCTCTGCGGGTGCTGCTGCGGGTCGCCGTAGACCTCGCTGGTGGAGGCCAGCAGGAACCGCGCGCGGTGGCGCTTGGCCAGCCCGAGCGCGTTGTGGGTGCCGTACGAGCCCACCTTGAGGGTGTGCAGCGGCAGGCGCAGATAGTCGATCGGGCTCGCCGGCGACGCGAGGTGGAAGACGTAGTCCACCTGCTCGGAGATCTCGACGTGCTCGATCAGGTCGTGCTGGAGGAAGCGGAAGCGCTCGTCGCGGATGTGCTCGATGTTCTCGAGCGTCCCGGTGTCGAGGTTGTCGACGCAGATCACCCGGTGCCCCTCGCCGAGAAGGCGGTCGCACAGATGCGATCCGAGAAAGCCGGCGCCGCCGGTCACGACCGAGGTGGGCACGCGCGCCACCCTAGCGAGCGGGTCTGTCGCGCGCCACCAGCGCCCGCAGGGCGCGGCGGCCCTCGACGAGCTCGTCGCCGGCGACCACGCGGGCCACCAGGATGTAGACGGCCCCGCTGACGGCGACCTTGATGGAGAGGGGGACGATCATCTCGACGGAGGTCAGATCGTCCGTTGGGAGCACGAGGTTGAGCGCCAGGGCGGTGACCGCGGCCGCGGCGCCGGCCCCGAGCATGCGCACGTCGCGCCGCCCGAGCGCGGCGAGCGACAGCGACGGGAAGTGCCGCCGCAGGCGCAGGAGCATCGCGAGCGCGCTGGCGTACACCCCGATCGTCGACGCCAGCGCCAGCCCCGACTGCTGCATCGGCCCGAGCAGGACGAGGTCGAAGGCGATGGTGAGCACCACCGCCAGGATCGTCGTCCACAGGATGTCGCGCTGCTTGTTGGCCGCCGACAGGGTGCGGTTGAGGAGGGAGGCCGTCGAATGCGGGCCACAGGCCCAGCGCGTAGAACGTCAGCGGCGGCGCCGATCTCGTCCACGCAGCCCGGCCCGCACTTGCCGCGGCCGAATGCCGAGCTGGGCGGTCTCGCGCGAGTAGACGGCGAGCAGCACCATCATGGGGATGGAGACCAGCGCCAGCAGCCCGGCGACCCGCCGGAACGCTCGCAGGGCCTCGCGCTCGCGCCCCTCGGAGACGAGGCGGGCGATGAGCGGGAACAGCGGCGTGAGCAGGGGCAGCAGCAGGGCGACGCGGGGCGCCTGGCCGAGCGCGTTGGCGAAGCTCAGGGCGGACACGCGGCCCGCCTCGAGGCTCGAGGCGAAGAGCTTGTCCGTGAAGTTGTTGATCTGCTGCAGGATCGAGGCGCCGAGCACCGGCAGCGCCAGCAGCCCGACGGCCCCGAGCCCCGGATGGGTCAGGGCCGGGCGCGTGCGCGACTCGCGCAGCAGGCGCCAGAACTGGGGCAGCTGCAGCAGCACCTGCAGCGTCGCGCCCACCACCACGCCCCACCCCGCGGCCTCGATGCCGATGGAGCCGCGGCCGATGACGACGCCCACGATGATCCCGAGGTTGAACGCGACGCCGACCGCCGCGGGCCCGGCGAAGCGCCCGTGGATCTGGAGCATCGCCGTGAAGATCGCCGAGAACCCCTGGAGGGCGAGGGCGGGGGCCATGATGCGGATCAGCTCGGCGGTCTGGGCCGCGCGCGAGGCGTCGAGCTGGAAGAGGGCGGCCGAAGCGCCTCCGGCCAGATCGCCACCACCGTCGCACAGGACGATCAGGAAGCCGCCGGCCCACACCGCGAGGGCGCTCACCAGGCGCCACGCGCTGTCGTCGCCCCGCTCCGCCCGCTCGCGCTGGAACACCGGGATGATCAGGGTCACCAGCGTGTAGAGCAGGATCGCGGCGATCGAGTTGACGATCAGCAGCGAGTTGACGAAGGCGTCGGTCGCCCCGGTGGCCCCGAAGGACGCCGCCAGCACGACCTCGCGCGCGAAGCCCAGCAGGCGCGAGACCAGGCCGAAGATCGCGACGATCGCCGCGGCGCGCGCGAGCCGCCCGACGGTCATCGCGGGGTGAGGCCGTAGAGGGTCCGCACCCCGGTCATCACGAGCATGCCCTCGATCCCCACGGCGGGGCTGTAGCGGCCGTCCGGGAACGTCAGGACGCGCTCCGCCGGTGGCGGCGTCGAGGCCGAAGGTCCGCCCCTGCGACGGGACCCTCGCGAGGGTGGACACGTAGACGACGTCCCCGATCACCGACGCCGACCCCGAGATGCGCTCGCCGGCGTCGAAGCTCCACCGCACCGCGCCGGTCACGGCGTCGAGCGCGTAGAGGCGGTGGTCATAGCTGCCCACGTAGACGAGGCGGCCGGCGACGGCGGGGCTCGCGTAGACGTAGTCGTCGAGGACGCGCACCCACGCCACCTCGCCGGAGTCGCGGTCGAGCGCCAGCACGCGCCCGTTGATGTTGCCGATGAACACGCGGCCGTACGCCACCGCGGGCCCGCCGTAGAAGCGCCCGGCGCCCCGCAGCGCGCTCGCCGGGGCTCTCGCGCGTCCAACATAGCCTTTCCGTCCGAGCGACGGAACGCCGCGACGTGGCCCGAGTAGTCGCCCACCACGACGTTGGGGCCCGCCAGCGCGAGGCTCGCCTTGACCTGGCCCTCGGCCGGGCACGCTCCAGCGCACGCCCCCGGTGCGCGCGTCCAGGCGCATGACCCGGCCCCCAGCGTGCCGATGTAGGCGGCGTCCTCGACGACCAGCGGCGACGACTCCACCGCCCCGCCCACCCGCCGCCGCCACACCTGCTCGCCGGTGCCCGCCCGCAGGGCGATCACGTCGCCGCGGATCGTCGTGAACAGCGCCAGGTCGCCCGACAGGGCCGGGGACGAGGCCACCCGTCCGCGCAGGGCCACGCGCCACAGCTCGCGGCCGGTGCGAACGTCCAGCGCGATGGCGAGCCCCGCGTTGGTGCCCACCACGGCCCGGCCGTCCGCGATCACCGGGGGGAACTCCACCAGCGAGCCCGCGTCGACCTCCCACGCGGCGTCGAAGGGCGGCGGCAGGTCGAGGTCCGGGTTCGCCCGCGTCCGGCGCGGCGTCGAAGCCGTACTCGGGCCACGCGCTCGACGTGGCGCCGCCGCCGGGACGTCGGTCGGCTCGAATCCCTCCGACGTCCCCTCCACGCTTCCCGGATCGAACCAGCCCTGCGTCAGCCCGTATCCCAGCACCGCGGCGCCGAGCACCACCACCAGCGCGACCGCGCCGGCCCAGAGGGCGGCCTTACGGCGTCGGGTCGCGATAGGCATCGATGATGCGCGTCCCCACCAGGTAGAGGGTCACGCCGGCGCCGACCGCGGGCGAGTACCGGCCGTCGTCTCCGGTGTATCGCACCTTCCCCGTCGCCGTGTCGAGGCCGAACGTCTTCGGCGGCGTTCCCGGCCGGGCGAGGATCGCCGTGTAGACGACGTCCCCGACGACCGTCGCCGAGCCGGAGATGCGCTCGCCGGCGTCGAACGTCCACTTGCGCGCGCCGTCGCCGAGGCCCAGCGCCTCGAAGCTGCCGCCGTACGAGCCGACGAACACCGTGCCCTTGGCGATCGCCGGGGTGGAGTACACGTAGCCCGCCGTGCCGTGGCGCCAGAGCTCGCGCGCCGCTCGCGGTGTCGAGGGCGATCACCGCGCCGCCGACGTCGCCGATGACCAGCGTGCTCCCGCTGACCGCCGGCCCGCCGTAGAACCGCTGGCCGCCGCTGTAGCGCCACCGCTGCGCACCGGTCGCCGGGTCGACGGCGTAGACGTTGCCCGCGTAGTCGGCGAACACCACGAGGTTTCCGGCCAGAGCGGCGCTTCCCTTGATGTCGGCCGCGGCAGCGAAGGTCCAGTCGACCGTGCCGGTCTTCGCGTCGACCGCGTAGAGCGTGCCGTTCCAGGCGCCCACGTAGACGCGGCCGTCCACCACCAGGGGCGAGCTCTCGACCGGGCTGCCGCCGGTCGAGAACTGCCAGCGCGGCGTGCCGCCGCGGCCGTAGGCCGAGAGCATCCCGTCCATCGAGCTGATGAAGACCTGGTCGCCGGCGATCGCCGGGCTCGAGGCGATCTCGCCCTTCTGGCGGCGCGCCCACCGCACCGCACCGGTCCTCGCGTCGAGGCCGTACACGCGCCCGGAGTTGACGCCGAACACCAGCAGGCCGTCGTCGACGGCCGGCGGGAACTCGATCAGGGTGCGGCTCTCGAAGCTCCACGCCGGGTCGCCGTCCGGCAGCGGGGCGGTGACTCCGGGGACGTAGCGGTCGCGCGTCGGCCCGCCGCCGTACTCCGGGCTCTGGAGCTCGGGGTCGTACACGTCGACCTGGACGGGGCCGGCGCCGCCGATCCCGGCGGCGCCGTCGGAGAACCCGGGAGCGGTGGCGGTCACGCGGCGGGTGCCGAGCGGGACCTCGACCCGCCCGTCGTCGCCCGAGGTCGCGGTGGCCACCACCTGGCCGGAGCGCGTGCCGACGACGGTGGCGCCCGCCACCGGGGCCAGGGTGTCGCCGTTCACCACGGTCACCTCGACCGGGCCGCCGGTCGGGGCGGCCGTCTCGGGCCGGGTGGCCCCGCCGTCGTCCCCGCCCCCCCCGCAGCCGGCCACGAGAAGGCCGAGGGCGAGGACGGCGGCGACGGTGCTCCGCTAGTCGCGCCCCGCACGTCCCGCCGGGCTGCCGCGCCAGATGAAGGTGACGATCACGCCGACCAGGAAGCCGAGTACGGCCGCGAAGACGACGGTGCGCGTGCGGTTGCCGACGCTGCCCGACGACGAGGGGCTCGTGGCCAGGGAGATGATCGACGGCTGGAACTGCTTCTCCTTGAGCAGGTTGAGCCGCTGGGTCGAGAGCTCGGTGGTGGCGATGTTGAGCTCCTGGCCGGTGCTGCTCAGGAGGGACTCGAGGATCACCTGCTCCTGGGGATCGTCGGTGGCCGCCAGCTGCCGCCGGTAGCGCGCCAGCGACGCCTGGAGGTCGGTGACGCTCGCCGTGGCGACCGCGACCGCCTGCTCGTAGCTGTCGAGGATGGCCGAGAAGCCCTCCTGGGAGCGCTCGTAGACGATCTGGGCATAGGCGTTGGCGCCCTTGCGCGCGATCTCCCGGTTCTCGTCCACGAACTGGATGGTGACGATGGTGGGCTGGTTACCCACCGAGCCGCCCGGCGCCTTGGGCGCGCTCAGCGTGACGTCCGAGCGCACCCGGGACGGGCTGATGCCCACCTCCTTGGCGACCTTGGTCACGATGCCGTCGCCGCCGAGCGCGGCGGTCACCGTTCCCGGGTTGGTGTCGGGCGTGGCCACCGGCGTCCCCGAGACCGTGGTGGCCTGGCCGACGAACAGCTCGGCCTTGGCCGTGTACGTGGTCGTGCTGGCGATCGACAGGAGCAGTCCGGCGATCGCCGCGACGACGGTCGTCGCCAGGATGAGCCAACGGCCGCTCCACAGGACGCGTCCGTAGTCTCGAAGGGTTATCTCCCGATCCACGACGGCGGACCCTAGACCACGGGGGGGTGGGGGGCGAGCCCCGACGGTGTTCGCCGGAGGATCGTCTGGTCGAGGAAGCGGGTCATCACGACGCCCGCGAGGTGGCCCCCCAGCGCCGCGGTGGGACGCTCCCCGGCGCCGATCGCGACGATGGCCCGCGGGTAGCCGGCGCCGGCGGCCTGGGGCAGCGGGAAGGCGCCGCCGAAGCGGGTGTTGATGTCGGTGATCCCCAGGATCCGGCCATCCTCCCGGAAGCACTGGACGGTGCTGGGGCCCACCAGCCCGAGCCCCTCGACGGCCGCCGCGCCGAGCTCCACCAGCTGGGGGTCGTCGAGCGTCTCGCCCTTGATCTGCTCGCCGCCCTTGCTCTGGATCATCGACCGCGGGATGGCGCCCAGCGCGGCGCCCCCCGGATCCCCCAGGCAGTCGATGCTGAACTCGGTGCCGGGCAGCGCCTGCTGGATCACGCTCTCGGCCGGGCTGTAGTCGAGGAAGAAGGCCAGCTCGCGCGGGTCGGCGCACCGGTGGATGTGGCGCCCGGCGAAGCCCATGCGCGGCTTGAGCAGGACCGGGTACGGCAGCGTGCGCGGATCGGCCTGGTCCGGGAGCCAGGTGGGCGGCGAGGGCAGCCCGCGCTCGGCGAGCATCAGGTGGCACTCCCACTTGTCCTGGCACCCCAGGGCGATCTCGGGGCGCGGCACGAGCGTTCGCGCTCCCGCGGCGAGGATCTCGTCGGCCGCCCGGGCGAGGATCACCGGGTCCAGGTCGGTCAGGGGGAGCACGATGCGCACGCCCTCGCGGCGGCAGACCGCGGCGACGGCGGCGCCGTAGCCCGGGTCATCGACCGGGGGCAGCTCGACCACCTGGTCGGCGGCGAACAGGGACGGCGAGAGGGGGTCGAGGTCGCTCACCAGGACGCGCCCGCGGTGCGTTCCCTCGGCCAGCGCCTCGCGAAAGGCCCGCACGATGTCCACGCGCTGGCCGGCGCAGGTCAGGAGGACGTTCACATCAGCCATCTGCCGCTCCGGTTCAGGGGAGGTCGAACCCGCCGCGCGGGCCCGTGTACGTGCCCTCGCGCCGCAGCACCACCGCGACGGTTCGGGCGAGGATCGCCAGGTCGCGGCGCATGCTCCAGCCGTCGACGTAGTCCAGGTCCATCGTGATGCGCTCCGACCAGGGCAGCGTGGTGCGCCCGCTCACCTGCGCCAGGCCGGTCAGCCCGGGGCGCGCCAGCAGGCGCCGGCGCTGACGGGCGTCATAGCGCTCCACCTGCGACGCGACCGTCGGGCGGGGCCCGACCAGGCTCATGTCCCCGCGCACGATGTTCCACAGCTGGGGCAGCTCGTCCAGCGACAGGCGGCGCAGGATCGCCCCCGCGGCCGTGATCCGGTCGTCTCCCTCGGCCACCGCCAGGCCCGCGCCCATGGCGTGGGCGCCGACCACCATGCTGCGGAACTTCAGGAGGGTGAAGGGACGCCCGGCGTATCCGACGCGCTGCTGGCGGAAGAGCGCCGGGCCCGGGGAGTCGCGGCGGATCCACAGCGCGACGCCCACCATGACGGGCGTCAGGACGACGGCCAGGGGCAGGCTGACGGCCAGGTCGACGGCCCGCTTGGCCCGTCCGCCGACGGGGCCCGTGAGCTCAGGCAAGCGACTCGACCACCGCGACGAAGCGGGCCGCGAGCGCGGCCCGGTCGTAGTGCTCCAGGGCGTACCGCCGCCCGCTCTCGCCCATCCGACGCGCGCCGTCGCGATCGGCCGCCATGCGCCCGGATCGCGCCGGCCAGGGCCTCGCCGTCCTCCGGCGGCACGGCCACGCCGCATCCCGCGGCGGCCACCAGGCGGGTGAGCTCGCCCTCGGGCGCCGCCGCGATGATCGGCCGCGCCGCCCCGAGGTAGTCGAACGTCTTGTTGGGCAGCGCGCCGGCGAACAGGGGGTTGTCCTGGTACGGCAGCAGGCAGGCGTCGGCGCGGGCGAGCCAGGAGGGGACCTCGCGCTTGGGCACCGAGTCGACGAAGGTCACGTTGTCCAGCCCGCGGCGCCCGGCGTCCTCGACCAGGGCCGCCTTGCGGTCCCCTCCTCCCACCAGCACGACCCGCACCGCCGGGGTGTCGCGCAGCCGCTCGGCGGCGTCGAGGACCGTCTCCAGCGAGCTGTAGGTGCCGTGGGCGCCCACGTACATCGCCACGAAGGCGTCGTCGGGCAGGGGCACCGGCGCCGCGTCGTCCTGGATCTCCAGGTCGACGCCGTTGGTGATCAGGGTGATCCGCGCCGGCGAGACCCCCTGGGCGACGATGCCGTCGCGGATGCCCTCGGTGAGCGCCACGATGCGGTCGGCGCGGCGGTAGCAGTACGACTCGAGCCGCCGCGAGACGGCGATGATGCGCGGGTCGCCGACCAGGCCCATCGCGATCGCCGAGTCGGGCCAGAGGTCGCGCACCTCGAGCACGAAGCGCGCCCCGCGCGCCCGCGCCAGCGCCGCGGCCGCCGCGGCCGCGGGCAGCGAGGGCGACGACGCCACCACCACGTCCGGCCGCGGCGCGCGGGCGCTCGCGACCACCGACCACCACGCGAAGGTGCCGTAGCTCGCGACCCGCGAGCGCAGATCGCGCCCGTATCCGGGCGTGGAGTAGGTGCGCCACACGTCCAGGCCGTCCTCGACCTCGTGCACCATCCTCCGCCCCCGGTACCGCTCGGGGATGGCCCGCTCCTTGTGCTGGACGTACGACGTCACGACCGTCACCTCGTGGCCGGCCCGCTCCAGCGCGCGGGTGTGCTGCCAGTGGCGCACCCCGCCCGGCTGCCCGGACGTGACGAAGTACTGGGATACGTACAGCACCCGGCTCACGGGGCGAGCAGCTCCGCGTAGAGCCGCGTGAGCCCGCGGGCCTGGGTCTCGAAGCCCAGCCCCGCCGCGAACGCCGCCCGGCCCGCGGCGCCGAGGCGCGCGGCCTCCTCGGGGTCGCCCAGGAGTTGCTCCAGCGCCCGCGCGTGGGCGTCGACGTCGGCGGGCGGGACCACCAGGCCGCAGCGGGCGGCGCGCACCATCGCGCCCATCCGGCCCAGATCGCTGGCCACCACCGGCCGCCCGGCGGCCATGGCCTCGACCAGCTTGGTGGGCACGGCGCGGTCGTAGTTGCCGTGGCGCTGGAGGGGGATCCACGCCACCCGCGCCGCGGCCAGCAGGGCGGGCACCTCGGAGTGGTCCACGACGCCGATCGCCTCGGCGCCGGGCGGCAGGTCGCCCGGGTCTCCCGGACCGGCCAGCACCAGCCGGGCGCCGGGCACGTCGACGCGCGCGAACGCGGCCCGCATCACCTCCAGGCCGCGCAGCGGCCCCAGCCCGCCGACGTAGAGGACCAGCGGCTCCGAGGGCATGGGGGCCGGATCGGGGAAGGCGTCGCTCCAGGGCGAGTTGGTGACGCTCACGGCGCGGGCCCCGTCGGCGGCGAAGCGGGCGGCCAGGTCCTCGTTGGCGGTCACCACGCCGTCGAGCCGCCGCGCCGCCCGGCGCTCGGCGCCCTCGACCGCCCGGGCGAGGGGGCGCCGCAGCGGGGCGGGGATCCAGCGCTTGGTGCGCGTGGTCCGCCCGAGGTACTCGTGGACGTCGTAGACCACCGGGCTCCCCGTGGTCCGCGCGAGCCACAGCGCCGCCGGCAGCAGCTCGGGGTCGTGCACGTGGTAGAGGTCGGCGTCGCGCGCCCGCGCCTCCCGGGCCAGCCGCCATCCGGCGGCGAGGCGCCGCCCGCGGGGGATCGGCGTGGCGGGCGCCCCCACCCAGGCCCCCGCGCCCGCGCCGGCGGCCGCGCGCGCCTCCTTGTGGAAGATGCGCACGTCCCGCGGGCGGTGGACGCTGGTCAGGTGCACGACGCGACGCCCGTCCAGGCGCGCGCCGGGGGGCGCGCCCGGGGGCGTCCCGGCCGGACCGAGCTCCGCGCCCCTCGCGATCAGGGCGTCGAGCAGCTCGCCCCAGAGGGGGCCGTAGCCGGGGGCCCTGTCGTCGGCGAGATAGGTGTTGTGCCACAGCAGCGCCGCGCGCCCGCCGCAGGCGCGCACCCGCGCCGAGGACCGCCAGGGCGCGCTCGCGGGCCCCGGAGGCGTCCAGCCCGAGGTGCGAGTGCAGCGTGGTGTCCATCACGGCCAGGGGCAGCAGCGTCAGCCGCGCCGGCCGCTCCTCGCCGATCAGGTACGGCCGGTAGGGGCGGGCGATCCCGGCGGCGAACCCCGGCGCCTCGCTGAAGCCCAGGCTCGAGTCGTAGCGGGCGCCGGCCTCCTCGAGCCAGCGGACGGTCTGGTGGTAGCGGAAGCGCAGGTAGTGGAAGCGGACCCCGTCCACCGGGCCCGCCTCCGCGCGCAGCCCCGCGAGCTCGGCGGACAGGGCGGCTCCGTCCTCGGACGACCCGAACGAGGCGTGCAGCCCGACCTCGGCGCCCGCCGCGCGGACGGCCGCGGCGAGGGCGGGACGCTCGCGCTCGTAGGTGCGCCGGGGGGTCCCGTCGAGCGGGTGGGCGTTGCGGCCGATGAGGAACACCGTCGGCCGCACGCCGCGCACCCAGGCGGCCTCCAGCAGGTCGGGGATGTTGTCCCACGGGTCGGGCCCCGCGAGGGCGCGCGCGAGCCCGCCGGGCCCGCGCCGCCGCGCGATGCCGGCCAGGCCCTTGACCGTGCGCCGCCGGATGCGGTCGATGTCGTGGGTCAGGGCGACGCTCCAGCCGGCGGGCGCCGGCAGGCCGAGCGCCTCGCGCACGGCTCCGATGTAGCCCTCGACGGCCGGCTCCTCCAGGTCGAGCCCGGCGATGCGGCCGAAGGCGCTGGCCGCCAGCGGCAGGCGGTCGAAGCGGTCCCGGTCGGGCACATGGAGCTCGTCCCAGCGCGCCAGCAGGTAGAAGGCGCTCGCCACCAGGTCGCCCGGGATGGCGCGGTCGGGGTGGCTGGGGCGAAAGAGCAGGCACAGCCCCCGGGCACGGTGGACGGCGGTCGCCGGGAAGGCATCGGTGCCCTCGAAGAACGCCTGCGCGGCCGGGTCGGCCGGGATCCAGACCCCCTCGGCCGGCTCCTCGGGGGAGTACACGAGGTCGGCCGGGCCCTCGACCCAGGCGGGCGCCGCCCCGAGCGCGTCGGCGAAGGTCTCCAGCACCCAGCGGGCGCGCGGGACGAAGGGCCCCCGGACGCCGTCGGCGCGCAGGCGCAGCTCAGCCACGGGCGCCCAGCGAGCGCCGGTACAGCGACAGCATGGGTCGCGGGTCGCGCAGGTCGAAGACGCCGTCGACCACGGGCGGGCGGAGCGTCGCGAGCAGGTCGCGCGCGCCCCACGTGCCCGCGCGGATCTCGCGGGCGCTGCCCACGAGGTGCTTGGTGGCGAGCATCCAGCGGACGTCGCCGCGATGCGGGCCGCTGCCCACGATCGGGCGGCCGATGGCGTCGCGCCAGGCGACGTAGGGCAGGTTGACGCCCACCCGGGTGGCCAGCCCGATCCACAGCCAGGAGCGGGGGTTGACCTCGATCAGGTAGTCGCGCCCGTCGCGGGGGTCGCGCTTCACCTCGACCTGGGAGATCCCGTGGAAGTCGAGGGCCGCCAGCAGCTCGTGACCGCGGGCGACCAGGCCGGGGTCCCAGCGCGCCTCGCACGAGCGGCCGGTGCCGAAGCGCGGCGGCCACTGCCGCAGCTTGCGCCCCGTGAACGACGCCAGCGGACGCCCGTGCGCGTCCCGGTAGCTGCCCAGGGTCCAGAGCGCGTCGTCGCCGCCCGGGATCACCTCGGAGAGCTGCGGGCGGTACTCGGCCGCCAGATCCCAGGCGGCGCGCAGCTGCTCGAGGTCGCCGGCCTCCAGCACCTGGGCGCGGAAGCGGCGGCGGAACTCGGGGGAGTAGCGGGGCTTGAGGATGACGGGAAAGCGCAGCCCCTCCGCCGCGCGGGCGATGTCCGTCCCCGGCTCGGGCTCGACGGTGGCCGGCACGGGAAAGCCGATCGCGCGGGCGGTGGCGTGCTGGTGGCCCTTGTCGATGACCCGCTCCATCGTGCTCCACGGGCTCCAGGGCCGGCGCAGGACGGCGTCGACCTCCGCCTCGCGGGGGCCGATGGCCGCCACCGCCTCGTCGTGGGTCGGGAACAGGACCCCGCCCGCCCCGGCGCCGTGCCCGAGCGCGACGAGGTCGTCCACGAAGGCGCCGGGCTCGGCGAGGGGGTCCGCCATCAGGACCGGGGTCACATGGCGCGACAGCAGCCCCAGCGCGGCGGGGTCGTGATCACACGCGATCACCGGCACGCCGGCGCGCGCCAGGCTGCGCACGATTCCCAGGGCGTTGGGCCCGGAGGCCTGGAGCACGATCGCGGGCGGCCCGGCCGGGCGGCTCACGCGGTCGCCTCCTCGTAGATCTCGACCATCCGGCGCGCGTTGGCGGTCCAGGTGTACTCCTCCCGGCCGATCCGCAGCGCCTCCGCGCCCATGCGCTCCGCCAGGTCCGGATCGTCCAGGATGCGGGCCATCGCCGTGGCCAGCGCGTCGGCGTCGCCCGGGGCCACGAGCAGGCCGGTGCGCCCGTCGCGCACGATCTCGGGGGTGCCGTCCACGGCCGTCGCCACCACCGGCCGCCCGCAGTTCATCGCCTCGCACACGACGGTGGGCAGGCCCTCGCTCAGCGAGGGCAGCACGAACAGGTCGCCCGCGGACATCCACCAGCCGACGTCGTCGTGCGGGATCTTGCCCACGAAGCGGATGCTCTGCGCCACCCCGAGCTCGGCGGCCCGCCGCTCCAGCTGCGGGCGCATCTCCCCGATGCCCGCGACCACGAGCAGGGGCGCCCCCTCCGGCCGCGCGCCCAGCAGGCCGATCGCCTCGACCAGCGTGTCCACGCCCTTGCGGGGCACCAGCTTGCCGACGAAGGTCACGACCGGACGGTCGTCGGGCAGGCCCAGGCGGGCGCGCGCCTGGGCCGCCGGCCGGGGGACGAACACCCGCGTGTCGGCGCCGTTGGGCACGATCCGGATCGGCCGCCGGGGCGTCGCCAGCGCCTGGGCGGCGTCGGCGATCGCCTGGCTCACCGAGCAGATCCAGCCGATGTCCTCCACGGCCTCGATCACCCGCGCGCGGCTGCGCTCGCCGTGGGCGGGGACGTCCAGCACGTCCGCGCGGTGCGCGGTGGCCACCACCGGCACGCCGAGCTCGCTGCCCATCCGGGTCGCGGCCCAGCCGTCGGGCACCACCATCTGGGCGTGGATCACGTCGAACGGCCAGCGGGCGTGGATGCGGCGCAGCGGGCGGCCGATGGCCAGCAGCATCGCGTCGTTGTTGCGGTGGCGCAGGCGCGCCCCGGGCAGGGTGACCTTGCGCGGATAGAGGACCGGGATGCCGTCGATGGTGTCGACGCCCGGCACGTCCCGGTAGGCCCTCCAGCGCGACAGCAGCGGCGGCGCCCAGGCCGTGGGCGAGACCACGCGCACGTCGTGGCCCAGCTCCACCAGTGCCCGGGCCTGCTCGTGGACGAAGATCCCGCCCGTCGGGTTGACGGCGCTCGGGTACATGTGGCTGAGGATCAGGATCCGGATGGCCGCTCCTGTTGCCGCGCGAGGACGAGTGCGCCCATGCCCAGCCCGAACATGATCCACATGGGCGTGAAGTGGATCGCCGTCGAGGGGCCGACGCTGCCGATGATCCAGCCGATCAGCGACAGGGCCCCGGCGAGGCACATGTACCGCACGAACGGGTCCTGCGTGCGCCGGCTGGCGCGCGGCCTGCCCGCGCAGGAGGGTGAGGAAGAAGGCCAGGTACAGCGCCAGGCCGACGACGCCCCCGTTGACCAGCACCTCGAGCCACCAGTTGTGCAGGTTGGCCACGACCGGGGAGTCGACCAGCGACCGCACCTGGCTCTCGGCGTTGCCCGCGCCCACCCCCAGCCCGTTGGTCGAGTCGATGATGCGCAGACCGTCGCCGAGCAGCGCGCTGCGCACCCCGCCCGAGCCCTGGTCGGTCTCGACCTGGCTGCGCAGGATGTTGAAGTCGAGCTTCGTGACGGTGCGCTCGTCGAGCTTGACCGGGCCGGCGCCCGACAGGATGGGCACCACCAGGGCCACGGCCATCACCGCGATCCCGCCCGCCACCAGCAGGCGCCCGCGGGCGCGCCGGTCGGTGCCCACCAGCACCAGCAGGCCGATGACCACGAACCCGGCCGACAGCAGGCCCGACTTGCTCCCGGCCACCAGGATGAACAGCAGCGCCGTCCCGCCGCCGACGAACCCGACGGCCCGCAGGCGGACGTCGCGGAAGACGATCGGCAGGACGGCGAAGTAGGGCAGGCTCAGGCTGAGGAAGGCGGCGAAGTTGTTCTGGTTGCCGAACAGCGAGCCGACCCCGAACAGGCCTCCCCGGTTCTCGACGCCGGCCCGGAACGACGGCAGGTGCAGCCCGGTGGCCGCCTCGGCCATCGCGACCAGGCACGCGAGGGCGAAGGCGCCCCCCAGGGCCCACATCAGGATCTGGGCGCGGCGCCGCCGCCGGCAGAGCAGGGCGATCGCCAGCGCCAGGCCGATCATCATCGCCAGGAAGCTCGACCAGCGGACGGCCGCGACGACGTCCTCGCGCCCAGCCGATCGACAGGGCCGACCACACCAGCCAGACCCCCAGGATGCCCGCCGGCCGCGGCAGCCCCGCGGGCAGCGCGAGCCGCCCGTCCATGAGCAGGTAGCCGGTCACGCCGAGCCCCAGCAGCACGATCAGGATGCGGAACAGGAAGATGCCCGCGGCCCCGGGCGGGGCGAGGTTGGGGCCGGCGATGGCGGCCAGCGCCGTGATGACGACCAGCACCGGGCCGAGCCGGGCCACCGAGGTGCGACGCAGCAGCACGGCGATCACCACCACGATCGCCAGGCCGAGCCCGGCCAGCGGCTGCCAGACGGCGAATGCTCCGGCCGCGACGGCGCCCACCAGGGCGGCGATCAGCGCAGGGGGGGAGCCGCCCCGGAGCCCGCGGGCCGGGCGGGGGCATCGGTCAAGGGCATCGGCGAGGCAGAGTAGCGAAGACGGGGTGCCGCGAAGGGGTGGCCGGGGTTCCGCGCTTCGGCTCAGGCCTCGTCCACCGCCCTGCGGAGGATCGCCGCCACCCGGCGGGCCTGCCGGGGGAGGGCGCTGGGGGCCGCGGCGGCGCGGCAGGCCTCCGGGCTCGGGGGGTCGTCCAGCACGGAGAGGACCGCCGCGGCGATGGCCGCCGGGTCCAGGGGGTTCACCACGCGGCCGGCGCCCGGAGCGGGGACCACCTCGCGGGTGCCGCCGACGCGCGGTGGCCACCACCGGCCGGCCTCCGGCGAGGGCCTCGAGCGCGGCCACCCCGAGGGGCTCCACGCGGCTGACCATGGCGAGCATGTCGCACGCCGCGACCCAGTCGGCGACGGCCTCGTGGGGCAGGGCGCCGGTGCGGATGACCGCGTCCTCGAGGCCCATGCGCGCGGCGCCCACGTCCACGGCCCGCGCCAGCGGCCCGTCGCCGACGAAGGCGACGCGCGCGCCGGGGCGCACCGTGCGCACCCGCGCCAGCGCCTGGAGCAGGCCGATCGGGTTCTTGCGGTCCGTGAGCCCGCCGACGGCGAGGATGAGCGGGGCGTCGCGGTCCAGCCCGAGCCGCTCGCGCGCCGCGCCGCGGTCGCCGGGCGCGAAGCGCTCCATGTCGACGCCCATGTTGACCACGTGCACCGGGGGCAGGTCGATGCCGGTGGCGCGCAGCTCGTCGGCGAGGTAGCGGCTGACCGCGACGATCGCGCTCGCGCCTCGCAGGGCGGCCGCGGTGGCGGCGCGCACGGTGGCCCGGTCCAGGTTGCGCACGTCGCCGCCGTGGGCGGTCACGACGTAGGGGATCCCGGCCCGGCGGCCCGCCAGCGCCGCCGCCGCCGCCGTGGGGAACAGGTAGTGGGCGTAGATGACGTCGGCCCGCCGGGAGTGGCGGGCCGCGCGCGCCGCCAGCGATCCGTACTTGGCCGGGGTGCGGGCGGCGCCCCCCCCGCGCCGGTCGATGACCACCGGATCGACCGTCATCCCGAGAGCCTCCAGGGCGCCGCACATCTCGGCGACGAACGCGCCGTAGTCGGGATCCGCCGCGCTCGGCCACATGTTGCTCAGGCAGAGCACGCGGAGCCCGGCGGTCACGTCGGCTCCGCCGCCTCGGGGGCGGGGCCTCGGGCGGCCGCGCGGCCGCCGTGAGCGCGAGGGCCACCGCCGCGGCCGTGGCCACCCACACGAACGGATCCTCGAAGAAGGCCGCGTACAGGAGGCTGTGGACCATGATCCCCGCCAGTATCGCGCCGAGCGTCCACCGCGCCCAGCCGATCTCGCCCTGGTCGCGCGATCCGCGCACCACCGCCCAGCCGCCGCCCGCCAGCAGGGCCAGGAAGAGGGCGAATCCGATCACGCCGCCCTCGCTGAGGACGGTGATCGGGCTGTTGTGGGAGATGACCACGCGCACGCGGCGCTGCTCCACCGGGGTCAGGGTCGCCTCGAAGCGGCGTCTGGAAGCCGCCCAGCCCGGCGCCGGCCACGGGCTGGTCGCGCCAGATGGTGAGCCCGCCGCGCATCAGGTCGAAGCGCCCCTCGCTGACCCGCTCGAGCCGGTCCGAGTTCGTGACGGCGTGCCGGACGGGCCCGCTGGTGGCGAGCGCCACGCCGCCCGCCAGCACCAGCAGCACGGCTCCCGCCACGAGGGCCCGGCGCGCGCCGAGGGCGCGGATGGCCAGGAGCACGATCCCCACGAGCAGCATCAGGGCGCTGGAGCGCGAGTAGGTCACGATCAGGGCGCCGGCCATGACCGCCGCCGCGGCCGCCAGCAGCAGCAGCTCCCCGGTGCGCGTGCGCACCCAGGCCAGCGCCACGCACGCGAGGATCCCGACCACCAGGTAGCGCCCGAGGATGTTGGGGTCGAAGAAGATGCCGTTGACCCGGAAGAAGCGGCTGTAGATGTTCGCCTGGATGAGGGTCTGGTTCCACCAGATGTCGTGGCTGGCGTACTGCCACAGGCCCACCAGCCCCGCCACCGTCGCGCCCGCGATCGTGGTGAGCGCGAGGGCCGCCAGCGCCCGCGCGCGGGGCCACCAGGCGACCGTGATCACGTAGAGGATCGTGAACGGGATGTAGAAGAAGACGGCCTTCTTGGCTCGCCTCGGCCGGGTCCGCGCTCCACAGCGTGGAGACCAGCAGGAAGCCGACGAACGCCGCCAGCGGCCAGGTCAGGACCGGCGGCCCCTCGTCGGCCGCGCGCCGCGAGGTGCGCCGCGCCAGCGGCCCCAGATCCAGGCCGCCACGCCCAGCAGGATGACCGCGTACAGGGGCACGAGCAGGTTGCCGTCGGTCTTGCCGATCGTCACCGGGATGCGAATGGGCATGGCCAGGCCGAGCAGCACGAACCAGATCACCGGGCGCGCCAGGATCAGCCGCACGCCCACGACCAGCACCACGACGCACGCGACCGCCGCGACCAGGCCCGCCGCGGCCCGCCGGGACGCTCGTGAAGCGCCCGAGCGCGTCCTCGGCGTCGTCGCCCGGCACCAGGCTCGCGAGCAGGAAGGCCCAGGCGGCCAGGGTCACCGCCAGCGCGCCCGCCCGCTGGGCCTCGCTGCGAAGGAGCGGCAGCGGCGCGAGCAGCCCCACGACGCCGAGCGCCGCGGCCACCGCGGCGACGTCGCGCGCGGCGCCGCTCATCGCGTGCCCCGCAGGTCGATCAGGGCCACGCCGGACCGTCCAGCCGCCGGGCCACGAGCCAGAGCGCCGGCCGGGTTGACCCCCCGCGGCACGGTCACGGTGATCCGGCCGGCCGGCCCGGCCGCGCCCGGTCCCACCTGGACCCCGAGCGGATCGCCGAACGTCTCGCCGGGGACCCCGGTGCGCCGCCGCAGCACCAGCGCGATGCGCGTCGAGCCCGGCAGGGCGGTGCCGTCGGTGCGGCGCAGGGTCACGCCCACCGTGCCGCCCGTCGCCGGGCGCGCCGGGCGCGGGGTGCCCGCGATGTAGCCCACCCAGCAGGTGCGCTCGCGGGTGAGGGCGTTGCGGGCCGCGTCGCGCAGGGAGGCCCGGATCACGTAGAGCCCGGGCGCGACCGGCCTCGCCGCCGCGGTCCCCACGCCCGACCAGTTCCAGCGCAGCTCCTGGTCGGCCTGGATCGGCCGGGGGCCCGAGCGTGCGCACGACGGCCCCGCCGCCGAAGGGACGCGCCTCGAGGGTCACCGACCCGGCGTCGGCCGGGGTGAAGCTGACGCGGCACTCCCCCGGCCCCGCCGCCGCGAGCGTCGCCGAGGTGACGGTGAGGGAGGCCGGCCGGGGGGCGGTCGTGTCGACGATCACCTTGCGGCTGGTGTTGAACTGCTTCGCGCCCGAGCGCACCCGCAGCGTGATGGCGTAGGAGCCGTCGAGGACCGGGAAGCCCTGGGAGTCGCGCCCGTCCCAGCTGGTGGTGAAGAAGCCGCGCGGCTTGCGGATGGCGTCGAGCAGCGAGGCCACCTCCTGCCCGTCCCTGCGGATCGTCGATGGTGACGTCGCTCGCCTGGCTCAGGCGCACGCCGATGCGCGCGCGTGTCACGACGGCCGTCGCCGTTGGGGCTGAACAGCTGGGTGGCCTGGAACCGGGTGACGATCGGCGGCGGGGTCGGGAACGCGAACGGCAGCACGAAGACGCCGACCCCCACGATGAAGAGCGCGAGCATGGCCACCGCCACGCCCGCGCGCCGGGCGCGGTCGCGGCCATCCGGCCGGGACGTGCTCATCTCAGAGCGCCCGGAACCCCAGGCAGATGTAGAAGCCGAAGCGTCCGACCGGGGTCCGCGACAGCGCGCGCTCGGCGCGCCGCGGGGCGGAGTGCCGGTACAGGCGCCCGAGCTGGGAGCCCACCCGCCCGCCGGGGCGGAAGAAGATGCCGCGGCGCGAGACGGGCACGAGGCCGGCCGACGCCGCGTGGCCGGTCAGGTCGTTCCAGGTCTGCCAGTTGTCCACGGGGGCGAGGCTGACCTTGATGAACGACATGCCGTGCTCGGACAGCCAGCGGCGCCCCCCGGGGAGGCTGTGGCGATTGGGCGTCGAGATCACCACCAGTCCGCCCGGGGCGAGCCGATCGCGAACCGCGGCCAGGCAGGCGCGCGGATCCTCGAGGTGCTCCAGCACGTCGGTCAGGGTGACGAGGTCGAAGGGCCCCTCGGGTGGCTCGTAGGCGCTTCCCACCACGGCCGACAGGCGGTCCGCCGCGCCGATGCGGGCGAGCCGCTCCTGGGAGTGCTCCACGGACTCGGGCGACAGGTCGATGCCGATCCCGGTGAAGCCGAGCCCGGCCAGCCGCTCGAGCAGGAAGCCCGTGCCGCAGCCCACGTCGAGCACCCGCGGCGCCGGCGTGCCCTCGGCCGGGGGCAGGTTGGGAACGTACCCCCGGATGGTGTCCAGGATGAGCGACATGCGGCTCTGGAGGTGCCAGTTGCGGTCCTCCACCGCCACCAGCCGCGGCGCCAGGCGGTCGTAGTAGGCCTGGACCTGGTCCAGGCGCTCCTCGCCCTCGCTCACGGGGCCCATCCCGCCGGCGGCGGGTTGGCCGCAGCGACGGCGGCGAAGCGGTCGTACGAGGGCTTGCGCGAGCCGTCGCCGCGCAGGAGCCCGCCCGTCCAGAAGGGGTTGTCCTGGAAGTTGAACCAGGTCACGGCCTGCACGCGCGGGTAGCGCGCGGCGGCGGTCACGGTCTCATCGACCCACAGCGCCTGCTGGGCCTCGCTCACGAAGTAGCGGTGATAGCGGTTGTAGGACGTGTGGTACCCCGTCTCCGTGACGTGGATGGGCGCGCCGCGGCGAAGCCTATCCACCTGCTTGATGACGCGGGGAAGGGTGCTCCACGACGGCACGAAGAAGGCCTGGAGCGGCCCTCCCAGCGGGTACAGGTGCAGGCTCCAGGCGTCGAGGGGCGGGCCCTGGTCGGCCACCCAGCGCGCCCAGTCGAGGCTCCCCACGCCGCCCGACCGGTCCTTCGGGCACACCGTGGGCGAGCGACCCGCCGGGCCGGCCACCCCGCCGATCACCTGGGCGTCCGGGTTGGCGGCGTGGATCTCGCGATACGACGCCGCCAGCAGCGCGGCGTACCTGCGGGGCGACACCCACTTCACCTTGCCCCCCCGGGCGCGGCACTGGGGCATCCAGAAGCTGGGCAGGTTGGGCTCGTTCCACACCTCGAGCCTCCTGACCTCGGGCAGGGCCCCGCCCGCGGGGTCGGGGTACGCCCCCGAGTAACGGCGCGCGATCGCACCGGCGAAGCGGGCGCCGTCGGCGGGGCGGGGGGCCGTCTCGCGCCGGCCGTTGGCCGAGGCCCAGGGCGGGGTCCAGTAGAAGTCCATGATGATCGCGATGCCGCGGGCCGAGAGACCGCGCACGATCTGGTCGTAGCGGCTCCAGTCGTAGGCGGGATCGCCCGGGTCGCGGGCGTCGCGCGGCCGCGTCGGCGCCACGTCGCCCCAGATGACATCGACCCGGGTCAGCTTCACCCCGGTGGCGGCGAGCGCGTCCATGCGCGCCTCGAGCTCGGGCCCGCGGACGTTGACCAGGTTGTCGTCCTGCAGCGCGACGATCGGCGCCGCGGCGGCGGTGCCGGCGCCGACCAGCAGGGCCAGGGCGACGGCGATCACGAGGCGGACGCTCATCGGGCGACCCCCAGGTGCACCACGCCGACGCGGCCGCCCTTGCGGCGCACCCCGCGCTCGATCCAGGCGACCCGCCGCCGGTCGACGCCCACGGCCTCGATCGGGCGGCGCGTGCGGGTCAGCACCTTCAGCGATCCCCGCCGCGCGGCCAGCACGCGCCGCCGCTCGGCGACCGCCACCGACCCTCCGCCCACGGCGACCCGCGGCACCGCCGACCCCCTCCACACGCGCACGGGCCTCAGGCCCGGCTGGTCGATGCGCAGCAGGGCGACCCGCCGGCCGGAGCGCACCGCCGCGACGATCACGTTGGTGTCCGCCCACACGCCCACCACGGTGCCCGGCAGGGGGACGACCGCGACGGCGGGGGCTCCGCTGGCCTGGACCTGGAGCGCCGTGGGCGCGGCCGGGTCGACCCAGGCGCGCGCGGTGTTGGACACGGCGACGAGCCCGGCGACCGCGGCCTGGAGGGTCGGGATGGTGAGCGCACCGCCGAGGTTGGCCGGGTCGACCCGCCTCAGCACCTGGAGGCCGCCGGGACCCGCCTCGACGAACGTCGCCGCGCCGGCGTCCCACGTGGCGGCGATCGTGACGGGCGCGTCGCCGCGCCCGTCGCTCTCGAGCACCGTCTCGGTGCCGTTGTCGTCGCAGCAGTGGATGACCGGCGGCGCGACGCCCGAGGTGCGGGGCACCATCACGAAGCCGCCGTCCCCGGTGGGGGCGAGGATGCCGGCGCGCATGGCCGCCACGCTCGTGCGCACCGACACCTTCACCTCGGGCGGCCCGGCACGGAAGCGCCGCGACCCGCGCACCAGCGTCGCCTCGAAGACCTCGGCGCGGTAGTAGTCGAAGGTGGTGGCGCCGCGCGGCGAGCCCGGGATCTTGCGCGGGTCCACCCGCACCGTGGCGGCCTCGGTCCACAGCAGCCGCGGGCCGCTGAAGGCCAGCGTCCGGCTGGCCCAGCCGTCGATGGTCAGCGTGCGCGAGGCGCCGAGGGCCGAGGGGGCCGCCGCCGCCAGCAGCGCGGCCGCCGCCAGCCCGACCGCCGCGCCCGCGCCGGACGCCCTCACCCGCGCCCCGAGCGCAGGGTCGCCACGACGTCGCCCAGGAGGGCCTCGCTCTGCGCCGCCATCGGCGGCGCGGCGAGCGGAGTCATGTTGGTGAGCTGGATGTGCCGGGCGCCCTCGACGGTGAACGCGGCCAGGGCGCTGGCCACGTCGTCCGGAGTCCCGTGGATGACCGTGTCGCGCACCACCTCGGCGGGCACCGCCGCGGCCAGCGCCAGCGCCTCGTCGCGGCCGTAGCGCGTGGGCAGGAAGCTGGTGAGGCCGAACTCGCCTGCGCCCAGGGGGTGCTCCGCGCCCCGGGCGGCGAAGGCCTCGGCCGAGCGCGTGAGCGCGATGAAGCGCATCAGCAGCGAGCCGTCGATCGCGGCCCGCGCCTCGTCGCGCGTCGGGGCGAGCACCACGCGGGCGTAGAGGCCCGGCGTCACGGCGTCCTCGTCGCGGCCGGCCGCCCGCGCGGCCGCCCGCACGGTCCCCAGCATCCGGGCGTACTCGGCGGGATCGGTCGTGAGCGGGAGCCAGCCGTCCGCGCGGCGCCCGGCGAGCGCGAGGCCCCGCGGGCGGTGCGCCGCCACCCAGATCGGAGGCGGACGGTCGCCCACCGGGGCCAGGCCCAGCTCGGCTCCCTCCAGGCGGAAGTGCTCCCCCGCGAAGTCGACCGGGTCGGTGCCGTCCATCAGCAGCCGCATCACCTGGAGGCCCTCGTCGAGACGCGACAGGGGGCGTTCGTTGGCCATGCCGTAGGGCGTGAGGTTGAGCGCCTCCCCGGTGCCGACCCCGAGCAGGAAGCGGCCGCCGGTGACGTGGTCGAGCGTGAGGGCGGTCTGGGCCAGCGACGCGGGGTGGCGGCGCACGAGGTCGGTCACGCCGATCCCGAGGCGGATGCCGGTGGTGGTCCCGGCGGCGGCGGCCACCACCGGGACCGGGTCGAACCACACGTGCGGGCTGGCCTGGCCGGCCGCCGCCTGGGGCACCAGCTCCGGGTCCCAGATCGACCGGGGGAACCAGTGCAGGAAGTGGTCGGCCCACCAGATGGCGTCGAAGCCCTGCTGCTCGCGCCGCGCCGCCGCCGCGAGGGCCGCGTCCACGGGAGGGCGCACGGCACCCATGGCCGACAGCTCGAGGCGCTCCGACATGGCGCGCAACCTACTCTGCCGCTCCGCCCCCTCCAATGCGCCCGGGTGGCGGCGCGTGGTCGCCTCCCCGCAGCTGCGCCGCGGCGTGCGCGGCCACGCGCCCCACCACGTCCCAGCCGTCCCGCGCTCCCCCCGGGGAGCCCGGCAGGTTGACGATCAGGGTGCCGCCGCGCACGCCGGCGAGGCCGCGCGAGAGCATCGCGTGGGGAGTCACCGCCAGCGAGCGGGCGCGCAGGGTCTCGGCGATGCCGGGCACCAGGCGCTCGCAGACGCCCGCGGTCGCCTCGGGGGTGCGGTCGCGCGGGCCGAGGCCCGTGCCCCCGGTGGTGAGCACGACGTCGGGGGCGCCCTCGCCGTCGCACATGGCCGCGAGCAGCTCGGCCAGGGCCCGCGGGTCGTCGGCCACCAGCTCCCGCCGCACGACGGCCGCCCCGGACGCCTCCACCGCCTCGGCGAGGGCGGGGCCCGACCGGTCCTCCCGCTCGCCGCGCGCCGAGCGGTCGGAGACCGTGACCACCGCCACCCGCAGGCTCACGCGCCCTCCGCCGGCGCGCCCTTGGTCTTCTCGAGCAGGCGCACGCCCTCGATCACCAGGTCCGGGTCGATCCCCTTCACGAGGTCGTAGACGTTGAGCGCCGCGACCGACGCCGCGGTGAGGGCCTCCATCTCCACCCCCGTGCGCGCGGTCGTCTCGACCTCGGCGCGGATGCGCACGCGCCCCGCCTCGGCCTCGATCGAGACGTCCAGGCGGGCGTGGTCGATCGGCAGCGGATGGCACAGCGCGATCAGCTCGGGCGTGCGCTTGGCGGCCATGATCCCGGCCACCCGCGCGACCGCCGCCGCGTCGCCCTTGGGCAGGCGCCCCTCGGACATGGCCCGCGCGCTCTCGGGCGCCATGCGCACCAGCGCCTCGGCCACCGCCCGCCGCACCACCGCGGGCTTGTGCCCGACGCCCACCATGCGGGCCTGGCCGCGGGCGTCGAGGTGGGTCAGCTCGCCCGGCTCGCTCATCGCGCAGCCGCCCGCTTGCCGCGGCGCCGGTCGGCGGTGCGCTTGCGGGCGATGTCGGCCTGCTGGGCGGACAGCCACTTGCCCACGTCGTTCTCGCGCACGATCCGCTTGATCTCCTGGATGCGGAAGGCCCGCTCGTCGGCGGGCATGACGAGGGCCTGGTGCAGCGCCTCGGCCTGGTCCTCGATGTTGAAGGGGTTGATCGTGATCGCGAACGAGCCGAGCTCCTCGTGGGCGCCGGCGTTCTCGGAGAGGATCATCACGCCGTCGCGCTCGTTGACCAGCGGGGCCTCCTTGGCGATCAGGTTCATCCCGTCGAAGATCGGGTTCACCAGCAGCACGTCGTAGTGCTTGTAGGCGGCGACCGCCCGGTGGATGTTGCTCTCGATGCGCAGGTCGATCGGCATCCAGTCCGGGGTTCCGTGCTTGAGGTTGATGTGGCTCACCACGTCCCGGATCTTCGCGAGGTACTCGACGTACTCGTCCACGTCCTGGCGGGAGGGCTGCAGCAGGGCGAAGAAGGTGATGTCCTCGAGGAACTCCGGGTGGCGGTCCAGGAAGACGTCGAAGGCCTTGAAGCCGCGCAGGGTGTTCTTCGAGAGGTCGGTGCGGTCCACGCGCACGATCAGGTGCTGGCGCCGCCGGCGCAGGATCGGGCCCTCCTCCTCGGCCACCTCGGGCGAGCGCGCGAGGTCCTCGAACATGGGCGCGTTGACCGAGATGGGGTAGGAGCGCACCCACACGTCGCGCCCCTCCCAGTGCACCTGGCGCCGCCCGTAGTCCACCTCGCAGATCGAGCAGGTCCTCGCAGCAGAGGAGGAAGTTGCGGGCGTAGCTGTGGGTGTGGAAGGCGACGATGTCGTTGGCCAGCAGGCCCGCGCAGGATGCCCTCGCGGATGTGCGGCGGCAGGATGCGCCAGTAGTCCGGCTGGCTCCACGGGATGTGCACGAAGAAGTGCAGGAACGCGTCCGGGTGCGCGGCGCGGATCGCCTCGGGGGCCGTGTACAGGTGGTAGTCGTGCAGCATCACGACTCGCCCAGGGTCCTCGTCCAGCTCGCGGTTGACCGCGTCCGCGAACAGGCTGTTGGCCGCCAGGTAGCCGTGCTCCCAGGCGTCGAGCTCCTCGCGGCGGATGTCGGGCGCGTTGCTCAGGTCCCACAGGTAGTGCTGGATGAACCAGAGCATCGGGTTCGCGACGACGTTGTAGAAGGCGTTGTGGGTCTCGGGGTCGATCACCACGAAGCGCCCGCGCGTCTCCACGCCGAGGTCCGGCAGCGGGAAGCTGCCCCCTCCGGCCTCGGCGGCGACCTCCTCGTCGGTGTCCGAGATCGTCCCGGAGACCCACAGCGCGGGGGTGTGCTCGGTCAGGCCGAGCAGCGCCGTCACCAGCCCTCCGCCGCCGCGCACCCGCTCCAGCTCGCCGTCGGCGCCGCGCTCGAAGGTCATAGGGCCGCGGTTGGACACCAGGATCAGCGGCGCCGGGCGGCGGCTCATGGACGCCTCCCCCACGCGACCCCTACCCGTGTAAGGGGATCGTCTCCGCGCGAAGAGTCTGTCAGTGTTCCCAGCCCCACCGGCCCCCCGCACCGCGGAGGCCGCCACCACGTGGGAGAACCCCATCTCGCGCGATCATCACCCTCCCGTCGGCGACCGTACCGATGGCGATCGACACGACTCTACGCCCCGCCGCCCGCCCGCCGGGGGTCGGCGGCCGTGCTGAACCTGCGCCTGTACCGCACCTCCTGGCTGGTCGCGGGCGTCGCGCTGGTGGTGGCCCTGCTCACCCTGCAGACCCCGGACGCCGGACCGGAGGCCGCGCTGCCGTCGACGATCGACGGCCAGGGCACGCTCGAGCTCGCGCAGCAGCTGGCGGCCATCGCGCCCGAGCGCCCGCCGGGGTCGGCGGACGACCTAGCAGGCGGCCCGCTGGGTGCAGGGCCAGCTCTCCCAGGTGCCGGGCGGCGCCGGCCGGGTGCGGCTCCAGGCCCTCGAGGCCCGCGCCGACGGCGAGCCCGTGACCCTGCAGAACGTGTACGTCGCGCGTCCCCGGCGCCGCCGACGGCCGCTCGCGCGGCGGCATCCTGGTGGTCGCCCCGCGCGACACGCCCGCCGGGGTCGCGGCCGGCACGACCTCGACCGCCGTGCTGCTGCGGCTGGCGCAGGCGTCGGCCACCACCCGCCACCAGCGCCCCCACCTGTTCGTCTCGACGGACGGCAGCACCCTCGGCAACGCCGGGCTGCGCTGGTTCCTGAAGCGCTTCTCGTCCTTCCCGCTCTGCGGCCGCGATCGTGCTCGACGCGCCCGGCGAGGCCAACGGCGACCGGGTGCACGTGTGGATCGACGGGCCGCACCGACCGCCAGGCCCTCGGCCTGCGGCCACATCGCCGACCGCTCGGTCGCGCGGGCGGGCGGGCGCGCCGACCGGGCCGCCCTCGCTGGGCGGCCAGCTGCTGCGCCTGGCCGTGCCGCAGACCTTCGGCGACCAGGGGGCGGCGATCGCCGCCGGGCTCACCGCCGTGACCCTCTCGGGCCGGGCGGAGTCGCCCCTGCGCGAGGGACGCCGAGCCCACCGCCGAGCGCCTGGAGATGGTCGCCAACGCCGCGAACGACCTGCTCGGGGCCCTCGACGCCGCCGAGACCATCCCCGCCGCCGACGGCAGCCTGGCCTTCGCCGGCAAGTTCCTGCGTCCCACCATCGCCCGGCTCACCCTCCTGCTCCTGCTCCTGCCGGTGCTCGTGTGCTCGCTGGACATCCTGGCCCGCCAGCGCCGCGCCCGGGTGCCGATCGCGGCGGGCTGCGCGCGGTGGGCCTGCGCGCCCTGCCGCTCTTCGCCGCCCTGGCGGCCGCCTACCTGCTCGCGCTCGGCGGGCTCCTGCCCGGCGACGGCCGCGGGGGCGCCCGCCGATCCCGGCCGACGCCCGCTTCGGGGCCGCTCGCCGGCGCTCGCGATCATCCTGGCGGTGGTGGCGCGGGCGTCCTCGGCCTGGCCTGTTCGCGCGCCGCCGCGCGCGCCGGGTGGCCGCGCTCGCCCGCCGCCGAGGCCGCCGCCGCCCTCGGCGGCCCTCGTCGATCCTCCTGCTGCGTGCTGTGGATCGTGCAGCCCCTACGCGCTGGTGCTCGCCATCCCCGCCGCCCACGCCGCCCTCCTCGCCACCTCGGCGCCCGCCGCCCCTGGCACCTTCCCGCCCTCGCCGCGCTCGCGGTCATCCCCTTCGTCGTCCTCGTGTTCAGCCTCGCGCAGGTCCTCCACTCGAACGTGCTGTTCGCGGTCTGGTACCTCATCGACGACCTCCGCCAACGGGTCCGCGGGGCGCCTCGGGCCTGCTCCTGGGCCTGCTGATCGGCGGCCTGCATCTGGTCGCTCGGCGTGCTGGTGGCGGAGCAGGGCCGTCAAGGGCGGCCTGGCGCTGCCGCGCCGCGCGGCGTCGCGCCGCGGCCGCGCGCCCGCCGCGCGCGGGCGCGGCCCCTCGCCGCGCCGCGCCCGGCGCGGACGCGGGTCGCTGGTAGCATCGGCGCCGGTGGCCGCACGCCTCGCCTTCGTCTCGGTCGTCATCCCGGTCTACAACGAGCGCGAGTCGGTGCGCCCACTCGTCGGAGGAGCTCCTGCGGGTGCTCCGGGCTCTGGGACGGCAGATCGAGATCCTCTTCGTCGACGACGGATCGACCGACGGCACGTCGGAGATCCTCGCCGACCTCGCCGCCGCGGAGCCCGAGATCGCCGTGGTGCGCCTGCGGCGCAACTTCGGCAAGGCCGCGGCGCTGATGGCCGGCTTCCGCGAGGCCCGCGGCGACGCGATCGTCACCATCGACGGCGACCTGCAGGACGACCCGGCCGAGATCCCGCGCCTGCTCGAGGAGCTCGAGGCGCGGCGCCGACCTCGTGAGCGGCTGGAAGCGCGACCGCCAGGACGCCTGGAGCAAGCGGCGCCGCCTCGAAGGTCTTCAACGGGGTCACCTCGCGCATGTCCGGCCTCGGCCTGCACGACCTGAACTGCGGCTTCAAGGCCTACCGCGCCGAGGTGGTCGCGCTCGCTGGCGCTGACCGGCGACCAGTACCGCTACATCCCGGTGCTCGCGTCGGCACGAGGGCTTCCGGGTCAAGGAGCTCGCGGTCAACCACCGGCCGCGCAGGTACGGCAGCAGCAAGTACGGCTTCGAGCGCTACCTGCGCGGTTTCCTCGACCTGCTCACGATCCTGTTCATCGGCCGCTTCCGCCAGCGCCCGATGCACCTGTTCGGCGGCATCGGGATGCTGCTTCTGGCCATCGGCGTCATCATCTGCGCCTACCTCGCGGTGCTGCGCCTCATCGGGCGAGGGCATCGGCGCCCGGCCCCTGCTGCTCCTGGGCGTGCTGCTGATCGTGGTCGGGGTCCAGCTGTTCACGATCGGGCTGGTCAGCGAGATGATCCAGCGCTACCACCTGCGCCCGCAGGACGAGGAGGCCCGCTCGCGGGTGGAGCGCGTCCTCCGCTGAGCCGTCCGGGAGGCCAGTGCGCGTGATGTGGCTGGGCACGTACGAGCGGGCCTACCCGCGCTCGCGGGTGCTGTCGCGGGCCTGCGCGAGCTCGGCGTCGACGTGGTCGAGCACCACCGCCCGGTGTGGGAGCGCAGCCGCCACAAGGCCGGCGGTCCTTCCTGCGCCGCTGCCGCTGGCGGCCGTCGGCGCGCGCGCTTCGCCGGCGCCTGGGCCGGCCTCGCCCGTGGCAGGCGCCGCGGGAGCGCCCGGTCGACGCCGTCGTCGCCGGCTACCTGGCCCAGCCCGACGCGCTGCCCGGCCTGGTGCGTCGCCCGGGCCCGCGGGGTGCCGCTGGTGGTGGACATGATGATCTCGCTGGCCGACACGCTCGCCGGCGACCGGGCCGCTGGCGGGCCGCGCCGCCGCGGCGCTCCTCGCCGGCGTCGACCGCCTGACGCCTGCGCCTGGCCGACCTGGTGCTCGCCGACACCGCGCGCCGGCGCCGACTGGCTCGCGCGAGCGCTTCGGCGTGCCGCGCGCGCGGATCGCCGTGGTGCCCGTGGGCGCCGAGCCCGAGCGCTTCCCCGTCCGCCCGAGCCCGCCGGCGGCCACCGCACGCGCTCTTCTACGGCAAGCTCGCCCCGCTGCACGGCGTCGCCACGGTGCTGGAGGCGGCGCGCGCGCCCGGGCGCGCCCCCGGTGCGCCTGATCGGCGACGGCCAGCTCGGCGCCTGGCTCGAGGGCGAGCTCGGCCGCGACCGCCCGGCGGGCCTCACCTGGGAGCGGTGGGTGCCCTACGAGGCCGCTCGGCGCCGAGGTGGCCGCGGCCTCGATCTGCCTCGGCGTCTTCGGCACCAGCGACAAGGCGGCGCGCGTCGTGCCCAACAAGGTCTGGCAGGCGATGGCGGCCGGCCGCCCGGTCGTCACGGCCGACACCCCCGGCGGTGCGGGAGGTGCTGGAGCGACGGCGTCGAGCGCCCTGCTCGTGCCGCCCGGCGACGCCCGACGCCCTCGCCGCCGCGCTCGTCCGCCTGGCCGCCGACCCGGCCCTGCGGCGCCCGCCTCGGGGCGGCCGCGCGTGGCGTCTACCTGCGCCGTGGCGCCCCGGCCGCCGCCGCCGCCGCGCTGCTCGACGCGCTCGCCCCCCTAACCTTCCCGGCAATGAGCACGCACCCGCGCACCCACGACTGGGGCGACGCCCCCGAGCTCTACGGCCCGCGCCACGACTACCGCGAGGCGCTGGTGCATGCGGCGCCTGCTGCCCGCGCTGCCCGGCCCCGAGGTGCTGAACGCCGGCGCGGGCGCGGGCAGCCTCACGCTGAAGCTCGTCGACGCGGGCCTGCGGGTCACCTCCACCGACTACAGCCCGGAGCTCTGCGAGTGGACCCGCCGGGCGCTGCGCGAGCGCGGCGGTCGCGGACGCCAACCCGGTGATGCCGGGCGACCTCCAGACGCATCGACCTGCCCGAGGCGGCCTTCGACGCCGCGGTCTGCGCGGAGGTGCTCGAGCACCTCGACGACGACGCCGCCGCCCTCGGGCGAGCTGCGCGCGCGTGCTGCGCCCCGGCGGGCTGCTGCTGGTCACCGTGCCCGCCGGCCCCTACCGCTACGACTGGACCGACCGCTGGGCGGGCCACCGGCGCCGCTACACCGTCGAGGTGCTGCGCGGCCGCCTGGCCGCAGGCCGGCTTCGACGACGTCGCTCGTGCAGGGCTGGGGCTTCCCGCTCACCGGCCTCTACCACCGCCAGGTCTACCGCCGCGCGCTGCGCCGACGCCTGGCGGCCGGCGGCGGGCGCGCCGCCGGCGGCGCGCCCGCCGCGCCTCGCCGCGCGGATCGTGCGCGCGGCGCTCGAGGTCGACTCGGCCTTCGTCGGCCGCCGCCCGGGCTACCACGGGCTCCTTGCCCTCGCGCGGCGGCGTGCCGACCCGGCCTGACGCGCCGCCGAGCCCCGGCCCCCGCGAACCCCTGGCGCCGCCGGGGCGGGCTTCCTCGCCGGCCTGCTCGTGCTGGGGTTCCTCGGCTGGGCGCTCGTCGACGGCTGGTCGGCGGTCGCCGAGTACGACTGGGACGCTCAGCCCGGGCTGCTGGCCCTCGGCTGCGCGGTGCTCCTGCTGTTCTACCTGGCCAGCGGCGTCGGCTACGTCGCGATCATCGACCGCCTCCACCACGGCGGGCCGCGCCGCGCTGGTGATGCTGTCGATCTGGGCCCGCTCCCTGCTCGGCCGCTACGTGCCGGGCAACGTGCTGATGGTGGTGGGGCGGGTGGTCCTGAGCTACGAGAGGGGCGTGCCGCGCCGCACCACGGTCGCCGCGATGGTGTACGAGCAGCTGCTCACGGTCGGCGTCGCGGCGGCCGGCGCGGTGGCCTTCGTCGCCTTCTACGAGCGGCGGCGGCGACGCGACCCTCTGGCTGCTGGCCCTGCTGCCGCTGGGCCTGATCGCGCTGCACCCGCGCTTCTTCGGCCCGGCGACGGCCTACGTCCTGCGGCGCTTCGGCCGGGAGCCCCTGCCGCGGCTGCTCGAGACGCGGGCGCTGCTCGCGCTGCTGGGCTGGTACACGTTCAGCGCCGCGCTCCTCGGCCTCGAAAAC
>CAWDYN010000001.1:0-214587 GCA_963806585.1 uncultured Thermoleophilia bacterium | reverse complement strand
TCTACAAATTCACCCAGTTTTTTAATGCCTTTCATTGCCTGGCCAAAGCGTTTTTTACCTTCTGCAGGCGATGGAATCGTAACTACAGCAATGGTTAGAATTCCAAGTTCACGCGAAAGTTTTGCAATTACCGGGGCAGCGCCTGTACCTGTACCTCCACCCATTCCGGCAGTAATGAAACAGCATTTTTGTATTGTCTTGTAAAACCCTTTTTAAATCCTCGTAGTTTTCGCGGGCGGCCTCTTCGCCCATTTCCGGCTGGTTACCTGCACCACGGCCTTCGGTTAGGGTAACTCCCAACTGAATTTTAATTGGAACAGGGCTTAATTCCAGCGCCTGCGCATCGGTGTTACAGATGATATAATCTACCCCGGTAATTCCTTCTTCGTACATGTGGTTAACGGCATTACATCCGCCACCACCAACTCCAATTACTTTTATGATAGAAGATGAAGCCTTTGGAAACTGAAAGTTTACTAATTCATCAGTCATATCGTTTCATTTTAATTCATTGCCAAATCGTCGTTTTCATCGTCAATATAGTCGAGCACCCCCTGCACCACTTTTATCCAGGGTGAGACACCATTTCGTCTTTTTTCTTCTTTTCTTTTTTCTTTTTCTCTTTCATCCTCTCTTTTTCAGAAACAGGTGCTTCGGCCAGTGACATTTTCAATAAACCAAGTGCTGTAAGATATTCATGAGTCTGAAAATCTTTCCTCTTATTTACAGGATGAATTACCGGAAATGCTTTCCGTACATCCATTCCGGTTCGAAATTTCACCAGCGAAACAATGTTATTCATTTCTGAAGTTCCGCCGGTAATTACAATTCCTGAACCCAATTGGCTTCCAATTCCCGACTTTTCAATTTGAAAATTTACATTGTCGATAATTTCTTCCAACCTTGCCTGAATAATAAACGCCAGGCTTTTAAACGAAATTTCTTTAGGTTCCCATCCACTGTGACCGGGAATGGTTACCACTTTCTGCTCATCGGCAAAATCACCCAATGCCTGTCCGTAACTTACTTTAAGCTTTTCTGCCCACTTTGCAAGAATAGCACAACCTTCTTTTATATCATTGGTTACCACACTTCCGCCAAACGGAATGATGGCTGTATGCATCATCACGTTATCGTAATAAACAGCAAGTTTTGTTGTACCGGCGCCAATATCGAGAACAACAGCACCCATTTCTTTTTCATCTTCGGTTAAAACAGCTTCGGAAACAGCCAACGGCGAAAGTGTTATCTCTCCCATTTCAATTCCTGTACGATCGAATACCTTTTGCAGGTTAATCAACTGAACTTCGGGAACAGTTATTAATTTGTAGTTGGCTTCCAGTTTGCGGCCGGTAATTCCCACAGGATTCATATCAGTAATTTCTTCATCCACAGTATAACGCTTGCGGAATTACGTGAAGAATTTTGTAATCCTGTTCAACCTTATGATTTTTGGCTTCATTATATAATTCATTCAGGTCAAACCGGGTTACCACTCCTTCCTCGGAAGTGAACCTGTAACCGCGATAATCTACAATTTTCATTCGCTGCCCGGCAATGGCACATATCTACTTTAGTGATCTCCTCCTCCATCTGATTTTCCAAGTTCATCTATTACCTGGTTTATCGCAGTGGCAAGTTCATCAATATTAAAAACAATTCCGCGCTTCACTCCTTTTGAAGGAACCTGTGCCATTCCGGCAATTTCAATTTTACCTTCTTCTGTTTTTTGACCCGCCAGTGCCGCTATTTTCGACGTGCCAATATCAATAACAACCGAAAGATTACTTTTTGAAGCCATATTCTATCTCTTTTTTGCTACTACCTGATTTTTATATTTTAAACTCATTTTATCATATTTATCCCAGTTGTTTTTTGCCAACACCTGGTTATAAAAAGCTCTCATATTTCTTAATTTTTCCTTAAATTCTGCTAGTTTTCCCAGTTCAATAATCTGGTCGCCAACCAATGGCGTTAAAATTACATCGCCATTTTTCTCCACCTGAACCTGCTCAATCTGTGCTTTCCAAAACTCATCATTCTCAATAAACAGAATAAAAGGAAGCAATTGTTCTTTTGCATATTTTTCTGAGAAATAACCGGTTGCCACCAACACATTGGCAGTATAACTGGTTGAAATCGGAATTTTATCTCCAAACTTATCGAGATAATAACTTCCCGATTCTGACATTACGCGTAACACTGGTCGGCGATGTTTCACTCGAACCGTTACAATTCCTTTGTATGAACGCAGTATCTTTAGCCACCACTTTATAAACTTCGGCTTTCAAAACAGCAGGATTTTTCTCCACCTCTTTTTCAATTACTTCAGCATTAATATCCTCCAGTTTTTTACCGGTATATTTCTCTGTCGGCCGATTTTACCATACGGGAAATTTCAGCCTTACTCAGTTTTATTAATTCGTTGTTGCCAAACTCAATTTCAACTGAACGGCAGGGTACATTTTTACTTTCGTGCGAAGTAAAAGCCAGCGTGACGATAAAAAACATCATCAGCCCCAAATAACCTGCTAATTTGAGCAACTTTCGCAACATTAATTTTTATTTTTTAATACGTTAATAATATCTTCCGCAATGCCGTCAATATTGCCGGCCCCCATGGTTAATACCACCTCTGTTTCTGCCGTTTTTAACAATTCTAGCCACTTCTTCTTTTTCAACCAAGTGTTTGTTTTCCAGTTTCATTTTTTTGAAAATAATTTCCGAAGAAACTCCCGTAATAGGTTCTTCGCGAGCCGGGTACAGCGGAACCAGAATTGCTTCGTCCAGTAAATCGAGACTGGCTGCAAATTCTGCAGCAAAATCACGTGTTCGCGAGTACAAGATGCGGCTGAAAAATACCTGTAACTTTCCGGTCAGGATACAATGCCTTCACCGAAGTTATCACTGCTTTTAACTCTTCCGGATGATGCGCATAATCATCAATATAAATCTGCTTTTCACTTTTAAACCTTACATCGAAACCGACGAACCACCCCCTGGTAATTTTCCAGTCCTGTCTTTATTTCATCTGGAGAAGCCCAGCCAAAAATGCCAAAGTGCAGCTGCCCCAATCGCATTCTCCACATTTAACAACCCCGGATAATTCATTTTACAATTTGCAATAATTCCTTCCGGTGTTTTTAAATCAAAACGATAACAACCGTCCTTGGTATCCAGCTGCAAATGTTCAGTGGTAAAATCAGCCTCATCTTTTAAGGAATAAGAAAATATCTCAGCCTGATGTTTTCGCATGCATCAATTTCAACTCCCTTTTTACTCACCAGTTTTCCACCCGGTTTTATTTGCGAAATAAATTTTTCAAACGATTCTACAATTTTTTCTTTTTCACCATAAATATCCAGATGATCGGCATCGATGGAAGTTATCAGCGCCAATTGCGGCTGCAAGTGCAAAAACGAACGGTCAAACTCGTCGGCTTCGGCAACAATCCATGGCGAATCGTCTTTGGGAAGCAACAAGATTGCTTCCAAAATTTTTCGAAATTCCACCTAAAAATGCGCCACATCCTTATTGCTGTTTCATTCAAAATTGTGGCAGTCATTGTACTTATGGTTGTTTTTCCATGTGTGCCGGCAACAGCAATTCCACTTTTTTCGTTACAAATCAAGCCCAAGTACTTTTGCCCGTTTTAGCAAACCAATCGGTTTTTCCCTGAACCACGAAAGTTCATTGATGGTCGTCCGGCAACGCAGGTGTAAAAACCGCCAGTGTTTCTGCCGGATTCCAATTTTTTGGAATATTCCGAATATCATCTTCAAAATGAATATCAATTCCTTCTTTTTGCATCGCATCTGTCAGTGCAGTTGGTGTACGATCGTACCCAGCCACATTTCGTCCGGTAAATTTAAAATAACGGGCCAGCGCACTCATCCCAATTCCTCCAATTCCGAGGAAATACACATTTTTTATATTTTGAAGATTCTTCATTCGCTCAACAATTTTTTCCACTTCATTTACAATATCTTTTGTTGCATCAGGCTTTGCCAGTGTTTTTATTTTTTCTGAAAGCCCTTTGCATCTTTTCTCGTCTTTTATTAACTGAACAGCTTCTGGAAACAGTTTTTCATCCATTTCATCATCTGTAATCATTAATGCGGCATCTTTTTCCACCAATGCCATTGCATTTTTTGTTTGATGATCTTCCGCCACATTTGGTGAAGGCACCAAAATCGCAGGTTTTCCAACCAGACACAATTCTGAAATTGTTCCGGCACCGGCTCTCGAAATTACCACGCCGGCAACAACATACGCCAAATCCATCCGTGAAATAAACTGATGCATTTGCAGATTTTCCGGTTTTTTGTCTTTTATTTCCTTCTGAATACGTTCATAATAAATGGCTCCGGTTTGCCAAATTACCTGCACATCCTGATTTTGCAATTTCTTCAGTGTTTTTCATAACAGCATTATTTATCGAACGTGCTCCCAAGACTTCCTCCTACTACCAAAATCACTTTTTCATTTTCTTTCAAACCAAAAAACTCAAATGCCTCTTTTTTATCTGGCATTACTCTGAATAAGGTTTTCCGCACCGGATTTCCGGTAAATACAATTTTTTCGGCCGGAAAATATCTTTCCATTTTATCGTAAGCCACACAAATGGAATTCACCTTTTTGCTCAACAATTTATTGGTAATTCCGGCATATGAATTTTGTTCCTGAATAAGCGCCGGAATTCCTTTTGCCGCTGCAGCACGTAAAAGCGGGCCGCTTGCATAATCCTCCAACACCAATGGCTACCTGAGGTTTAAAATCTCTTACAATTTTTTGGCCATTGAAGCACTTTTCATCAGCCGAATAAAAAAGGTAAACATTTTAAATCCGGGTTTTCGGGGAAATCCCATTACCGGCAACCCAACAATTTTATAACCGGCAGCCGGAATCTTTTCCATCTCCATTCTTCCCAAGTGCCCCTACAAACAAAATTTCAGCATCCGGATTTCGTTTGCGGATTTCGTTTGCTATTGCCAGTGCCGGGAAAATATGTCCCCCGGTTCCTCCTCCACTTATTATGACTCTTTCAATCTTCATTCTTTTTCCATTTCATACATCTTCATCAGGTGCATTCACCTGAACGGGTTGTTTCTGAATTTCACGATTTACCTGGTTTTGGTGGCTCACACTCAAAATACATCCAAAAGCAATGGATGTAAAAAGCAGCGATGTTCCACCCAAACTAACCCATGGCAACGGCTGACCGGTTACCGGCAATGCTCCGCTTGAAACACCTATATTTATCATCGCCTGAAAAACAAGTAACAATGTTAACCCGGTTACCAAAAATGCCGGGAATGTTCGTGTTGCATCGCCGCACAATCACAACTCCCCGGAATAAAAATATCAGGTACAAGAAACATCACTCCTGCTCCAAAAATCAATCCGTATTCTTCCACAATTATGGCAAAAATAAAATCGTTGTAAGCCGCAGCCATATAATTGCTCACATCAGAATGCCCGGGGCCTTTTCCAAAAATTCCTCCTTCATAAATGGCCAGTTTGGCATAATCAGCCTGTGTAATTCCTTTTTCTGAATTTGGGTCGCCGTGGACAAACCTTTCAATTCGTCCTTTAATGGTGTGAGCGCGGGTCACGGAATCCGGAATTAAATCAGCACCAGTAATAAATAAGAACTACCAGCGCAATTCCGGCAGCAATAACCAATATCAGATACTTTATTGGAATTCGCCCAATAAACATCATTGCCATGATGGTTGCAAAAAGCAACGCTGAGGTTGAAAAATCAGATATAAAATATTAATCCGCATATAATTCCGGTGTAAACAATAATTTTTTTGAATGCTTTGAATAAATCGCTTTTAGTCTTTTGTTTTTTTCCCAGCACTTTTGCTGCAAATATAATCAGGGAAATTTTTGCTATTTCAGCTGGCTGAAATGAAATAAGGCCCAATCTCAAGGTACGTCCACTTCCATCGCCCATTCCGGCAAATTGTAAAACAAAGGCCAGAAGCAGCAAACGCAATACTAATATAAACCAACAGATTTGCCAGCATGGAATATATTTTCACGGGGATTACATTCACCATCAGCAACATCAGCCCAAAACCCGCGCCAATAAAAAACATTTGCCGAATAAGATAATATAATGTGTTACCTGATGCCTGACGATAAGCAAGCGCACCTGTTGAACTGTAAACAATCAACAGCGACAACAGCGACAGTAACAGCAAAACAATCCAGATTACTCTGTCTCCCCTGAATATTTTTCCCAACTGTAAATTCCATTCCACTTACAAATTCCTTACTTCTTTTTTAAACTGTCTTCCTCTGTCTTCGTAATTTTCGAACAAATCGAAACTTGCACAAGCCGGCGAAAATAAAACCGTATCACCATTTCTGGCGAGATAATAAGCAGCTTTCACCGCTTCTTCCATACTTGTAGCATCAACCATATTTTTTACAATCTCGCCGAAAGCAGCATGAATTTTGCATTGTCTTTCCCCAAACAAACAATGGCTTTTACTTTTTCCTTTACCAGATTCGTGAGCATCGAATAGTCATTTCCCTTGTCCACTCCACCGGCAATCCAGACAATGGGCTTGTGAATACTTTCCAAAGCATACCAGGTAGAATTCACGTTGGTAGCTTTCGAATCGTTAATGAACTCGATTCCATGCACTTTGAGAAAACTCTCCAGCCGGTGTTCCACACCTTTAAAATCAGCCAGACTTTCTCTGAGCTGCTCATTTCGAATTTCAAAAACCATACTTGCAATCCCTGCTGCCATCGAATTGTAAGTGTTGTGTTTTCCCTGTAATGATAAATCCAGAATAGACATACTGAATTGATTTTGTTTAAAATTTATAATTATCTGATCTCTCCGAATACCTGCGCCATCGTCAGTAGGTTTTCCTAATCCAAAAGGCAGAGCACGGGCTTTTATATTTCGTTTTTATATTTCCTTTTGAATCACCTCATCATCAGCACAGTAGATAAAATATTCGGTGCTGGTTTGATTTTGAATAATCCGAAATTTGGAATCGATGTAATTTTGCATTTCATAATCGTATCTGTCCAGATGATCCGGTGTGATGTTCATCAAAACGGCAACATCGGCTTTAAAATCATACATCCCATCCAGCTGAAAACTGCTAAGTTCAATCACGTAAATATCGAAATTCTCTTCGGCCACCTGCCAGGCAAAACTTTTTCCGACATTCCCGGCCAACTCCCACATTTAAACCTGCTTTTTTCAGGATATGATAAGTAAGCAAAGTTGTGGTGGTTTTTCCGTTGCTTCCGGTAATACAAATGGTTTTAGCCGTGTTGTACCTTCCGGCAAATTCAATTTCAGAAATCACCGGAATTCCATTTTCCATTCAATTTTTGAATCATTGGAGCTGTATCCGGAATTCCCGGACTTTTCACCACCAACTCAGCTTCAAGAATTCTTAATTTCGGAATGTGTTTCCCTCTTCAAAATCAATTTTATAATTTAAAAGAACATTTTTGTATTTTTCTTTATTTTACCCAGGTCGGACACAAAAACAGCATAGCCTTTCTTCTTCCCCAAAATGGCAGATCCTACGCCGCTTTCACCGGCTCCCAATATGACCAATCTGTTTTTCAACCTACCTGATTTTTAATGTTACTATTGTTATTACCGCCAGAATAATTCCCACAATCCAAAAGCGGGTCGTTATTTTCGGTTCGGGAATGCCTTTTTTCTGGTAATGATGATGAATCGGGCTCATCAAAAATACCCGCCGTCCTTCACCATATTTTCGTTTGGTATATTTAAACCACGTCACCTGTATCATCACCGAAAAATTTTCAATGAGAAAAATTCCGCAAAGCAGTGGAATCAAAATTTCTTTTCGGATAATCACTGAAAAAACGGCCAGAATTCCTCCCAAAGCCAGACTTCCGGTGTCGCCCATAAACACCTGTGCCGGATATGAATTATACCACAGAAAACCAACCGTTGCACCAATAAATGCAGCGATAAAAATAGTCAGTTCGCCAATGTTGGGAATGTACATAATGTTGAGATAATCGGCATAAATAATGTTACCACTTACATATGCCAGAATCCCCAAATGTCACACCGCTAATAGCCGAAGTTCCCGATGCCAGTCCATCTATTCCATCGGTTAAATTGGCAGCATTTGAAACTGCTGTTATAATGAAAATGATGGCCAGTGCATACAATCACCCATTTTAACCACGAAGATGATCTGCCGGCAAAAGAAACCAGCCACTCATAATCAAATTCATTTTTTTTAATGAAATGGAATGGTGGTGATGGTCGATTTTACATCTTCGGTAACATATTTCAATGTTTGTATCCCCGGTTTCAGGGTCAATAACAATTTCCTGTAAATCATTCCCGTTCGCATCTTTAACATTCTGCCGTACGATGACATCATTACTCAAAAACAAGCGTGGCAGCTACAATCAAACCCAAGACTTACCTGTCCGAGAATTTTAAATTTGCCAGCCAGTCCTTCTTTATTTTTCAGAAAAACTTTAATGTAATCATCAATAAAACCAATCAACCCCAGAAAAGCTGTGGTGATAAGCATTAAAAGAATGTATATATTGTCGAGACGGGCAAAAAGAAGTGTAGGGATAATAATGGCTGAAAGAATAATAATTCCACCCATGGTAGGTGTTCCCTTTTTCTGCATTTGTCCTTCCAATCCCAAATCACGAATTTCTTCGCCAATCTGTTTCCGTTGCAGAATGCGAATTATTTTTTTACCAAATGCCGTGGTAATAATCAACGACAAAATTATTGCTGCAGCCGAACGAAACGAAATGTACTGAAACATTCCCATCCCCGGAAGGTCAAAATCCAGCCAATAATTCATATAAATAATAGAGCATAATTTTGTCATTTAGTCTTCAATTCCAAAAAATTCCTTTATTACCTCTTTATCATCGAAATGATGTTTCACTCCATTAATCTCCTGATAATTTTCATGTCCTTTCCCGGCAACAAGAATAATATCTCCTGGCTGCGCAAGCAATACTGCTGTTTTTATTGCTTCTTTTCTATTTTCAATTGAAACTACTTTATTTTTATTTTGAATTTCCACCCCGGCTTCCATATCTTTTATAATCTGTGCCGGATTTTCAGTTCGCGGATTGTCTGAAGTAAGAATCACCTTATCACTTTCCAAGCAAAGCTTCTTTTGCCATTTCGGGCCGTTTGGTTTTATCACGGTCGCCGCCAGCACCAACCACAGTAATTACCTGCTCATTTCCGGTTCTGTATTTCAGAAATTGCCTGCAAGTACATTTTTTAGTGCATCGGGCGTATGAGCATAATCCACAATTGCAAGTTTACCATCCGCACTTCGTATAGTTTCAAATCGTCCAGCCACCGGTACCAGGTCGCTGATTTCAGTCAAGTACTTCATCTCGCTTCTGTTCCAGACTAATTGCCGCCACATAAACTGCCAGCAAATTGGAGGCATTAAATTTTCCCACAAACCGGGTCCAAATCTCATGACCATCAATATTTAGCAACATTCCGTCAAAATGATTTTCAATAACTTTACACACGAAAATCGGCCATTTTGCCAATCGAATAGGTTATTTTTTGTGCTTTTGTATTCTGAAGCATTACCATTCCGTTTTTATCATCGAGATTGGTAATGGCAAAAGCCTCTTGGAAGGCAATCATCAAAAAACGCTTTTTTTGGCTTTAATGTATTCTGCAAAATGTTTTGTGATAATCCAGATGATCGTGGGTGATATTGGTAAAAATCCCTCCGGCAAATTCAATTCCGGCAATCCGCTTCTGATGGATGGCATGTGAACTCACTTCCATAAAACAAAACTCACAACCGTCATTCACCATTTCTGCCATCAGTTGCTGAATTTTTAAAGCATCGGGTGTGGTATGCGAAGCAGTTTCTTCCTGTTCATTTATTTTGTATGAAATAGTGGAAATAATACCTAGCTTTGTATCCCAGATTTCTGAAACAACCTATAAAGAAGGTGGCAATGCTGGTTTTTCCATTGGTGCCGGTAACGCCAACCACTTTCATTTTTGAAGAAGGAAAATTATAAAAAGCCGATGCCAGTTCACCCAAAACATTAATCGAATCTTTTAACTTTGATGTACGTAACATTCCGCTTCATATTTCCGATGGAATTTCTTCACAAACAATTGTACCGGCACCTTTTTCAACTGCAGAAGCGAAATAAATTTATGCCCATCGACATGAACTCCGCGTTGAGCTACAAAAACAGAATCCTTTTCAACTTTTCGTGAATCGAATTCCATTCCCGAAACTTCTCGATTTAAAGTTCCGGCTATTTCCAAATAATTTATATTTCTAATTAATTCTGTTCTAATTTCATCTTTTCAACTTAATGTAGATAAACCGTTTGCCCGGGATTACATTTTGTCCCGGAGTTAACGATTGTACTTTTACTTTTCCAATTCCTTTTATTTTTACATGTAAACCGACATTCTCCAGTAAAAAAATGGCATCACTTGCTCCCATTCCACGAACATCGGGAACCACGCCCGGTTTGGAATCATTCTCGCTTAAAACAATCTGGTCGCCTTCTTTTCATTACAACGGCCAATTGCTGTTTTTGGCAATCCGTTTATATTTTTCAATTCAAGTTCTTCTGCTACTCGCAAAATATCTTCTGACTTTCCTTTTTTTACATCCGGAAGTATTTATTCCTGTTGTTTTGAATTTTCCTCGTTTTCATCATCCATTAAAATTTGCGAAGGCATATACTTTTTCAGCAATTTCTTTAAATACAGGGCCGGCAACCGAGCCGCCATAATAAGCACCTTTGGGATTATTGAAAGTGACAATCATGGAATATTTGGGATTATCAGCCGGGAAATAACCGGCAAAAGATGCCAGATACATTCCTTTTTGATACCCGCCGGTACCTGTTGCAATTTGTGCAGTTCCTGTTTTTCCGGCAATTTTGAAATATGGATTCTGCAATGATCGTCCGGTTCCCGTTTCACAAACCCCTTCAAGCATTTTCTGAGCTTTCCCAATGGTTTCTTTTGAAGCAATCATCGGATTGAGCACTTCCGGTCTTAAACTTTTTTTACCAATAGCACCTTTGTCCCTGATTTCCTTCACCAGACGCGGTTTCACCATTTTGCCATTGTTTGCTACTGCATTGTAAAAAGTAAGAATTTGAAGCGGGGTCATTTTGGTTTCGTAACCATACGACATCCAGGCCAGTGTGGTTCCCCACCAATCCGTATCGCCCGGATATTTAAAAAACGGTTTTCCCTCTCCTTTGACTTCAATCCCAAGTGGTTTGTTTACACCAAAACTGTATACCCTGTCAACATAATCTTTTGGATTTTTTCCATAACATGAAGTAATTATTTGTGCAACTCCAACATTCGACGATTTTTCAAAAATCTGTTTTACCGTTAATTTTCCATGACCGCCATGATGCCAGTCGCTATCGTAAATTGTTCGATCTTTGTACTTCCAAACGCCATTTCCTGTATCAAAAACATCGCTGGTATCAACCAACTCCGTCTTCCATAGCCACCATCAATGAAACCAGTTTAAATGTAGAACCCGGCTCGTAACATCCGGCATGACCAAGGGCATAATTGTAATTTTCATCATAATCTCCATCTTCCAACCCAAGATTGGCAATGGCTTTTATTTCCCCGGTTTCCACTTCCATAACAATGGCTGTTGCCCAGTCGGAATTAGTTTCTTTTAACTGTTTGTAAAGCGCACTTTCGGCAATATCCTGCAGTTTTACATTGATGGTCGTAATTACGTCCATGCCGTCGCGAGGTTCAATTTCGGTGCGTGTTACCCACCGGCCGGAAAATTTTGTTTGTAACTGATTCCATCTTCACCTTTCAAATATTGTTCATAGGCGCCTTCCAAACCTGTGTAACCTATATTTCCGTGCACCCCACCATAAGCTCCTTTATTCAAACCGCCAATGGTTCGGTAAGCCAGTATACCAAGAGGATATAATCCTTTTGTTCTCCTGTTCAATAATCATTCCTCCGCCAAAACGCCCCCGGCGAAGAATAGGAAATCTCTTTATCTGCTGAAGTTCCGTATAATCTATTTTTCGGGGTGTAAGCATAAATCCCCGATTTCTGCTTCGGTATGCTTCATTTAATCTCCGGTTGTATTCGCTGCCTGCGATGCATCTCTAAAAAAGTGTGAAAGATAATAGGCAAGCGAATCACTTTCTTTGGCATACACTTTTTTTACTCCTTCAGCAGCCAAATCGATTCTAACGTAATAGCCTGGAACCGAAGTTGCCAAAACACTGCCGTCGTCGGCACAAATATTCCCGCGATTAGGTTCAACAATTATCGGTATTTTCTTTCAAGTTTTCGGCAATCTGTTCCCATCGTTCATTTTTAATTTGCTGAACAGAAATCATTTTGAATACTACTACTACGCCAAAAATCAGCAGTATAAAATAAACGATAGCTATTCGTGATATGATTGACCTTCGAATTCCCACTATCTTTAATTTTCTCTTCAACAATTAATTTTTTAGGTGGAGTTATCGGTTCCTCTAAACCTATTCCTGCATCTTCCACTCTTTTTAACAACTTCCGATGGACGGCTTGCATCCATTAGTTTTGCTGAAATGTTATTGATTCGGAACGCAGTTCTTCAAGCGTGTCCTGTAAAACCTCAATTTGCCTAATGGTTCGTTCCGACCAGTTCCGGTTTGTAATCAGCAAAATTCCCAAAGCAGCAAGAAAAAATATAAATGGAAGCTGCCGGGTTACCCGTTCGTCGGTAAGAATCGTTCCACCAATAAACGATTTCATTCCAGCCTGATTTTTGCTATTTTTTGTTTTCTCTGCCATTTCAAATCTTTTCAGCAATTCTCAATTTTGCACTTCGTGAGCGCGTATTTTTCTCCATCTCTTCGGCGTCCAGGAGTAATTATTTTCCGGTTAACTATTCTAAAAGGTGTATTCAGATTTCCATAAAAATCTTTCTCCACTTTTCCTTCAAAATTTCCTGTTTTCATAAAATTTTTACACAACCTGTCTTCCAGGCTATGATAAGTTATTACAACCAATCTTCCTCCCGGTTTAACACTTCAAGCGCAGCCTGAAGAAAATCTCTCAAAGCTTCCATTTCATCGTTTACTTCAATTCGTAACGCCTGAAACACCTGGGCCAGGTATTTATTCTACGTGGAAGCAGAAGACGTAAACCGAAACCAAGCAACAGGAACATAAACATTTGCTGGCTCTCGCCGCGCTCGCGGCGCTCACCGCCGACCGGGACGGCGCCGCCGCCGCGCGGCGGGCGGTGTGGACCCTGGCCCTCCTGCCGACCGCCGTCTACTGCTCGCTGGCCTACACCGAGTCGATCGCCCTCCTCTGCGCGATCGGCGCCGCGGCCGCCGCCGTTCGGGGCCGCTACCTGCTGGCGGGCATCGCCGCCGCCGTCGGCTCGCTGGCGCGGCCGACCGGGGTCCTGGTCGTGGTCCTGATCGGGCTGCTCGCGCTCCAGTTCGACGCGCGACCCGGGGCGCGCCTGCGCCGGGCCGCCGCCGCCGCGCTCCCCAGCGTCGCCGCCCTCGCGGCCTTCCTCGGGTGGATGGCGGCCGCCCGGGGCTCGGCGCTGCTGCCCTTCGAGGCCCAGAGGGCGTGGGACCGCGGCCAGCTCGGGATCGGCCTCGTGACCGCGGCCCCCGACGAGCTGCGCGCGGGGTGGAACCACGTCATCGACGGCACCGGGGGGCGGCCTGGCACGCCACCATCCGCGACCTCGTGGTGCTGGCGGCCGCCCTGGTGCTGCTGGGCGATGCTCTGGCGCGCCGAGGGCGGCATCCGCTCGCCCTGGGTGGCCTACTCCGTGGTGGTGCTGGCGGTGCCGCTGTCGAGCGGGACGCTCACCTCGATGGCCCGTTTCAGCCTGATGGCCTTCCCCCTCGTCTGGCCCCTGGGGGGCTGGGTGGGCCGGGATCCGCGCCGCGTGCGCTGGGCCGTCGCGGCGGCCGTCGGCGCTGACCGTGCTGCTGGTGCTGCAGCTGCTCATGCGCTCTCCCTGACACGCAGCGTCACGGCCACGGGATCGTGGTCGGAGAGCCGGACGCGCCGCGCGAGGCCCCGCCAGGTCACGCCGATCTCGCGCGCCGGACGGGTCCAGGCGCCGCGCCGCGCGCCACCGTGTCCATCCCCCGGTGCACGATCCGGTCGATGCCCATCCCCGCGCCGGGCAGGGCGCCCTCCCAGCCGGCGTCCGCGAGCGCGCGCGAACGCCGGGTGCGACGGCGGGGCGTTGAGGTCGCCCGCCAGCACCGCCGCGCCGCCGGCCGCCGCCTCGCGCACGGCCGCCGCCGCCGCGCGGGCGATCTCGGCGCCCACCAGATCGGGATGCGCGGGCGTTGTGGCAATGCGTGCATCCCACCGTGATCACCTCGCGCCCGGGCGTGACGAGGCGCGCCAGGATCAGGCGCCGCGGCTCGGGGATGTAGCGCAGCAGCTCCCCGCGCGTGAGGCCCAGGGCGCGCCGTGCCGCCAGGATCGACCGCAGCGGGTTCAGTCGCAGGGAGGCCGCCGCCGCCGGGCTCCACCCGCCAGGCGGGGGCCGACCAGGATCACGTTCGCGTTTCCCTCGTGGCGTGCGCCACAGGTCGGGGTTGCGCGGCCGCCAGCGCGTCCCGCAGCCGCCGGGGCCCGATCAGCGGCCCCGTGGTCGTCCACAGGGGGCGCATGCCGGTGATGCGCTCCAGCGTGGGGATGGCGGCGGTGGGGACCTCCTGCAGGGCGCAGACATCCGGCTCCCACGCCGCGAGTCGCGCGGGCCATGTGGGCCGTCAGCTTGCGGTTGACGTGCATGTGGGCGCCGTCCTCCTCGGGCCGGCGCAGCCACGTCGAGCGCCGCGTCGCCCCGAGCCCCGGCAGGCCGTCCCGGCCGTGGAAGAGGTTCCAGGTGACGAATCGCAGCGTTCGCTCCGGCATCCGGCGAGGTTCGCCCCTTGCGCCCGGCACCGCAAGCGTGAAGATTGCGCGTCGTGCCCGCACCCCGCACCCCCGCGACGGTCCGCCGCAACCGCTTCGCCGTGGCCTACTGGACCGTCGCGGTCCTGGTCTACGCCCTGCTCGGGGTGTGGCTTCCAGCCCTTCTTCCTGCTCGGGTTCTGGGAGTGCCTGCCCTTCCTCTTCCTGGCCACGTGGCTGGCCGGGCGCCTCCTGCCGCACGCGATCCCGCCCCTGTCCCGCCGCGACGACACGGAGTGAGCTGGGCCGCCCACGACATCGAGCCGTACCTGTTCAGGGTCAAGCTCGGTGGGGCCATCTCGCTGCCCCTGTGCCTGGCGGCTCGTATTCGCCCGACATCCTCACCAAGTGGTCGGTCTACGGCCTGGACTTCAGCGGCAACGCGAAGCTGGTGGACGATCCGGTGCAGCTGCACCGGGGCTTCCCGGGCGTCGGCTTCACCCACTCGCTGCTCTTCGGCGTGGTCCTGGGCGCCATCATCTTCCTGCTCGAGCAGGAACAAGATGTGGACCTTCTCGTTCGTCCTCGGGGCCTGGGCGCACGTCTTCTCGGACACGCTCGACTCGGTCGGGGTGATGCTCTTCTGGCCGCTCACCGACTGGCACATGCACCTGGACGTGTGGGAGTACGTGGGCGAGGCGGGCCGCAAGCGGGACGCCATCGCCTACTACACGTCGCTGGGCGGGGTCTGGGACCTGCTGTGGGCGGGCTGGCTGGCCCTCCACTGGCGCATGCTCACCGCCGAGTACTTCTACCGCGAGATCGTCCCGCGCGACACGTTCTGGCTGTGGCTGCGCACCAGGGCGAGCGACGCCGATGATGCTCACCGTCTACCGGGCCAGCGCGTTCTTCGGGGTCGCCTCGATCATCGGCTGGTACGTCTGGGCGCTGCTGGTCAACGATTTCCAGGCGCGCCGTCGACTGGGGCCTGGGGGGTCCGCAGTGGGCCCCGCGGGTGGGGCCGCCCTGATCCTCAGCGGGTGGAGGGGCGTGACCGGCGCCGGGGGGCCGTACATCGGCGACCCGCACCCGCCGGCGCTTCCGAGCACTGCGCCGACGAACGTGTCCAGGCGCACGTCGAAGGACATGCGCACGATCCCGGGGCTCGTGACCCGCAGCTCCGTGCCCCAGGGCTCGCGCGGCGTCGCGCAGGCGTACCCGCGCTCGACGCTCCAGTAGGGCGTGTAGCGCAGCCGCAGGCGGTACGTTCCCGGCCGCTCGACCCGCAGCGTGACCGCGTCCGACGTCGAGCTTGACGATCGAGATCCCGTCCGCCGGCGTGGCGATGGGCGTCGGCCGGGGCAGCTCGAAGACCGTCCATCCCCCGATCCGGGCCACCTGCCGCAGGCCGGACTCGCCCGAGCGCAGGAGCTTCGCCTCGTTGGCCGCGCTGTAGTCGAGCGGATCGTCGGGCAGGAACACGTAGTGGACGCCGGTCCGCCGCAGCCAGCTCGCGTAGCTGCGGGGCGTGAGCGGCCCGTACAGCACGGCGTTGGCGGGGAAGTCGTCCTGCCGGAACCACCCGCGCGCGAGCGGCACGTCGCGGCGCGCCAGGTAGTAGGCCTCCCAGTTGTCGGCCGTCGCGACCACCTGCACCCGCTGGTCGGGCTCGGGATGCTCGGCCAGCCAGGCGATCACCGGGTACCAGAAGCTCTCGTCCTGGGCGCGCGACTCGGTGGCCGTGCGCCAGCCGGCGACGGCGGGCAGCGCCTGCCACAGCAGCGCGACCGCGACCAGGCGCCACGGCGATCCCGCGGGGCCGGAAGCCGCGCGCCGCCAGGGGCAGCATGAGCAGCGGCACGCCCATCAGGAGCATCAGGCGCACCGCGTTGCCCCCCACCGGGGACGACAGCGAGAAGCCGCCGCGCCCAGCGCGGCGTAGCCGATGAACACGGCGCGCAGGTACCGCTGGTCGGGCAGGCCGCGCGTGAGCAGCAGGCCCGCGACGCAGAAGCCGGCGATCGCGAGGGCGTCCTTGGGGTCGAAGGGGTAGCGGGCATCGCCGGTGGAGAAGCCGCGCAGCAGCAGCATCTGGGCACCCGCGACGGCCGCGGCAGCCCGCGGCCAGCACGAGATCGGGGCGCTGGCGCCACCAGCCCGGGGTCGTGACCGCGATCGCCGCCAGGACCACCAGCAGGAAGGCGAGCGCGAGGGGGTGGGCGAGTCCGGTGAGCAGCACCCCGCCCAGCGCCAGGTCGGCGTGGCCCGCCTGCAGCGCGAGGATCGTCCCCAGCGCGAGCGCCAGGCCCAGCAGGAAGGGGTACGTCCCGGCCACCGCTCCCAGGGGCACGAGCAGGGCGAAGGCGAGCGCGGGGCCGGTCGCGAGCGCCGGCCAGCGCCGGCGCAGCAGCGCGGCGAACGCCGCCGGCCGCCCCGGCGCACGAGGCCACGACGACCGTCGTCGGATGCGGCCAGCGCGGCGAGGGGGTAGAACAGCAGGCTGTAGTTGACCTGCGCGTATCGGCCCGAGTACCAGAAGTTGTCCCACAGCTGCCAGCCGTGGTCGCGCCACGCCTGGGTCATGTAGAGGTGGGCGGCCGCGTCGCCGCCGGGCGGGCCGAACAGCACCAGGGCCAGCGCGCCGAGGCCCGCCACCACCGCCGCGCCCAGGGGCGATCCGCCGGCGCGGGCCGCGCGCCGGGCCCGTGGGGCCATCCGGCTCAGGTGCAACGCGCTCATCATGCGCGGCCATACCCCCCGTGGACGCTCGTCGATCCTAGAGGTACTCCTGGGTGGGGGCCACCCGGAGCGCGCGGACCCCTCTGCGGCCGCGTCAGGGGGTCGTCGGTGCGGGCGCGGGCGTCGGTGCCGGAGCGGGCGCCGGCGCCGGCGCGGGGGCCGGAGCGGGGGCCGGAGCCGGGGCCGGAGCGGGGGCGGGCGCGGGTGCCGGAGCGGGTGCCGGGGTCGTGGGCGCGGCCGGCGCCGGCGCCTGCGAGGTGGTCGGCTTGGGGCGCTGGGGCGCCGCGGTGGTCGCGCGCTCGGTGGTCGGCGCCGACTCGGTGGACTGCGTGGACTTGGACTCGGCCTCCGACTTCGCCTCGCCGGCCGCGCGCGTGAAGTCGCTCGAGAAGGGCGACCACGACACGGGGTTGTTCGGCAGCGGGAAGGAGCCGGAGCCACCGTCCCGGTCCACGACCACGCGCATGAAGTCGGCCCAGATGGACGCGGGGAAGGTGCCGCCGGCCACGGTCACGCCGTGCACGCTGTACATCGAGCGCTTGGTGCCGTCCGAGTTGGGATAGCCCATCCAGACGGCGGTCGAGTAGTTCGGCGTGTAGCCCACGAACCAGGCGTCCACGTAGTCGTCGGTGGTGCCGGTCTTGCCGGCCACCGGGACGCCGATCTGGGCGCCGGTGCCCGTGCCGCCGGTGACGTTGTTCTGCAGGATGCGCGTGGCCTCGTAGGCCACGCCGTCGGAGAACGCGCGCGTGCGCTCCGGGGCGAAGACGTCCTCGGTGCCGTCGGGCTCGACCACCTTGGAGATCGCGCAGGGGCTCGACGCGGAAGCCCCCGTTCGACAGCGGGGCGTACGCCGTCGCCATGTCGAGGGGCGTCACCTCGCCGGCGCCGAGTCCGATCGAGGCGACGTCCGGCAGCGCGCGGTCCTTCGACGACGCCCATGTCGTAGGCCGTGTCGATCACCTTGTCGGGTCCGACATCGAGGGTCAGCTGCTGGAAGACCGAGTTGTCGGAGCTCAGCAGCGCCGAGGCGATCGGGATGGCGCCCCGGTAGGTGTTGGAGTAGGTCGAGACGTCGATGGGCCCGTACTGGGGATCGACGAAGTCCAGCTTCTTCGAGCCGTAGAGCGTCGTGTAGGGGTTGATCCCCTGACGGATCGCGGTGGTCAGCACGAAGGTCTTGAAGGTGGAACCGGGCTGGCGCAGGGCCTGGGTGGCCAGGTTGAACTGGTTGTCCTGGTTGAAGGCCTGGCTCGAGGCCATCGCCCGGATGTAGCCCTTCTTGGAGTCCACCATCACGATCGCGGCGTCCGGGTCGCCGTCGGCGTAGAGGTTCTGCTTGATGGCCGTCCGCGCCGCCGACTGGATCACGGGGTCGATGGTCGTGTACACGCGGAACCCGCCCTGCTGAACCTTCTTCTCGCCGTAGCGGTCGATCAGCTGCTGGCGGACGTACTCGAAGAAGTACTCCTCGCGCTTGCGCTTGTAGGCCTTCCCGCGCTTGAGGCCGAGGCCGGCCCTCTTGGCCTGAGCGGCCCGCTCGGGCGTGATGTAGCCCTGGTCGGCCATCTCGTCGAGCACCAGGTTGCGCCGGTCCCGCGCCGTCTCGGGGTTCCCGAAGGGGTTGTACCGAGGTCGGCGCCTGCGGGAGCCCCGCCAGCAGCGCGGCCTGCGGGAGGGTGACCTCGGAGACGTCCTTGTCGAAGAACGTCAGGGAGGCGGCCTGGACGCCCATGGCGTTCTGGCCGTAGAACACGCCGTTGAGGTACCGCGCCAGGATCTCGTCCTTCGTGTACCGCTTCTCGTACTGGTAGGCGAGATACGCCTCCTCGATCTTCTTCGAGAGCGTCCGCCCGGCCTTCGGGTCGTAGAGGTTCTTGATGAGCTGCATCGTGATCGTGCTGCCGCCCTGGTCGCGCGGACCGCTCTGGAGGTCGCGCGCCGCGGCGCCGAGCGAGGCGGTAGTAGTTGACGCCGTCGTGGCTGTAGAAGCGCTTGTCCTCGATCGCGACGGTCGCGTCCTTCAGGTCCTGCGGGATGCGCCTGCTCGCGACCACGGTGCGGTTGGTCTCGCCGGCGACGATGCCGAGGAGGTTCTTGTCCTTGTCGTAGATGCGCGTGTTCTGGCCGAGGCGGATCTCCTTGAGGTCGCCGCCGTCCAGGCTCTCGCCCACGGAGTGGATCGCGAGGGCCGACACCAGCACGAAGCCGCCCACGCATCGCCGCGAGCACGCCGCACACGATCAGGCGATGTTCTGGCGCTTGCGGTGGGCGCGCCGCCTGCGGCCCAGGCGCCGCCTGCGGAGGTCGCTCACGCGGCCCGCCAGCGGCAGGGGCCGGATGTTCCAGGCGACGCTGCCCCGAGTTGTAGTCGAGCAGGCCGATCATCTGCTGCGGGCCGCCCCGCACCCGGCCGCGAACCACCCATCCCAGGCGGGATAGGGGCTCTGCGACCCGGCTTCCTCAGGCGCCGGCTCGGTGCCGCCGGCGGGCACCGGTACCGCGAAGGCGCCGTCCTGGTAGACCAGCTCGACGCCCGAGGCCACGGCGGGGCTACCGGCCCAGACGCTCGCGCGCCCGCGCCGCGGCGGTCTCGGAGTCGCCCAGCCGCGCGTCGCGCGACAGACGCACGGCGTGGTAGATGAACTCCACTCCTCGATCCAGCCTCGCATAGCCGACCTCCGACCCCCCGGGACCATCCGCATAGTGGCCTGCGATCAGCATCGGAACCCAGGCGCAGACGAGGACCGCCACGAGGGCCGCGCGAGGATCCAGACGCCCGTCGAACTCCGCGCATTCGCGCGCTGACCCCCTCCGGACGCACGGGCGCGCGGGATTATAGACGCCGCCCCGTGGTGATCCCCTCGCCGACCAGGTTCCGCGTCGAGGCAGTTCTCCTCGATGCCTTCGGAACCCTCCTCCACCTCGACGACCCGGTGCGGCGCCTCGGGGCCTGCTGGCCGCCGGCGGATCCGCCACGCGCCGGACCGCGTCGCCGCCGCGCTGCGCCGCCGAGATCGCCTATTACCGCCGAAATCTCCATCGGGGCGTCGATCGGGCCTCCCTGGCGGCCCTGCGGCTGGAGTGCGCGGGCGTGCTGGCCGAGGGACTCGGGCGACGATGTCCCGCCACCGCCCGACTCGCGCAGCTGCTGCTGCGGGCGCTGCGCTTCACCGTCTCCCCGGACGCTCCCGCGACGCTGGAGGCACTCGCGCGCGCGGGCGTGGCCGTCGGGGTGGTCAGCAACTGGGACTGCTCGCTCCCCGAGGTCCTCGACGAGCTCGGCCTGGCCGGCCGCTTCGCCGTCGTGTGCGCCAGCGCGAGCGTCGGCGCGGCCAAGCCCGACCCGGCGATCTTCCTGCACGCGCTGGGGCTCCTGGGCGTCGCGCCCGGCCGCGCCCTGCACTGCGGCGACTCCCCCGAGGCCGACTGCGCGGGCGCGCGGCGGGCCGGGCTGCGCGCCGTCCTCGTCGATCGCGCCGGCGTCCTGCCGCCGGGCCCCTGCAGGCGCATCCGGGACCTCGCCGAACTCCTCCCCCAGGCCCTGCGCTGAGCCGGAGGCGGTCACACGATGAAACGCAACTCTCGTATCGGCGCGAATTTCGTGCCATCGGGCGTGATCGGGTGTATCGTCCTCAGCCTTCAGGCGTCCCCTGACCGCTAACCCATGGTGATTTCGGCGACTACGTGGTGACCGCGACGACCACAAGCACCACCACCGGCGTGACGATCGTCCTGCGCGCGCTCTTCCTCGCGCTGCTGATCGCACTGGTGCTTCCGGCGTTGGCGCTGGCCGACGACGCGCCCGCGGCCGTTCTCGACCCGCCCGCCCTCGAGCAGCCGAGCCCGGCCGCCGACGGCCCGCCGGCCGAGCAGCCGACTCCCGCCGAGCCGGTCCCGGCCGCCGAGGAGCCCGCACCGCCCGTGGTCGAGCCGGAGCCCACCGCTCCGCCGGCGACCGGCACGTCCGAGCCCGCGACGGAGGCGCCGGCCGAGCCGGTCATCCCGCCCGAGAGCGAGGTCGTCCCGGTTCCGCCTCCGGCCACGCCCCCGGACGTGGTCATCACCACGCCCGAGCTGGTCGCGACACCGGCGGTCCCCCCGTCCAACCCGCCGGCCAAGCTGCTGCCGGTCGTCGTCATCCCGCCGAGCAACGCCGACGCGGTTCCCGGCAGGCTCGCGGGCGCGGTCGCGCCGGCGCCGGTCGGCATCCCGCCGGCGGCTCCGCCCACCCAGGCGGTCACCCTCGCGGCCGGGACCGACACTCCCGTCGTCGCGTCCCCCGCACCCGAGCAGGGGCGGGCCCGTCCCTCGGACGCCGCCGTGCAGGGCCTCCTGACCCAGAAGTCGGCGCTGCCCCAGAACCTCTTCTCGCTGGATCTGAACGCGAAGCAGGCACGCAGCCCGGTGGCGCCGGTGGCGGCGACCACGATCGAGCGCGGGCCGGGGATGGCCCTGGGCGAGGAGGGTGAGAGCACCCTCTTCTCCGAGAGCGCGAGCGCCCCGATCGGCACGGTCGGCTCGGGCTCGAGCCTGCTGGCGGTGCTGGCCGGCTATGTCCTTCCGGGGGTGGGCGGCCCACCGGCCTCGACCCTGATCATGTTCGTGCTGGTCGGGCTGATCGTGGCGATCGCCCGCGCCCCGCGTCCCCAGCTGTCCGAGCGCCTGCACCTGGGCGCCCTGCTGGGCGCCGCATCCGGCCACGGCCTGGCGGTCTGCCGACCCGGCTAAGGCCCGTACCCCCCGGACCCGTGCGCCCACAGCGAGGGCGCCACGACCGGGACATCGCGTCCCGCGCCCTCCCGACGGAGCGGCGCACAACCTTCGCGAGACTTGGGGTACGACAGATGCAGACGATGCGAATCTTGGTGTTGGGGCCGGAGGGCAACGGGCGCAGCGCGCTCGAGGAGACCCTCACGCGCCTGGGCTATGTCGTGATGGGCGCCGACGCGCGCGCCGACCGGCCCGCGCCCGCCTCGGGCGACATCGTGATGCTGGACCTGCGCGAGGAGTCGGCCGACTGGCACCAGATGGCCGAGGCCCTGCACGCCGACCAGCGCCCGATGATGATCATCTCCGACCGCCCCCGGCGCCTGGTGCGCACCCTCTCGGGCCGTCCGGCCGGCACCATGCTGCTGACCGGCGCCGAGTCGGACGCCGGCTACAAGGTGGCGCTCGCCGTGTGCGAGGCCCTCAGCAACAGCGCCGAGATGCGCCGTGCCCAGCGGGCGAGCGCCGCCGGCGGCGCGTCGGTCGAGCACGCGGCGGCGTGATGCACGCCGCCGCCCGACCACGCAGCTCGTTGGCGCCGCCGGTCCGCGGCCGCCGCGGTGCCGGCGCCGGACGGGTCCCGCCCGACGCCCCCGGACGGGCCGACGCCGGTGTGTCACGCCGCCACGTCGCCACGTCCGGGCCCTCGGGGCCTCGGACGGACGGCTAGCGTGCGAGCGTGGCGAACCTCAGGAACGTGGAGACGGCATCCTCGAACTGCTCGGCGCAGTCGCCGCCGCCGTCCGCCATGCAGGTGCGCAGGCGCTCTGACATGAGGTGCAGGCCCACCTGGTCCACCGCCGCCTTGACCGCCGCCAGCTGCGTCAGGACCTGCTGGCAGTCCGAGCCCTCCTCCAGCATGCGCTGAACGCCGCGGAGCTGGCCCTCCGCGCGCCGCAGGCGCGTGACGAGCTGGTCGGGTGTCGGGTGCGGGGTCGTGGTGGCCATCGCGCCCCCTAGTGCCCGCAGCCGCAGGCGCCGCCGCAGCAGCCCCCGCCGCCTCCGCCGAAGCCGACCACCGACGTCGCCGGGGCGCCCTTCGCCGGCCGGGCCGTGACGAAGCCGGTGAACATCTGACGGGCCTCCGACGCCCCGCATCGCGGGCACACCCGGTCCTCGTCGCGCAGGAACCCCTGACGGAACGCCTCGAAGGCGTGGTCGCACTCGGTACAGGTCAGGTCGTAGCTCGGCATGGCCGCTACTCCAGCCCGAGCGCGCGCTCGATCTGGGCCTTGGGCATCGCGCCCACCGCGTGACGCGACAGCTGTCCGTTCTCGAAGAGGCCCAGGAACGGAATGCCCTGGACGTTGTACCGCTGGGCGATGGCGCTGGCCTCGTCCACGTTCAGCTTGCCCACGACGAGGGTGTCGGAGCGCTCCTTGGCGATCTGCTCGACCACCGGGGCCACCATCCGGCAGGGGCCGCACCACTCCGCCCAGAAGTCGACCAGGACCGGCTTCTCGTTCTCGAGCACCGTCCCCTGGAAGTTGTCGAGGGTGATCTCCAGCACGTCGTCCGCCATCTAAACGTCCTTTCCGGTGGCGAGCGCCGTCGCCGGCTCGCTCGCGATGTCGTGGCCGGCCGCGTCGAGCCAACGCTCGGCGTCCATGGCGGCCATGCAGCCGCTGCCCGCGGCGGTGATCGCCTGCTTGTAGACGGTGTCCTGGACGTCGCCGCAGGCGAACACGCCCTCGACGTCGGTCCGGGTCCCGTCGGTGATGACGTAGCCGCTCTCGTCGAGCGCGATCTGGCCCGCGAAGAGGGAGGTGTTGGGGACGTGGCCGATGGCGACGAACATGGCCGCCGCCGGGATGTCCTCGAGCTCGCCGGTCACCGTGTCGCGCACCCGGACGGCCTCGACCTTGTCCTCGCCCACGACCTCCGCGACCTCCGCGTTCCAGCGCACGTGGATCTTCGGGTTGGCGAGGGCGCGGTCGACCATGATCCGCGAGGCCCGGAACTCGTCGCGCCGGTGCACGATGGTCACGGACGCCGCCATGCGGGCCAGGAAGCTGGCCTCCTCCATGGCGGAGTCGCCGCCCCCGACCACGACCATCGGCTTGTCGCGGAAGAAGAACCCGTCGCAGGTCGCGCAGGTGGAGACGCCGAAGCCGCGCAGGCGGCTCTCGCTGGGAAGGTCCAGCCATCGCGCCGAGGCCCCCGTGGAGATGATCACGCTCCGGGCCCGGTGCTCCTCGCCGTCCACCCACACCCCGAAGGGGCGCTCGGAGAAGTCGACGCGCGAGACGTCGGCGGCCTCGAACGTGGCGCCGAAGCGCTCGGCCTGGCCGCGCATGTGCTGCATCAGCTCAGGGCCGGTGATCCCGTCGGGGAAGCCGGGGAAGTTCTCGACGTCGGTGGTCAGCATCAGCTGCCCGCCGGCCCCGAAGCCCTCGATGAGCAGGGGCGACAGATTGGCCCGCGCAGCGTAGATTGCGGCGGTGTATCCCGCCGGGCCGCCGCCGATGATGATCACCTCGTGGACGTCCGTCACGGACCGGCCCCCCCTCATCCCTCGTGAACGTATACCCGTGGGGGTATCCTAACACCGATGTCCGCCTCCTGCCCCCTCTGCCAGGGCCGCCTCGAGCCCACCGTCGTCTCGGGCATCGTCTCCCTCAAGCGCCGCCGCTCGTTCTTCGCCTCCGGGCGCATCAGCCCCATGCGGGGCGAGACCTGCGTGGACTGCGGCCACACGAGGCTGTTCGCCGAGAAGCTCGACCGCCTCTTCTCGGACATCCGCCCCAAGCGGACGGCGTAGCGGCTCAGGCGCGCGCGTCGCCGGCGTCGCGGCGGGGAAGCCACACGAGGTGGTTGCCGACGCCGGTGGGGCGACGGCAGGCCGCGTAGTAGCGCCGCCCCTCGGCGGCCTCCATCTCGCGGATGCGCCCGACGTCCACCAGCGTGGCCGCTCCCCAGGCCGCCAGCATCCCCACGACGACCCCCTCGGCGGTGCCGCCGCGCCCGAGCACGCCGATCAGGAACACCATCATCGCCGCCCCGCCCACGAGGAGGATCGCCACCGTGACCAGCCCCCAGCGGCGCCAGTCGCGCGGGGTCGCCTCCAGGCGCCGCGGGCCGGTGGCGCGCACGGCCTGGTGCAGGCGCACCGACGGCAGCGCGGAGCGGCTGAGCCAGATGCGGAAGAAGGGGAAGCAGATGACGCCGGTGACGCCGGTGATGCCGATCACCGCGGCGAGCCAGCGACTGGTGAGACCCTCGCCGTAGCCGGCCTCGAGGACGACCGCGAAGCCCAGCAGGACGACCGCGACGCCGATCAGCGTCCACGACCACAGCCGGGCCAGGCTGGCGTACCCCCACAGGCGCTCGTCGCTCGGTGCCATCGCTCCAGGGTACCCCACGAGCAGCCGCCACCCGGCCTCTAGACTCGTCGCGTGAGGGAGCGCTCCGCAGCACGTCTCACGGCGCTCCGGGCGCGCCTGCGCGCGCATCCCCGGTGGCGCTGGATGGCGCTCATGGTGGTCGCCAGCGGGATGATGCTGTCGGTCGTCAACGTCAGCATCGTCAACATCGCCCTGCCCACGATGGCGGCCGACCTGGGCGTTAACGTCCCCTCGATCTCATGGGTCGTGACCGGCTTCCTGCTGACCCAGGCGACCCTCCTGGCGCTGGCGGGCCGGGCCGGCGACCTCTACGGGCGCCGGCGGGTGTTCGTGATCGGGGTCGTCGTCCTCTGCGCCGGCTCGATCCTGTGCGCCCTCGCGTGGAACGCGCCCTCGCTCGTCTCCTTTCGCATCCTGCAGGCCGTGGGGGCCTGCGCCATGGCGCCGACCGCCTACTCGTACGCGGCCGAGCTCTTCGGCCCGCGCGAGCGCGGCGTGGCGCTGGGGGTGATGGGGGGCGTGCTCGGGCTGGCGCCGGTGCTGGCCCTGAACGTGGCCGGCCTGCTGGTGGGGACCCTCGGATGGCGGAGCGTCTTCTGGTTCAGCCCCGCCATCGGGGTGTTCGTGCTGATCGGAGCCGCGCTGGTGCTGGTCGAGATCCGGCCGGCCGATGCCGACCACGACTTCGACCTGCCCGGCGCCGTCCTGGCGGCGCTCGGGCTCTTCTCGCTCCTGGTGGCGATCTCCCGCGGCGAGGCCTGGGGGTGGACCTCGGCGCGCCCGGTGGGGTTCGCCGCCCTCGGCGTCGCGGCCCTGGTCGCCTTCGTGATCCACGAGATGCGCGCCCCGAGCCCGATGATCGACCTGCGGCTGCTGCGGCGCCGGGCGATCGCGTCGGCGAACCTCGCGGCGCTGGCCTCCTCGGCGGCCCTCTTCGGCGTCCTGATCGTGCTGCCCTTCTACCTCACCGCCGTGCTCGGCTTCGGCGCGGTCGAGCTGGCGATCGGGATCACGCCGATCGCGGCGTCGTTCATGGTGGTGGCGCCCATCGCCGGGCGCGCCATCGGGCGGGTGGGCTCGGAGCGCCTGGCCGCGGGGGGCTATGTCATCGCCGCCGCGGGCGCCCTCGCGATGGCCCTCACGGCGGGCGCCCAGAGCTACCGGCTCCTCCTGCCGGGCATCATCGCCTTCGGGGTCGGCCTGGCGATCTCAACCTCGCCCATCACGATGACCGCCATCCACGACGTCCCCCAGGCGCGCCTCGGGGTGGCCGCCGCGTTCCCCAACATCAGCCGCTACACGGGGGGCGCGCTGGGGGCGGCGCTCCTGGGATCGGTCCTCCACGCCCACCTGCCCGACGGCCTCGACGGCGGCCTGGGGCGGGTGGCGCCCGCCGGCCGCGACCTGGTGGCCGAGGGCTTCCGCTCGGCGCTGGTGCTGGCCGCCGCGATGCTGCTCGTCGCGGCCGCCACCGCCTCCCGGATGCCGCGGCTGGAGACCCACGCGCCGGTCGCCGCCTCCGCCGGCGCGCTCGAGACGCCCGTGCCCCGGTGAGCGCGCCGCGCGCGGCTCTCAGGCCGCCGCCCGCGGGTCGGGGAGCGGGGTGAGCCCGGCGACGATCTCGTCGCGTCGCGGCTCCAGCCACGCCGGCAGGATCACCCGCGTCCCCAGCTCCTCCAGCGGCATGTCGCGGGTGAACCCCGGGGCGTCGTCGGCGATCTCGTACAGGATCCCGCTCGGCTCACGGAAGTAGACCGAATGGAAGTAGTAGCGGTCGATGACGTCCGTGACGCGGACGCCCGCACCGCGCAGCCGTCGCTGCCAGCGGGGATGGTCGGCGACGGTGGTGCCCCAGGCGACGTGGTGGACGGTGCCGGCGCCGCGCACCGGCCGCTCGGCCGGGGGCGGGTCGAGGCGGATCGTGCCGCCCCGCCGCGGGCCGCGCACGTCCCAGGTGGCCGCGCCGACCCGCTCGGCGCCCAGCAGCTCCTCGAGCAGCCGCCCGCTGCGCTCGGGCGCCCGCGCGTGGGCGCGCACGCCCACGAAGCCGCCCAGCGCGTGCTCGGGGGGGATCTCGGGGTGGCGGGCCGCCAGCCGCGGGTTGGCCGCGCTCACCACCAGCTCGTGCCCGAGGCCCTCGCGGTCGGCGAAGCGCAGCCCGGTGGCGTCGCGATCGGCGGGCAGGCCCTCGTCGCCCAGGCGCGCCTGCCAGAACGCGAGCGCGTCCTCCGAGTTGAACGCGCCACAGGATGCGGTGGACCATCCCCGCCCCGGCCCGCCCGGCCGGAGCGCCGCGGTACTCGAAGAAGGTCAGGTCGGCGCCGGGGCGGGCGGCCTCGTCCGCGTAGAACAGGTGGTAGTGGCGCGGGTCGTCCTGGTTGACCGTCTTGGCCGCCAGCCGCAGGCCGAGCACGCGCGTGTAGAAGTCCAGGTTGCCCCGCGCGTCGCCGGTGATCGCGCTGATGTGGTGGATCCCGTCCAGCCGCATCGCTCCCCCTTCGCCCGGGGGCTCGCGCCGAACGCCCGGGCGTGACGGCCCTCCGGCGACGGCCGCCCGCCACGGCGGCGATCGTCGCGGCCGGAGGATACTCGTCGTCGATGGCAGGCCGCACCCCCCGCTCGTTCCACCCGCGAACCCGTGACGCGCGCCGCCGCGGCGAGGCCCTCGGCCTGCGCGAGGCGATCGCGATGGCCGTCGGCGGGATGATCGGCGGGGGCATCTTCAGCGTCCTCGGGGTCACGATCGACCTGGCCGGCCATCTGGCCTGGCTGACCTTCGCGATCGGCGGGGTGATCGCGATGCTCACGGCCCGCTCCTACGCCGGGCTGGCGCTGCGCTCGGGCCGCTCCGGCGGCCCGTTCAGCTACCTGCGGGACGAGGGGCACCCCGACGCGGCCGCCTGGATCGCCTGGGGGCTCGTCCTCGGCTACGTCTTCGCGCTGGCGGTGTACGCCTTCACCTTCGGCCACTACCTGGCGCACGTGCTCGGCGCGCCCGAGAGCGCCGCCCGCGCGGCCGCCCTGGCGGCCCTCGCGGCCCTCGCGCTCGTCAACCTGCGGGGGGTCGGCACGTCGGGGCTCACCGAGGATCTGGTGGTGGTCGCCAAGCTGGCCATCCTCGGCGTGATCGCGGCGGTCGGCCTCGCGCACTTCTCACCGGGCAGGCTCGATCCGCCCGCCGACATGGGGGTCGCCGGCGTCCTGATCGCGGTCGGGGTGGTCTTCGTGGCCTACGAGGGCTTCGAGCTGCTGTCCTACGACTACACGGACCTCGAGCGCCCGCGGCGCACCCTCCCCCTCGCCCTGTACGCCTCGGTCGCCATCGTGGCGACCGTCTACGTCGCCGTCACGCTCGGCTCGCAGATGCTCCTGTCCGACGCGCGGCTTGCCGCCGGCAAGGAGGTGGCCTTCGCGGTCGTCGGCCAGAAGGCCCTCGGCACCGCCGGTCTCTGGGCCGCGAGCCTCGGAGCGGTGCTGTCGACGGCGTCGGCGATCAACGCGACCCTGTTCGCGACGGCGCGCCTCGTGCACACCGTGAGCGACGCCGACGAGATGCCCGCGCGCCTCGGGCGGCAGCGGCGGGGCGTGCCGGCGGAGGCGATCATCTGGCTCGCCGTCGCCGGGGGCGTCGCGTCGCTGGTGCCGGGCATCACCGAGCTGGTGGCGTTCGGCTCGCTGGCCTTCCTGACGGTCTTCGCGCTGGTCAACCTGATGCACGCGCGCCACACGGCCCGTTCGGCGCTCGACCGCGGGCTCGCCCTCGCGGGCGCCGCCGCGTGCGCTCTCGCCGCCGTCCTGCTGCTGATCGAGCTCGCCCGCTCGGACAGGGCCGCCCTGGGGTTGACCGTCGCGTGCTCGGCGGGCCTCGTGGCCGCCCGGATCGTCTACGTGCGCCGGCGGGGCCCATCCGCGGCGTCGCCGGCGGCCGGGTCGCGCTGAGCGGGGAGGAGCCCCGCGACCCGCTACCCTTCGCCGGTGGATCGCGCCGCCCTCACCGCCCTCCTGTCCGAGTGGGGCCAGCCGGCATACCGCGCCCGCCAGGCCTTCGAGGCCCAGCGCGCGGGCGCCGACGGCTGGTCGGAGGTCGGCACCCTGCCGGCGGCCCTGCGGGACCGGCTCGAGGGCGCGCTGCCCTTCTGGGCGCTGCAGCCCTCCGAGCGGGTGGTCTCCCGGGACGGCACGGTCAAGTGGGGCCTGCGGGCGGCCGACGGGGTGGTCGTCGAGGCCGTCCTGATCGCCCACGCCGAGGGCCGCCGCACCGTCTGCGTCTCCAGCCAGGCCGGGTGCGCGCTGGGCTGCGAGTTCTGCGCCACCGGGCGCATGGGGGCGGGCCGCAACCTCACCGCCGCCGAGATCGTCGATCAGGCCGTGCTGGCGGCGCGCGAATCCGACCAGCAGGGCGCGCGGCTGACCAACGTCGTCTTCATGGGCATGGGCGAGCCCATGCAGAACCTCGACGCGGTCCTGGAGGCGTGCGGGGCGATCAACGCGCCCGAGGGGCTGGGCATCTCGGCGCGCAGGATCGCGATCTCCACCGTGGGGTGGGTGCCGGGGATCGCCGTGCTGGCCGAGCACCCCCTGCCCGTGCGCCTGGCCATCTCGCTGCACGCCGCCGACGACGCCACCCGCAGCGCGATGATGCCGATCAACAACCGCTACCCGATCGCCAACCTGCTCGCCGCCTGCCGGCGCTACTGCGACAGCACCGGGCGGCGGGTCTTCGTCGAGTACGTCCTGTTGGAGGACGTCAACGACTCGGTGGCCGACGCGAAGCGCCTGGCGCGCCTGCTGCGCGACGGCCGCTTCCACGTCAACGTGATCGAGTACAACGCGACCGAGGGGCCCTACCGCGCCAGCTCCTACGGGCGCCGCGAGATCTTCCTGCGCACCCTCACGGCCGCGGGGCTCGAGCCGTCGGTGCGGCGCTCGCGCGGGGCGGACGTCGCCGCCGCCTGCGGCCAGCTGGCCGGCGCGGGGGTCCGCAGCCGGCCCTCGTAGGCCACGGCGCCCTCTAGACCGCGCAGGCGGAGAGGGCCTGGAAGTACTCCTCCTCGTCGGGCGTCTGGCCCGGATTCTCGGTCAGCGCGACGCCCCGGACCACGCCGGCCTTGTCGATCACGAAGCTCGCCCGCCCCGAGAAGCCCAGGTCGTCCCGGTACACCCCGTAGCTGCGGCTGACCGCGCCCTTGGGCTCGAAGTCGGCGAGCAGGATCGTGTCCGCCAGGCCCAGGTCCCGCGCGAAGCGCCCCTGGCAGTAGCGCGAGTCGACCGAGATCCCCAGCACCTGGGCGTCATCCTCAGCGTAGCGGCTCTCGTGCGCGCCGATGTCCGTCAGCTGGCGGGTGCAGGTCCCGCTGAAGGCGAGGGGGTAGAAGACCAGCACCACGTTCTTGGAGCCGCGGAACGAGGACAGGGTGACCACCTCGCCGGCGGGGTCCTTGAGCGTGAAGTCCGGCGCCTCCTGGCCGATCTCGATCGCCATGCGCGCTCCCGGGGCCGACTGGACGAAGTTCCCAGGATAGACCGGGCCCGCGGGTGCGGGACCGGCGTGCGGGCGCTAACGTCCCGGCCGTGACCCAGCCGCCGCCGCCCCCGCGCCGACAGGGCCGCCCGCCCGAGAGCGGCTGGGAGCTGGGCGCCGGAGGGCTCACCAAGGTCGCCTGGGGCGTGGTCGTCGTCCTGCTGATCGCCCTCGCGGTGCTGCTCCTGGTGAGCGGGTACATGGGCTACGGCGGGATCATCCTCGTCCTGGCCGCCGCCGCCGCGGTCAACCTCCTCTGAGCGCGCCGCCGCCCGACCCGGAGGCGCTGGCCCAGACGCTGAGGAGCGCCCTGCCCCTCGCCGAGCCCTTCGAGCTCGACCCCGACGACCTGTCGGCGGCCGTGGCCGCGGCCGGGGCCGATCCGGCCGACGACGCCCTGGTGGCGGCGGCGCTGGTGGCCTGGGAGTCGCTCCTTCCCTGAACGGCATGGCCGTCGGTCCGATGACCCGCACGCCCCGGTGGGGGTAGGGTCTCGTCCAACTCGGACGGAGGGCCATAAATGCGTAAATACCTCGCGCTTTTCGCTGTTTTCGCCGCGCTCCTCGCGCTGGCGGCATGCGGCGATGACAACGACTCATCCGCGGCCTCGGACACCGGGACCACTCCCGCCGCCGCCGACCTCGGCCTCAAGACGCCCGGCACGGTCACCGTGGCCAGCGACATCCCCTACACGCCGTTCGAGTTCACCGACCCGGGCTCCAAGGAGCGCCAAGGGCTTCGACATCGATCTGGTGAACGCCATCGCGAAGACCTCAGGGCATCACCGACGGTCACGTTCGTCGACCAGCCCTTCGACACGATCATCCTCAGCATCAAGCAGCGCCGCTACGACATGTCGGCCTCCTCGTGGACGATCACGCCGGAGCGGGCCAAGGAGGTCGCGTTCGGCGACTCCTACTTCAGCGCCAACCAGGCGATCCTGGCCCAGAAGGACGACAGCTCGATCACGGACTGAGGCGAGCCTCGCAGGCAAGACGATCGGCGTGCAGCGCGGCGACGGTCGGCGGCGACGTGGCGGCCAAGATCCCCGGCGCCACGGTGCAGCGCTACCAGAACACCGACGACGCGTTCAACGCCGTCGCCCAGGGTCGCGTGGACGCCTCGATCACCGACTACCCGGTGGTCGCCTACGCGGCGGCGCAGAAGCCGACCCTCAAGGTGGCCGCGGAGATCCCCGGAGACCTCGGCCTCGGCCTGATGTTCCCGCAGTCGAACGTGGCCCTCAGGGAGGCCTTCAACGCCGGCCTCGCGCAGATCAAGGCCGACGGGACGTACGACAAGATCTACGCGACCTGGTTCGGCGACGTGCCCGAGGCGAAGTAGGGGCGGCCACGGACACGGGGGCCGCGCCGTGAACGAGGTCATCAACCAGTACTTCGACTGGGATGCGGCGCGGCCCTACTTCCCCGATCTGGCCCGTGGCTTCTGGGTCACGATCCAGATCGCGCTCCTGGCCGAGATCCTCGCCCTCGCCCTCGGGCTGGTGCTGGCGGTGGCGCGCCAGACCGGGCGCGCGGCGCCAGCACGGGCCTCGGGCGCACGGGCGGCGCCGTCGTCCGGGGACTGGCGATCTGCTACATCAACGTCTTCCGGGCGGTGCCGGCCCTGCTCGTGCTGCTGCTCATGGCCGGCAGCTTCCCCTTCCTGCCGATCCCGGTCGTCAAGGACCTGACCCCGTTCCAGATCGGATGGATCGGGCTCGGGCTGGTGTACGCGGCGTACATCGCCGAGGTGTACCGGGCCGGCATCGAGTCGATCGACCGCGGCCAGACCGAGGCGGCCCGCAGCCTCGGCATGGGCGGCGGCCAGGCCATGCGCCTGGTGGTGCTGCCGCAGGCGGTGCGCCGCGTGCTGCCTCCGCTGATGAACGACTTCATCGCGCTGACCAAGGACGTCGCCCTGGTGAGCGTGCTCGCCGTGGGAGACGTGGTCAACGTGGCGCGCGACGCGCAGGCGGTCACGTTCAACTCGTCCACGATCGTGGCGGCGGCGGTCTTCTACATCGTTTTCACGCTGCCCCTGATCTGGCTCCTGGACCGGATCATCGCCCGCGACCAGCGGCGCCTGGGCCGCGGCGAGGTCGTGGCGCCGTGACCGCGATCCGGGCCGAGGGCATCGTCAAGCGCTTCGGCTCCAACACGGTGCTGCGCGGCGTCGACGTCCAGGTCGCCGACGGCGAGGTGGTGTGCGTCATCGGGCCCTCGGGCTCCGGCAAGTCCACGCTGCTGCGCTGCCTCAACCTGCTCGAGCGCCCCACCGAGGGGCGCGTGTTCCTCGGAGCCGACGAGCTCACCGCCCCCGGCGCGTCGGTGGACGCGCTGCGCCGGCGCATGGGGATGGTGTTCCAGTCCTTCAACCTCTTCCCCCATCGCACGGTGCTCGACAACGTCACCCTCGCCCCGATCAAGGTGCTGGGCACCGACCGGGCCACCGCCCGCGCGAGCGCCATGGACCTCCTGGGCAGCGTGGGCCTGGCCGACAAGGCCGACGAGCATCCGAGCCGGCTGTCGGGGGGTCAGCAGCAGCGCGTGGCGATCGCGCGGGCGCTCGCGATGAAGCCCGAGGCGATGCTCTTCGACGAGGTCACCAGCGCCCTCGACCCGGAGCTCGTGAAGGACGTGCTCGGGGTGATGCGCGGCCTGGCCGAGGCGGGGATGACGATGGTGGTCGTCACGCACGAGATGGGCTTCGCGCGCGAGGTCGGCGATCGGGTCCTGTTCATGGACGGGGGCGTCATCGTCGAGCAGGGCGACCCCGCCCAGGTGCTGCTGGCGCCCACCCAGGAGCGCACCCGCCGCTTCCTCTCGCTCGTGCTCTGAGAAGGTCGGTCAGGGCGACGGTGCCACGGCCGTCTCGCCCTGACCGACCTTCTACCGCGCGGCCACGGGCAGCAGGTCGGCGAGGGTCGCGGGCTCCAGGTCCAGGCCGAGGCGGTCCGCGAGCGACTGCGCCAGAGCCGCGTCCACCCGCTCGCGGTCGGGATCGCCGCCCTCGGCCGCGATCGAGGTGGCCTCCACGCCCGGTGCGCCGCAGGCGGTCATGATGCGAAACCACTCCAGGTCGGGGTCCCTGTTCAGCGCGAGCCCGTGGGTGGTCACGCCCCCGCTCACGCGGATGCCCACGCTCCCCAGCTTGCGGCCGCCGGCGTACAGGCCCATCGCGTCGTCGCCCGCCGCGGCGCGCGGAAGGGCCGCGGCATCGCGCATCGCGCCGACCAGGCTCTCGACGAAGGCCCTCACCCGCCGGCCCGGCCGCAGGTCGCAGATGGCGTAGCCCACGCTCTGCCCGGGGCCGTGCCAGGTCATCTGGCCGCCGCGGTCGACCTCCACGAACGCGGCGCCGATCCCGGCGAGGGCCTCGTCGCCCAGGAACAGGTCCCCCCGCCGGCCGTGACGTCCCGCGGTGAACGTGGGGGGGTGCTCCAGCAGCCACAGGACGTCCGGCACGGCGCCCGCTGCGCGGGCGGCCGCGAGCCGGCGCTGCACGTCCCACGCCTCGCGGTAGTCGATTGTCCGGGTGCGCACCAGCGCCCCGCGGCGGCGGACGGCCATCGGCCTCGTCTCGGCGTGGATCAGCTCGTCTGCGATTGTGGCAACGGGCCGCCCTCGCCGCCCCCGTCGCCCAGGTGCAGCTCGACGATCGTGACGTCGCGCCAGCGTCCCTCGCGGCGCCCGTGGGCCCGGTGCGTCCCCACCTCGCGGAATCCGGCCGCCCGCGCGAGGGCGAGCCCGGCGGCGTTCTCGGGCAGGATCATCCCGACGAGCTTCCAGTAGCCGAAGCGGGGGGCCTCCTCGATGAGGGCGCCGAGCATCGTCCGGCCGATGCCGCGGCCGTGCGCGTGACGGGCCACGTACACGGTGTACTCGCCCACTCCGGCGTACCAGCTGCGGTGGGAGAACGGCGCGAGCGCGGACCACGCGACCACCTCGTCGCCGACCACCCCGCTCCACACCGGCGCGCGCGCGTCTCGCCCAGCGAGCCAGGCCCGCCGCTCCGCCGCGCTGTGCGGGCCGGTCGCGAAGGTGGCCAGGCCGCTCGCGGCCGCCTCGTCGTAGATCGCCCCGATCGCGGCGGCGTCGCCGCTGTCGGCGCGACGGATCACGAGCGGCGGGTTCACGGACACGAGTCTAGACGCCCGCCGCGAGGCGCCGGGCGGCCCGCCGGCCGGACCTCTCGTGGTGACGCCGGACGCGCCGCTGTGGTACGAAAGCGTCGGATTAATGTCAGCCGATCTCGCCCAGCGGGCGCGGGTCGCGATGGCCCTCGCCGTCGCGGCCCTTTGCGTCCTCCTCCTCGTCACATCCGCCCAGGCGGAGCAGGCGTCGTCGGGCGGGGATCGCGCGGTCGGCGGCTTCGTCGACGCCGGCGACAAGCACACCTGCGCGATCCTGGCCGACGGCAGCGTCCACTGCTGGGGGATCGGGGGCGAGGGGCGCCTCGGCTACGGGTCGATGGCGGACATCTCGAACGCGGCGAACGCCGGAGCCGTCAACCTCGGCCCGGGGCGCTCCGCGCGGGCGCTGTCGGCGGGCTTCGATTTCACCTGCGCCGTCCTCGACAGCGGCGCCGTGCGCTGCTGGGGCGGGGGCGCCAACGGGCGCCTGGGCAACGGCTCCACCGCCTCCGTGCTCTCGCCGACGGCGGGTCCGCCGGTTGACTTCGGCTCCACGCTCACGGCGACGGCGGTCAGCGCCGGCTATCAGCACGCCTGCGCGATCCTCAGCGACGGGTCGGTGCGCTGCTGGGGGCTCGGCACGGCCGGGCGCCTGGGGTACGGCAACCAGTCGTCCGTGGGCGACAACGAGCAGGTCTCCAGCGCCGGGCCGGTGGACCTCGGCGCCGGGCACCGCGCCGTGGCCATCTCGGCCGGCTGGTACCACACGTGCGCGATCCGCGACGACGGCCAGCTGCTGTGCTGGGGCTACGGCGCCTACAGCCAGCTCGGCTATCCGGGCACGGCGAGCGTCGGCGACGACGAGACGCCCGGCTCGGTGGGGCCGGTGCCCCTGGGCGGCCACACGGTGCGCGCCGTCTCGGCGGGCGACTCCCACACGTGCGTCGTCCTCGACGACGGCACCGCCCGCTGCTGGGGCCTCGGCACCTATGGGCGGCTCGGCTACGGCGGGACGGCGACGGTGACCTCGGCGGCGGTCGCCCCCCGATAAACCTGGGCCCGGGGCGCAGCGCCACGGCGATCTCGACCTACCTCGGCCACACCTGCGCCGTCCTCGACACCGGTGATGTGCGCTGCTGGGGGCTCGGCGGCAACGGCCGGCTGGGCTACGGCAACCAGGACGGCGTCGGCGACGATCCCGGCGAGACCCCGGCCTCGGCCGGACCGGTGCCCCTGGCCGGGCGCACGGCACGGGCCGTCACCGTGGGCATCTCGCACACCTGCGCCCTGCTCGACGACGCCACGATGCGGTGCTGGGGCTTCGGCGGCGACGGCCGCCTCGGGTACGGCGACAACATGTCCGTCGGCGACAGCCCGGCACGCAGCGTCGCCCTCGCCGGGCCCGTGCCCCTGAGCGGGCCGGTGGGCCCGCTCGCCGCGGACCTGTCGCTCGCCATGGCCACGAGCGCCGGGCGCATCGGGGTGGGCGGGACGATGGCCGTGGTCGTGACCGTGGCGAACGCGGGCCCCGACGGAGCCGACGGCGTCTCGGTGGCCGTCCCCGCCCCGCCGGGGCTGGCCTACGTCGGGGCGAGCGCCGACCGCGGGACCTTCGCGGGAGGCACGTGGCAGATCGGCGCCATGCCGGCGGGCGCGCGGGCGACGCTCACCCTGGTCGTGCGCGCCGACGTCGCCGGCACCTTCCAGATCGCCGCGGAGGTCGCCGCCTCCTCGGTGGTTGACCCGACCTCCACCCCGGGCAACGGCGCGGACGAGAATGACCGGGCGGGCGCCACCCTCGAGGTCGTCGCGCCGTCGCCGCCGCCGCCCGCGGCGAAGGCCACCGTCCTGCGGCCCCTGCCGCGCAGCCTCGGCATGGCGGTGAAGCGATCGCCCAAGCGCGGCCGCGTCAAGAGGCTGACCGTGAGCGGCCGGCTCGTGCTGCCCCGGGTCGTGCCCGCGGCGCGGTGCGGCGGGCGCGTCCGGGTGCTCGCGAAGGTGGGCAAGCGGGTCGTCGCCCGCCGCACGGTGGCGCTCCGCAAGCGCAAGGGCGTCTGCCGCTACACGGCCGTCGTGAGGCCGAAGGCGCCCCGCAGGGCCCGCGCGGTGAAGGTGTCCGCCCGCTTCCTCGGGACCGCCGGCATGCGTCCGCGCTCCGCGGCCGCCCGCTCGGTGCGGATCCGCTGAGCGGCGCGGGCCCAGCCCCCGACTACCTGCGCGAGATCCTCACCGCGCGGGTCTACGACGTGGCCCGGGAGACCGAGCTCGAGGACGCGCCGCGAGCTCTCGGCGCGCACCGGCTGCCGGGTGCTGCTCAAGCGCGAGGACAACCAGCCGGTCTTCTCGTTCAAGCTGCGCGGCGCCTACAACCGCATGGCGCAGCTCGGCGCGGCCGAGCTGGCGCGCGGGGTGATCGCGGCGTCGGCGGGCAACCACGCCCAGGGCGTCGCGCTGTCGGCGGCGCGCCTGGGGTGCCCCGCGGTCATCGTCATGCCGGTCACCACCCCGAGGTCAAGGTCGACGCCGTGCGCGCGCTCGGCGGCGAGCCGTCGAGGTCGTGCTGCACGGCGACTCCTACTCCGACGCCCAGGCGCGCGCGGACGCGCTCGCCGCGAGCGCGGGGCCTCGTGTTCGTCCACCCCTTCGACGACCCGGACGTGATCGCCGGCCAGGGGACCGTCGCGATGGAGATCCTGCGCCAGCACCCCGGCCCGATCGACGCGATCTTCGTCGCCGTCGGCGGCGGCGGGCTGATCTCCGGGCATCGCCGCCTACGTCAAGGCGCTGCGCCCCGAGGTCCGGGTGATCGGCGTGCAGACCGACCGACTCGGACGCGATGGCGCGCTCGCTCGAGGCGCGGCCGAGCGGGTGACGCTCGCCGACGTCGGGCTGTTCTCCGACGGCACGGCGGTGAGGCGGGTGGGCGAGGAGACGTTCCGCATCTGCCGCGAGCTGGTCGACGAGATCGTGCGCGTCGACGCCGACGCGGTCTGCGCCGCGATCAAGGACGTCTTCCAGGACACGCGCAGCATCCTCGAGCCCGCCGGCGCGCTCGCGATCGCCGGGCTCAAGCAGTGGGTGGAGCGCGCACGGGGTCCGCGACGCCGACGCTGGTCGCCGTGGCCTGCGGGGCCAACATGAACTTCGACCGCCTGCGCCTCGTCGCCGAGCGCGCCGAGATCGGCGAGGCGCGCGAGGCGGTGTTCGCGGTGACCGTCCCCGAGGAGCGCGGCTCCTTCCTGCGGTTCTGCGCGACGCTCGACGGCCACGGCGATCACCGAGTTCAACTACCGGATCGCCGACGGCGACGCAGGCCCACCTCTTCGTCGGGCGTCCAGATCGGCGGGCGCGAGGACGCCGCGCGGATCGCCGAGCGCCCTGCGCGCGGGCGGCTTCGCCGACCCTCGACCTCACCGACGACGAGCTCGCCAAGCAGCACCTGCGCCACATGATCGGCGGCCGCTCGTCGCGGGCCCAGGACGAGCCGCTCTACCGCTTCGAGTTCCCCGAGCGCCCCGGGGCGCTGCTGCGGTTCCTCTCGGCGATGAGCCCCAACTGGAACATCTCCCTCTTCCACTACCGCAACGAGGGCGCCGACTTCGGCCGCATCCTGGTCGGCATCCAGGTCCCCGCCGCCGGAGATGGGCGCCTTCCGCTCCTTCCTGGAGACGGTCGGCTACCCGCACCGCGACGAGAGCGACAACCCGGCGTACCGGCTCTTCCTGACCGGGGCCGCCTGAGGGCGCGCGTCCGGCCCGGCCGGCCGGCCGGGTCACGAGCTCCCGGCCGGCCGTCGTCCCCGGCGGTCAGAGGGCGGGGAGCCGGATGCAGCCCTTGCCCGAGCCGAAGCCGAGCTCGCCGAAGCAGATCTCCGGACTGGCCGACAGAACCGCCGGCGGAACGTCGAAGACGGCGACGCCACGGGTCGTCACGTCGGGCCCGAGATCCTTGAGCAGGAAGGAGTCCTCGCCGTCGATCGTCGCGGCGACAGTGCCCTCGCTGTCGGTCTCGTAAGTCTTGCCGTTCGCCTCGAGCGTCATCTGACCGCTGTTGATCGTGACGGATTCGTCCTTGCCGTTCCGCACGCTCAGGTTGACGACCACGAATCGCCCGTCGGCGTCCTCGCCGAGGTACTCGCTGCCGAGACTTCCCAGCGCGCTGCGTGCGCCGGTGACCCGCCACGTCAGGGTGTCGACCACCACGGTCTTCTTGGGTCCGACAGCCGGGTGTAGTCGTCCGTCGCCTTGTTGGAGGCCTGGCTCTGGGTGGTCCCCTTGCTCTTCGAGCCCGAGGCGTCTCCGTCGTCGGTGCTCTCCTCGGCACAGCCCGCCGCGGTCGCGACGGCGAGCGTGAGTGCGAGGCCCGCGACGGCCAATCGTGAGCGCAACGTCATCATAACTAGCTCTCCTCTCTCATGCCAACGATACTTATGGGCTGATTACTCACGCCCATCGGCACATAACGAGGAGACCCGAGTTTTCAGGTCATATCGGGAACCAAATCCCTAGGGCGTCCCGCTCTCCACGCCCACGTCGGACGGGCGGTCCGCGAGCGCGACGCGCCGGGTGACGCGGGCGCCGTCGCGCAGCACGGTCAGGGTGACCGTCTCCCCGACGGCCCGCGAGGAGACCGCGCGGCTGATGTCGGCCATGTCCTCGACCGGCCGGCCGTCGACCGCGATCACGAGATCGCCGCCGCGGGGCACGTCGGCGTCGCGGGCCGTGGTCGCCGCGCGCAGCCCCGCCCGCTTCGCCGGGCCGCGGTCATCGACGTCGACGACCGCGACGCCCCGCACCGAGCCGATGCCCAGCGCCGCGGCGATCGCGGGGGTGATCGAGCGGCCGGTCATCCCCAGCCAGGCGTGCTCCACGCGGCCGGTGGCGATCACCGCGTCGGCGACCGGGCGGATGGTGTCGATCGGCACCGCGAAGCCGATGCCGTCGCTGCCGCCGCTCTCGGACGCGATCTGGGAGTTGATGCCCACCACGCGCCCGCGCTCGTCGAGCAGCGGTCCGCCCGAGTTGCCCTGGTTGATCGCCGCGTCGGTCTGGATCACGTTCTGGATCTGGAAGTCGTTGGGCGCGGAGATGATCCGCTTGAGCGCCGAGACGATGCCCGTGGTGGCCGTGCGCTCCAGCCCGAAGGGGTTGCCGATCGCGATCACCGGGTCCCCCACCGCCAGATCGGCGCTGCGGCCCAGGGGCAGGGGCGCGGCGCCCGCGGGCACGCGCCCGACGCTCAGCACGGCGAGATCGGTGCTCTGGTCCTTGCCGAGCACCTTCGCCGCGCTCTCGGTGCCGTCGTCGAACGTGACCGTCACGGCGGTGTCGTCGTCGACCACGTGCGCGTTGGTCAGCACGCGCCCGCGCCGGTCCACCAGGAAGCCGGACCCCAGGCTCCCCTGCGCCCCCTCGCCCCGGGCGGTCACCAGGACGACGGCGGGGGAGCTTTGGGCCACCACGGCCTGGACGCTCGGCGCGCCGGTCCCCGCGGGCGCGGCCCGCTCGGCCGGCGCGGCGGCCGCGGCGGGCCGGGGCTCGGGCAGCGGCGTGGCGTCGCGCACGACGGTGGTGCCGCCTCCCCCGAGGTTCCCGGTCAGAGCCAACCCGGCGACCACGATCAGGCCGCCCACGACGGCGGGGACCAGCCCGGCAACGAGCCGCGCCGCGGCGCGCCGCCGCCCCGCCGGCGGTCGCGGCGGCGGCGGTCCGAAGGGGTTGGTCCCCTGGGGTCCGAATCCCGGCACGCCCACCAGAGTAGCCATCCGGGCGCGGGCCCCGGCCTTTAAGGCTCCGAGAAGATGGGCGCCGGCCCGCCGGACCCCCGCTACCATCCCGCAGAGCGCCGGGGAGGTCCCCATTGTCCGACCGCATCCTGGTGGTCGAGGACGAGCAGTCCATCCGCACGATCGTCGAGTACGCCCTCCGTGACGCCGGGTTCGCCGTCGTCACCGCGGCGCGCGGCGACGACGCCCTCGACGTCGTCGAGCGCGAGGCGATCGACCTCGTGGTGCTCGACGTGATGCTGCCGGGCCTCGACGGGCTCGAGGTGTGCAAGCGCATCCGCGCCGAGCGCAGCATCCCGATCATCATGCTGTCGGCGCGCGGCGAGGAGCTGGACAAGGTGCTCGGCCTCGAGCTCGGCGCCGACGACTACGTCACCAAGCCGTTCTCCCCGCGGGAGCTCGTGTCGCGCGTCAAGGCCAACCTGCGCCGCGCTCGCCTGGAGCCCGACCGCTCGGCGCCGCTGCGCATCGGAGACCTCGAGATCGACGCCGTGTCGCGCACCGTGACCCGCGACGGCCGGGAGCTGACCCTCACCTACTCGGAGTTCGAGATCCTCCACAAGCTGGCGGGCTCCCCGCGCCGGGTCTTCACCCGCGAGGAGCTGATGAACCACCTCTGGAAGGGCAACTTCTTCGGGGACCTGCGCAGCGTCGACGTCCACGTGCGGCACCTGCGCCAGAAGGTCGAGATCGACCCGTCGGCCCCGCAGCTCATCCGCACCGTCCGCGGGGTGGGCTACGCGTTCGGCGGGGAGGACGCGCGGGTGTGACCCGGCGCTGGGTCTTCGGCCTTCAGGGGTGGCTCGTCGGCGCTCTGCTGGCCGTGGGCATGGCCGCCAGCCTGGCCGTCCTCCTGGTGGTGCTGCCGACGCTGGAGTCCAGCGTCCGCGGCGACCGCGCCAAGCGCGACGCGGAGGAGCTGGCGCGCGACGTGCGGGCCGCCGGGCGCAACCCGGGCCTGTCCAACACGGTGACGCAGGACCAGCTGCGGGAGCTCGTCACCCAGCTGCGCGCCCAGACCGGCGCCGAGGTGCGGGTCGACGTCCAGGGCATCTTCGTGAACACGTCCGCCCAGGCGCCGCCGCGCCTGACGCTGCTCACCGAGGTGCCCCCGCTCCCGCTCAACCAGGGCACCACCTTCGACGACGAGACGGCCGTCGCCACCGTGGCCCCCCTGTACATCGACGGTCAGAACCAGGGCACGATCGCCGCCGCGCGCGAGGTGACCGGACTGGCGCCCGAGCTCGCGATCGTGCGCCAGCGGGTGATCATCGCCATGGCCGTCGTGCTCGGGCTGGCGGCCCTGGCCGGCATCGCGCTGGCCCGGGTGCTGGGCGGGCGCATCCGGCGGCTCGCCACCACGGCGGCGACGCTCGCGGCCGGCGACCTGGCCGCCCGCGCCCCGATCGCGCGCGTGGCCCCCACCGAGCTGGTGACGCTGGGCGACAGCCTCAACGGGATGGCCGCACAGCTCCAGTCGCTCGTCGCCGAGATCACCGGCGAGCGCGACCGCGACCGGGCCCTCATCGGGTCGCTCGCCGAGGGCGTGGTCGCGGTCGCGCCCGACGGCGCGGTGATCGTGACCAACGAGGCGGCCACGCGGCTGCTGGGGCTGCCCGAGGGCGGCCCGGTCCGCCTCGACGCCCTCCCGCCGGCCATCATCGACGCCGTCCGCGAGTCCCGGGTGGCGAGCGGGCCGACGCCCTCCCGCCGCGAGGTGGTGCTGCCCGGCGGCCTCGAGCTCGAGCTGCACGTCGCGCACCTGGCCGCCGACGACACCGGCGGGACCGTCATCACGCTGCGCGACGTCACCGACGAGCGGCGCCTCGAGCGGGCCCGGCGCGACCTGGTGGCCAACGTCTCCCATGAGCTCAAGACGCCGATCGCCGCCCTCAAGGGGTTCCTCGAGCTGCTCGAGGGCGAGGGGGTCAGCGAGCGCCACCGGCGCGAGTTCCTCCAGTCGATGACCCAGGAGACCGGGCGCCTGGAGCGGCTGGTCGAGGAGCAGCTCCAGCTGGCCCGGCTCGACGCCGGGGCGCTGCCCCTGGACCGCCAGGAGGTGGACCTCGACGACTTGGCCGAGGTCGTGACCGCGCCCCGGGTGCCCCTGGCGCGCCGCGAGGGCCTCACCCTGGCGGTGCGCCCGGCGCCCGGTGGGCCCCTGGTCGCCGAGGTGGATCCGTCGCGGATCGAGCAGATCCTCCTCATCCTGCTCGACAACGCGATGCGCCACACGCCGTCCGGCGGGCGCGTGGACGTGATCGTCGACCGCGACGGCCAGGACGCAGCGATCGCCGTGAGGGACACCGGCGAGGGGATCCCGCCCGAGGCGGTGCCGTTCGTCTTCGATCGCTTCTACCGCGGCGATCCGTCGCGGGAGGGGCGCAGCGCGGGGCTGGGCCTGGCCATCGCCCGCGGGCTCGCCGCCGCCCACCGCGGCAGCCTCGAGCTCGAGTCGCGGGTCGGCCAGGGCAGCACCTTCACCCTCCGGCTCCCCCTCGTCGACGCCGGGCCCGTCACCGAGGAGACGCCGCTGCCGCGGATGTCCGAGAGCGGCTCGCCGCCCGCGCCGCCCGGGTAGCCTGAGGGGGTGAGCGCCCGGCCCACCGTCCTCGTCACCGGCGCCGGCCGCGGCATCGGCCGCGCCGTGGCCGAAGAGTTCGCCGACGCGGGGTGGGCCGTCGTGGCCGGCGTGCGCGACCTGGAGCGCGCGGCGGCCGATTTCGCCGCCCGACCCGGCATCGCGCCGGTCCACCTGGACGTGACCGACCGCGCGACCATCGACGCGGCGGTCGCCGAGGCCGAGCGCCGGGCCGGCGGGGCCATCGACTGCCTGGTGAGCAACGCCGGCTACGCCGTCCTCGGCGCCGTGGAGGACGTCGACCTGGACGAGGTGCGGGCGATGTTCGAGACCAACCTCTTCGGCGCGGCCGCGGTCGTGCAGGCCGCGGTCCCCGCCATGAGGGCCGCCCGGCGGGGCTCGGTCGTGTTCGTGACGTCGATCGGCGCCCGCTTCGCGAACCCCCTGGTGGGCATGTACCACGCGTCCAAGTTCGCCCTCTCGGCGATGGCCGAGGCGCTGGCGCTCGAGTGCCGGCCGTTCGGCGTCCACGTGGCGACCATCGAGCCCGGGATGGTCGACACGGACTTCCCCCGCGCCACCCGCCCCACCGGCGCGCTGAGCCGCGGCGAGGGGGCCTACGCGCCCCTGCTGGGCGAGCTGCGGCAGGGCTTCGCGGCGTGGCGCGAGCGCAACCCCACGCCCCCGGCCGAGGTCGCGGCCCTCGTGCTCGCGGCGGCGCTGGACCGCGACGGCCCCTTCCGCGTGGCGGCGGGCGAGGACGCCGTCTTCCTGACCCGCACGCGCCAGGAGCTCACCGACGACGCCGCGTGGCAGGAGGCCCTGCTCGGCTTCCTGCAGATCGACTGGCCGCGGCGCCCGCCCGACCCGGCCCCGTGACCGCCGTCGTGGTGGCGCCCGCGCCCTTCAAGGGCGCCCTGGCTCCGGCCCGGGCGGCGCGCGCCATCGCCGCGGGCGTCCGCCTGGCGCTGCCGGAGGCCGAGATCCGCAGCGCCCCGGTGGCGGACGGGGGCGAGGGCACCATGGACGCCCTGATCGCCGCGCTGGGCGGCCGCCGCCGCCCGGTTGCCGCCGCCGACCCCCTCGGGCGGCCGGTCGAGGCCGCCATCGGCGAGCTGCCCGGCGCGACGGCCGTGGTGGAGCTCGCCCAGGCCTCCGGCTACGAGCGCCTGGGCGCGGACGAGCGCGATCCCGAGGCGGCGGGGACGTGGGGCACCGGCCAGCTCATCCGGGCGGCCCTCGACCTGGGCGCCCGGCGCATCGTCGTGGGCCTGGGCGGCAGCGCGACCACCGACGGCGGCCTGGGCCTGGCGCGGGAGCTGGGCGTGCGCGCCCTCGACGCCGAGGGCAACGCGCTCGAGGGCCGCGGCGCCGACATGGCGCGGGTGGCCCGCATCGACCTCTCCGGCCGCGACCCGCGCCTGGCCGGCACGACGATCCGGGTGGCCTGCGACGTCGACAACCCCTTCCACGGCCCCCGTGGCGCGGCCCACGTGTTCGGCCCGCAGAAGGGGGCCACCCCCGAGGCGGTGGCGCGCCTCGACGCCGGGCTGGCGCGGCTCGCCGAGGTGGTGCGCGCCCAGACCGGGGTCGATCTGCAGGCCCTGCCGGGGGCCGGCGCGGCCGGGGGCGCCGCCGGCGCCCTCGCCGCCCTGCTCGGCGCCGAGCTCACCCCCGGGGCGCCCCTGGTGCTCGACGCCATGGGCTTCGCCGAGCGGCTCGATGGGGCCGCGCTGTGCTTCACCGGCGAGGGGCGCATCGACGAGACCACCTCGGCCGGCAAGGCGCCCGTGGCCGTCGCCGCCGCGTGCGCGGCGGCGGTGGTCCCCTGCGTCGCCCTGTGCGGCGAGGTGGCGCTCGGCCCCGGCGCGGTGCGCCGTCTCGGCTTCGCGGCGGCCCTCGCCATCGGCCGCGGGGTGCAGGACCGGGACGCCGCCCTCGCCGGCACCGAGGCCGACCTGGCCGCGGCCGCCGCCGCCACCACCGGCATCTGGGCGGCCGGGCGCGGCGCCCCGAACTAGACCCGCGCGGGGGGCGGGACTGGACGGTCGCCCCGGGGCGCGCCGCGCGCGCCGAGGCACCCTGCGAGCTGTCACGGAACGACACTCGCCGAGAGGGATCCTCCATTGCGCCGCACCGCACTCGTCCTCATCGCCGCGCTCGCCATCGGCCTGGTCCCGGCGCTCGCCGGAGCGGCACCCTCCCCGCGGGCGGTCGCCGCCGCCGACATCGCGCGCGCGGACGCCCTCTCCGCGCAGTGGGGGCGCTGCCCCACCGCCCGTCCGGCGCACCGCATCCTGGCCCTGGCCAAGCGCACCCGCAAGCCCGCGCTGCGCGCCACCCGGGCCCGCTCGTCGGTGCGCGGCTGGAGGACGGTCGCGCGCGTCTGCGCGCAGCCCGTCCCGCAGCCCTCGGTCACCCTCCCCTGAGCCAGGCCTTCACGGCCTCGAGGACACCGGCGCCGTAGCTCCCCCGCGTCACCCAGGGGGCGTCCGCCGCCACCGCGGGGTCCGCCGCGGCGCCGTTGGCCACGATCGCGACGGTGCCCAGCACGCGACCGATGCCGAGGTCCTGGGCGCTGTCGCCCACCGCCAGGCTCGCGGCGGGATCCGCGCCGCGGGCGCCCAGGTCGCGGGCGACCGCCGCCGCCTTGCTCGCCGCGGCCGGCAGCAGGTGCCAGATGTGGGATCCCTCGTCGCCGGTCTGGCCGTTGTCGGCCAGACGCAGCGTCCCCTTCGAGAGGCGGTCGACCAGGGCCACCGCCTCCGGACTCGCGCGGCCGATCATGACGTGGCTGCCCTCGCGTCCCCACGCGGCCAGCGGGTGGGGGGCGAGGCCCGGCTCGTGCCGCATCAGCATCTCGGGGATGCCCGTGCGCGCGATCGCCTCGTGAACCGTCTCGCCCTCGGCGGTGGGGTAGCCGGCGTCGGTCGCCCCCATCTCCGGCAGAATCCCGTCGGCCCCCAGCGCCTGCGCCACGGCCTCCAGCCGCCGCAGGCTGCGTCCGCTCACCAGCACGACCGGGATTGCCGCCTCGTGCAGCAGCCCCAGGGCGCGCGCGCCGTCCAGCGTGAAGGCGCCGCCGGCATCGCGCAGCAGCGACCCGCCGGGGCCGAAGAGCGTGCCGTCGAGGTCGAGGTAGACGGCGCGGGCGACCGGGCCGCTCAGGTCAGGCTCGCCTGGAGGACGTCGGCCATCGGCGGTCGTTCGGCCGGCCGGGTGTCGAGCGTGACCAGCGCGAGGCCGTCCGGTCCGCGGACCGGCCGCGCGTAGTCGCCGGCCGCGGCCAGGGCCTCCGGGGCGCGACCCTCGTCGGCCAGGCGCCGCAGGACGGCCTGCTGGATGGTGGACGCCATCGCGCCCAGGGCCGCCGTGGACTGGTTGGCGTGCCGCCGCGCGCCCAGGTCGACCTGGGCCAGGGCGCCGAGGCCGGCGACGCGCACCAGGTCGATGAGCAGGCCCATCTCGACGGCGTAGCCGCTGAAGAAGGGCACCCTGCGCAGCAGGTCGCGCCGGCCGGCGGCCTCTCCGGACAGGGGCTGGGCGAAGCCGGCGAGCCGTGGGTAGAAGAGGTTGATCAGCGGCCGGGCGCAGATCTCGGTGACCCTCCCCCCGCCGTCGGGGGCATCGCCGAGGGCCCGCCTGTACAGGGCCTTGACGTAGCCGACGTCCGGGTCGTCGAGCAGCGGCCCGACCAGCCCCGTCACGAACGCCGGATCGAAGTCGACGACGTCGGCGTCCAGCCACACGACGATCTCGCCCCGCAGGACCGCCAGCGACTTCCACATCGCCTCGCCCTTGCCCCGCCCCGGGGCCAGGCCCGGCAGCACCTCACGGTCGTCGATCACGCGCGCCCCGGCTGTCTCGGCCGCGGCCCGGGTGCCGTCGGCGCTGGCGCTGTCGATGACCACGATCTCCGACACGAGGGGGGTCTCGTCGACCAGGCTCGCCCTCAGCGCCGTCACGATCGGCCCCACGGTGTCGGCGACGTTCAGCGCCGGCAGGCACACCGACACGCGCAGACCCTCGCGCCGCGCCCGATCGGCCAGCCGCTCCGGGTCGAAGTCCGCACCCCGGTAGGTGCGCCGCGCGAGCCACTCGTCCCGATCCACGAGGCGCATCGTAGCGGCGTCCCGGCGCCCCGGCCGCCCACCACGAGGCTGGTAGGGTCCGCGCCGTGACCGCCCCACTCAAGGGACTGGTGCTCTCCGGCGGTGCGGGGACGCGCCTACGGCCGATCACCCACACGAGCGCCAAGCAGCTGGTCCCCGTGGCGAACAAGCCGGTCCTCTTCTACGGGCTCGAGGCCCTGCGGGCCGCCGGGGTGACCGACATCGGCATCGTGGTCGGCGACACCCAGGCCGAGATCGAGGCCGCCGTCGGCGACGGCGCGCAGCTGGGCATCAACGTCACCTACATCCGCCAGGAGGCCCCCCTCGGCCTGGCCCACGCCGTGCTCACCGCCGAGGCGTTCCTGGATGGGGCCCCCTTCGTGATGTACCTGGGCGACAACCTGCTGCGCGACGGCATCACCGAGCTGGTCGACCGCTTCCGCGCCGGAGACAGCGACGCGATGATCCTGCTGCAGCGCGTGCCCGATCCCGAGTCGTACGGGGTCGCCGAGCTCGAGGACGGCCGCGTCGTGCGCCTGGTCGAGAAGCCGCGCGAGCCCCGGAGCGACCTCGCGCTCGTCGGCGTCTACATGTTCGGTCCCTCGATCATGGAATCGGCCAAGGCCATCGAGCCCTCCGCCCGGGGCGAGCTCGAGATCACCGACGCCATCCAGCACCTCATCGATCGGGGGCTGGCGGTCGACCCGCACGAGGTGACCGGGTGGTGGAAGGACACCGGCCGGCTCGAGGACATGCTCGAGGCCAACCGGCTGATCCTGGACGTGCTCGAGCCCCGCTCCGACGGCGAGATCGTGGACTCGACCATCGAGGGCCGCGTGGTGGTGGAGGCGGGCGCCCGCCTGGTGCGCTCGTCCGTGCGCGGGCCGGCCATCATCGGCGCGGGGGCGCTGGTCGAGGACGCCTACATCGGGCCCTACTCGGCGATCTCGTCGGGCGTCGTGGTGCGCCGGGCCGAGGTCGAGCACAGCATCCTGCTGGAGGACAGCCGGGTCGAGGACCTCGACGCGCGCGTCGAGAGCAGCCTCATCGGCCGGCGGGTGACGATCGCGCGCACCAGCGAGAAGCCCCGCGCGTACCGCTTCATGGTGGGGGACTCGTCGTCGATCGGCCTCGTGTGACGCGCCGGGGCGCATGAGGATCCTCGTGACCGGCGCCGCGGGGATGCTGGGGCACGACCTCACCGCCTACCTCGCGGCCCGTCACGACGTGACGGGCGTGGACATGGAGGTCGATGTGACCGATCTCGACGCCGTGCGGGCGTGCGTCCAAGAGGTCGCCCCGCAGGCCATCGTCCACCTCGCCGCCTGGACCGACGTGGACGGCGCCGAGACGCGCGAGGCCGACGCCGCCGTCGTCAACGGCGAGGGCTCGGGCAACGTCGCGGTCGCCGCCGCGCAGGCCGGCGCCGCCCTGGTGGTGCCCTCCACCGACTACGTGTTCGACGGCCGCGCCGGCCGCGGCTACGCCGAGGACGATCCGCCGAACCCGCTCGGCGCGTACGGGCGCACCAAGCTCGCCGGCGAGCGCGCCGCGCTCGCGGCGTGGCCCGAGGGCACCCGCATCGCCCGCACCGCGTGGCTCTACGGGTCCTCCGGCCGCAACTTCGTCGACACCATGCGCGCCCTGGGCGCCGAGCGCGACGAGCTGACCGTGGTAGACGACCAGGAGGGCTCGCCCACCTGGACGCGCGACCTCGCCCCCGCTCTGGAGGCCCTGATCTACCAGCCGCCGGGGGTGTACCACACCGCCGGCGGAGGCTCGGTGACGTGGGCGGGCTTCGCCCGCGCCATCTTCGAGGAGGCCGGCATCGACTGCCGCGTGCGGCCGATCACCACCGAGGCGCTGGGGCGCCCGGCCCCGCGGCCGGCGTACTCGCCCCTGCTCGTGACGCGCCCCGGCGCGCCGCGGCTGCGGCCGTGGCGCGAGGCGCTGGTGGACTACATCAAGGAGACCGCGTGAAGCTTCTCGTGACCGGTGGCTGCGGGTTCATCGGCTCCGCGTTCGTGCGCCTGGCGCTCGGCCGCGGAGCCGAGGTGGTGAACCTCGACAAGCTCACCTACGCCGGCAACCCGGCCAACGTCGCCGACGTCGCCGCGGAGGAGGCCTACAGCTTCGTCCACGCCGACATCGCCGACAGCGAGGCCGTGGCCCGGGCGATCGCGGGCGTGGACGCGGTGGTCAACTTCGCGGCCGAGAGCCACGTCGACCGCAGCATCCTCGAGCCCACCGACTTCATCCACACCGATGTCGTCGGGACGGCCGTGCTGCTCGAGGCCGCCCGCCGCGCGGAGGTGCGCCGTTTCGTGCAGGTCTCGACCGACGAGGTGTACGGCTCGATCCCGACCGGCGCGTTCCGCGAGACCGACCCGATCAGCCCCTCGAGCCCCTACTCGGCCAGCAAGGCCGGCGGAGACCTGCAGGTGCTGGCGTGGCATCGCACCTACGGCCTCGACACGGTCATCACCCGCGGCTCGAACACCTTCGGCCCCCGCCAGTACCCCGAGAAGCTGATCCCGCTCTTCGTCACCAACGCCCTCGACGGCCACCAGCTGCCGGTCTACGGGGACGGCATGCAGGTGCGCGACTGGATCTACGTCGACGACCACTGCGAGGGCATCTGGACAGCCCTCACCGAGGGCGCCGCGGGCGAGGTCTACAACGTCGGGGGCGGCAACGAGGAGCCCAACCTCGAGATCACGCGCCGCATCCTGGCCCTCACCGGCCGGGACGAGTCGCTGGTGCGGCACGTCGCCGACCGTCTCGGCCACGACCGCCGCTACGCGCTCGACACCACCCGCCTGCGCGGGCTGGGCTGGGAGCCGCGCAGCTCCTTCGAGCAGGCGATCGAGGCCACCGTCGCGTGGTACCGCGACAACCGGCCGTGGTGGGAGCCGATCAAGAGCGGCGAGTACCGGCGCTACTACGAGGAGCAGTACGGGGCGCGCTAGGCCGTGTGCGGCCGGCCCCGGCCGGTCGCGCGCAGGGCCTCGCGCAGGGGCGTGCGCGCCCCGGTCCTGGTGATGCCGGTGCGATAGACGCGCGCCCCGGCGATCAGGATCGCCAGCGCGAGGGCGAGGCAGAGGACCAGCGCGAGCGCGATCTGGGCCGGGTCGGCGGCTCCCGCCGCGATCCGGACCGGCATCACCAACGGGGACAGCGGCGGCACCAGGGAGAGGCCGACGGTCAGGGCGCCGTCGGGCTCGGAGACCGCGTAGATCGCGCCCAGATAGCCGGCCAGCAAGAGCATCGTGAGCGGGGCGGTCACGCGACCCACCTCCTGCTGGCGGCCCACCAGCGCGCCGAGCGCGGCATAGGCCGCCGCGTACAGGGCGTAGCCCACCACGAACCAGACCAGCCCCCAGCCGACGGCCGTCGCGGTGGCGGCCGGCAGGTCGACGGCGCCGATGGCGAGCGCGGCGACGAGCGCCGGCGCCGCCGCCACGGCGAGCTGGGCGAGCCCCACGAGCCCGATGCCGATCACCTTGCCCAGCAGGAGGTCGATCGGGCGCACGCTCGCCAGGAGGACCTCCGAGACGCGGCTCGTCTTCTCCTCGGCGACGCCGCTCGCGAGCAGGGATCCCGCGAACATCAGGGCCAGGTACAGGACGACGGCGACCAGCACCCCCACCCCCGCGTCGCCGTCGCGCGTCCCCGCCTCGGGGTCCAGCGCCACCACCTCGATGCGGGGGTCCCGGGTCAGGGCGGCGATGCGCCCTGGGTCGAGGCCGGCCTCCTCGAGGGCCTCCCGCAGCCCGGCCGCCGAGAGCCCGCCCATGACGGTCGCGCGCACGTCGGCCGGCAGCTCCTCGTCGACCACCACGCGCGCCGGGGCGCCCGCCCGGCCGGCGATCACCGCGGCGTCGGCGCGTCCGGTCGCGACGTCCTCGCGCGCCCGCGCCGGGTCGGCGGGGCGCGCCACGACCCGCGTGCCGGCCGCCGCGCCGGCCGCGGTGAGCGCCGCCGGCAGCCCGGCAGGGCCCCCGGCCACCGCGATCCGCGTCGTCGAGGGGCCGTCGTCGCCCACGATGGCCGGGACGACGACCGCGGCGAGCGAGGCGATGACCAGGATCACGGTGACGATGCGAAAGCTCCGCGATCGGACGCTCTCCCGGATCTCGCGCTCGGCGACGAGCGCGACCCGTCGGCTCGGGCCGCTCACGGGCGCTCCACCGCGTCGAGGAAGAGCTCGGTCAGGCGGGGGCGCTCGAGCGCGAAGTCCCGCACCCGGCCGGCTGCCCGGGCGGCGTCCAGCACCGCCAGAGGCTCCACGTCGGGCTCCAGCGCCAGGCGGACGCCGCCGGCGTCCGCGGCGACCGCCCGCACGCCCGCGAGGGGGCGCAGCCACGCCTCGTCATCCGGGACGTCGACGAGGATGCGCAGCTCCTGCCGCCCGCTGTCGGCCTTGAGGTCGTCCACCCGCCCGGACATGACGAGGCGCCCCCGGTCGATCACCGCCACCGACTCGCACAGGCCCTCGACCAGGTCGAGCTGGTGGCTGGAGAACAGCACCAGCCGACCCTCCCGGGCCGCCTCCCGGACGATCTCCGAGAGCCCGGCGGCCGCCAGCGGATCGAGCCCCGAGAAGGGCTCGTCGAGCACGAGGGCCTCCGGCTCGTGGACGAGCGCCGCGGCCAGCTGGACGCGCTGCTGGTTGCCCAGCGACAGCCGCTGCACCTCCTCGTCGGCCCGGTCCGCGACGCCCAGGCGCTCAAGCAGGGCATCCGCGCGCGCCGACGCGGCCGTCCGCCCGACGCCCGCGAGGCGCGCGAAGTACACCAGCTGCTCGCGCACCCGCATGTCGGGGTACAGCCCCCGCTCCTCGGGCATGTAGCCGAACCGGCGCAGCCGGGTGGCGTCCAGCGGACCGTCGTCGTAGCGGACCTCGCCGGCGTCGGCGTCGATCACGCCGAACACGATGCGCATGGCCGTGGTCTTGCCGGAGCCGTTGGGCCCGAGCAGGCCCACCACCTCGCCCGCCGGCACCGACATCGACAGGTCGCGGAGCGCCACCCGGTCCCCGAATCGCTTCGACAGGTGGCGGATCGAGAGCATCCTTCAGGTGTTCCCGGGTCCCCACGGCCCCGAAACCCGCCCGGTCAGCCGCGCGCGCTCACCCCGGCGCCGCGGGCCGGCGCGCCTGCATGTTGAGGCGCACGTAGTCGATCACCACGCGCCCGCCGGGCTCGACGAGGCGTTCGGCCACCGCGCGGCACAGGAGATCGCCACGCTCGGGCCCGAGCAGCGCGACGTGGCGGCGCAGGACCACGGCGGCGAGGAACTCCGCGGCCGCGCCGGGGTCGGGGAAGTACGCCGGGGCCTCCTCCAGCCACGCGTGGGCATCCTCGAAGCCGGCCCGCCGCAGCCGCGTCACGGTGGAGACGTGATCGGCGAACAGGTGCTGCTCGGGCATGTCGCGCAGCGCCCGCGCGTACGGGGGGCTCGCCGCGACCTCCTCGGCCACGCTCAGGGTGCGCGCGATGTTCCCGGCCCCCCCGCACTGGGCCACCAGGCGCCCGCCGGGCGTCAGCGCCGCGAACAGGCGCGCGAACAGGCGATCGTGATCCAGGATCCAGTGGAACGTCGCCGTCGAGACGATCAGATCGACCGGCTCCTCCACCTCGAGCTCGAGCAGGTCGCCCTGGCGAACCCGCACGCGGGGGGCGAGGTCCTCCAGCAGGCGGGTCGCCTCCGCCACCATCCGAGCCGAGCCGTCGACGCCCTCCACCACCCCGCGGGGCACGCGCCCGGCGATGATCCGGGTCACCCTGCCCGTCCCGCACCCGGCGTCGAGGACGCTCTCGTCCCCGTTCAGCGGGATCCCCTCCACCACCCGCCGCCCCCAGGCGACCTGGGGCTCCGACACGCGCTGGTAGGTTCCGGCGTCCCATTCGTCGGCCACTATGCGCCTCTGCCGGGTTCGCGCGCCACGCCGCTGAACCTATCGTCTCGCCGGCCACCCGCGGGCCGAGCGGGGTGGCCGCCCCGGCCACCGGTCAGGGGTCGAAGAGGGTGGCCTGCGCGCCGCGCTCGGGCGCCGGGCCGCCCCGATCCGCGAACTCGGCGGTGATCCGCCGCCGCCCGTCGGCGAAGGTGGCGATCCCGTGGGCGTAGGAGCGCTCGGTCGCTCCCGGGTGGATGCCCGTCACGAGCTGGGTCAGCACGGCGCGCTCCCGGCCCGGCTCCGGCGGCGGCGTCACCTCGAAGACGTCGCGGATGCTCTCCCCGGCATCGGGATCGCTCGTGGTGATGACGACCATCTGGGGCAGCTGCGGGCTCCCGCGGAGGGACCCCGGACACTAGCGGCCGGCCGCGCCGGCGCGGACGCCGCCCGGGGAGGGACGTCGCCCCCGGTGAGCGCGCCGGCGGGGGGCGTCACCCGACCCCGTGGCCGGCGCGCGGGCGTGCCGCTAGCGTGCGCCGGGCCGTCCCGAACCCCATGACGCGAATCCGCCCCCTCATCCTCCTCGGCGTCCTGGGCGCACTGGCCCTCCCGGCCGCGTCGGCCCCCGTCTCTGCCCCGGCGGCGCCCGCCGCCACGGGCGGCGCCACGTTCACCTTCACCGGCCGGGGCTGGGGCCACGGCGTCGGGTTCTCGCAGTACGGCGCGCGCGGGCGCTCGCTGGCCGGCTGGAGCGCGGCGCGCATCCTGCGTCACTACTACCGGGGCACGGTCCTCGCCACGGCGCCGACGCGGCGCGTGCGCGTGCTGCTGTCGCGCGGGCGGGCCCGGGTGGCCGTGGGCGGCGACGCGCCGGCGCGCGTGATCGGCACCGCGGCCTCGGGCAGGCGCCGCGTCGCCCGGCTGGCGCCGCGGTCGGTCTACACCCTGCGCGTCCTGCCGGGCGGCCGCGTCGCCCTCGCGCGCGGGCCGCGTCGCGTGGTGGTGTTCCGGGGCACCGTGCGCGTGCGGCCCATCGCGCGCTCCGGCGCGGTCGCCTGGGGCCCGGCGCGCCCCGAGGCCGACCGCCGCTACCGGGGCGAGCTGCGCGCGGTGCCGCGCGGTGGCCGCCTGGACCTGGTCAACGTCGTCGACCTGGAGGACTACCTGCGCGGCGTCGTCCCGCGGGAGATCCCCGCGTCCTGGGCGGGGGACGCGTTCACCGCCGTCGTGGCCCAGGCCGTCGCCGCGCGCAGCTACGCCCTCGCCACCATGCGCTCCGCCACCACCTACGACGTGTTCGACGACGATCGCAGCCAGGTGTACGGCGGCGTCGCCGGGGAGGACCCGCGCACGACCCGGGCCGTGATCCGCACCCGCGCCACCGTGCTGAAGTACCGTGGCCAGGTGATCACGGCGTTCTTCTTCTCGACCTCGGGCGGGCGCACCGAGAGCGCGTCCAACATCTTCGGCGCGGCGGCCGCGCGCCCGTATCTTGTGAGCGTGCCCGATGGCTTCGACCGAATCTCCCCACTGCACGTGTGGCCCGACCGCCCCTCCTTCACGGGCGCCCGCCTGGCCCGGCTGCTCGGGCTGCCGGCGCCCGTGACCGACCTGAGGGTGGTCCGCCGCGGCGACTCGCCCCGCGTGCTCGAGGCGCGCGCGACCATCGCCGGCGGTCGCACGGAGACGTTCACGGGCACGGCCCTGCGCTCGGCGCTGGGCCTGCGCGACACCTGGTTCAGGATCGCCCGAACGCCCGTCGCGGCGACCTCGCGATGACCGGCCCTCGCGCCCTGGCCGCCGCGCTGGCGGCCGCCGCCGGCCTGGCGTGGGCGGGGGGGCCCGCCGCCGCCGCCGACCCGATCCTGCCCCTCGCCGAGGTGACCCCGGGAATGGTGGGCGAGGCGCGCACCGTCGTGCGCGGGACCGAGATCGTCACGTTCCCCGTCTCCGTGCTCGACGTGCAGCGCGCCACCGACGGACCCGGGGGCTCGCTGATCCTCGTCCGCGCGGAGGGCCCCCTCATGCAGACGACCGGCGGGGTCGCGGAGGGCATGAGCGGCAGCCCGGTGTACGTCACCGGCGCCGACGGCGTGGCGCGCGTGATCGGCGCCATCGCCTACGGCAGCGGCGACGAGGCCAACGTGATCGTGGGGGTCACGCCCATCGAGCAGATGATCGACTCCTCGTCGGGCCAGCGCGCCAACGCGCGCACCCCGTCGGCGACGCCCGCACGACGCGCGACCGTCGTGCGCAACCGGGGCGCCGCGCGCCGCCTGGAGGCCCGCGATCCCCGGCGCATCGGCCTGTACCCGCTCACCCGCTGGACCCTCGCCGGCGTCTCGCGGCCTCTGGCCGCCACCCTCTCCAAGGCGCTGGCGCCGTCGGGCATCCAGCTCACGTCCATCGGCCCGCGCACCCCGCGGCCCGCCACGCCGCTGGTCCCCGGCGCCTCGATGACCGCCCTGATCTCCGGCGGCGACGTGGTGCTCGGCGCCATCGGCACCGCGACCTACGTCGACGGCCAGACGGTGCTGGGCTTCGGCCATCCGTTCCTGGGCGCCGGCCGCAGCCGCTTCCTGATGGGCGACGGCTACGTCTACCAGACCATCCCCGCCCCCATCTCCGGCAGCAGCTACAAGCTCGGCGAGCCGGGCACGATCCAGGGCATGCTCGTCGGCGACCGCGCCGACGGGCTCACCGGCCGCATCGGCCCGGTCGAGGCGATCTCCGCGGTCAGCAGCGCCACCGACGTCGACCGGGGCACCACGAGCACGGTGCGGGCGACGATCGCCCCCGACGAGCGCACCGCGCCGATCGCGGGCGGCCTGGTGCAGGACGAGCCGGCCGTGCGCGTGCGCGACGGCCTCGGCGGCGGCACGCTGCGCCTCACCGTCTCGATCACGGGGCCCGACCTGAAGTCCCCCGTCCGCTATCGCAACACGTACGCCGCCGCCGGGGATGTCGTCACGCTCGCCAGCGGCCAGACGGCGCGGATCATGGCGACGCTCCTGCAGAACGGCGTCCGGCAGGTCCCGATCTCGAAGGTCTCGATCACGCAGCGCATCGAGCGCCGCGTGCGCGCCGCGCGCATCGTCGGGGCGTCGGTCCGGCCCCGCCGCGTGCGCGCCGGCGGGCGGGCCGTCCTGATCCTGCGCGTGCAGCCCTGGCGCGCCTCCGCGCGCGTGCTGCGCATCCCGGTGCGCCTGCCGCGCGACCTCTTCCCCGGGGCGTCGGGCCTCACCGTGGTGCCCAACTCGCCGGACGGCTTCGACGCCAGCCAGCCCGACCTCTCGGAGGACCTGGGCGTCGCGGCCGGCCTGGGCCGGCGCAGCGCCGCCGTGACGCGCGTCGAGCGCTTCGCCCGGCGCGCGAGCGGCACCCGCCTGTCGCGCGTGCTCGCCGGGATCCGGCGGGCCGACGACGACCGCCACGACGCCGTGCGCCTGCTGGGCCCCGACGACGACGCCGAGGATCCCACGGCCGGCGTGACGGTGCCCGTGCCCTACGTGATCTTCGGCGGCCGCGCCGCGGTGCGCCTGAACGTGCGCTAGGCGCCCCGCGGGGCCCGGCGGGCGAACTCCGCGAGCAGGGCGACCCAGTCGGTGCCGTCGCTGGTGGGCCCTCCAGCGCCCTCACGGCCTCAGCCAGGTCGTCCCAGAGCGGCGCCGCCTCGTCGGGCGGGTCGGTCGTCGCCCAGCCGCACAGGTGCGCCGCCACCATCACGCGACGGCCGTCGGGCAGGGGGATCGCGACGAGCGGGGACCCCGGCCGCCCGAGATCCCGGATGGCCGTCAGGCCATCGGGCCTCTCGAGGACGAGCCGGCGGTCGCTCATCCGGCGTCGTGGCCGATCATCTCCTCGGCGGGCACGTCGCGCCACACCTGGGCCGGAAGCCCGGCGACCAGCTTGCCCGCGGGGACGTCGCGCGTGACGAGCGCTCCGGCGGCGACGAAGGCCTCCGCGCCGATCTCGATGCCCGGCAGGATCACCACGCCGCCGCCCACCCGGGCGCCGCGGCGGATGATGGCGCCCTTGATCTTGTCGTGGCGCGCGTCGGTGCGGCCCATGAAGTTGTCGTTCGTCGTCGTCACGCAGGGCGCGACGAAGACGTGCTCCTCGAGCTCCGAGTAGGCCGTGATGTACGAGTTCGACTGGATCTTGGTGAAGGCCCCGATCGGCACGTCGTTCTCGATGCACACGCCGCGGCCCACCACCACGCCCTCGCCCAGCACGCAGCGCTCGCGCACGGTCGCGAGATCGCCGACGATCGCCGCCGGGCCGATGACGGTGCCGGCGTACACCAGCGCGCCGCTGCACACCGCCGCGCCGGCCCCAAGCTCGAGCGGCGCCAGCGGCGCCTTCGCCTTGCTGGTGGAGCGCGACGAGAGCTTGGGCTGCTTGCCCAGCACGACGTTGTCCTGGATGACGCAGCCGTCGCCGATGACGCGTGCCGTCGTGGATCACCACGTTGGCGCCGATCTCGACGTCCGCGCCGATCACCACCCCCTCGCCGAGCACCAGGTTCTCGCGGCTCATGCCGGCGCTCCGTCGGCGAGCTCCACCGGCGCGCCCGACGAGGCGAGCGATTCGCTCATCGCCTCCAGCACCTCGACCACGGCCGCGCCGGCCCAGCCGTCGGAGGGGGTCGGCGCGCGGTCGGCGACCGCGGCCATGAAGCGCTCGCACACGAGCCGCAGCGGCTCGGTCGCCGCCACCCGGGGGATGGTGATGTCGCCCGAGCGCACCTGGATGTACTCGCCGTAGGTCTCGGTGCGCGGCAGCGGGCCCTTGTCGTAGATCGTCACCTTGCGCTCGGTCTCCATGTCGTCGAACACGACCATCCTCTCCGCGCCGATGACGGTCATCTTGCGCATCTTGTGGGGGTCGAGCCAGCTCAGGTGGAGGTGCCCGATGATCGCCGGACGGGAACCTCAGGCGCCCGAAGACGACGTCCTCGACGCCGGGCTGGAGATAGCTCTCGCCGCTGGCGGCGACCTCGGAGGGCCGCTCGCCCACGAGCCAGAGCATCACCGATATGTCGTGCGGGCCCAGGCTCCAGAGGGCGTTCTCGTCGGCACGCACGATGCCCAGGTTCTGCCGGTTGCCGTACAGGTAGAAGACGCGGCCGAGGGTGCCGTCGGTCACGAGGTCCTTCAGCTTCTGCACCGCCGGGTGGTACACGAGCAGGTGGTCCACCATCAGCACCCGGCCCCGGGCGTCGGCCAGCGCGGCGAGCTCGTTGGCGTCGGCGCCGTCAGCGCGAGGGGCTTCTCGACGAAGGCGTCCTTGCCGGCCTCCAGGGCCAGGCGCGCCAGCGGCGCGTGGGTCGGCACCGGGGTGGCGATGACGACGGCGTCCAGGCCGGGATCCTCCAGCAGGTCCTCGTACCGGGCGGTGAAGGTGGCGTGGGGGTACGACGAGCGGTGGCGGTCGAGGACCGCCTCGTCGCGGTCGCAGATCCAGGCGACGCGACAGCCGTCGAGGCGGTCGAAGTTGCGGGCGAGGTTGGGACCCCAGTAGTTCATCCCCACCACGCCGATCGAGAGTCCTTCGCTCACCTCGGCCCCCTCGCCGCGATCAGAGCTTCCACACCTTCCCGTCGGTGCCCGGGATGACATTGCGCAGGTCCACGATCAGTGTGGCGGACTCGGCGACCATCTCCCAGTCGATCCCGTCGTGGGCGGTGACCACCACGACCGCGTCGAACTCCCGCGCGCTGTCGGGCGTCAGCGGGATGCTCGACAGTCCCAGCTTGGGCAGCGACGGCACGAACGGGTCGTGGTACTCCACGTTGCCGCCGTCCGCGCGCAGCAGCTCGACGATCCGGAGCGCCGGGCTCTCGCGCATGTCGTTGACGTTGGCCTTGTAGGCGACCCCGATCACGAGCACCCGGCTGCCGTTGAGCGCCCGCCGGCGGCTGTTGAGGGCCCGCACGACCTTGGCCACGCAGAACTCGGGCATCTGCGAGTTGACCTTGCCGGCGAGCTCGATGAACTCGGTGTGCAGGTCGAACTCTCGCGCCTTCCACGTCAGGTAGAAGGGGTCGATCGGGATGCAGTGGCCGCCGAGGCCCGGACCGGGGCGGAAGGGCATGTAGCCGAAGGGCTTGGTCGCTGCGGCGTCGATCACGTCCCAGACGTCGATGCCCATGCGGTCGCAGAGCATCGCAAGCTCGTTCACCAGGGCGATGTTGACGCTGCGGAAGATGTTCTCGAGCAGCTTGGTGAGCTCGGCCACCTCGGGGCTGCCGACCGGCACCAGGGTCTCGCAGGCCAGGCCGTACAGGTCCATCGCGTGCTGCGTGCACTCCGGCGTGAGGCCGCCCATCACCTTGGGCGTGGTGGCCGTCGTCCAGTCGGTGCGGCCGGGGTCCACGCGCTCGGGCGAGAACGCGAGGTGGAAGTCGCGCCCGGCGCGCAGGCCGGAGCGCTCCAGCACCGGGGCCACCTCGTCGCGCGTGGTGCCCGGGTAGGTCGTGCTCTCGAGCACCACCAGGTGCCCGGGGCGCAGGCGCTCCGCGAGGCTCTCGCAGGCGCCCAGCACGGCCGAGAGGTCGGGCTCGCGGTGGTCGGTGAGCGGTGTCGGCAGGCAGATGATGATCGCGTCCGCCGCGCGAACCTCGTCCCACACCGTGGTGGCGCGGATGAGGCCGGCCGACACGAGCGGCTCCAGCCGCTCGTCGGGGACGTCCTCGATGTACGAGGAGCCCGAGTTCACCTGGTCCACCTTCGCCTGGATGGCGTCGAGGCCGAGCACGCTGACGCCGGCCTCGGCGAACGTGGCGGCGAGGGGCAGGCCGACGTAGCCGAGGCCGACGATCGCGACCTGGGAGATCTTCGAGGTCATGGGAGGATCGCCCGGGTCGCGTGGCAGATAGGCGCTGGGGAGGGCAAAAGCGGGCGTATGTTACTCAAGTCGGCCTGCCGCACCCTGACCTTAGGAACAGGACGTGAGACCGGAGACCTTCCTCGCTGGCCTTCCGCGCCTCGTCCGCGTCTGTGACGAGGCGCGGTGGCGTGGCCAGGCCGCCGTGGCGACGAGCGTGGTGATCGTGGCCTTCTGGCTGCTGAGCTGGTGGGCCGGCGAGCCGATCAATCCCGCCCTGAGCGTCCTCGCCGCCGCGGCGGTGGCCGTGCCCACCCTCCTGAGCTGCGCCCTGACCAGCGGCCGCCGCATGCGCGAGGGCCTGGTCCACGCCCTGCCGCCCCCGCGCTCGAGCGTGTACGAGACGACGGCCAGCACCCGCGACCGGCGACTCAAGCTCGCGGGCATCGTGCTGACGGGCATCGTGGCCCTGCTCCTGTTCGACCGCTTCACCGACGGCACCGGCATGACCGCGGGGCTCCTGGCGGGACTGCTCGCCTCGCTGGGCGCGGTGGACTGGTGGGAGGCCCGGGTCTGGGAGGACGCCGAGCGGGAGCGGGGGACGCGCATCTTCGTCATGGTCCGCCCCGATGCGCTGTCGCCGCGCATCCTGCCCAGTGAGGTCTACGAGACCCCGCGGCCCGGCGGCGCCCGCGATCGCGAGCACGAGCCGAGCCCCTTCGACCTCGGGGTCTAGCGCTTCGCGCGTGCGGCGCGGAGCTTGGCCGCCCGCAGCTTGGCCGCGCGGGCCTTCGCCGCGCGGGCCCTCGCGCGCTTCTGCTTGAGCTTGATGACCTTGGCGCTCGCGGTGCAGAAGTTGCTGATCCCGACCGGCTTGGGGGTGAAGGCCCGGCCCGTGTACGGCCAGACGCGCCAGACGTAGCAGGTGCCGGCCTTGAGCTTCTTCTTGGGCGCCCGGGCCTGCCGGCCCTTCGGGAAGGCCGAGTAGATCTTGGTCACCTTGGGCGAGACCCCGGTGGCCCGCTTGACCCGGCTCACGCGGAAGATCTGGAGATTGTAGAGCTTGGTGCCGCGCGGGCCCCGCTTCCACTTGAGCACCGGCACCAGCGTGGGGAGCACCCGCCCGGCCTTGGGCGACAGCCGCGAGGCGTTCTGCGTGGGGAGGGCGAGCGCGGCGATCGTGCCCGTCGATCCGCTGGGGGCGGGGGCGGGGACGAGGGGCGCCAGCACGGTGAAGGGCTCGCCGGTCGCGCCCGAGACGTTGCCGGCGGGGTCGATCTGCTGCACCTGGAAGCTGTAGGCCCCGTCGGGCAGCGACGGCAGCTCGGCGCTGGTCGCGGGGGTGTTGACGGGCCCGACCACCGCGGTCCCGCTGGGACCGATGACGACCCAGCGCGAGTACGCCCCCGGCTCGGTGCTCCACGTGAACACGGGGGCGGTGACCGCCGGGAAGGTCGGGCGGGAGAGGATGGCGGGCGGCACGGGCGGGGTGGTGTCGATCTGGAAGGTGCGCGTGGCCTCGGCGCTGCCCCGGCCGGCCTCGGTCACCTGCGTGACGCGGAAGATGTAATCGCCGTCCGGCAGGGCGGCCACCGTCGTCTCGGTCGCGGAGCCCGCCCCCTCGCGCACCGGTGTCTCCGCGCCGGCGCGCCTGACGTCCCACTTGTACGTCTGCTGCGTGCCCTCCCAGCTGAAGCGGGGCGACGTGTCGCGAGTCGGGCCCGCGGGGCCGGAGCTGATCGTCGGGGCGGCCGGGATCGTCGAGTCGATCCGGATCGACCACCAGTCGGACGTGCGCACGTTGCCCGCGTTGTCGATCGTGCGGACGCGCCACTCGATCTTCTTGCCCTCCGGCAGCGGGTCGGGGCTGACGGCCGGCTGACGGGCGGCGCTGTAGTTGCCCACCCCGCCGGTGTCCGACACGCGGGCGATGGTCGTGATCGGGGGGGTGTCGTTCTCGGGGTCGGCGATGCGGATCTGGACCTCGTAGCCCGAGACGCCCGAAGTCAGGTCCTGGCCGGGACTCCACTGGAAGGTGGGCTCGCCCGGCAGGATCGCGCCGGAGCTCGGCGTGAGCGGGACGCCCTCGCCCAGCACGGGCTGCACGTTGTCGAAGTTGAACGCCGGCACCGGGGCGGTGGCGGTGTTGCCCTGGAGGTCGGTGACCTGGACGGTCTGCGCGCCCTCGGCGAAGGCGCCGTTTTGGGTCCACGCGGTGGCGGCGCAGGCGCCCGCCGGCAGGCCCGACTCACCGTCGGCGCACGGCTGGCGCCCGATCGAGAGCGCGTTGTACCAGCCCGACGCCGTGGGGGTGCCCTGCAGGACGGCTCCCAGCGACGGCGGGACGGTGTCGGCGAGGACGTCGAAGGGGAGCTCGGCGTACGCGCTCTCGATCGTCGTCACCCCGAGCGCGTCCTGCTCGATCGCCCGCACCCGGAACGTGTGCGCCCCGATCGAGAGCCCGCCGAAGGCCTGGCCCGGGCTGACGGTCGCGGTCGGCGCGGGGTCGTCCACGGCGCCCTGGTAGCCGACGATCGTGAAGCCGGGGTCCGGGGTGGCGCTGAACGTGAAGGAGCGGCTGAAGCTGTAGGCCGAGCCGGAGCCGCTGACGCTCGGGGCATCGATCGCCATGGCGGGCGACGCGGCCACGGCGACGCTCGCCGTCACGGCCGCGAGGCCGAGGGCGTAGCGGGTCCTGCGGGTGATTCGGGTCATCGGGGGCGGACCGCCGGTCGGTCGGAATCGGGGAGACGCGCGATCTTAACCACGGGACCCGGACGCCCGGCCACTGGCCGATGGTTCAGACTTCGCCCGCCGGTGAGACGTTTCACGCCCCGTCAATCGGCGTGGGCGACCACGGCGTCGGCGATCCGGCCCGCCGCGTGGCCGTCGCCGTAGTAGGGCGGCCGGGTCTCGGGGATCGTCAGGTCGGCGAGGGCGGCGGAGACGCGGGCCGGGTCCATGCCCACCAGCCGGTTGAAGCCGCCCTCCACGGTCTCCACCCACTCGGTCGTGTCCCGCAGCGTGATGCAGGGGACGCCGAGGAAGTAGGCCTCCTTCTGGACCCCGCCCGAGTCGGTCACCACGGCGCGCGCGCCCGTCAGGAGCGCGGTGAAGTCCAGGTAGCCCACCGGCCCCGACAGGCGCAGCGTCGGGTGGGCGGCGAGCCGCTCCCAGAGCCCGGCCGCCTCGAGGCGGTTGCGCGTGCGCGGGTGCACGGGGAAGACCGCGGGCTGGTCGATGGCCTCGAGCACGGCCACCAGCGCCGACAGCGCCTGGGGGGTGTCGGTGGCCGCCGCCCGGTGCACGGTCACCATCAGGTACCCCCCCGGCTCCAGGCCCAGCGCCCGCACGGCCGGCCGGGCGGCGGCCGCGGGGGCGAACATGAGGCTCGCGTCCAGCATCACGTCGCCGACCTGGTGGACGCCCTCGGTGATCCCCTCGCGGGCGAGGTTCGCCACCGCCGTGTCGGTGGGGCACAGCAGCAGCGACGAGAGGTGGTCGGTCACCACCCGGTTCTGCTCCTCCGGCATCGAGCGGTCGAACGAGCGCAGGCCGGCCTCCACGTGCCCGATCGGAAGGTCCAGCTTCGCCGCCGCCAGGGCGCCGGCGAGCGTGGTGGTGGTGTCGCCGTACACCAGCACCATGTCGGGGGCCTCGGCGATCAGGAGGGGCTCCAGCCGCTCCAGCATCACCGCGAGCTGGGCGATCGGGCTCCCCGACCCGACCGCGAGGGCGTGGTCGGGCTGGGGCACCCCGAGCTCGTCGAAGAAGAGGTCGGCCAGGTCGGGGTCGTAGTGCTGGCCGCTGTGCACCAGCACCTCGTCGACGCGCGCGCGCAGCGCGCGGCTGAGGGGCGCGGCCTTCACGAACTGAGGCCGGTTGCCCACGATCGAGACGATCCTCAAATGCCCTGGAACCCCACGCCCGAGAGACGCTGGGCGAAGACCTCGAAGCGGCCGGTCGCGACGAGCAGGCCGATCACGATGAACACCCCCGCCGCGGTCGCGTTGACGATCCTCCACCGGTCGCGAAGCCACCGGAACGCCGACATCGTACGGGTGACGAAAAGCCCCGACAGGAGGAAGGGGATCCCGAGGCCCAGCGAGTACGTCAGCAGCAGGGTCGCCCCCAGCTCGGGCGAGCCGGTGGCCGCGTAGGTGAGGATGCTCCCCAGGATCGGGCCGATGCAGGGCGTCCAGCCGATGGCGAAGGCGGCCCCCACCAGCGAGGCGCCCACCAGGGTCGTGGGCCGGCGGGACATCTTGAGGTGGCGGTCGGTCTGCATCAGGCCGATCTGGGGGAAGGCGACCATCGCGATCCCCATCGTCACCAGGAGGACCCCGGCCACGACGTTCAGCACGTCCTGGTCCTCTGACAGCGAGTAGCCGATCAGCCCCGCGCCCGCGCCGTAGGCCGTGAAGATGAGCGAGAAGCCGCCCACGAACGCCAGGGTCGGGATCATCACGTCCTTCGTGCGGGCGCCCAGCTGGTCGAACGAGACGCCCGAGATGAAGGTCAGGTATCCCGGCACCACCGCGAGGACGCAGGGGGACGCGAACGAGACGAATCCCGCCGCGAACGCCACCGCGTAGCTGATGGGCGAGATGTCCTGCACACGACGATAGTAGAGGTACGCGGGCGGGCGTCTGGCAGGATCGAGCACCCCTTCCGTCCCCGAAGGAGATTCCATGGCCGTCGCCGTCCCCGACGCGACCGAGCTCGAGACAGTCAGCGCCGCCTACCGGTCGGCCGCCGAGGCGATCGGCCTGGAGGACGAGCCGCGGCTGCTGCTGGCGAGCTCGCACCGCGAGATCACGGCCCAGGTGCCGGTGCGCCTCGACGACGGCCGCCTGAGGGTGTTCACGGCCTACCGGGTGCAGCACAACGGCGCCCGGGGGCCCTACAAGGGCGGCCTGCGGTACCACCCCGACGTCAACCTCGACGGCGTGCGGGCGCTGGCCGCCGCGATGACCTGGAAGACCGCCCTCACCGACCTCCCGTTCGGCGGCGCCAAGGGGGGCATCGACCTCGATCCCAAGAGCCTGTCGCCGGGCGAGCGCCAGCGCGCGACCCGGGCGCTGATGGACCGCATCGAGAAGGTGCTGGGGCCGATGCGCGACATCATGGCGCCGGACATGGGCAGCGGGCCGAGCGAGATGGCCTGGCTGATGGACGAGTACGGCCGCCTGCACGGGCACACGCCGGCGATCGTCACCGGCAAGCCCGTCGAGCTCGGCGGCACCGCCGGCCGGGTCGAGGCCACGGGCGAGGGCGTCGCGATCGTCGCCCAGGCGGTCGCGCGCCACATCGAGCTCCCCATCGAGGGCGCGCGCGTCGCGATCCAGGGCTTCGGCAACGTGGGCAGCCACGCCGCGGCGGCCTTCGCCCGCCTCGGGTGCGTTGTGGTGGGCGTAGGCGACGTCGACGGCGCGGTGCACGACCCCCGCGGCCTGGACGTGGACGAGCTGGTCGGGCGCGCCCGCAGCGGCATCGTCGGCCACGACGGCATGGACGTGGAGCGCATCGCCAACGACGAGCTCCTGGCGCTCGACTGCGACATCCTGGTGCCCGCGGCGGTCGGGGGGGTGCTGCACGCCGGCAACGCCGACGGGGTGCGCGCCCGGCTGGTCGTGGAGGCGGCGAACGGCCCCCTCACCCCGGGCGCCGACGCGATCCTGGCCGAGCGGGGCGCCGTGGTGGTGCCCGACGTCCTCGCCAACGCCGGCGGGGTGGTCGTGAGCTACCTGGAGTGGGTGCAGAACCTCCAGAACATCCGCTGGGAGCGGCGCCAGGTCAACGAGGAGCTCGGGCGCCGCCTGCTCGGCGCCTACGGGGCCATCCAGGCGCGCGCGACGGCCGACGCCTGCTGCCTGCGCGACGCCGCCTACCGCGTCGCCGTGTCCCGGGTGGCCGCCGCGGAGCAGCTGCGCGGGCACGAGTGATCCCGCCCCGGGCCCTCCCCGGCTAGGCTTGTGGTCGGAGCGCGGCACACGAATCGAGGAGGGAACCCGTGGCGACGACGGTAGGCACGTCCGTGGAGGAGCTGCTGGGGGACGAGGCCGAGGGCCTGCTGACCCATCGCTGCACCACGATCCCCGCCGAGAGGCTGACCCTTCCCGGCCCCTCCTGGGTCAACGACGTGATGGCGATGTCGGACCGGCCCGTGCCGGTGCTCCGCTCGCTGCAGTCGATCTTCGACCACGGCCGCCTGGGCGGCACCGGCTACGTCTCGATCCTCCCGGTGGACCAGGGCATCGAGCACTCCGCGGGCGCCTCGTTCGCCCCGGACCCCGACTACTTCGACCCGCTCAAGATCGTCGAGCTGGCCATCGCGGGCGGCTGCAACGCGGTCGCGACCACCCTCGGGGCCCTGGGCCTGGCGTCGCGGCGCTTCGCCCACCGCATCCCGTTCCTGCTCAAGATCAACCACAACGAGTTCCTGTCGTACCCGAGCACGTACGACCAGATCATGTTCGCCAACGTGAGGCAGGCGCGCGAGCTGGGCGCCGTGGCGGTCGGCGCGACGATCTACTTCGGCTCGGCCGAGTCGGACCGCCAGATCACCGAGGTCTCGGCCGCCTTCGCGGCCGCCCACGAGCTCGGGATGGCGACCGTCCTGTGGTGCTACATGCGCAACTCGGCCTTCAGCCCCAAGGACGGCGGGCCGGACTACCACGTCGCCGCCGACCTCACCAGCCAGGCGAACCACCTGGGCGTGACGATCGAGGCCGACATCATCAAGCAGAAGCTCCCCGAGACCGCGGCCCCCGGCTTCCTCGATCTGAAGTTCGGCAAGACCGACAAGCGGGTCTACTCGGAGCTGCTGACCGACAACCCGATCGACATGACCCGCTACCAGCTCGCCAACTGCTACATGGGGCGCATCCCGCTCATCAACTCGGGCGGCGCGTCGTCGGGCGACAGCGACCTGGCCGAGGCGGTGCGCACCGCCGTCATCAACAAGCGGGCCGGCGGGGCCGGCCTCATCTCGGGCCGCAAGGCGTTCCAGCGGCCGATGGCGGACGGCGCCCAGCTGCTGATGGCGATTCAAGATGTCTACCTCTCGGACGATATTACGATCGCTTAGGCATCCCTCTTTCGGAGAGGTTGGTGGATCCACATGGGAGGACGTCTCTCGCGCGGCTGGCAGCTCACCAAGGTGAGCTGGGCCACGCTCCGCTCTGATCGGTCGCTCGGCGCCTTCCCGGTGCTCGCGGCCATCGCGGGCATTCTGCTGGCCGCGGCGTTCGGCGCGCCGGCGGCGCTGCTCTGGAGCGACGACATGAACGTCGTCGCGATCATCGTCGCGGCCGTCGGCATCTACGCGATCACCTTCGCGGCGATCTTCTTCAACGTCGCGCTCGCCGGGGCCGCCGGCCAGGTGCTCGACGGCGAGGACGCCACGGTCGCCAGCGGCATGGCGGTGGCCCGCGCCAACATCGGCGCGGTCGCCGGCTGGGCCGGCATGGTCGCCAGCATCAACATCATCGTGCGCGCCCTCCAGGACCGGGCCGGACCGCTCGGCGACATCCTGCTCGGCGGGCTGCTCGTGGCCTGGAACCTGGTCACCTTCCTCGCGGTGCCGGTCATCGCGGCGGAGGGCACCGGGCCGATCACGACGCTCAAGCGCGCCGCCCACATCTTCCGCGAGCGCTGGGGCGAGCAGGTCACCGGCCAGTTCGCCATCGGCGGCCTGATCTTCCTGGTCGCGATCCTCCCGGCGATCGTCGTCGCCGCCATCGGAATCGTAAGCGGCAACGTCGTCGCGATGGTGATCACCATCACCTTGGCCGCGATCGTGATCATCGTCGCCTCGATCGTCAGCGCCGCGCTGAGCCAGATCTTCGCCGTCGCCCTGTACCGCTACGCCATCGGCGAGGGCTCGACCGGCCGGTTCACCGAGGCGGATCTCTCCTCCGCCGTGCGCCCTCGCACCGGCCGCATGGGGTTCGGCCGCACCTAACCGAGGCGCTCGTACCCTCCCGCCGCCCGGTCTCGACCGGAGGCGGCGGGAGGGGTCCCCGGGTGGTACCGTCGGAATCCTTACGCAGCGTTCGCTTATTCGCCTCGAGGAGACCGCCGTGCCGACCCCCTACGACCACATCGCCTGCTGCCTCGATCCGTCGCCGGGCTCGGACCGGGCCCTCGCGGAGGCGGTCCGCCTGCGTGAGTTCGGGCCCGGCCGCCTGAGCCTGGTGCACGCCACCCGTCTGCCGTGGGCCAGCGGCTTCGCCGGCGCCGCCCCCGACCCCCAGGACATCCTGAGCGCCGACCGCACCTGGCTCACCGAGCGCGCCGAGAGGGCCCCGGGCAGCGAGGTCGTGCTCCTGGAGGGCGTGGCCGCCCCGTCGGTCTGCGACTGGGCCGAGGAGGCGGGTGTCGACTTGATCGTGGCCGGGGCCCACCGGGGGCTGCTCCAGCGCATCGCCCTCGGCAGCTTCGCCGGGTACCTCACCCACCACGCCCCCTGCGCCGTGCTGCTGGTGCGCCCCTCGGTCGTCGATCACGCCGCCGGCTGAGCGCCGCGGGCGGCGTCCCGCGACCCCCTAGGCTTACGCGACGGGACCGACGGGGGAGGACGGCGTGGCCGAGCTCACGCGCAACGAGGTGGCCGACGGCTTCAGCAGCACGGCCGGCGACTACGACGAGGTGGTGCGCCACAACATCGAGGGCGCGCGCCGGCTCATCGCCTCGCTCCCCGACGGCGCCTACGACGACGTCCTCGACGTCGGCTGCGGCACCGGCTTCGCCTCGCTCGCCATGATCGCGCGCTTCGGCTCGCACCGGATCACCGGCGTGGACCCGGCGCCCGGGATGCTGGCGGCCTTCGCGCAGAAGCTGGGCGAGGTGCCCGACACGCGGATCGCGCTGCACGAGGCCGACGTACTGGAGATGCCGGTGCCCGAGGGCGCCTTCGACGCGGTGATCTCCAGCATGGCCTTCCACTGGTTCCCGCGGAAGGCCGAGGCGATGGCCGCGATGGCGGCGCCGCTGCGCCCCGGCGGGCACGTGGCGGTGCTCTGCTCGGGGCGGGGCGGCGAGGACGAGTTCCGCCGCGTCCTCAGCGACATCGTGCCCCCGATGCCGCAGTGGGTGGCGGCCTTCGACATCGTGCAGCGCGACATCCCGGAGATGGAGGCCTACATCGAGGCCGCCGGACTCGAGCCGGTGGACGTATGGATGGAGCGGCGCATCCGCCGCACCCCGGTCGAGGACTACCTGGAGCGCATGCGCGTGGTGGGCTCGCACCTGCACGCCGACATGCCCGCCGACGACCTGGCCGAGATGCGCGCGAAGGTGGAGGAGGCCACCCGCGCGGTTTCGGGACCGCGCGGTTTCGAGTACACCTTCACCAAGCTCTTCGCGATCGCCCGCAAGCCGGAGGTGTGAGCTCGATGGCCGTCGGCGGCACCCAGGCCGAGTTCCAGCTGGAGGCCCACCGGGTCGAGCTGACCGGGTACTGCTACCGGATGCTGGGCTCGGCCTTCGAGGCCGAGGACGCCGTCCAGGACACCATGGTGCGCGCGTGGCGCGCGATGGACCGCTTCGAGGGCCGCTCGGCCCTGCGCTCGTGGCTGTACCGGATCGCCACCAACGTGTGCCTCGACATGCTCCAGGGGCGCCAGCGACGGGCGCGTCCGATGGGGCTGGCCCCCCCGAGCTCCGCCGACGCCGCCCTGGGGCCGCCCCTACCGGAGGCCACCTGGATCCTGCCGACGCCCGACGGCCGGGTGCTGCCCGCGGCCGGCGGCCCCGAGGAGCGCGCGATCGCCCGCGAGTCGATCCGGCTCGCGTTCATCGCCGCCCTGCAGAACCTGCCGCCGCGCCAGCGCGCGGTGATGATCCTGCGCGACGTGCTGCGCTGGCAGGCGGCCGAGGTCGCGGAGCTGCTCGACACCACCGTCGCCTCGGTCAACAGCGCGCTCCAGCGGGCGCGCGCCACCCTCGACGGCCTGGACGTGGAGTCCACCGATCCCGCGCCCGCGGTCGACGCCGACCAGCGCGTCCTGCTCGACCGCTACGTGGACGCCTTCGAGCGCTACGACGTCGAGGCCCTGACCGCGCTGCTGGCCGAGGACGCGACCCAGTCCATGCCGCCCTACGAGCTCTGGCTGAGCGGCCGGGACGAGGTCATCCGTTGGTGGACCGGGCCGGGCATCGGCTGTCGCGGCTCGCGCCTGATCCCGACCGTCGCCAACGGCCGCCCCGCGTTCGGGCAGTACCGCGCCAGCGGCCCGGGCGGCGCCCACGAGCCGTGGGCCCTGCAGGTGCTCGAGGTCTCCGGGGGCCGGATCGTGGACTTCAGCTTCTTCCTGGACACCGCCAGCCTGTTCCCGCTCTTCGGGCTTCCGCCGACCCCGGACTGACCGCCCCGGCGCGTACGATCGCACCGTGCCCGGCGGACCCCCCGATGTGACCTGATGGACCAGGACGCCGCCGGCCTCGCGATCCTGCTCGTGGTGTTCGTGCTCTACGCCGCGGCCGCCCGGCGCCTCGATCGCCTGTCGGTGACCTCGGCCATCGTCTTCACCGCCGCCGGCGTGGTGCTGGGGGGCGAGGCACTCGACGTCCTGCCGCTGTCGATCGGGACCGAGGCGACCAAGCTCCTCGCCGAGTCCGCCCTCGCCGTGCTCCTGTTCGCCGACGCCTCGTCGGTCGACGCGCGGGCGGCCCGCAACGACGCCGGCCTGGTTGCCCGCCTGCTGCTGGTCGGCCTCCCCCTGACCGTCGTCGCCGGAGCCGTGGTCGCGGCCCCGCTGCTGCCCGACCTCACCTGGCCGGCCTGCCTCCTGCTGGCGGCCGTGCTCGCCCCCACCGACGCGGCCCTGGGCATGGCCGTCTTCGGCAACCGCGCGGTTCCGGCCCGGGTGCGCCGGGTGCTCAACGTGGAGAGCGGGCTCAACGACGGCCTGGCCACGCCCATCGTCTTCTTCATGATCGCGGTCGTCACCGACGAGGCCACCGACAGCTCGAGCGCGGTGCTCACCGAGGCGCTGGGCCGCGCGGCGGCCGACCTCGCCCTGGGCGTCGCGGTGGGGGCGGGCGTGGCCGCCCTCGGAGGCGGGCTGATGATGTGGGCGCGGCGCCACGGCACGACCACCCCGGAGTCCGAGGAGATCGGCGTGCTCGCGCTGGCGGTGCTCTCCTACGTGGCCGCGCTGGCCGTGGACGTCAACGGCTTCGTGGCCGCGTTCGTGGGCGGGCTGGTGTTCGGCGCCGTGACGCGGGGAGCCATGCGCGAGCGCGCCGGCGTCACCGATGTCGTCGGCCAGCTGCTGGCCGTGCTGGTGTGGGTCATCTTCGGCGCGGTGCTCGCCGGGCCGGTGCTGGCGGACGGCCCCGACTGGGCGCCCATCGGCTACGCGCTCCTGAGCCTGACCCTGATCCGGATGGTGCCGGTGGCCCTCGCGCTCACCGGGAGCGGGCTGAGGCCGGTGTCGCTCGCCTTCATGGGCTGGTTCGGCCCGCGGGGCATGGCGTCGGTGGTCTTCGTCCTGGTGGTGGTGATCGAGCTGGAGGAGGTGGCGCCCGACATGGCCGCCCTGATCGGCGAGACGGGCACCTGGACGATCCTGTTCAGCGTGCTCCTGCACGGGCTCACGGCCGGGCCCGTGGGGCGCGCCTACGGCCGGCGCGCCGACCGCCTGCCGGCCTCGGCGCCCGAGCGGGCCGCCGGCCCCGAGCCGGACCTGCGCCGGCGCCACCTGACCGCGTCAACAGAGGAGCCCACCGGGTCGCCGTGAGGTCTCTCGGCAGGCTCCGGCCGGTTGCGCCGTCGGCGTCGGCCCGCCCACCCATCCGGGGCGGGCGTCACAGCGTCCAGTGGTGGGCGATCTGCGCGGCCGCGCGCGAGGTGAGGAAGTCGGGCGGGACCGAGCCCGGCGCGGTCTCGTCGGCGAGGGCCTCCATCGTGCGCGCCACCGAGGCGCCCAGGGCGGGCAGGTCGTAGCCGCCCTCCAGGACCGCGCCCACCGGGGCCCCCACGCGCCGGCCGACCGCGCGGACGTGGCGGGCCATCTCGGCGAACGATCCCTCGTCCAGGACGCAGCCCCCGAGCGGGTCGTCGCGGTGGGCGTCGAAGCCGGCCGAGACCAGGATCAGGTCCGGCCGGAACTCCTCCACGACGGGGACGATCAGCCACTCCACGAGCGAGAGCCAGGTCTCCTCGCCGGTCCCGGCCGGGACGGGCAGGTTGATCGTGAAGCCCCTCCCGTCGCCCGAGCCGACGTCGGTCAGCGGGCCGGTGCCCGGGAACAGGTTCGCCTGATGGATGCTCGCGTAGAGGACGGCGTCGCTCGTGCGGAAGATGTCGTTGGTGCCGTTGCCGTGGTGGACGTCCCAGTCGACGATCAGCGACCCGGCCCGCGCCCGAGGGCGTCGAGGGCGTGACGGGCCGCGATCGCGACGTTGTTGAGGAGGCAGAAGCCCCATGCCCGTGTCGGCGCTCGCGTGATGCCCGGGCGGCCGCGCGGCGCTGAACGCCACGTCGGCGCTCCCCTCGAGCAGCGCCCGCGCCACGGCGCACGCCCCCCCGGCCGCGTGGACGGCCGCCTCCCATGAGCCCGCGCTGACGGGCGTGTCGGCGTCCAGCGCACCGCCGCCCGCGGCGCTCATCGCGCGCAGGTCGTCGAGGTGGCGGCGCGGTGTGCACCGCCTCCAGGGCCTCCGCGCCGGCGGCGGGAGCGACGCGGCGCTCGTAGCCCAGCCAGTCGCGGCGGCCCAGCGCCTCCTCGATCGCCACGATCCGGGCGGCGCTCTCGGGGTGCCCCGCGCCCGTGTCGTGATCCGCGCCGGAGGGATGCGAGAGGTAGACCGCCCTCACGAGGGCTCCGCGGTCCAGTCGATGGGCGGCACGCCCTGGAGGGAGGGCCACGGGATCGGGGGCGCCGGCTGCGCGACGCGCACGCGGGCGTCCAGGACCACGACCCCGTCGGCCGAGACCGAGACCGGGTTGCAGTCCAGCTCGGCGATCTGCGGGTGCGCGTGGACCATGCCGGCGACGCGCAGCACGAGCCGCTCGACCGCGGCGAGATCGCAGGGCGGGGCTCCGCGGTAGCCCTGGAGCAGAGGCAGCATGCGCAGCTCGCGCAGCATCGCCCGGGCGTCGCGGTCGGTCAGCGGCGTCAGCCGGACGGCCACGTCGTGGTGGATCTCGGCGGCGGTGCCGCCCAGTCCGCACACGACCAGCGGTCCGAAGCGGGGGTCGGCGCTGCTGCCCACCAGCATCTCGACGCCACCCGCCACCAGCGGCTGGACCACGAAGCCCTCCACCCGGTGCCCCAGCGCGTCGAGCGCCCGCGTCATGGCGCGGCCGGCCGCGGCCACCTCGTCGCGCCCCACCAGGCCCAGGCGGACGGCACCGACGTCGGTCTTGTGGATCAGCCCGGGCGCCACCGCCTTCAGCGCGACCGGTCCCCCGATCGCGCTCGCGGCCTCGCCCGCCTCGACCGGCCCGGCCGCCGAGCGGGTCTCGACGATGCGGGATCCCGTAGCACGCGAAGAGGTCGGCGACCTCCGGTGGCGAGAGCCAGTCCCGGCCGGCGACGACGGCGCCGGTGAGCAGGGTCGCCGCCCGCTCCGGGCGGGCGTCCGGCAGGCCGGGCACGCTCCCGGGGGGCTCGCGGCGCCAGCGCGCGTACCGCGCGACGCGCGCCAGCGCGCGCGCCGCCCCCTCCGGATACTCGTACACCGGCGGCGCGCCGTCGCGATGCGTGGCGCGGGCGGCCCGGCGGTCGGATGCCGACATCAGGACGGTGACGATCGGGATCCCGGGCCTCAGGCGCTCGGCGGTCGCGCGGACCTCGGCGGCCACCTCGCCGCCGACGCCCGCCCAGGCCGGGCTGGATGTAGATCGACGATCACGGCGTCGGCGGCCCCGGAGCTCGACCAGCACGTCGAGGGCCGCCCCGAACTGCGGCGCGGTGGCGGCGGCGAGCAGATCGACCGGATTGCCCACCGAGGCCTCCGGCGCGGCGATCCGCCGCAGCGACGTCCGGACGGCCTCGGGGAGCTCCACGACGTCCAGCCCGTGCTCCTCGCACGCGTCCGCGCAGAGGATCCCGGGCCCGCCGGCGTTGGTGAGGACGGCGACCCGGTCGCCCCGCGGCAGCGGCTGGCTCGACAGGAGCGTCGTGAGGTCGAAGAGCTCGCTCATCGTGCCGGCCCGGATCACGCCCGTCTGACGGAAGCAGGCGCGTTGACGGCGACGTCGGACCTGGCGACGAGCGCGCCGGTGTGCGCCCCCGCCGCGCGCGCCCCGGCCGCGCCGCGCGCGCTCTTCACCGCGACGATCGGCGTGGAACGCGAGAGGCGCCGCGCGACCCGCGCGAACGTGCGCGGGTTCCCGAAGGACTCCAGGTACAGCAGCACGACCCCGGTCGCCGGGTCCGTCCTCCCAGAAGCGCAGGAGGTCGTTGCCGGACAGGTCGGCCTTGTTGCCGACCGAGACGAAGGACGCGAGGCCGATCCCGAGCTCGCTCGCGTGCTCCAGCAGCGAGATCCCCAGGCCGCCGCTCTGCGAGAGCATCCCCACGTTGCCGCGCGGCGGCATCTCGCTCGCGAAGGTCGCGTTGAGCAGGGCGTCGGGGGCGGTGTTGACGACGCCCAGGCAGTTCGGCCCCACCAGGCGCATGCCGGTCGCCCGGCAGATCTCGACCAGCTCGCCCTGGACCCGCGCCCCCTGCTCCCCGACCTCGGCGAAGCCGGCCGTGAGGACCACCAGCGAGTGCACCCCTCGCTCACCGCACTCCCGGGCGACGTCCAGGACCGCGGACGCCGGCACCGCGATGACGGCGAGATCGACCGGCTCGGGCAGATCGGCGACCCGCGCCAGCGCCGGCATGCCCTGCACCCGGTCGGCCGACCGGTTGACCGCGTACAGGCGGCCCGCGTATCCGCCGGCCCGGATGTGGTGCAGCACCTCCCCGCCCACGGTCCCCCGCGAGCGGGAGGCGCCCACGACCACCGACCGACTCCGGCGCGAGGATGCGCCGCACCATCGCGGCCGCCGCCGTCCGCTGTCGCGCCTCGAACGCGGCCATCGCGGCCGGCGACAACGACGCCGGAAAGCGCACGAATCGCGTGCCGCCCTCGCTGCGAGTGAGCATCGGGAAGCCGCTGTTGTGGAACATGTCGAGCATGCGGCGGTTGTCCGCCATGACCTCCGCGTCGAGCAGCTCCACGCCGGCGGCGTGCGCGTGCTCGGCGAGGTGGGCCAGCAGGAGCGTGCCGAGGCCCCGGCCCTGGAACGCGTCGGCCACCGCGAAGGCCACCTCGGCGACCCTCCCGGCGGGGGACTCCGCACGTACTGGGCGTGGCCGATGACGCGCTGGGGGACGCCGGTCAGCGCGACCAGCCCGTGGTGGTGCTCCCCGCCCCCCGCCGCCATCGCCCGGGCGGCGCCCTCCAGATCGACCGATCCGAAGAACCGGTAGCGCCGCGGGTCGGGCGAGAGCTCCCGCAGGAAGGCGACCAGCGCGTCGGCGTCCTCGGTCCGGACCGGCCGCACGCGCACGGTCGATCCGTCACGCAGCTCGACGTCCACGACCGTCACCGCGCCTCCCGTCCCGCGCCGTCGGGGGCGAACGTTAGTCGAAGCGACGACGGGCCTCCGCGGGGCGTCTGCCGGGTCGCGCGCGCGGCGCGGTCACATCGAGTGGGCCGTGAAGGATTCGAACCTTCGACCTTGGGATTAAGAGTCCCCTGCTCTACCAACTAAGCTAACGGCCCGCGGCGGAGCCTAGCAAAGGCCCGGCACGGGGCGGTCAGGCCGGTCGAGGGGTCCGGGCCCCCCGGAGGGCTAGCTTCCGTCCAGCTGCGAGAGCTGGTCGCGCACCGCGTCGGCCGAGGGACTGTCGGGCGCCAGGCGCAGGTAGGCCTGGTACGAGAGGCGCGCGAGCGGGTTCCGTCCCGCCGTCTGCGCCAGCTGCCCCAGCTGCAGCAGGGCCTCGGCGTTCTTCGGATGCGCGGCGCTGAACTCCTGCACGGCCTCGATCGCGGCGTCGTTCCTGTTCAGGCGGATCTGCAGCGACACGAGCGTCTGGAGGCGACGGAACGAGTTGGGGTCCAGGGTGGTGGCCTTGGTGGCCGCCGCGATCGCCTGGTCGAAGTCCTCGGTGCCGGTGTACGCGGAGGCGAGCTGCTCCCACGCGTCTGCGCTCTTGGGCTCCTGCTCGACCCGCGCCTTGGCGTCGCTCAGCTGCTGGTCGGCCACCGACTGCTCGCCGCCGCCGAAGAAGACCAGACCCATCACCACGAAGATCACTCCGGCGAACGCCAGGGAGGTGAACACGGCGACGATCTGGACCATTCGCCGCGTACGCTTCTGGTCGAGGAGCACGGAACGACGCTAGCAGAGCCGCTCGTGGACCTCGGCGGCCCGGGCACGCGTCTGCCCGCGGTCCATGCCGGTCGCCCGGCCCTCCTCCACGGCGATCTCGCCGTCGATCGACGACCGTCGCGACCGCGCTGCGCGGGTCGAGCAGGAGCCCCTCGGGTGTGCCCTCGACGCCCGGCGGGGTGACCGCGAGCAGATCGCGCCCGGCGGCCCGGCGCGAGGCTTCCCACGGCGCCCTCCATGCCGATCGCGCGCGCCGCGTCGATCGTGATCAGCCGCAGCAGGGCGTCGTCGTCGAGGGGGCTCACGCGCGCGTGGGCCTCGCGGCAGGCGCGCGCCTCGGCGCGCAGGTCGTAGTCGCCCCCGCTCGCGGGGCTGTCGGTGCCGAGGCCCACCGCCACGCCGGCCCGTCGCAGCGCGTCCAGCGGCGCCCTGCCGCAGCGCAGGTGGGCGTTGGAGCGCGGGCAGTGGGCCACGGCGACCCCGGCGCCGGCCAGCCGGCCGGGATCATCCGGCGCCAGGCGCACGCAGTGCGCCGCCACCAGCCCGGGCCGCAGCACCCCCGCCCGCTCGGCCCGGTCCACGACGCCCGCGCCGGCGGGGCCCGGCCACCGCCCCGGCTCGAGGCCCCCCAACGCGAACAGGTCGCCCAGGGGGCCGTCGCCCGACGCGATGACGCGCTCCTCGGCCGCCGACTCGGCCAGGTGGGTCGCCCAGGGGCGGCCGGCCCCGGCCCGGTCGAGCAGGGCCCTCCAGTACTCCGGGCCCACGGAGTACGGCGCGTGCGGCGAGATGCCCACGCGGGCGCGTGGGCCCACCCGCTCGTCGAGCGCCGCCGCGCGCGCGACCAGAGCATCGGCCGCCGCCTCCGCCGCCGCGCCGGTCTCGCGGCCGAACGCCTCCAGGTGGACGACCCCGCGCAGGCCCGCCTCGGCCATCGCGGCCGCTCCGGAGCCGGTCGGCCCCGAGTCGCACAGCGTCGTCGTGCCCGCCTCCAGGGCCCGCAGCGCTCCCAGCCGCGCGGCGCTCAGGTGGTCGTCGGCGGTCATCAGCATCCGCATCGGCAGCAGACGCCCGAGCCAGCGGGCGAACTCGTCCGGCCCGAGCAGGCCGTCGAGGACGCTCCACTCGAGGTGGCAGTGGGCGTCCACCAGCCCGGGCGCGAGGATCGCCGGACCCAGGTCCCGGACGGGCACGCCGGGGGCCCGCGCGATCAGCGCGGGCGCCGGGCCCACCGCCGCGATCGCGCCGTCGCGCACCAGCACCGCGCCATCGCGGATGGGCGCCTCGGTGACCGGGAGGACCCACGCGGCGCGCCAGAGGCGCCCCGCCGGGGACTCAGACCTTGGTGGAGTCGTCGTCCTTGCGCGTCGAGCTGACCGTGTCGTCGCCGTCCTTGTCGCCCGTGATGCCCTCCTTGAACTCCCGCGCGCTGGAGCCGAGGCCCCGGCCGATCTCCGGGAGTCTCTTGGCCCCGAAGACCAGGAGCAGGATCACGACGAGGATGATGAGCTCGAGGGGGCCGATGCCGAAGGGCAATCCAGCTCTCCTGACGGAGGACGTTGGCGGGCCGCGCTGCCCGCGGAGGGTAGCATGGCGCCCGTGGCGCCCCTCGCCCCCCGTCCCGCCGGCGGAACCGAACGTCTGGACATGATCGCGGTGGTCTGGGGCGGGCTGGTGGCCTCGATCGGGCTGATGGCCGGGGCCGATCGGGACTGGCCGGTGCGGCTCGGAGCCGCCGCGCTCTCCTTCGCCCTCGGCGGGTTCCTCGCCGGCGTGCGCGCCGCCGCCCGCCGGCCGACGCACGCGGTGGGCGCGTGGCTCGCCGCCTACGTCATCCACGCCTGCTTCATCGCCCTCGCGGCGTTGATCGACGTCCTCGGCGGTCCGTCCGCGCCCCCGCTGCTCGCCGGCGGCGGGTCGGACTGGCTGATCGCGGCCGGATGGGCGCTGGCGTTCGCCCTGCTCGGCGGGATCGTGGCCAACTCGTGGCTCCGCCCCGCCGGCAAGCGCCGCTGATCCCGGTCAGCCGCCGCCGGCGTCCCCGGACGAGCACTCGGGCTTCACGTCGTCGAGCGCCGCCTGCACCGGGGCGACCGCGTCCTGGGCCGCGGTCAGGCCGGCGGACAGGCCGCTCGCGCTCCCCGGAATGGCGAGCAGGTCGCTCTTGAGCTGGGAGAACGCGCTCTGGAGCTCGGCCGAGTCGATGCCCACCGCCTCCTTCGCCCCGGCGGTCAGCTGCGACAGGGCGGTCGTGAGGGTGGTGGCGGTCGCCGTGAGCGAGGACACCGAGACCGAGCTCGGGTCCAGGTTCTTGACGTCGGTCACCGCCGCCTGCACGTCCACCAGGCTCGCGCAGAAGGCCGCGTTGGCCTGGTCCTGCGTCGTCGCCGTCCCCGTGGTCGTCGCCGCGGTCGTCCCGCCGGCCGAGCCGCCGTCGTCATCGCCGCACCCGGCCAGGCCGAGGCCCAGCGCCCCCGTCAGCGCCGCGATGCACACGATCGTCACCAGTCTGCGCACTGTCCCGCCCCCTTTCGCCCGCGCCGTCGCCGGTCGCGGCATCATCCGCCTCGGAACCCGTCCTCGAACTCCCGGTGGAACGAGCTCGCCGTGGGACCCCTCTGCCCCTGATACTTGCCCCGGTAGGGGCGCTCGACCGGCGTGGTCATCTGCAGGAACGAGATCTGGCCGATCGCCATGCCCGGGTAGATCGAGATCGGCAGCCGGGCGACGTTGGACAGCTCGAGCGTGATCGTGCCGTCGAAGCCCGGGTCGATGTAGCCGGCCGTCGAGTGGATCAGCAGGCCCAGGCGCCCCAGGCTCGACTTGCCCTCCAGCCGGGCCACGAGGTCGTCGGGCAGCGCGACCCGCTCCACGGTGGACCCGAGCACGAACTCGCCCGGGTGCAGGATGAAGGGCTCGTCCTCGGGGATCGCGACGACCTCGGTGAGGTCGTCGTTGGCCGAGCGCACGTCGATGTAGGGGCGCCGGTTGTTGTGGAACACCCGGAACTCGGGGGCGATGCGCACGTCCACCGAGGACGGCTGCAGGTACGCGTCGTCGAAGGGCTCGATCACGAGCCGGCCGGCCGCGATCTCCTCGCGGATGGTTCGATCGGAGAGGACCACGGGCGGCGAGCGTACCGGCCCGCACCCCGGTCTGCCACCGGCGGCCGGCACCCCGGTCCGCTACGGTTGGTGGCGTGTGCGGAGAACGCGGATTCCTGGTGGAGGACGGGCCCGGCGCCCCGACCCCGCAGGAGATCTCCGCCGCCCAGGGCACGGGCTACCTGCCGGATGTGATCCTCGGCGGGCGCCTGGTCGGAGCGGGGCCGCTCGAGGCCCTGGAGCTGGTGTCGGTGGAGGCCGCCGACCTCGCCCAGCTGCTCGACCGGCGACGGCTGCCGCGCTGGGTCGCGGCCAAGAATCCGATGTCCGGCGGGTTCGTCGCCACCAAGGCGCTGATGCGCTCCAACGACCTCGTGACCGTGTGCGAGGAGGCCGCCTGCCCGAACATCGGCAAGTGCTGGTCGCGCGGCACCGCCACCTTCATGATCGCCGGCTCGCGCTGCACCCGCGGCTGCCGCTTCTGCAACGTGGTCACCGCGCGCCCGCTGGCCCCGCCCGACCCCGACGAGCCGCGCCGCGTGGCGGAGTCCGCCGCCGCCATGGGACTGCGTTTCGTGGTCGTCACCGCGGTCGCGCGCGACGACGTGCCCGACGGGGGCGCCGCGCACTTCGCGAACGTCATCGCCGCCATCCGCGACCGCCTTCCCGAGACCAAGGTCGAGGTGCTGATCCCGGACCTGCGCGGCAACTGGGACGCGCTCGAGACGATCATCGAGGCGGCCCCCGACGTGCTCAACCACAACACCGAGACGGTGCCCCGCCTCTACTCGCGCGTGCGCCCCGGGGCGCGCTACGAGCGCACCCTGGAGCTGCTGGCCCGCTCCGCGTCGGCAGGGCTCACCACCAAGAGCGGGATCATGGTGGGTCTGGGGGAGACGCTCCCCGAGATCGACCGCGTGCTGGGCGACCTGGCCTCGGTGGGCTGCGGCCCGGTCACGATCGGCCAGTACCTCCAGCCCTCGAGCACCCATCTCCCCGTCTCGCGCTTCTACGCCAGGGGCGAGTACCCGGCCCTGGCCGAGCTCGGCCGCCAGCGCGGCCTGGCCCATGTCGAGGCCGGTCCGCTGGTGCGCTCGTCGTTCGAGGCTGACAGGGTGGCAGAGGCCGCGTTTTCGCATATCTAGCGGGCTCCGGAATGTTCGCGCCGCCGTCTCAAGTCGCCCCCGGCGGGGCCGATATCAGGGCCAACTGGCAACCCCAGCGACGACTGCACGGATCGCGGTCGATTGCTCCACGAGAGACGGACACAGCCATGAAGGGCTTCCGCACCAAGAAGATCTCCCTGCCCGGGGGAAAGGTCATCGAGATCATCTACTTCTCCGAGCCGGGGATCGACGGCGCGGTCCATCTCGAGACGCAGGCCCCCGCGGAGGAGGCCTACCCCGCGCCGGCCGGCGATCGGGACGATGCGCTCGAGCTGCACCTCTGCCCGGCGTGCGAGAGCGACCTGGTGTATCCCGTCACGTGGGAGGAGCGCTCCGGCGACGCGTGGTCGATCGAGCGGCGCTGCCCGAACTGCGAGTGGCGCGACGTGGGCGAGTTCGAGCAGGAGGACGTGGAGCTGTTCGACGACGCCCTCAACGACGGCACCGAGGAGCTGCTGGTCACGCTGCGCAACTTCGCCCGCTCCAACATGGAGGCGGACATCGAGCGCCTCATCGACGCGATCCACCTGGATCTCATCGAGCCGATGGACTTCTAGAGCCCACCGGGCGGTGCGGGCTCCGAGCGCGGGCGTCGCGGACGGGCCCCGGCCCTACCTCGGGGGTTCGCCCTCGTAGGGGAGGCCCTCGGCGGCCCAGGCGATGATGCCGCCCTCGATGTTGGCCACCTCGCCGTGCTCGCCGGCGGCGGTCAGGTAGTCCGCCACGCGCCCCGCGCGCGCGCCGCTGCGGCACAGCACGGCGACCGGGGTGTCGGTGGGGATCTCGTCGATGCGGCCCATCAGCACGCTCATCGGGATGAGCGGGACGCCGGCGACCCGCGTGGCCTCGTGCTCGTCGTCCTCGCGGACGTCGATGATGACCAGCTCCCCCGCGGCCCAGCGCGCGTGGGCTTCCTTCGCGGAGTAGTCGCTCACGCGGCCCGTTCGAAGGACCGGACGGCGCGGTAGAGGGTGTCGCGCTGCACGGCCTGGCGGCCGGTGGCCTCGATCGCCCGGACCATCCGCTCGGTGTCCAGGCGGAACGCCGTGCCCGCGGCGCGCACCACGTTCTCCTCGATCATGATCGAGCCCATGTCGTCGCAGCCGAACTCCAGCGCGAGCTGGCCGATGCGCAGGCCCTGGGTGACCCAGGAGGACTGGAAGTGCGCGAAGTTGTCCAGGTACAGGCGGCTGACCGCCAGCATCATCAGGTAGTCGGCGGCGGTGGTGTGGGCGTGGTCGTCGCCGCGGGCGCTGCCGCCCCCGGACTGGTAGCTCCAGCACACGAAGGCGCGGAAGCCCGGGATCTCGTCCTGGACCTCGCGCAGGCGGCGCAGGTGCTCCACCCGGTCCTCCCAGGTGTCCACGGTGCCGTACATCATCGTGGCGGTGGTGGACATCCCGGCGCGATGGGCGGCGCGCATCACGCTCAGCCACTCGTCCGACGTGGTCTTGCGCGGCGCGATCACCTGGCGCACCCGGTCCACCAGGATCTCGGCGCCACCGCCCGGCAGCGAGTCGTGGCCGGCGGCCCGCAGGCGCGTGAGCGTCTCGTCCAGCGACAGCTTGGACACCTTGCTGATGTGCAGGATCTCCGAGGGCGACAGGGCATGCAGGTGGATCGGGTAGCGGGACTTGATGTCGGTGAACAGGTCCTCGTACCACTCGATCCGCAGGTTGGGGTGGTGGCCCCCCTGCAGCAGCAGCGCCGTGCCGCCGAGGTCCAGCGTCTCCTCGGTCTTGCGGAAGATCACCGACTTCGGCAGGACGTAGCCCTCGGGGTCCATCGGGCGGCGGTAGAACGCGCAGAAGTCGCAGTCGGTGATGCAGAAGTTGGTGTAGTTGACGTTCCGGTCGATCGAGAACGTCACCCGCCCCGGGTCGCTCGTGGCGTCCCGGCGGGCGCGGGCCGCCGCGCCGACGGCCACCAGGTCGCGCGAGGCGAGCAGCGCGAGGGCGTCCTCGTCGGACAGCCGCTGTCCCGCGAGGACCCCGGCGAGGATCTCCTCGGTGGGTGTGGGGGCGAGCGTCGACACCTCGGGAATCCTACGCTGCCAGCCGCGGAACGGCATCCAGCTGGCCCTTCTCGCGCGCCAGCTGCAGGAACGCCTCCAGCCCCTCGCGCTCGCCCGAGCCGAACTCGTAGCGCAGGCGGCGCAGGTAGGGACGGATGAAGTCGGCCGGGAAGGGGAACCGGTCGGCGGCCGCGTGCACCACCGCCTCGGGGTCGGCCAGATAGGCCGAGCGGGCCCGGGTGAGCAGCGCGGCGAGCTCGGCCAGCGCCTCCGGGCGCGCCTGCGCGGCCTCCTGCGACGCGGCCCAGACGGCGAACACCATCGGCCGGCCCGTGCGCTCGCGCCACAGGGCGCCCAGGTCGGTGCGGTGGGGGGCGAAGGGGACGCGCAGCCCGCCGAGCGCCTCGTCGCCGATCAGCAGGACGCCGTCGACGTGCTCGAGGGCCGCGGCCGGCGGGCGGTCGAGGACCGTGAACGGGGCGGCGCCCTCGTCGAGCAGGATGCGCAGCAGGGCGACGGACGTGGCGCTGTGGGGCGTCACGGCGACGGTGCGGATGTCGGCGAACGGGACCCGCGAGAAGACCTGGATCGAATCGACCGCCCCGGTGGCGGTGATCGAGGCCACCGGCACCAGGCGCAGCCGGTCGGCGTTGCGGGCGAACGCGATGCTGGAGACGGCCGAGACGTCGAGCCGGCCCTCCAGCAGCGCCGCGTTGAGCGCCGTGGGCACGCCGTCGGTGAACGCGAGCGTCGGGTCCTCGGCCCGCTCGAGCCCGTGGTAGATCGGGTACATGTTGAGGGCCGAGATGCGGCCCACGCGAAGCAGCCTCATCCGAACTCCATTCCCACGCCCTCGGCGAGGTGGGCCGGGTCGACCGGGTCGTCGGCCGGGATCAGCCACTCCGAGGCGCCGAAGGCCAGCGACACCTGGCACATCGCGGGCCCGAGCCGGCGCCAGTGGGGACGGATGCCCACCTCGCCCGGCAGGGCCAGCCGGCTCACCGCGATCACCGTGAGGTCCTCGACCCCCCATGAGCCGGGGCGCCGTGCGTCGCCCTCGGCGGGCACCGGGCACACGGCCCGCAGCAGGCCGGTCTCGCGCGCCAGCGCCGCCAGCGCGTCGATGCGCGCGCCGATCTCCTCCGGGGTCGTGCCCGCGCCGTAGGCCACGGCGGCCTCGCTCGGCCGGCCCGCGGCGTGGGCGGCGCGGTGCGCGGCGAGGGCGCCCTCGACGTCGCCGTCGATCAGCACGTCCTCCGCCTCGCGGCCCCGGGCCACCGCGAGGCGTCGTCCGGGCGCGAGGGCCGCGGCGCGCGCGGCGGCGATCGGGTCGCCCGCCCGCAGCAGCTCCACGAGCCGCTCGCGCGGCACGGGCGCGCTCACGAGTACCGGTCCACGACGCCGTCGGCGATCTCGAGCAGCGCGCCCGTGTCGGCGCCCTCCACGGAGCCCTCCTCGATGGCCGCGCGGGCGGCCCCCACGAATCCGAGCGCCCGTCGCCGGGCCATGGCCAGGCCCTCGTGCCCGGCCAGGCGGTCGCAGAGCCCGTCGACCGCGTCGGGCGCCCCGGGGGCGGCGGCGACCGCGTCGCGCAGCCCGGGCTCGAGCTGCAGGGCCAGGATCACCGGAAGCGTGACGGTCCCGTCCACCAGGTCGGTGCCGCGGCGCTTGCCGGTCGCGGCGGGGCTGCCGGCCAGGTCGAGGATGTCGTCGAAGATCTGGAACGCCATGCCCACGTTCTCGCCGAACGCGGCCAGCCGGTCGGCGGCGTCCGGCGCCAGGCCGCCGATGTCCGCTCCGAGGCGGCACGCCACGGCGAACAGGGCCGCCGTCTTGCGCCGGCAGCGGTCGAGGTAGGCGTCCTCGGTCAGGTTCAGGTCGAACGCGGCGCGCTGCTGGTCGATCTCCCCCTGGGACAGGTCCAGGGCCGCCGCCGCGAGCGAGCTCACCGCCGCGGCCGAGCCCGCCTGGGTGAGCTCGCCGAAGGCCCGGGCGAAGAGGAAGTCCCCGGTGCTCACCGCGCGCGCGGCGCCCAGGGAGGCCGCCACGGTCGGCCGGCCCCGGCGCATGGTGGCGCCGTCGAGCAGGTCGTCGTGCACGAGGGTGGCCATGTGCACCAGCTCCACGGCCGCCGCCGCGCTCAGCAGCCCGGCGCGCGTGCGCGGGGCGGCGAGGGCGTCTGCGGGGGCGGAGCAGAAGACCAGCAGCGGCCGCACGCGCTTGCCGCCCGCCGCGAGGGTGTCGGCCGCCGGGGCGCCGACCTCGATGGCGTGGCCCGCGACGGCGTCGCGCAGGCGGTCCTCGCACATCGCGAGGAAGGGCGACAGTGGCTGGACCCGGGTGGGGAGCGGCGAGGCCGAGGTCACGCCGGGCGTCCGTGGTGCAGCGCGACGATGCCGCCCGCCAGCCCGCGCCAGCGCACGTCGGTGAGGCCCGCGGCGGCCATGCGCGCGGCCAGGGCCGGCGCGTCGGGGAAGCGGCGCACCGAGGCCGGAAGATAGGAGTAGGCGGCCGCGTCCCGGCCCATCAGGCGCCCGAGCTGGGGCACGACGCGGCCGAACCAGACGTCGTAGAAGGGGCGCAGGCGCTGGGGCGTGGTGATCTCGAGGATCACGACCCGCCCGCCGGGCCGGACGACGCGCGCCATCTCCGCGATGCCGCGGTCGAGGTCGGCGACGTTGCGGATGCCGAAGGCCACCGTCGCCGCGTCGAAGGCGTCGTCGGGAAAGGGCAGCGCGAGGGCGTCCCCCACGCGGAAGTCGACCCGCCGGCCGCGCGCGGCCGCCTTCTCGCGGGCCAGGCGCAGCATCGGCTCGGAGAAGTCCACGCCGACCGTCTCGCCGGCGTCGGTGACGCGCTCGGCAAGCGCCAGCGCCAGGTCGCCCGTGCCGGTGCAGCAGTCCAGCGCCCGGTCGCCGGCGGCGAGGTCGGCGGCGGCCGCCGCGGCCCGGCGCCAGCGCCCGTCCAGCCCGGCCGTCATCGCGCGGTTGAGGCGGTCGTAGCGCGGGGCGATGCGGTCGAACATCTCCCGCACCTCGGGCGCGGGCAGGCGTCCCGACGTGGTCACGCGCCGCGCCCCGGCCGCGCCGCCGCGTCCTCGCCCCAGCGGGCGATGAGGTGGTTCTCGACGCCCAGGTGGTCGAGGGCCTTGGCGACCATGAAGTCCACGAGATCGTCGATGGCGCGCGGCAGGCCGTAGAAGCCCGGCATCGCCGGCATCACGACGGCCCCCGCCCGGGTGACGGTCGCCATGTTCTCGATCTGGATCAGGCTGAGGGGCGTCTCGCGCGGCATCAGCACGAGCCGGCGGCGCTCCTTGAGCATCACGTCGGCGCAGCGGTGGATGAGGTTGCGGGCCGTTCCGTGGGCGATGGCTCCGAGGGTCGCGCCCGAGCAGGGGGCGATCAGGGCCGCCGGCGCCAGGGACGAGCCCGACGCGAAGGGGGCCGTGAGGTCGTTGAGCCCCAGGAGAGTCACGCTGCCCGGCGAGGCGGCGAAGCGGTCGATGAACGTGGTCACCACCAGGGCGGGGTCGTCGGGGGGGCGGACCCCGGCCTCGAGGATCTCGTGGCTGATGACGTGGGCGCCCGAATCGCTCACGCACAGGCCGACGTCGCAGCCGGCGGCGGTCAGGGCGTTGAGCGCCCGGCCGCCGTAGATGGCCCCGCTCGCTCCGGTGATCCCCAGGAATACGCGCATCAGGTCACCCGATGGTAGCGGGGGGCCGTGGCGCCGACGCCACAGCCGGCCGCTGGGCTGCGGCCGGCTGTGGATGGGTGGCGCCTACTTGTACTCGGTGCCGAGGCCGCTGAGGAAGGTCCCCAGCTGGTTGTACTGCTCGGCGGTGAAGGTCGTGAAGTTCGGCATCACGTTCCCCGGGGGGTCCTTGAGGAAGCCCTCGTAGAACTCCGGTGGGTGCCCCTTGGACCCCTCGTCGGTGAGGTTGGGCCCCGGTCCGGGCGCGCCGACTCCGGCTATCTGATGGCACGAGGTGCACCCGTTTGCCAAGAACAGCGCCTCGCCGGCCTTGGCCGTCTCGTCGTTGACGGTGATCGGCAGGCCCTCGGTGCCGACGCCCTCGTTGGAGTTGGCCCCGGTGTTGGTCATGTAGGCGAGGAAGACGATCACCGCGATGCCCGAGAACAGGGCGATCGGGCGCTTCTGGATCCTGCGCTCCGGCCCCCGGTCGATGAAGGGGGTGGCGATGAGCAGGATCATGAGGATGTTGGGGATGATGAACGTCGCCATGATGACCGGCATCAGCGCGTTCTGACCCTTGAAGATCTTGAGCAGCTCGAAGAGGAAGAAGAAGTACCACTCCGGCCGCGGCACGAAGTCGGTGCTCGCCGGGTTGACCGGCTCCCCGACCTCGACGCGGTGGACGATCGCCAGGGCGATCACGATGCCGATCGCGAGCGTCGCGACGATCAGGTCCTTGTAGACCGCGTAGGGGAAGAAGGGCTTGCCCTCCTTCTTGGCCTGCGCGTAGTCCCGCTTGTAGTACTCCTGCTGGCCGCGGTTCACGAGCCACCGTCAGACGCCGCGGTGGGCTGCGGCGCCGCGTCCGGCGCGGAGGCCGGGACGGGCCGGCGGCCGTACGGCAGCCGCTCGCGCTCGGCGGCGCGGCGCGCCTCCTCCTCGGAGCGCTCGACCGCCATCCGGCGGTGGCTGTAGGGCGGCTCCGCGATCCCGAGCTTCGTGATCAGGAACAGGTGCAACCCGATGAAGGTGGCTATGGCCCCGGGTATCACGAGCATATGGATGGAGTAGAAGCGTGAGAGCGTCGTGGGTCCGAACTCCGGTCCGGCGCGGAGGATGTCCGCGATGTAGGGGCCGATGATCGGCGCGCTGGCGGTGATGTTGACCGCCACGACCGTCGCCCAGTACGCCTTCTGGTCCCACACCAGCAGGTAGCCGGTGAGGCCCATGAACATGGTGAGGACGAGCAGCAGCGCGCCGGTGACCCAGGTCAGCTCGCGCGGGTACTTGTACGACCCGAAGAAGAAGACGCGGCCCAGATGCAGGAAGACCACCACGATCATCGCGCTGGCCCCCCACTTGTGCATGCCGCGCACCAGCCAGCCCCAGGTGACGTCGTGGGTGATGGCGTCGATGCTCTGGTAGGCCGTGCTCGGGTCCGGCTGGTAGTACATCGCGAGGATGATCCCCGTGATGGCCTGCATGCCGAAGAGGGCCATGGCCGTGAAGCCGAGCGTCTGGAACCAGCTCGTCTCGGCCGGGATGTTGCGGAACAGCATCCACTTGAAGCCCGTGGTCGACCCGCTGCGGCGGTCGATGTAGTCGGCGGCCTCCTCGCCGACCTTGATCAGCGGGTTCTTCGGTCCGATGTCGGTCGCCATCGCTCTCCTACGAGAAGGGGTAGAGGTTGGCGAGTACGCCGGTGACCGGCTCACCGGGACCGTGGAGCGAGTAGGGCTGCTGCTCCTCGTCGATCGAGAACGGGCGCCCGAGCAGGAGGCGATCGTCGGCCTTGGCCGCGGTGGTCGGACACCCGTCCGCCGGGACCTCCTGCTGCGCCACGTCCTTGCCGGCGGGGGTCACGATCTTGACGTCGAAGCGGTCGAGGGGCCGCGGCGGGGGGCCGGAGGTGACCAGGCCCAGCGAGTCGTAGGCGCCGCCGTGGCAGGGGCAGGCGTAGACGTCGCCGCCCTCGGAGTAGGCGACCGGGCACCCGAGGTGGGCGCAGCGGTTCCAGATCGCGATCACGGCGTTGTCCTTGTGGCGCACGTAGGCGCGCCGGTCGGACTCCGGGGAGGGACCGGAGACGGCGATGGAGGTGACCTTGCCGTCGGGGAAGTCGGACATGGGGCCGATGTCGACCCACTGCCACTCCTCCTCCTTGAGCGTGTCCGCGGCCGCGAAGCCGACGACGGGCACCAGGATCGCCGCCGTCATGACGCCGCCGGTGACGACGGCGACGCCGGTCAGGAACTTCGTCCGCGTGATGAAGGCGGGGTCGTCGTGGTGATCGTGGACCGGCTCCGGCTCGTGCGCGACGGGCCCGCTGTACTGGGCCCCGCGGCCGCCCTCGCCGTTCCCCTCACCCTGGCTGTCTGCCAACCCCGACCTCCTGCGATCTCGTTCCGCGGCCGGACCCCGGCACGCTTGGGGGATTCAACCCGACGGGGAGGGCAGAATCAACGACGCCCTCCCGGGCCGGACGTCCCTTTATCGGCGGGGCGATCGATCCCGTACTCGGCCCACCGGCGATCGACCAGAGAGCGGATCTCGTCGCTCATCACGATCGCGTCCGGCCAGGGTCGCACGACGCCCTCGCCCTCCCACTTGCGCGTGGCGTCGAAGCCCACCTTGGCGCCGTACGCGAAGTAGGGCGCGGCGTGATCGAGCGCGTCGACCGGGCCCTCCACCACCAGCATGTCCCGGCCGGCGTCCACGTTCGAGAACGCCTGGAAGGCCACCGCCGACACGTCCTGCACGTCCACGTCGTGGTCCACGACGACCACGCACCGGCTCAGCGACAGCAGGCCCAGCCCCCAGATGGCGCTCATGAGCTTCTTGGCGTGACCCGGGTAGCGCTTGCGCACCGAGACGATCGCGCAGTTGTGGAACACCCCCTCGAGGGGCAGGTTCATGTCCACCAGATCGGGGAGCGTCATCCGGATGATCGGCAGGAAGAGCCGCTCGGTGGCCTTTCCCAGGAAGAAGTCCTCCATGGGCGGGGGTCCCACGATCGTCGTCGCGTACACGGCGTCGCGGCGCATCGACATGCCGGTGACGTGGAAGGTCGGGTAGTCGTCCACCGGCGTGTAGAAGCCGGTGTGGTCGCCGAAGGGACCCTCCGGCCGCAGGTCGTTGGCGTCCACGTACCCCTCGAGCACGACCTCCGACTCGGCGGGCACCTCGAGGTCGACCGTCCGGCAGCGCACCATCTCGACGCTCTTGCCGCGCAGGAATCCCGCGAAGATCATCTCGTCGATCCCCGGCGGCAGGGGGGCGCTGGCCGAGTAGGTGGTGGCCGGGTGCGAGCCGATCGCGACGGCCACCGGCACGCGCCCCTGCGAGTCGCGCAGGTGGGCCGCCCCGTCCTTGTGGATCTGCCAGTGCATCATCGCCGTGCGCCGGTCAACCTTCTGGATGCGGTACATGCCGCAGTTGCGCGCGTCGGTCACCGGGTCGCGGCTGAACACGAGCGGCAGCGTGACGAAGGGGCCTCCGTCGTCGGGCCAGCACGTGAGGATGGGCAGCAGGTCGAGGTCCGGCTCGTCCAGCCACACCTCCTGGCAGGGGCCGTCCTTCACGATCTTGGACGAGAACGACGCCAGCTCGCGCAGCTTGCCGAGCGCCTTCATCTTGGCCACCACGCCCTGGGGCGGCTGGAGGTCCATCAGCGACTCGACGCGCGCGCCCAGCGCGTCGAGGCTCTCGGTGCCGAGCGCCATGCACATGCGCCGGTCGGTGCCGAACTGGTTGATCAGCACCGGCAGACGGCTGCCGGTCACGTTCGTGAACAGCAGCGCCGGCCCGCCCGCCTTGGAGACGCGGTCCGCGATCTCGGTGATCTCGAGCGCCGGATCGACCGGCGCGTCGATGCGCACCAGCTCCCCGTTCCTCTCCAGGAGGGCGATCCAGTCGCGCAGGTCCTTCATGCCGAGAGCGCCTCGGCCAGGGCGGGGGTGGGCGGGAGGGTCACGGCGAGGGCCTCCAGGCCGGAGGCGTCGCGGCGCTCGCGCAGGGCGTGCCGGCCGGCGATGAAGGCCCGGGTGACGCGCTCGCCGTCCGGGCCGCCGCGCGCCGCGATCGCGGCCGTCGTGGCGCGCCACAGCGGCACCAGCGAGGCCCGGTCGCCGGAGGCGACCAGTCCGGCGCCCACGGCGATCAGGTCGGCGAGCGCCTCGACCACGAACAGATCGCCCGCCGCCGCGATGCGCACCAGGCCGTACGCGTAGCAGTAGTCGCCCGCCAGCACCTCGCGCCCGGGCACCGCGGGGGACAGGTGGCGGGGGGTGCCGTGGTGCAGCAGGAAGCCCTCCAGGATCAGGTCGAGGCCGGTCGCCTGGTCGGCGGTCAGCGGCGGCACGACCAGCGGGGCCAGCAGCGGCGCCGCGGCCGGCTGGATCAGCTCGCCGGCGAGGCTCGGCTCGTCCGCCAGGACGGCCCTCACGCGGCGCCCGCCCGCCCGAACGCCTCGCGGGCGCGGGCGAGCTCCGCGTCGCCGTGGGCGAGGCTCGTGAACCACGCCTCGAATTGCGACGGCGGGGGATAGACGCCGTCGTCGAGCAGGGCCCGCGCGAAGCGGGCGTAGGCGTCCACGTCGCTGGCGGTGGCGTCGGCGTACGCGGTCACGGGCCCCTCGGCGAAGAAGGGCGTGAGCATCGAGCCGACCCGGTTGACCGTCACGGGCGCGCCGCTGTCGCGCAGCGCCTCCTGGAGGGCGGCGCCCGACTGCTCGAGCCGGTCGTAGACGCCGGGGCGCGCGAGCTCGGTGAGCACGGCGAGGCCGGCCGCGGTGGCGAGCGGGTTCCCCGACAGCGTGCCCGCCTGATAGCAGGGGCCCTCGGGGGCGAGCTCGCGCATCACCTCGCGGCGGCCGCCGAACGCGCCCACGGGCAGCCCGCCGCCGATGATCTTGCCGAAGCACGTGAGGTCGGCACGGACGCCGTAGCGCTCCTGGGCCCCGCCGCGGGCCACCCGGAAGCCGGTGATCACCTCGTCGAGGACGAGCAGGGCCCCGGCCCGGTCGCACGCCTCGCGCAGCCCCGCCAGGTAGCCGTCGGCCGGCGGGACGACGCCCATGTTGCCGGCGACCGGCTCCACGAGCATCGCGGCCGCGCCCTCCAGCGCCGCCGCGGCCGCCGGGACGTCGTTGTAGGGGACGATGCGGGTGGCGGCGGTGGCGGCGGCGGTCACGCCCGGGCTGGACGGCACGCCGAGCGTCGTCAGGCCGCTGCCGGCCTCGGCCAGCAGCCCGTCGATGGCGCCGTGGTAGCCGCCGGCGACCTTGACGATGGGATCGCGCCCGGTGGCCGCCCGCGCCAGGCGCAGCGCCCCCATCACGGCCTCGCTGCCGGAGGAGGTCATGCGCAGCTGCTCGACCGACGGCACCGCGTCGCACACCGCCTCCGCGAAGACCACCTCGCGCTCGGTGGGGGCCCCGTAGGACGTGCCCAGCGGCAGGGCGTCGCCCACCGCGCGCATCACGGCCTCGGGGGCGTGGCCGAGGATCGCCGGGCCCCAGGTCGAACAGGAAGTCGAGGTAGCGGTTGCCGTCGGCGTCCCACACGTAGGGCCCCTGCGCCCGCGCGATGAACAGGGGGTCGCGACCGATGGCGCGCATCGCCCGCACCGGCGAGTTGACCCCGCCCACCAGCACCTGCTGCGCGCGCGCGAACAGCTCGCCGCTGCGCGTCCCCGCGGTCAGGTGCGCCATCGGGGCAGCGGGGCCCCGGCGAGCGCGAGGTCCTCCCACTCGCGGTAGTCCGGAGTGAAGTACATGAGACGGATCTTCTTGAACTCGTACGTCGAGTAGAGGATCGCGCGGCGGGAGGGGTCGGTGAGGCCGGTGTCCTGCGCGATCGCCTCGATGGCCTCCTCGCACGCCTCCTTCGAGCGGGCGTGGACCATCGTGAAGATGCTGTACGGCCAGTCGGGGTAGGTCGGGCGCTTGTAGCAGTGGGAGACGGCCTGGAACGCGGCCATCCGGGGCCCGATCTCCTCGAGGTCCTCCTCCGGCACCCGCCACACGGCCATGCCGTTGGCGCCGAAGCCGGCCTTGCGGTGGTTGAGGACCGCCGCGAAGCGGCGCATGTAGTGGCGGTCAACGAACACCTGGCAGGCCTCGAGCAGCTCGTCCACGGTCACGCCGGCGTCGCGCGCCCAGGCGTCGAAGGGCTGCGACTCGACCGGCAGGTCGCGCTGGAGGACCCCGATGAGCGCCTTGTCGGCCTCGGTCGGGAGCACGCCGTCGCCCCGGGTCGGGGGCGGCTTGGGCGCCTCCTCCTTGGCCTCGACCGAGCGCGTGCCGGTCATGTCCAGCTGCACGTTGATCTTGTAGAGCTTGAGCGTGGGCAGCAGGCGCGTCGAACTCGGCGCCCGACGCCTCGTGGAGGAGGTTCATCGTCTCCTCGAGCCCCAGCCGCGAGTCGGGCTCGCAGGCCAGCGTGTACCAGAGGTTGAACGCGTGGGTGCGCCGGTAGTTGTGGCTCACGCCGGGGTGGCCGCCGACGATGTCGGCGGCCTCGAAGAGGCGGTCGTCCGGGTAGCGCGCCGCCACCAGGCTGCTGGTGTAGCCCAGGGCCCGCGTGTCGAAGATCGCCGACAGCTGGCGGACGATCCGCGCCTCCTTGAGGCGGGTGAGGCGCCGCAGCACCTCCTCCTCGTCCATGCCGATGCGCCCGCCGATCTCCGCGAAGGGCGTGCGGACGAACGCGAGGCCCGCCTGGAGCTGGTTGAGCAGCTCGCGGTCGGCCTCGTCGGGCTTGTGGTGGACCCGGGGGGTCGCGGCGGTCGTCATGCCCTCTCCTCGTCGATCCAGCGCGCGGCGTCCTCGGCGTAGTAGGTGATGACCAGGTCGGCGCCGGCGCGCGCGATGCCGGTGAGGATCTCCATGGCCGCCGCCCGCTCGTCCAGCCACCCGCGCTCGGCGGCGGCCTTGATCATCGCGTACTCCCCGCTCACGTGGTACGCCGCCAGCGGCAGGTCCGAGGCCGCCCGCACCGCGGCGATCACGTCCAGGTAGGCGGCGGCCGGCTTGACCATCAGCATGTCGGCGCCCTCGGCGGCGTCGAGCAGCGCCTCGCGCACGCCCTCGCGGCCGTTGGCGGCGTCCATCTGGTACCCGCGCCGGTCGCCGGTGCCGGGGGCAGATCCGGCCGCCTCGCGGAACGGCCCGTAGAGCGCCGAGGCGTACTTGGCCGAGTAGGCCAGTATCGACGTGTCCTCGTGCCCCTCGGCGTCGAGCGCGGCGCGGATCGCGGCCACGCGCCCGTCCATCATGTCGCTGGGCGCCACGACGTCGGCGCCGGCCTCGGCGTGGCTCACGGCCACCCGCGCGAGGACCTCGAGGCTCTGGTCGTTGTGGACCGCGCCGTCCACCAGCACGCCGCAGTGACCGTGGTCGGTGTACGCGCACAGGCAGACGTCGGTGATCACGACCATCTCCGGCACCGCGTCCTTGACGGCGGCGACCGCGGTCTGGACCACCCCGGCCGGGTCGCTCGCCGCGCTCGCCGCGGCGTCCTTGTGGCCGGTCACGCCGAACAGCAGCACCGCGGGCACCCCCGCGGCGTGCGCGCGGCGGGCCGTGCGCGCGATGAGGTCCGGGGACAGGTGCGACTGCCCGGGCAGCGCGGCGATGGGGTGCTCGGTGTCGCGCCCCTCGATCGCGAACAGGGGCAGGATGAGCTGGTCGGGCGACAACCGCGTCTCCCGCACCATCCGCCGCATGGCCGGCCCCCCGCGCAGGCGGCGCATGCGCACCTGCGGGAATCGGGTGCTGACGGCGGATTCCGGACCCTCGATCACCTGTGGGAGTCTACTCCGGCGCCGTGGGGCCCACCGCTGGCACACTGCCCGGGTGAGCGGCCCACCTGTCCTCGTCGTGTTCGGCGCCCGCAACGTCGGGCGCGCCATCGTCGCCGACCGCGTCGCGGCGGGCTGGCGCGTGCTGGCCGTGGCGCGCAGCCAGGAGACGATCGACCTCCTGCGCGACGCCCACCCCGAGGTCGCCGCCCTGCGCGGCGACGCGGCCGATCACGCCGTGGTCGCCGAGGCCCTCGGCCGCGCCGAGGCCGAGCTCGGCGGGCTCGACCTGATCGTCAACGCGACGACCTCGGTGCCCCGCGACCACAGCTTCGGCGGCGGTCCGGTGGCCTCCGCCCCCCCGGAGCGGCTCGACTCGTGGATGGCCGGCTTCCTGCCGGCCGCCTGGGCGATCCTGCGCGGCGGCGGCGCCGCCCTCGAGCGCCGGGGCGCCGGCACGCTCATCCAGATCTCGGGCGGCTCGGCCCGCCGCGCCATGCCCGGCCGCGGCCCGTGGGCCGCCGCGCAGTTCGGCGCGCGCGCCCTCACCCACGCGCTCGCCCTGGAGCTGCGCCCGAGGGGCGTCCACGTCGCTCTGCTGGTGGCCGACGGCATCATCCAGACCGACCGCAACCCCATGGAGGGGCGCGAGGCGGTGGAGTCGATGACCCCGCGGGACGTCGCCGCCGCGGCCGCCTATCTGGCCTCCCAGAGCCCGCGCGGGTGGACCCACGAGCTGGTGCTCACCCCGGCCGGGGACACCTGGGTCCCCTAGCCGGTCCGGTCAGGCCGAGCGCAGCAGCAGCACCAGGCTGATCAGGATCAGCACGAGGGCGGCGACCCGCTCCCACGTCACCGCGACGGCGGTGACGCCGAACCAGCCGAAGCGATCGATGAGCGAGGACAGGATGATCTGACCGGCGATCGCGGCCACGAAGGTCACGGTCACGCCGATGCGCGGCGAGGCGACCAGCGTGGCCACCACGAAGACGGCGCCGAAGAGGCCGCCCAGGTACGCCCACCACGGGCCCGAGCCGGCCGCGCCGAGCGCGCCGCCCTGGCCGCTCACGACCATCGCCCCCAGCAGCAGGACGAGGCCGACGCCGAACGAGACGACCGCGCTGCCGAACTGGGAGCCCAGCGCGACCCTCAGGCGCGCGTTGACCGGCGCCTGCGCGGCGATCATGGCGCCGCCGACGAACGGCAGGAATGCGTAGAGAAGGCGTGTCACGGTTCCCTCCGGGTGGGATCGCGTGACGTTACGCGCCCCGCGCGCCGGCGGCCCGCGGGCGTACCGTGGGGCGATGGGCCCGCGCGCCGACGATCACCCCTCGTTGTCGCCCGACGCCCTGCTCGCCGCCTACGCCCACGGCTACTTCCCCATGGACGCGGAGGGGGCCGACGGCCCGGTGGGCCTGTTCGAGGCCGATCCCCGCTCGGTGATCCCGGTCGAGGCCTTCCGCACGCCGCGCTCGGTGCGCCGCGGCGTCGCGCGCGCCGGCTACGAGGTGCGCGTCAACACCGCCTTCGACGCGGTGGCGCGGGCGTGCGCCGAGCGCCGCAACGGCGTGTGGCTCACCCCGCGCCTGGTGCGCGCCTACATCGGCCTGCACCGCGCCGGCTGGGCCCACAGCGTGGAGACCTGGCGCGGCGGGATCCTCTGCGGGGGCCTGTTCGGCGTCGTCCTGGGGAGCATGTTCAGCTCCGAGACGATGTTCCACCGCGCGCCCGATGCCGGCAACGCGGCCCTGGTGGCCACCGCGGCGCTGCTGGCGCGCGCCCGCTTCACGCTGTGGGACATCCAGGCCGCCTCCGAGCACACGCGTCGCTTCGGCGCCGTGGCCATCTCCCCCGAGGAGTACCGCCGCCGCTTGGCCGACGCGCTGGCGCGTCCGGCGCGCGCGCTGGGCTAGGCCTGCCGGCGGCGCACCACGAGCGCGGCGGCCGCCCCGAAGACGGCGGCGAGCAGCGCCAGGTGCCCCAGCGCCAGGGCGACGTCGCCCGCGCTCACGGTGGGCTCCACCAGCAGGGTCTGGAAGGCGTCGAAGGCCGGCCCGAAGGGCACGAGCGACGCCACCGCCACCGCCGCGGACACGCCCGGCAGCAGCGCGAGCGCGATCAGCGGCAGGGCGATCATCAGCGCCACCAGCAGGGCGGTGCGCGTCTCGCGCGCCAGGGCCCCGGCCAGCACGCCGAACGCCCCGAACGCCAGGCCCGCCAGCACCAGCGCCGGGAGCCAGAGGGCCCAGCGCCCCACCTCGACCGACGTGAACAGGGCGACGCCCGCCAGCAGCACCAGCCCCACCACCAGGCAGGCCGCGGCCACGAACACCATCTTCTGGGCGACCAGGGCCCACGGCGGCACCAGCCCCCGCCGCAGGCGCACCAGCACGTTGTCCTCGCGCTCGGACGCCATGGCGGCCGCGCCCAGCAGGATGCCCACCAGGCCCAGGCTCACCAGCAGCGCCCCGGCGAACCCGAAGGCCGACAGCGGCTCGCGCCCGGCCGGCGCCTCGGTCACCTCGAGATCGATCGGGGCGCGGATCGCGTTGGCCGCCGGTTTGGCCAGGTCGAGGTTGCGCTGGGTGGTGTCGATGAAGGCCAGGATCGGGTCGAGCTGGGCCGCCGCCGCGCTGTCGCCCTGCGCCCGCAGCCGCGCCTGCAGGTCGGTCACCACCTCCCGGCTGTTGACCAGGCCGAGCGCGCTCGTGCTGCGCCCGAAGGCGCCCAGCTCGCCACCGTCCTGCACGAGGTCAACGAGCCGGAGCACCTGGTCGACGTATCCCTCGGCCAGGCGCTGGTTGAGCCGGTAGACGGCCGATTCGAGGTTGCGCACCACCTGGTCGGCCTCGATCGGGGTGCGCCGGCTCGCGTCCAGCGTGAGCACCGGCTGGCGGACGCCGGACTGGAGGTCGCTGACGAAGCCCTCCGGGATCGTCAGGACCGCGGTCACCCGCCCGTCGTCGAGCGCCCGCCGGGCGTCCTCCGCGTCGAGGCGCTTCACGTCCACGTCCTCGGAGAGCCGCGCCACGTAGTCGTCCACCCCGAGACGCTGGTCGCCCACCGCCACCGTGCGCCCGGACGTGTCCTGGACGACCACGGCCACCGACGGCCGCCGGTCGTCGCTCTGGAGCGCCGCGGCGACCAGCAGCGCCACCAGCACCGGGTAGACCACCAGCACCAGCAGCAGGACCGGCGAGCGCGCCAGCAGGCGCGCGTCCTTGCCCAGCAGCAGGCCGAAGGCCCTCATCCGCCGTCCTCGCCCGGCTCGGGTGCGACGAGGCGCATGAACGCGAGCTCGGCGTCGGCGCGGTCGCCCGAGCCGTGCGCGCGCACCAGCTCGTCCGGCGAGCCGGCGAACAGCGCCCGCCCGCCCGCGAGCACGAGCAGCCGGTCGCCGTGGCGGGCGGCCTCGTCGACCGACTGGGTGGAGAACAGCAGCGCCAGGCCGCCGCCGCGCAGCTCGTCCAGCCACCGCCACAGGCGCCGGCGCTGGTCCGGGCTGAGCGTGGCGGTGGGCTCGTCCAGCAGCAGCACGCTCGGGCGCCCCGCCAGCGCGATCGCCAGGTTGAGCCGCTGAAGCGTGCCGGTGGACAGCTCGCCCGCGCGCCGGTCGGCCACCTCGCCGAGGTCGGCGCGCCCGACCAGGTCGTCGGCCACCGCGCCCGCGTCGTCGGCCCCCTCGAGGGCGGCGAACAGGCGCAGGTTCTCGCGGGCGGACAGGCGGGGGTACAGGGCGGGGCGCTGGGGCACCCAGCCCACGCGCGGGGCCGCCGCCGCCCCCCATTCCATGCTGCCCGCCCCCGGGCGGGTCACCCCGGCCAGGATCGTGAGGAGCGTGGTCTTGCCGGCGCCGTTCGGCCCCAGCAGGGCGACCGCCTCGCCCCCGGTGAGGTCGAGGTCCACGCCGTCCAGGGCGCGCACGCCGCGGTAGTCGCGGCGCAGGCCGCGGGCGACGAGCACCGGGGTCTCGGGCGCCGGGCCGCTCAGGACTTGGGCCGCAGCGCGGGTGGCTCGATCGCGGTCGCCGGGACCGGGGTGGGCTGCTCGTCCCTGGCGCCCAGGCCCAGCTCCTCGGTCGCGAACGTGACGGCCTCCTTGACGACCACGACCACCGGGATCGCGATCAGGATCCCGACGATCCCGGCAACCTGCTCGCCGATCAGCAGGCCGAAGATGACCACCAGCGGGTGGACGCCGACGGCCCCGCCCATGATCTTGGGCACCACGACATGGCCCTCGAGCTGGTGGATGGCCACGAAGGCCACGACCACCCACAGGGCCGCCAGCGGGGACGTGAACAGGGCCAGGAGCACCGGCGGCACCGCCCCCAGGATCGGGCCCACGTAGGGGACGAACTCCATCAGGAAGACCCAGGCGGCGAACGCCACCGCGAACGTCGCCCCCAGGGGGAAGATGCCGGTGACGCCGTACATCCACAGGACGATCCCGGCGCTCGTGCCGATCACCAGCGAGATCAGCAGCTGGGCCTTGACGTACTCGGTCAGGGTCCGCTCGGTGCGGCGCAGGAACACCCCGGCCTGCGGCCCTCCGATGCGCTTGGCGAAGCGCAGGATGCGTGGGGCGTCCAGCAGCATGTAGATGCAGCTGACGAGGATCAGGATCAGCTGGATCACCACGCCCAGCACGTTGAGGCTGTAGTCAACCACGTTGTCGGCCGCCTCGGAGGCGCGGTCCTGGAGGCCCGCGAGGAAGGCGTCGGAGCGGGCCTTGACGTCCACGTCGATGCCGCGCTCGTCGAAGAACCGCTGCAGCCGGTCGGCCTGGCGCTCGGCCTGGTCGGTGTAGGCGGGCAGGTTGGCCTGGATCTCCTCGACCTGGGTCCGCACCGGCGAGATGATCAGGAAGATCGCCAGCGCGATGGCCGCGATGAACCCCGTGAACACCGCCAGGACGGCGAGCCCGCGCGGGATGTGGAGGCGCCGCAGCATGCGCACCAGCGGGTTCAGCAGGAGCGCGACGATCGTCGAGACCGCGAAGATCACGAGCACCGGCCCGATCAGCTGGCCGAGGATCCATACGATCGCGAGCAGGGCCGCGACGGCCACCAGCTTCGCCCACAGGGGCTGGGGGGCGCTTCGCCCGCTCATCGGCGTGATGTTAGCCCTCGGACGTCCCCCGCCTGGCACACCGCGGCACGCCTGAGCTACGCTGGCGCGCTATGCCCCCCCTCACCAGGGAGCAGCTCGCCGCACGGCGCGCCGCCCGACGGCGCAAGCCCCTGCGACGCGACCGGCGCGCGCTGGTCTCGGCCGCCATCCCCATCGCCATCGTCGCCGTGCTCGCCCTCGTCCTGGGCATCGTCGGCGGCAACGCGAGCTCCGACACGGGGCCGCTCGCCTCGCCCGTGCCCTCTCCCGAGCTCGGCTCGGGCGCCCGCCCGCCCGAGCTCGTGATCGCCCGCGCCGAGGGCGTGGAGGTGCACATTCCGGTCAACCCCGGCCGGGTGACCGCCATGGCCTTCCACGCGATCGACGATTCGTCCGGGGTGGCCCTGACGGCGCCCGGGAACGTCCGCATCCACCAGGCCGACCGCCGGGGCCGCGTCGGTCCCGACACGGCTGGGCTCGACGTGGGCGCGCCCGCGGGGACCACGGTCTACTCGCCCGTGGACGGCGTCATCGCCAGCGTCAGCGACTACACGCTGTCGGGCCGGGTCGAGGGGTACGAGGTCACGATCACGCCGTCGGCCGCCGCCGCGGGCCTCGTGCTGCGCATGTCCCACCTGGACGAGCCGGGCACCGACCCGCGTCCGAGTGTCGGCACCCCCGTGCGCGCGGGCGTCACCGAGCTGGGCCGGGTGCGCGATTTCTCGGGCGTCGCCCAGCAGGAGATCGCCCAGTTCACCGCGGACGCCGGCAACCACGTGGACATCGAGCTGGTGCGGACCCAGGCGGGGCTCACGCTCTGAGCCCACCCGACCCACTAGTGTGGGCCGAATGCGGGTGATCTTCGTCGGCGACGTGGTGGGTGGAGTGGGCATGCGCGCCCTCCTCGAGGCGCTGCCCGCGCTGCGCGAGGAGCACCGCCCGGACCTCGTCGTGGTCAACGCCGAGAACGCGGCGGCCGGGGCGGGCACCTCCCCGCGCCAGGCGCGCGACCTGCTGGACGCGGGGGTCAACGTGCTGACCGGCGGCAACCACACCCTCCAGAAGGCCGAGATCCACGGGATGCTCGAGAGCGAGCCCCGCATGCTGCGGCCCGCCAACATCGCGGTGCGCGCCCCGGGGCGCGGCATCACCACCGTCAACTCGGCGGCCGGTCCGGTCAGCGTCATCAACGTGATGGGCGCCGTCTTCCTGACCGCCGCCCACAGCCCCTTCGCGGTGATCGACGACCTGGTGGACCAGGCCCGCCGCGCCGCGGACATCGTCCTGGTGGACGTCCACGCCGAGGCCACCAGCGAGAAGATCGCCCTCGCCCACCACCTCACGGGCCGGGTGACGGCGGTCGTGGGCACCCACACGCACGTCCAGACGGCGGACGCGCGCATCCTCGGCGGCGCCACGGCGTACGTCACCGACCTCGGCATGACCGGTCCGCACGACTCGGTCATCGGGGTCCGCACCGAGATCGTCCTGCGCCGCTTCCTGACCGCGGGCTCGGGGCGCTTCGAGCCGGCCGACGGCGGCGTGCTGGTGCAGGGCGCGGTCGTGGACGCCGAGGCGACCGGCCGGGCGACCGCGATCTCCACGTTCAGCCGGGAGGCGTGACGGCGGTCACCGCGTCGGGCTGGGGCGCTCCACGCTGACGTCGTGGTCGTGCGCGTCCTCGTCGATGAACCGGACGAGCCGCTCGGCCTCGTCGCGCAGCGCGGCGGTGGCTCCCCTGGGCAGGCGCGCGAACGGGGCGAGCCGCAGGACGGCGGTCCGGCGGGCGCGCTCGAGCGTCCACGTGCCGGCCACCTCGCCGTCCCACATGAAGGTCGCGCGCACGCGCAGGTTGCGCGTCACCAGCCGGGAGCGGTGCGCGTCGGCGATCACCCGGGTGCGGTCGTCGTGCGCCAGCACGAGCGCGTCGAAGTCGGGCAGGAAGCGCGGCGGGGCCGGGGCGTCCGCGCCCGGCCGGGGGGCGTCCGGCAGGTCGTACAGGGTGCGACCGCGCTCGTCGCGGAAGACGGCCAGGCGTGGCGCGAGCTCGGCCAGCACGGCCGCGAGCCCGCCCAGCCCGCTCCAGGCCTGCACGTCGGTCGCGCTGGCCGGCCCGAAGGCCGCCAGGTGGCGCTTCACCAGCGCCTGCGGACCCGCGGCCGGGTCGACCGGCCTCCCCAGCCAGCGCTCGCTGGGCGTGAAGCGCGCGTCGGCCGGGAAGGCCCAGCGGTCGTCGGAGGGCACCATCACCAGGGGCAGGGCCGTGCGCACCGTGTAGCCCAGCGCGCGCGCGTCGACCTCCGGGAAGAGCCGCGCCAGGTGGTCGCGGGTCTGGGCGAACGTGCGTGGCTCCTCGCCGAGGAAGGCCCGTGCGGCCGCGAGCACCGCGTCGCGGTCGAGACCGGCGGCGCGCGCGCCGAGCACCCTCACGGCCGCGTCCATCACCGGCGCGAGGGCCGCGCGGGTGGCGAGGTGGTCGTCCGCGGTCTGCAGGTGGAGCGTGGCGCGCATCGCCATCGCGCGCACCACGCGCCGCCGGGCCAGCGCGTCGCGCAGGTCGTCCGCTGCGAAGCCCTCGAGGCGCGACCACAGCCCGATGAAGGGTGGCCGCGGCTCCTGGGCCTGCATCCCGCCGATGCGTCCGATCGCCTCGACGGCGTCGATCGGCGCCCGCTCCAGCAGCAGCTGGCGCGCCAGGGTGGCTCGGCCGAGCTCCCGGCGCGTGAGCGTCGGGGGCGGGCTCACTCGGCCAGGTAGCGGGCCGCGACGGCCGGCGGCGAGACGGTGTCGGACTGGCGCCTGCCCAGCGTGCGGCCCAGCGGCCGCCCGGCGATGCTCGGGCGCGGCCAGCACGCGGCGAGCAGCGCGATCAGGACGCTGTCGCGCAGCACCAGGATCCCGATGGGCACGTCGTCCAGCGCCACGAGGTCCCAGTACTGGTGGGGGAAGTAGGCGAACGTCAGGAGCATCGCGGCGGCGGTCAGCGCGGCGGCCACCCGTCCGTAGCGCCCGGCCACCAGGAAGCCGACCGGCAGCAGCCACACCATGAACTGCGGGGAGAGCACCTTGCCGGCCACGAGCATCGCCACGATCGTGGCCGCCGATGCGGCCACGAAGAGGCGGGCGTCGCCCGGGGCGCGGGCGCGGTGGAGCCCCACCCACAGCGTCCAGGCGATGCCGATCAGCAGTCCGATGAGCACGGCCGTCGAGATCCCGGCGATCACCGCCGGACCGGTGCCCTCCAGCCCCTGGCTGCCGAACGAGCTCTCGACCGTCACGGGGACCCCGGCGAGGGCGTGGAGGCCCAGCAGGTACGCCGAGCCCACGGCCTCGAGCTGGAGCGGGCGGTCGAGGTGGTACCGCGCCAGGTCCCACGTGCCCGAGGGCGACATCACGACGAAGGGCGCGAGCACCGCGGCGACCAGCGCGAGGCAGGCACCGAGGCCGGCCCAGGCCGACCGGGTGCCGGCCCGGTGGCGCTGCCAGAGGATCATCACGGGGATCAGCGCCAGGGGCACGAGCTTGAGCAGGGTGGCCGCCGCCAGCAGCCCCCAGGCCAGCCGCCAGCGCTCCGTGGCCGCCGCCCAGAGGGTCCAGACCACCAGCGCGGCGAGGGCGAGGTCGAAGCGCGTCTCGACCAGGTTGCCCACCATCAGGGGGCTCAGCGCGACCAGCACGGCGGCCGCCGTCTGGCGGCGCACGTCCAGTCCGATGGCCCGGGCCAGCGCGATGACGCCGAGGATGGTCGCGCACAGGCACGCCAGCATCAGGACCGAGAAGGTCACGCCGTAGGGGCCCGGCAGCACGCCGGCGAGCCAGAAGAGCCCGGCGGCGAGGGGCGGGTACTCGAGGCTGAAGTCGGCGTACGGCACCTGGCCGGCGGCGATGTGGTCGTAGGCCCGCTGGTAGGTGGGGATGTCGGTGATGACCGCGTCGGCGTAGGCGCCCAGCTGCAGCGGGATCGCCCACACCACGATCGCCAGCCCCACGGCGAACCACGGCAGCACCCGGCTCCAGGTCACGTCGCCACCGGCATGGGCTCGGGCGCCGTCCCCCGCGCGGGCGCGGGGGACGGGCGCGGCCGCCGCCGCGGCGGCGGCCAGTCGGGGACCATCGCGACCAGCGCGAAGGGCAGGAACCAGGGGATGTAGAGATAGAACCAGTGGGTCACGGTCAGCTCGATGCCGATCAGCAGGGCCCCCGACAGGGCGGTCATCGTCAGCATGTCGAGCCGGCGCGGCCACCGCAGCACCGCGAGCGCGGCCGCCGCCACCAGGATCATCAGCCCGATCTGCACCGGGCGCAGGCCCGGATGCTGCCCCCAGATCGAGAACGGGGAGTCGCGGTCGAGCTGGTAGCCCACCGTGCGCGACCAGAAGGCCCGCACGCCGTCGGAGCCGTCCAGCAGGAGCACCCAGCCGGTGAGCACGCCCGCGATCGCCAGGCCGGCGAGGTAGGGCAGCAGGTTGCGCCCCGGCGAGGGGCGCGGGAAGGGGCGGCGGCTCCACAGCGGCAGCAGGATCGCGGGCGCGAACTTGGTGCCCAGGGCGAGGCCCAGCATCACGCCGCGGCCGATCGGATGGCGCGCGGCGACGAGGCCCCAGATGAGGGTCGCGGCGACCAGCGAGTCGTTCGAGTTGGTCTCGAGGGCGAACGCGGTGAAGGGGAACGCCGCCCAGGCCAGGGCGAGGCCCATCGCCAGGCGCAGCCCGGACAGGCGCCAGCCCAGCACCAGCAGGCCCCCGATGCACAGCAGGTCGAAGAGCGTGGCCGCGCCGTGGGCGGCCGGCAGCGAGTCCCAGGTCCCGTCCCATGGCTGGGCCACCTCGAAGGGCACGTACGCGATGTAGTTCAGGGGCCCATAGGTGTCGCAGCTGCCGCAGTCCGAGGGCATCGTGCCGTACGGGGTCTGGCCGTGGGCGATCCGGTCGGCGCCGATCACCCCGGCGTAGCCCACGTCGATCACGTTCGAGTCGAAGGCGTTGAGCCCGAAGCGCAGCGCCAGCGTGATGATGAGCAGCGTCACCAGCACCCAGGTGGGCGCGGACCCGCCGAACAGGGGCCGCCGCGGGCCGTCCCCGCCGGCCGGTGCGCTCGCCGTCCGGGGCGCGCCCTCGGGCTCGGGCCGGGCGGCGCGCACCCGGGCGACGGCGATCCACGCCAGCCGCAGCGCGAGGTAGACCAGCGGGGGGTACTGGAGGGGGACCGAGGTGAAGACCTCGCCGCGGTTGAACCAGATCAGGGAGACGCTGAACGACAGCAGCACCAGCAGGTCGAGCGTGCGCATCGACAGCAGCCGGCGCGGCGAGAGCACCGGCAGCAGGGCGACGAGGAAGATCGCGCACAGCGACAGCCAGATCGCCGGCCGGTTGATCGCCCGCCCGAAGGCGCCGTCGCCCCCCCGGGCCATCATCCAGGCGACCTGGGGGCCGGTGCGCACCTCGGTGATCTGGCCGCTCTCGTCGGACACGAACACCTGGGCCTCGACGGTCTCCTTGCCGTCGGCGTCCGTGCTCACCGCCCAGTACGTGTGCAGCCCCGTCTTCGCGTCGTAGTCGACCGCCGTGCGCGAGATGGTGCGGTCGCGGATCCAGTCCTGGAGCTTGCCGGAGGTGCGGGCGATCGTCGTGACCTCGTCGTTGGTGAGCGAGGGCGAGCGGGTGGCCGCCGGGGCGCCCAGCGCGCTCCGGATCTCGCCCGCCTTGCCGCCCACGGCCCGCAGCAGGTCGCCGGCCGCCGCGGTCGCCTCGCCGGGCGTGGGCTCGTCGACGGCGTGGGACGGGGCGGCCGCGGCGCCCCCCGGGCCGAGCACGGCCAGGGCAGCCACGACCAGGGCGACGGCGGCTCGTCGCCCGATGCGCATTCGCCCTACCGGAAGGACCAGCGGCGGTTGAGCAGGAAGTTCACGGGCATGACCGCGGCGATCGCGATCGCCTGGGCCGGCACCTCCGGCACCCCGGCGCGCACGAGCAGCTCGAGGAGGATCAGGTTCATGCCCAGCGCGACGAGGCTCACCGCCAGGTATCGCGCGCCCTGCTGGAGCGCCGACAGGCCGTGCTGCTGGAAGGTCCAGAACTTGTTGAAGATGAAGTTGCTGGTCCAGGCCACGCAGAAGGCCGCGATGGCGGCGACCACGTAGTGGATGTCGAACGCGTGAACGCACACCGAGAACACGGCGAGGTTCACGAGATAGCCGGACGCCCCGACCACGCAGAAGCGGATCAGCTGGCGCCAATCGGACCACTGGGCACGGCGGATGCTCGGCACGCGCAAAAGGCGCGCCTCGGGCAACACCGGGGGCGAGGCTGGCCGGATCGGCACGACGCGCGATGGTACCAGAGCCCTCCTCGGTCCCCCGCCGATCGTGGCCTACAATCCCCGTGATCGTGGAGGATCCGATGGGAGACCCGATGCCCCGCCGAACGACCCCGCCCGGCACGCGGCGGTACGAGAGCGCCCTCACGCCGGGCGACTCCGCGCGGTACGACGTGCGCTTCGCGTCGCGGGCCTCGGGCATCGTCTCGTCGGTCATGCGCGACCTCATGTCGCTCTCCGAACGCCCCGAGATCATCTCCCTGGCGGGCGGCTTCCCGAACACCGAGTCGTTCCAGCGGGCCATCTTCGACGAGGTCACCCAGGTCGTCGCCCGCGACCACCTGGCCTCGGCCCTGCAGTACGGCCCCACCGAGGGGCTCGCCGAGCTGCGCGAGCTGATCGTCGAGATCATGGCCCACGAGGGCGCCCGCGCGGGCGTGGACGACATCATGGTCACGAGCGGCGGCCAGCAGGCCATCGACCTCTCGATCCGCACCTTCGTCAACCCGGGCGACACGATCCTCGCCGAGGGGCCCACGTACCCCGGCGCCGTCCCGAGCTTCACCACCTACGAGGCCCGCGTCGAGCACATCCCGCTCGACGGCGACGGCCTGCGCGTCGACATGGTGGAGGAGGCTCTGGCCCGGCTGGGCGCCGAGGGCCGGGCGCCCAAGCTCCTCTACACGATCCCCAACTTCCACAACCCCGGCGGCGTGACGATGTCGCTCGAGCGCCGCGAGCGCCTGATCGAGATCGCCCACGAGCACGAGCTGCTGATCGTGGAGGACAACCCGTACGGCCAGATCCGCTTCGAGGGCGAGCCTCTGCCGAGCCTGTGGGAGCTGGACGACGGCGCCGGGTGGGTGATCTACCTGTCGACCTTCTCCAAGATCCTCTCGCCCGGCCTGCGGGTGGGCTGGGTCGCCGCGCCGGCGTCGGTGCTGCGCAAGATGAACCTCGGCAAGCAGGCGGCGGACCTGTGCTCGTCCACGCTCTCGCAGCGCTTCGTCATCGAGTACCTGCGCCGCCACGACTGGCGCGACTACGTGGCGGAGCTCAACGTGATCTACCGCGGACGCCGGGACGCCCTGCTGCGCGCGCTCGAGGAGGAGATGCCCCCCGAGGCGACCTGGAGCCGCCCCGGCGGCGGCCTCTTCGTGTGGGCGACGCTGCCGTCGTACCTCGACACGACGCACCTGCTCGCGCTGGCGAGCGACAAGCACGAGGTCGCCTTCGTACCGGGCCGGGGGGCCTTCCTCGACGGCCGGGGCGGCAACTCGATGCGGCTCAACTTCTCGGGCGTGCCGGAGCCGATGCTCACCGAGGGCGTCCGGCGCCTCGGGGTGGCCGTGGCCGAGATGAGCGACCTCCACCGCGCGCTGGGCGGGATGGACGGTGACGCCGCGTGAAGGTCGCGGTGCTGAAGGGCGGCCGCTCGCTGGAGCGCGAGGTGAGCCTGCGCTCGGGGGCCAACGCCGAGGCCGCCCTCCGCCGGCTCGGCCACGACGTGGAGTCGGTCGACGTCGACCAGCACCTCGTGCGCACCCTCAGGGCGAGCCGGCCCGACGCCGCGTTCATCGCCCTCCACGGGAAGGGGGGCGAGGACGGGACCGTCCAGGAGCTGCTCGAGATCCTCGAGATCCCGTACACCGGCCCCGGCGTGCTCGCCTGCGAGCGGGCCATGGACAAGGTCGTGGCCAAGGCGCACTTCGCCGCGGCGGGCATCGACACCCCGCCCGCGTACGCCTTTCGCCAGGAGGCCTTCCGCGAGCTCGGCGCCGGCGACGCCATCTCCGAGATCCGCGCCCGCCTGGGCCTGCCACTGGTCGTGAAGCCCGCCAAGCAGGGCTCGGCCCTCGGCATCACCGTGGCCCACGAGCCGGGCGACGTGCCGGGAGCCCTGATGAGCGCCCTCGCCTACGACGACCGCGTGCTGCTCGAGCGGTTCGTGCCGGGTCGCGAGCTGGCCGTGTCGGTGATCGGCACCGAGGAGCCCTGGGCCCTGCCGGTGGTCGAGGCGATCCCGCGCGGCCGCGACTTCTACGACTTCGAGGCCCGCTACACCCCCGGCCTGACCGACTTCGTCGCGCCGGCACTGCTTTCGGACGCGGTGGCCCAGCAGGTCGCCCGGGTCGCGATCGCCTGCTACCGCGCCCTCGGGTGCCGCGGCGTGAGCCGGGTGGACATGATCCTCGACGAGGACGAGCGCCCCTGGGTGCTCGAGATCAACCCGATCCCCGGCATGACCGACACGAGCCTCCTGCCGAAGGCCGCCGAGGCCGCCGGGCTGGGCTTCGACGAGGTGGTCGAGAGGATCCTGGCCGAGGCCGCGCTCGGTGCCTGATGCCCTGGCGGTGGTCCTGGCGCTGACCGCGCTCGTGGCGGGGGTCACCGGGGCCTGGTCGCCCTGCGGCTTCTCGATGATCGACACCCTGGGCCAGGGCGGCCGCGGCGGCCGCGCGACCTGGCTGGCCTGCGCCACCTTCACCGTGGGGGCGGTGGCCGGGGGGATCGTCACGTTCGGGGCGCTCTCGCTGCTGGGTGCCGCCCTCCAGACGCGCGGCGCCGCGCTGGCGCTGGTGGTCGCGGCGCTGGTGGCGGCCCTGGCGGCGGCCGGGGAGTGGGCGGGCGTGCGCGTCGTGCCGCAGATCCGGCGGCAGGTGCCCGAGCCCTGGCGGCGGATGATGCCCCTGCCGCTGGTGGGCGCGCTCTACGGCCTCCTGCTGGGCCTGGGCTTCACCACGTTCGTGCTGACGCTGGCCGTGTGGGCGCTCGCGGGGATCTCGGTGGCGCTCGGATCGCCGGCCGCCGGCCTGGTCATCGGGGTCGCCTTCGGCCTGGGCCGCGCGCTCCCGGTGATCGCGATGGCGCCGCGCCTGACGGGCGCCGGCGGCCGGATGCTGAGCTCGATGCTCGAGCGTCCCATCCTGCTGCGCCGGGCCCGTCTGGCCGACGGGGCCCTGCTCGACCTGCCTGGCCCTGGTGCTGCTCGCCTCCTAGCCGGCCGGCGCTAGCAGAGCACCGTCACGTGGAAGGGCAGGGTGTTGACCGGCGCCATGGCCACCGGCGTCGCCGTGCCGTCGAGGGCGGCCGTCCGCACGGTGACCACCTTCGCGTCGGTGGCGCTGCGCCACGCGCTGACCTCGCCGTCGGTCGTGACCGGGTCGGTGCCCGTCGCGGCGATCGTGGCCTGGATCGCGCAGGCGCTGACGTCGCGGTCGAAGGTGACGCTGTAGAGGCCCAGGTCGGCGAGCTTCGCCGCCGCCGAGGCGCCCTTGGCGCGCACCAGGGCGCCGGTGGTGGCCGCCACCACGGCCCAGCGCGGCTGGCTCTCGCGCACCGCCGTGGCGAGCTTCTCGGTGGTCACCGCGCCGTTGCGGATGGCGGTCGTGGGCCAGCCGGGGCCCGCCTTGTTGCCGGAGGCGCGCACGGGCCCGAGCAGCTTCAGCGACTCGTTGCTGCGCCGCACCGCCGCCTGCGAGATGCGCTGGTTGATCTGCAGCTGGCCGACGCTCACCGTGAACGGCGCCGCGTTGGCCGGGGTGCTCACCTGATCGGCCACCACCACGCCTCCCAGGCCCACCGCCAGCCCCGCGGTCACGCCCAGCCACCATCTCCTGTTCATCATCACGCGCATCCTCCGGATCGCTTCCGTTACCGTCGGGGCACGCTAGTCGCCTCGGTCGCGCCTGTTGGGACGCTCATGGACGTCTTACCGGCGCGGTGAAAGGGTTCACCGCGCCGGGAGGGGGATCAGGGCCGGCGGCGGGCGCGGTCCTCCTGCAGCGCCAGCAGCGCGTCCAGGATGCGGTTGACCGGCGTCGGCACGCCCAGGGCCTCGCCCTCGCGCGCCAGGAATCCGCACAGCGCGTCGCGCTCCAGCGGCTTGCCCGCCGCGAGGTCGCGGGCCGTGGACGGGTGGTAGTCGCGCAGCTCGGGCTTGTCGCTCGGCCATCTCGTCGACGTCGTCGGCCGTCAGCGTCACCCCGTGGCGCGCCGCGACGGCCACCACCTCCCACATCGCCTCGCGCACCAGCGCCTCGCGAGTCGGGCGTGGTCAGGGCCTCGCCGGCCGTCGCGCCCGTCACGGCGCAGATGGCGTTGAAGCCCGCGTTCCACAGGAGCTTGAACCACAGGTCGTGCACGATCCGCGGCGACAGGGTCACGTCCCACGAGGGCGCGAGCAGGGCGTGGACGCGCCGGGCGCGCTCGGTCAGCCCCGCCGGATCGCCGATGTCGACGCGCCCCTCGGCCTGGTGGTGCACGCTGCCGGGCGCGTCCACGTCCAGCCCCACGAAGGCGATGCCCCCCGAGCACCCGGTCGGCCGGCACCACCGTGGCGATCCGGGCCACGTTCTCCACGCCGTTCTGCAGCGACAGCACGCTGGTGCGCTCCGAGACGACCGGGGCGATCGCCCGGGCCGCCGCTAGGGTGTGGTGCGACTTGGTCGTCACGATCACGAGGTCGGGGGAGTCCTCGGGCGTGGCGGACGCGCGGACCGGGGCCTCCCACCGCGCGCCGTCGGGCTCGCGGACCGCGATCCGGCCGCTCTCGCGCAGCGCGTCGAGATGGGGACCGCGAGCGACCAGGGTCACATCGTGTCCATCCCGCGCGAGCAGGGCCCCGTAGTACGAGCCCACCGCCCCCGCCCCCATGACGAGAACCGATGCCAGCTGAGAATCCCCCGTCCGGTCGCCTCCTGGTTGAGGAGGACGACGGCGTCCTGATCGCGAGGATCGCCAACGAGGGGCGCGCCAACGCCCTCGACGCCGCGATCCTCGACGAGATCGTGAGCCTACTTCACGGCCCCCGGGCGGCGGGCGCGCGCGTGGTGCTGCTGGCCGGGCAGGGCGACCGCCACTTCTCGGCCGGGCTCGACCTGGGCGAGCAGACGCCCGAGGCGCTGGCGGCCGAGCTGCAGGACGGCGAGCGGCGGCTGGGCAACGCCGCGAGCGCGATCGCCTCCTGCCCCGTGCCGGTGATCGGCGTCATCAACGGCGCCGCGGTGGGGGGCGCGCTCGAGCTGGCCATCGCGTGCGACTGGCGCATCGCGCGGCGCGGCGCGCGGCTGGCCATGCCCGCGGCCCGCATCGGGGTCGTCTACGCCTCCGACGGCCTGCGCCGCTTCGTCGCGGCGATGGGCCCCGCCCGGACGCGGCGCCTGTTCCTCACGGCGACCCCCGTCGATGCACACGAGGCCTACGAGCTGGGGCTCGTCGACCAGGTGGTCGAGGTCGACGAGCTCTGGGACGCCGCCCGCCGGGCGGCGGCGGCCGTCGTCGCTGCCGCGCCGCTCGCGGTGGCGGGCACGCGGGCCATCGTCGCCTCGCTCGGCGAGGGGCCGGAGTCCATCCAGGAGACGGCCCAGGCCGCCCGCGCCCGCGCCTTCGCCTCGAACGACTTCCGCGAGGGCCTCGCGGCCTTCCGGCACAAGCGCCCCCCGAGGTTCGAGGGACGGTGAGCCGGGACCCCGGCGGCCCGCACGGGGCCGCCGGGGAGGGATCCCGCGCTCAGGCGGTCATCTTGGCCGCGTGCTCCAGGATGCGCGCCGCCAGGTCCTTCGCGGAGGCGTCGTAGGCCTCCGTGTCGGCCCAGGTGCCGCGCGGGTCCAGCAGCGCCGAGTCGACGCCGGCGATCGCGGTCGGGACCTCGAAGCCGAAGATCGGGTCGGTGCGCGTGGGCGCGTCATCGAGCTCGCCCGAGACGGCCGCCTGGACGATCGCGCGGGTGGCGGCGATCGGCATGCGCGAGCCGGTGCCGTAGGGGCCACCGGTCCACCCGGTGTTGACCAGCCACGCCGACACGCCGTGCTTTTCGATCCGCTCGCCCAGCAGCTGCGCGTACACCGACGGCGGCTGGGGCAGGAACGCGGCGCCGAAGCAGGCGCTGAAGGTGGCCTGCGGCTCCACGACCCCGACCTCGGTGCCGGCGACCTTGGCCGTGTAGCCGGCCAGGAACATCCGTCATCGCCTGCTCGGAGGTGAGCTTGGCGATCGGCGGCAGCACGCCGAAGGCGTCGGCCGTGAGCATCACGATGTTCGACGGGTGGCCGGCGCGCCTGCTCTCGACGGTGTTGGGGATGCTGTCGAGCGGGTAGGCCGCGCGGGTGTTCTCGGTCTTGGAGGAGTCGTCGAGGTCGAGCTGGCGCGTCACCGGGTCGATGACCACGTTCTCGAGCACCGTGCCGAAGCGGCGGGTGGTGGCGTAGATCTCGGGCTCGCCCGTGGCCGAGAGGTTGATCACCTTGGCGTAGCAGCCGCCCTCGATGTTGAAGACGCCGTCCTCACCCCAGCCGTGCTCGTCGTCGCCGATCAGCGGGCGGGTCGGAGTCGGTCGACAGGGTGGTCTTGCCGGTGCCCGAGAGGCCGAAGAAGACGGCCACCTCGGCCGTCGGCGCCGACGTTGGCCGAGCAGTGCATCGACAGCACGCCGTGGTTGGGCAGGCGGTCGTTCATCAGCGTGAAGATCGACTTCTTGATCTCGCCGGCGTACTCGGTGCCGCCGATCAGGATCTCGGAGTTGGTGAGGTGGAGGCTCGACGAAATTGGTCGAGCGCGTGCCGTCGGCGGCGGGGTCGGCGGTGAAGCTCGGCGCGTGCAGGATCAGCGCCTCGGGGTCGGCGACCAGCAGCTCCTCGTCGCCCGGCACGATGAACAGCGTCTGGGCGAACAGGGCGTGCCAGGCGCTCTCGGAGACCACGCGCACCGAGAGGCGCTCCGTGGGGTCGGCGCCCGCGAAGGCGTCGATCACGTAGAGGTTGGCGGCCGCGGCCAGGTGATCGCGCAGCCGCGCGCCGAGGGCGTCGTGCCGGGCCTCCTCGATGGGCTGGTTGATCTCGCCCCACCAGATGCGGCCCTCGCTGCGGGGCTCGCGCACGATGAACTTGTCCTTGGGCGCGCGGCCGGTGTGGACGCCGGTTCGACACGACGAGCGGCCCGCCCTGGGCGAGGCTGCCGTCGCCTGCGGCGAGCGCGTGCTCGTACAGGGCGGCGGGGGCGAGGTTCCACCACACCGCTCCCTCGGGCGCTATCCCGTGTTTGTCGAGACCAACGGCACCCTCACGCGTTGCCACCTGATCGATCGCCACCTCGAGCCTCCACCTTCGGATTCACCAAGTTCGGCTCCCCTGTCGGACCGAGCACCCAATACGCGACCGCCGGGATGACGGCGGCTCCGGGAAGCGCCAACGGAGAGCCTGCCAGGAAAAGAGCGATCCCGCAGGCGAATCCGGCTCCCCAACTCGCCAGTCCTGTCATTCCCCACCCCGGAGTGGTACGTCCGCCGCGCAGGACGTGGATGAGGCACACGGCCACCAGGCCGGGGGCGGCGAGGGCCATCACCGCCAGCCAGGGCAGCATGAGCTCGGCGAAGCCGGCCGCCGCGATCACCGCTCCCACGCACGCCACCCAGACCTGGCCGGCGCGCCGCGACACGCGCGGCAGGGCGTCGTTGAGCGACAGCCCGCCCGACCAGATGTTGGTCAGCACCGAGCCGGTGAAGCCGATCGCGACGAACAGGTAGGCCAGCTCCGGGCTGCCCAGGTCGCGCATCACGTCGGCCAGGTCCCAGTTGCCCGTGGCCGCCTGGAGGGCCGCCCCGGCGAGGCCGAACACCAGGACCGGCGCCGCGAGGCCGACCAGCGCGCACCACAGCACCTGGCGCCGCCGGGCGAGGTCGTGGGTGAAGTCCGGGGCGCGCAGGGAGAAGGCCGAGCCGTAGCCGACCACCAGCACGACGCCGGTGAGGATGCTCGTCGGGTCGCGCCCCGCGGCCTCGCCGGAGAGCGTCAGGGCCCGGTCCGCGAAGGCCAGGTGCAGCCCCCACGCGGCCAGCGCCACCGTCGCCACGCCGGCCACCGTGGCCGACCACGACAGCACCCCCAGGCCCCGGCCCGCGACGGCCAGCATGATCGCCGCGAACGCGACCACCCCCACCACGTCGGGGGCTCCCGTGAGCCGCGCGAGGGCGACGCCGGCCACCCCGACGTTGACGCCGAACCACCCGAGCATCATGGCGAGCATCACCACCGAGGCGGTGCGCCGGCTGCCCTCGACGCCGAGGGGGCCGGCGGTGAGCCGGGCGAGCGACAGGCCGGTCGCCTGGCCGAGGGCGCCCTGGATCGTCGCCAGCGCGGTCAGCAGCACGACGCCCGCGCCGAGGGCGACGGCGAGGCCGACGCCCTCGAGGCCCTCGCCGACGCCCCCGCCCATCATCAGGGCGGCCGGGCTGGTGCCCATGCCCACCCAGGGTCCGATGCGTCGCAGCCAGCCCATGGCGGCGGATCGTAGTCCGGTACCGTCTGGACGTGCGCAGGGACGAGCTCGCGGCGCTGGGGGTGCAACTCCCGGTGCTCCCCACCATCGTGCTCGGCGCGCTGCCGCCGCGGCCGGACTGGTCGGCGCGCCTCGCCCGCCTGGGCCTGGACGTCGTGGCGACCGGCGCGCGCGAGGACACGCCCGAGACGCTCGCCGCCGCCCGCGCCGCCGCGCCCCACCTGGCGGTCAAGGTGCGCACGCGCGACGCGCGGGCGTTCGACGGACACCGCGGCGTCATCGTGGAGACCGCCGGCGAGGTGCCGGCCGGCCTGTACCGCCTCGGGCCCGACGAGGCGCTGCTCCCGGCGGTTGACGGCACCGATCCCGAGGTCGAGGACCCGCGCGCGGTGGCGCGGGCCGTGCTCCTGGCGGCCCGCGCGGGCGTGCCCTCCGCCCTGTGGGTGGCCGTGACGCCCGGTCTCGACGGGCTGCCGGTGGCCACGGTGGAGCAGAAGCTGGAGGTGCTGGTCCAGGGCGCGCGGCAGGCCCGGCTCTACCTCGCCAAGGAGCAGTTCGAGATCTGACATCCCCCCGTAGAGGTGCGCGTTGACAGATTCCGTCCCTCTCAGGGAGTATCTGGCGAATTCAACGGCGATCGGGGTGGCGGCAGATGAGTCGGGTGGCGTGGCGCCGAGCGGTCCGGTGCGGGCTTGCGGGGGTCGTGGGCGGCGGCGCCCTCCTGGCGGCCGCCTGCGGGGGATCGGACTCCCTCTCGCAGGAGGAGGTGATCGCGAAGGTCACCCCGAGCACGGTCGCCCTGACCGGTCGCGTGGGCGACGGCACCGCCGGGGGCACCGGCATCGTCATCGACGCCGAGCGCGGCCTGGTGCTGACCAACTCGCACGTCGTCGTGGGGCTCTCCGCCCTGCGCGCCCGGGTGGGCGACGACGCCTCCACCGAGGGGCCCGCCAGGGTGGTCGCGAAGGCTCCCTGCGAGGACCTGGCCGTGGTCGAGCTGGTCAACCCGCCGCCGGATCTGACGGCCATCACGTTCGGCGCGTCCGCCGACGTCACGAGCGGCCAGACCGTGACCGCCCTCGGGTATCCGGCGTCGTTCGAGGACCCGGCCGAGCAGAAGATCGTGTCGACCACCGGGATCGTCAGCTCGGCCAACGTCGCGGCCGAGCCCGACCCGTCGCTGCCCGAGTACGCCTCGACGATCCAGCACCAGGCCCCGATCAACCCCGGCAACTCCGGCGGGCCGCTCGTGGACGAGCGGGGAGAGCTGATCGGCATCAACACGCTCGGCAACACCGAGCAGGGCGGCAGGACGATCCAGGGCCAGTACTACGCGATCTCGGTTGACCACGCGCGCACGTTCCTGCCCGACCTCGAGGCCGGCCGCAGCACGACCGACGTGGGCTGGGACATGTCCCCCGTGGGGAACGTCGCGCTCGCGGAGATCTTCGCCGGCGACCCCGACTTCGCCTCGGCGGAGGCCGGCCAGATCCTCGAGGATCGGGCGCGGTCGGGTGAGCTCAACGGCCTCTACGTCTGGCGCACCGACACCGGCTCGCCCGCGGGCAAGGCCAACATCTTCTTCGGCGACCTGATCACGAGCGTCGAGGGGACGAGCGTCCGCTCGGTGTCCGACGTCTGCGACATCCTCGCCTCGCACGCCCCGGGCGACGCGCTCGAGGTGAGGGGGCGCTACCTCAACAGCGCCCGCGACACCGATCAGGTGCTCGAGGGCTGGCGGGCCGAGGTCACGCTCGAGTAGCGGCTCGCCCGCGCGCCCAAAGGGGCGCTACGCCGAGGCGCTCTCGGCGACCTGGCGCTCGTAGGCCAGGTTGGGGCTGAGCCACCGCTCGGCCTCCTCCACGCTCTCGCCCATGCGGGCGGCGTAGTCCTCCACCTGGTCGCGGGTGATGGGGCCCACGGCGAAGTAGCGGGCCTGCGGGTGCTGGATGTAGATGCCGCTGACCGAGGCCGCCGGCAGCATCGCCAGGCTCTCCGACAGGTCCATGCCGATCTGCCTCGCGTCGAGCAGGTCGAAGAGGCGGCTCTTGGGCTGGTGGTCGGGGCAGGCGGGGTATCCGAAGGCCGGCCGGATGCCGCGGTAGCGCTCGGCCGCCAGGTCCTCGGCGCTGAGGCTCTCGCCGGCGCCGTAGCCCCACTCGCGGCGCACCCGGGCGTGCGTCATCTCCGCGAAGGCCTCGGCCAGACGGTCGGCGATGGCCTTCGCCATGATCGCCGAGTAGTCGTCGAGCTCGGCCTCGTACGCGCGGGCGATCTCCTCCGCCCCGAGGCCCGCGGTGACGGCGAAGGCGCCGACGTGGTCCGCCAGCCCCGACTCGCGCGGCGCCACGAAGTCGGCCAGCGAGTACTGGGGCTTGTCGTCGGCCTTCACGCGCTGCTGGCGCAGCATCGGCAGCCGCAGCAGCTCGGCCGAGCGCTCCGGGTCGGCGTAGAGGACGATGTCCTCGCCCTCGGAGTTGGCCGGCCACAGGCCGTAGACCCCGCTCGCCGTGAGCCTGCCGCCGGCGATCAGCTCGTCGAGCATGGCCGTCGCGTGGGCGTGCAGCTCGCGCGCGGCCGCCCCGTGCTCCGGGTGGTCGAGGATGTCGGGGAACTTGCCGCGCAGCTCCCAGGCGTGGAAGAAGAAGGTCCAGTCGATGTACCGCGCGATCTCGCTCAGGGGAACGTCCGTGAGCACCCGGCGGCCGGTGAACTCCGGCGTCGGGACGTCCTCGGCGCGCCATTCGATGGTCGGCCGGCGCCTGCGGGCCTCGGCGAAGGTGTGCAGCGCCCGCTCGCGCCGCGTGGCGTGCTGGGTGCGCAGGCGGTCCTGCTCGGTGCGCAGCTCGCCCTCGTGCACCGCGCGCTGCACCGGATCGAGCAGGCGCGAGACCACGCCGACGGCGCGCGAGGCGTCGAGGACGTGCGTCACCGAGTTGGAGTAGGCCGGCGCGATCTTGACCGCGGTGTGCTGGCGGCTGGTGGTGGCGCCGCCGATCAGCAGCGGGATGCTCATGCCCCGCCGCTCCATCTCGGTCGCCACGCCCACCATCTCCTCCAGCGAGGGCGTGATCAGGCCCGACAGGCCCACCATGTCCGCCTGCTCCTCGACGGCCGTGTCCAGGATGCGCTCGACCGGCACCATCACGCCGAGGTCGACCACCCGGTAGTTGTTGCACCCCAGCACCACGCCCACGATGTTCTTGCCGATGTCGTGCACGTCGCCCTTCACGGTGGCCATCACCACCGTGCCCTGGGCCTCCACGTCCTCGCCCGCCGCCTCGGCGCGGGCGCGCTCCTCCTCCATGAACGGCTCGAGGTACGCGACGGCCCGCTTCATCACGCGGGCGCTCTTGACCACCTGGGGCAGGAACATCTTGCCGGCGCCGAACAGGTCGCCCACCACGCCCATCCCGGCCATCAGCGGGCCCTCGATCACCGCCAGCGGCGCCCCGTAGGCGGCCCGCGCCTCCTCGGTGTCCTCCTCGATGAACTCGACGATGCCGTTGACGAGCGCGTGGCTCAGGCGATCCTCCACCGGGGCGTCGCGCCAGGCGTGGTCCACCACGCGGGCGGCGCCGGAGCCCTTGACGCTCTCGGCCAGATCGACCAGCCGCTCGGTGGCGTCGGGCCGGCGGTCGAACAGGACGTCCTCGACGGCCTCCAGCAGCTCCTCGTCGATCTGCTCGTACACGCCGAGCTGGCCCGCGTTGACGATCCCCATGTCCATGCCGGCCTGCACCGCGTGGAAGAGGAAGGCGGTGTGCATCGCCTCGCGCACGACCTCGTTGCCGCGGAACGAGAACGAGAGGTTGCTCACGCCGCCGCTGATCTTGGCGCCGGGGCAGCGCTCCTTGATCTGCCGCGTCGCCTCGATGAAGGCCATCGCGTAGCCGTTGTGCTCCTCGATGCCGGTCGCCACGGCGAACACGTTCGGGTCGAAGATGATGTCCTCGGGCGGCACGCCGGCCCGCTCCACGAGCAGCCGGTAGGCCCGCTCGCAGATCTCCACCTTGCGCTCGACGGTGTCGGCCTGGCCCTCCTCGTCGAACGCCATCACGACCATGGCCGCCCCGTAGCGGCGGGCGATGCGCGCCTTGGCGAGGAAGTCCTCCTCGCCCTCCTTCATGCTGATCGAGTTGACGACCGGCTTGCCCTGCACGCAGCGCAGGCCCGCCTCGATGACCGACCACTTCGAGCTGTCCACCATGATCGGGACCTTGGCGATGTCCGGCTCGGTGGCGACCATGTTGAGGAACGTGGTCATGGCGGCCTCGGAGTCGAGCATGGCCTCGTCCATGTTCACGTCGATGATGTTGGCGCCGTTGGCGACCTGCTCGACGGCGACCTCCAGGGCGGTGCCGAAGTCGCCCTCCAGGATCAGGTTGGCGAAGCGCTTGGACCCGGTGACGTTGGTGCGCTCGCCGATCATCAGGAAGTTGTCGTCGGGGCGCATCACCAGCGCCTCGAGGCCCGCCAGGCGTGTCAGCGGCTCCTGCACGGGGACCGCGCGGGGCGACTCCCCGGCGGCGGCCTCGGCGATCGCGCGGATGTGCGCCGGCGTCGTGCCGCAGCACCCTCCGAGGATGTTGACCAGCCCGGACGAGGCGAACTCGCGCAGCTCGCCGGCGGTCTCGTCGGGGCCCTCGTCGTACTCGCCGAACGCGTTGGGCAGGCCGGCGTTCGGGTAGCAGCTGGTCCAGCAGGACGCGACGCGGGAGAGGTCCATCAGGTAGGGGCGCATGTCGGCGGCGCCGAGGGCGCAGTTGACGCCGACGCTGAAGGGCCGCGCGTGCGCGACCGTGATCCAGAAGGCCTCGATCGTCTGGCCCGCGAGCGTGCGGCCGCTGCGGTCGGTGATGGTCACCGAGATCATCAGCGGCAGCCGGACCCCGGTCTCCTCCGCCACGTCCTCGATCGCCGCGATGGCCGCCTTGGCGTTGAGGCCGTCGATGATCGTCTCCACCAGGATCAGGTCGGCGCCGCCGTCCACGAGGCCGCGCACCTGCTCGGCGAAGGCGGAGCGCAGCTCGTCGAAGGTGATCGCGCGCGCGGCCGGGTCCTCGACGTCGGGCGAGATCGAGAGCATCCGGTTGGTCGGCCCCATCGCCCCGGCCACGAAGCGCGGCTTGTCCGGGGTCTTCGCGGTCCACTCGTCGGCCGCCGCGCGCGCCAGCCGCGCGCCCTCGCGGTTGATCTCGTACACCAGGTCCTCGGTGCCGTAGTCGGCCTGGGCGACCCGGGTGCCGCTGAACGTGTTGGTCTCGATGATGTCCGCGCCGGCGTCGAGGAACTCGTGGTGGATGCCGCCGATGATGTCCGGGCGCGTCAGCACGAGCAGGTCGTTGTTGCCGCGCAGGGGCAGCGGGTGCTCCGCGAAGCGGTCGCCGCGGAAGTCGGCCTCCTCGAGCGGATGGCGCTGGATCATCGTCCCGGTCGCGCCGTCCAGGATCAGGATCCGTTCGGCGAGCAGGCGGTCCAGGGTGCTGCGGGCGTCCTCGGTCATCCCGGGGAGGTTAGCGTCGGCAGCTACCTGCCGCCTTGGCGTCGGGCGGACGAAGCAGCTCGCGCGACGACCGGCCCGGCGAGGATGCCCAGCCAGCACGATGGCCACCGCGACGTAGCCGAGGGCCTCGCTCTCGGTGACGACCGCGATGATGCCGAGGGCCGCGGCCACGGCGCACGACGACCACCAGCCGGATCGTCTTCTCGGCGCGCGGCGACAGGCTCCTCACCCCGCTCACGCCGGCCCCGCCGTTGCGGTGGCGGGTCATCGCCAGGACGGCGTTGTGGCCCCCGAGGCCGTAGGAGGCCGAGAGGGCGACCTCGAGGTCGGCCGGCCGGGCCACGTTGGCGACGTGGTCCACGCCCTCGCAGGCCGGGTCCACCGTGTGCAGGTTGATCGTGGGCGGCAGCATCGACTCCTTCAGCGCGAGCGCGGTGATGGCCGCCTCCAGCGCGCCGGTGGCGCCCATGCAGTGGCCGTGCATCGACTTCGTCGCGCTCACGGCCACGCGCGCCGCGACCTCCTCGCCCAGGACGATCTGCAGCATCTTCACCTCGGCCGGGTCGCCGGGCCGGCTGGCGCCGCCGTGGGCGTTGACGTGATCCACGTCCTCGGGGCGCAGCCCGGCGTCGGCGAGCGCGGCCCGCACCGCGCGCGCCTGGGGCAGCGCGCTGGGGTCGGGGTCGGTGATGTGGTGGGCGTCCGCGCTGGCCCCGTAGCCGGCGATCTCGCAGAAGATCCGCGCCCCGCGCGCCAGCGCGTCCTCCAGGCGCTCCAGCACCACCACCGCGCCGGCCTCGCCCACCAGGAAGCCGTCGCGGTCCACGTCGAACGGGCGCGCGGCGCCGGCGGGGTCGTCGTTGCGATGCGAGAGCACCCGCATGGCGTTGAAGCCCGCGAGGAAGTAGGGCGTGACCAGGGCCTCGCCTCCGCCGGCGAGCATCGCGCGCGCGTCGCCGCGGCGGATGATGTCGGTGGCCACGCCGATCGCGTCGGTCCCCGCGGCGCAGGCGGTGCACACCGCGGTCACCGGGCCGCGCAGGCCCAGCTCGATCGACACCTGCCCGGCGCCCATGTTGGCGACGCTCAGCGGGATGGCGAAGGGCGAGACGCGGTCCGGGCCGCGCTCGAGCATCATCCGGTGCTGCTCCTCGCGCGAGATCGCCCCCGAGCCGCCGTTGGCGATGATCGCCCCGATGCCGGCCCCGTCGTGGTCGATCGGCATGCCGGAGTCGGCCAGCGCCAGGCGCGCCGCGGCCACGGCCAGCTGGGCGTACCGGTCCATGCGCCGCGACGCCTTGCGGTCCATGAAGTCGGTCGGCTCGAAGCCGTGGGCCTCGCAGGCGATCCGCACCGGGTAGTCGGAGGCGTCGAACTGGGTGATCAGCCCGGCGCCCGAGCGCCCGGCGAGCACCGACGCCCACATCTCCTCGCGGCCGATCCCCAGGGGGCAGACGACGCCGATGCCCGTCACGACCACGCGCACGCGGTCCTCGCCGCTCACCCGGCACCGACCTTCGCGAAGGCGAGGACGGCGTTGTGGCCGCCGAAGCCGAAGCTGTTCGAGAGGGCGACGTCCACCTCGGCCGTGCGGGCCTCGCCGCGGACGTGGTCCACGCCCGCCGCACGCCTCGTCGAGCGTGTCGAGGTTGATCGTCGGCGGCACCCGCCCCTCGCGCACCGCGAGCGCGGTCAGCACGGCCTCGAAGCCCCCGGCGGCACCCATCCCGTGGCCGTGCATCGACTTCGTGGAGGACACCAGCACCCGCTCGGCCCGGTCGCCGACGAGCCGGCGGATGGCCCCGATCTCCACCGGGTCGCCCGCGGCGGTCGAGGTGCCGTGCGCGTTGACGTAGTCCACGTCCTCCGGGCTCAGCCCGCCCCGCTCCAGCGCCATCCGCATCGCGGCGATCTGCCAGCGCCCGGTCGGGTCGGGCTCGGTGAGGTGGTACGCGTCGCTGCTGGCGCCGTAGCCGGCCAGCTCGCAGATGATGTCGGCGCCCCGTGCCCGCGCGCCCTCGAGGCTCTCGAGCACCACCACCCCGGCCCCCTCGGCCGAGACGAAGCCGTCGCGGTCGACGTCGAATGGCCGGCTGGCCCGCTCGGGGGCGTCGTTGCGGCGCGAGAGCGCGCGCGTCGCGTCGAGGCCCGGCCATGCAGAAGGGGGTCACCCCGGCCTCGGTGCCCCCGGCGATCATGACGTCCGCCGCGCCCCGCCGGATCACGGCGGCGGCGTCGCCGATGCCGTGGTTGCCCGACGCGCAGGCCGTCACGACGCACGAGCTCGGGCCGCGCAGGCCGAGCTGCATCGACACGTGGCCCGCCGACATGTTGACGATGGTCATCGGGATCGACAGCGGGGAGGCGCGCTCGGGGCCGCGCTCCAGCAGCTCGGTGTGGTTGACCTCGAACGTCTCGCTCGAGCCGTTGCCGGTCGAGATCACGGTGCCGGCGCGCTCGCCATCCCCTTCGATCGTCAGGTCGGCGTCCTCGACGGCGAGCTTGGCGGCGGCGACGGCGAACTGGCTGGCCCGGTCCATCCGGCGCGCCGAGCGGCGGTCGAGGAAGTCGGCCGGGTCGAAGTCGCTCACCTCGCACGCGATCCGGCACGCGTGGGCGGAGGCGTCGAAGCGCGAGATGGTGCGGGCGGTCGAGACGCCGGCGAGCGCCGCCGACCACGTGTCGCGCCACCCGATGCCCAGGGGAGACACGATCCCCAGTCCGGTGATCACGACCCGCCGACCCGCGGCGCTCATATGCGAAGGCCCCCGTCCACCGCGAGCACCGTACCGGTGATGAAGCCCGCCGCGGGAGAGCAGAGGAACGCGACCGGCCCGGCGACGTCCTCCGGATCGCCCAGCCGGGCCGAGCGCCGTGGCGCCGCAGCAGGTGCTCGCGGTGGCCCTCGGAGAGCACGTCGGTGAGGCGCGTGGCGATGTAGCCGGGCGCCACCGCGTTGACGCGCACCCCGCGCCGGCCCGCCCTCGCGCGCCAGCGCCCGCACGAGCCCGATGATGCCGGCCTTGGACGCCGCGTAGTTGGCCTGACCGGCGTTGCCCTGGACGCCCACCACCGAGGAGATCGCGACGATGCAGCCCGATCCGCGCGCGAGCATGCCGGCGCAGCGCCGCCCGGGCGGCCGCCATCGTCCCGGTCAGGTTGATCGCGATCGGCGCGCGCCAGGCCTCGCCCGTCATGCGGACGGCGGGTCCGTCGCGGGTGACGCCGGCGTTGGCCACCAGGGCGTCGAGGGGCCCCAGGGCGGCCTCGACGGCGGCCACCATCGCCGGCGCCTCCCCGGGATCGGCGGCCTCGGAGCGCTGGACGTGGGCGCGCGCACCCGCGTCGGCGACCTGGGCGGCCACCGATTCCGCGCCGTCGCGATCGGTGGCATAGGTCAGGCCGACGTCATAGCCCTCGCGCGCGAGGGCCACCGCACATGCCGCCCCGATCCCCTTGCTCGCCCCGGTAACGAGCGCGACGGGCACCCCTACCCCGGCGACTTCCCGGCGAGCGCCAGGAGGGCCGGGATGTCGGACGGGTCGCCGACATTGATGGCCTCGACCCCCGGGCGGATGCGGCGCACCAGGCCCACCAGGACACGGCGGTGGCCGAACTCCACGAACCCGGTGACGCCGTGGTCGAGGGCGAGGCGGACGGTCTGGGTGAAGCGCACGGGCGCGGTCAGCTGCTGGGCGAGCAGGGCGCGCAGGTGCTCGCCCTTCTCGAACGCCGCCGATGTGGCCGACAGGAAGGGCAGCGACGGCGTGCTGAGCTTCACCCCGGACAGGCTCTCGCGCAGCTTCTCGGCGGCGGGGGCCATGACCGACGAGTGGAAGGCGCCGTCCACGTCCAGCAGCTTCGCCTTGATGCCGCGCGCCCGGGCGAGGTCCATCAGGCGGTCCACCCCGCGGTGCAGTCCCGACGCCACCACCTGCCCGGGGCAGTTGTAGTTCGCCGGCCACACCTCGCCGGCCTCGCGGCAGAGGGCCTCGACGTCCTCGTCGCTGGCGCCCAGGACGGCGGCCATCGATCCCGGGTGCCGGGCCACGACGTCGGTGGAGGCGGCGACGCGCGCCTGCACCATCCGCAGCGCCTCGCCGAAGGACAGGCTGCCGCAGGCCACGAGCGCCGAGTACTCGCCCAGCGAGTGCCCCATCGTGAGGTCGCCCATCACGTCGTGCTCGCAGGCCACGCGCCACGCGGCCACCGAGTGGGTCAGCACCGCGGGCTGGCAGTGCTCGGTGGACATCAGGTCGTCGTGGGGTCCCTCGAAGCAGATGCGCGCGAGGTCGTACCCGAGCAGGTCGTTGGCCTCCTCGAAGGTTCGGCGGGCCGTGGGGAACGCGCTCGCCAGCGCCTTGCCCATGCCCACCTGCTGCGCCCCCTGTCCGGGGAACAGGAGCGCGATCAGGGTCGGATCTCCACGTCACGACGAAGACGCGCGGTCCAGCTCATGCCGACTCCTCGTGCGACAGGGGCACCGCGGGCGGGCTACCCGCGAGAACGAGCCATGATAGAGCGTTCGCGCCTCGCCGCACAACTACCACGATCACGGGACCGCGCGCCCGGCTGCGGCGGCCAGGGAGATGGCCGTGTCGCGATCGGTCGCGACCGCCACGACCACCCTGCCCCCGTCGGCGAAGCTGACCGCCACGAGGGGCCCGTCGCGCTGCACCTGCGCGCTGGTGGGGACCCCCGGGAGCGACACGGCGCCCTCGGGGTAGCCGCCGATCACGCCGCGCACGCGCTCCACCGTGATGCGGGCGTCCTCGCGGGCGGGCAGGACGCCCACCAGCACCCCCGTGGCCGAGCCGCGGATGGCGTGGGCCGTCTCCACCCGGCCGAGCCGGTGAAGCTCGCGCTCGGCCGTCGCCGGGTCACCGGCCACCAGCCGCCACCCCTCCACGTCCTGAGGGAGCACCGCGCCCAGCGGGAAGGGCGAGGTGGGAGGGGGCGTCGCGCCGCCGCCGGCGGGCACGAAGGTCGTGACCGTGCGCGGGCCGCCGTCGTCGGTGACGGCCGCCACCACGCCCACCACCAGCGCCAGCCCGACGAGCGTGGCCGCCACGATCGCGGGCACCTGCCAGCGCGGTCCCCCGGCCGGGGTGGCGGCCGGGTGCGGCGCGGCGGGGGGCGGGGGCGGCGGTGGAGGGGGCGGCGGCGGTGGAGGGGACGGGAACGGGGCCGCGCCCGCGCGCGCGCGATGGCCGCCAGCGCGGCGCGGTCGGCCGCCGCGCCGCGCCCGCGGGCGCTCATGCCGACGTCGGTCAGGTACGCGTGGTCGCCGGGGCCCACCAGGATGTTGGCGGGGCGCACGTCGCCGTGGACGAGCCCGCGCGCGGCGAGATGGTCCAGCGCCGCCCCCACCTGGGCCAGGATCCCCTCCAGGCGGCGCGGGTCGATGCCGCCGGGCGCGCGCAGCAGCGCCGCGAGCGACGGGCCGTCGATCAGCCGCATCGAGACGAACGCGACCCCGTCGGCCTCGCCCGCCTCGTACACCGGCACGATGTTGGGGTGGTCGATCTCCCGCGCGGCGTCGGCGGCGCGCACCGCGCGCGCCAGATCGGCGCGGCCGGTGGGGGGTCGCGGAAGGATCAGCTTGAGCGCCACGACGCGCTGGCGGGCGATCCACGTGGCCCGGTGGACGACGCTCGCCTCGCCGCGGCCGATCTCCGCCTCGATGCGGTACCCGTGCACCACGGCGCCGATGTGATGGCTCATCGCGAAACAGGTTCTCACGCCGCCGCGCCCGGCGCGGCACCCTCCCGACATGCCACGATGGCGCCGATGCCGCCCCTCATCCCGCTGCGCGACCTCTTCGACAACCCCGAGCGCGCGGCCGCCCGCCTGTCGCCCGACGGCGCGCGCCTGTCGTGGCTGGCGCCGCGCGAGGGCGTCCTCAACGTCTGGGTGCGCGACCGGGCCGGCGGGGAGGCCGTGCCGGTCACCGACGACCGCGACCGCGGCATCCACTCGTACCTCTGGTCGCGCGACTCGCGGCGCATCCTGTACAGCCAGGACGTCGGCGGCGACGAGAACCACCACCTGCTGACCGTGGACGCCGACGGCGCGCGACCGGCGCGCGACCTGACCCCGTTCCCGGGGGTCCGCGCCGGGCTGATCGCCGCGCCGCGGGCGACGCCCCGTCACGTGCTGGTGTCGATGAACCTGCGCGACCGCAGCCTCTTCGACGCCTACCGCCTGACGCTCGCCACCGGGCGGCTCGAGCTGGTCGGCCGCAACCCGGGCAACATCCTCGGCTGGACCGCCGACCGCCAGGGGCGCCTGCGCGCCGCGATGGCCCAGACGCCGGCCGGCGACTACGAGATCCTCGTGCGCGACGACGAGGCCGGACGAGCTGCGCGTCGTGGCCGAGTACGCCAACGAGGACGGTGGCCACCCCTTCGCCTTCACCCCCGACGGCTCCCGGCTCTGGGTGGGCAGCGCCCGTGGCAGCGACCTGATGCGCCTGGTCGAGCTCGATCCCGCCGACGGCTCCGAGCGCGAGATCGACCGGGACGACGAGGTCGACCTCGTCGGTCCGGTCGTCAGCGACCGCACCGGCGAGCTCCTCGGCGCCTTCTACCTGCGCGACCGCGTCGTGCTGCACGCCTTCGACGAGCGCCTGGCGCGCGACTGGGAGGCGGTGCGGGCGCTGCACCCGGGCGACCCGCGCATCAGCGGCCAGGACGCCGAGGAGACGCGTTCTGGTCGTGCCTTCGACGACGACCGCGACCCGGGCGCCACCTTCCTCTTCGACCGCGAGAGCGGCGAGGCCGAGTTCCTCTACCGCTCGCGCCCGTGGCTCGACCCCGACGACCCTCGCGCCGATGCGGCCGGTGATCGTCACCTCCCGCGACGGCCTGCCGCTGCACAGCTACCTCACGCTGCCCCTCGACACCGAGCCCCGCGGCCTGCCGGCCGTGCTGGTGGTGCACGGCGGCCCCTGGGCGCGCGACGCCTGGGGCTACGACCCGCAGGCCCAGCTGCTCGCCAACCGCGGCTACGCGGTGCCTGCAGGTCAACTACCGGGGCTCGACCGGCTTCGGCAAGTCGTTCACGCATGCCGCCGAGCACGAGTTCGCCGGGCAGCATGCACGACGACCTGATCGACGGCGTCGAGTGGCTCGTGGGCGAGGGCATCGCCGACCGGGCCCGGGTCGGCGATCTACGGCGGCTCCTACGGCGGGTACGCGGCCCTGGTGGGCGCCACCTTCACGCCCGACGTCTTCGCCGCCGCGGTGAGCATGGTGGGGCCGTCCAGCCTGGTCACGCTGGTGCGCTCGTTCCCGCCCTACTGGCGGCCCGCTGCTCGCCAGCACGTGGTTCCGCTACGTCGGGCGACCCCGACGACCCCGCGCAGCTCGCCGACCTCGAGGCCCGCTCGCCGCTCAACCGCGTCGACGAGATCATGGCGCCCGCTGCTGGTCATCCAGGGCGCCAACGACCCTCGCGTCACCAAGGCCGAGTCGGACCAGATCGTCGCGGCCCTGCGCGCGCGCGGCGTCGAGGTGGAGTACATGGTCAAGGACGACGAGGGGCACGGGTTCGTGAAGCCGGAGAACCGCATGGACGCCTACGGGGCCATCGAGCGCTTCTTCGCGAGGCACCTGGGCGGTCGGATCGCGGACTGATACCCTGCGCGGCGCCCGGCGCCCGGTACCGCTGGGCGGTGCTGGCCGTCGGCATGACGGCCCAGGCGAGCATCTCCGCGCTCCAGCTCGGGCCTGCCCGCCGTCGCGCCGCAGATACGCGCGAGTACTCCCTGTCGCTCGCCGGCGACCGGCGCGCTGCTGGCGGCGTCGACCGTCGGCATCATCGTGACCCTGCTCGCCTGGGGCGCGCTCGCCGACCGCATCGGCGAGCGCGCGGTGATCGGCATCGGCCTGACCGGCGCGGCGGTCGCCCTGGTCGCCGCCTCGCGCGCGGGCTCGGCGGCGCCGCTCGGGCGCGTGCCTGGTCGGCGCGGGCGCCTTCGGCTCGAGCGCCAACGCGGCCAGCGGACGGGCCGTCGTCGCGTGGTTCGGCCCGTCCCAGCGCGGGTTCGCGCTCGGCCTGCGGCACATGTCCACCCCGCTCGGCGGCGCCCTCGCCGCGCTGCGCTGCCGCTCATCGCGGCATCGCGGCGGGGTGGGCGCGCGCTGCTGGCCCTCGCCGGCGCGCTCGCGGTCGGCGCGCTCGCCGCCGCCCTGGGCCTGCGCCGCGCCGAGCCGCGCCGCCGGCGCCCGCGGGCACCTCGACGACCCGCCGCCGACGGCCGGGCCGCTGCGCGACCGCGCCATCTGGCGCCTGTCCCTGGGCACCGCCGCGGTCGTGCTCGCGCAGCTCTCGCTGCTGAGCTTCGTGGCCCTCTACCTGCACGAGGAGCGCGGCTGGTCGGTCGGCGCCGCGGCCGCGCGCGCTCGCGCTGTGCAGTTCGGCGGCGCCGTGGCGCGCGTGGCGGCCGGGCATCTGGTCGGACCGCCTGCGCCTGCGCATCCGCCCGCTGCGCATGCTCGCGCTCGCGGGCGCCGCCACCACGCTCCTGGCGGCGCTGCTCGTCCCGGCGCCCGACGGCGCCACGGCGGCCGCGCTGATCGCTCGCGGGCATCCTCACGATGGCCGGCAACGGCGTCTCGTTCGCCGCCGCCGCCGAGATGGCCGGCCCCGCGCGCGTGGGCACCGCCCTGGGCCTGCAGAACACGGTCCTCTTCGTGGCCGTCGCCATCGCGCCGCCGGCGTTCGGCCTGGCGGTCGGGGCGCTGTCGTGGCCCGCGGCGCTCGCGCTCGCCGCCGCGTTCCCGCTGATCGGCTGGTGGATCCTGGGGCCGCTGGCCGCCCGCGAGCGGCGGCGGGCTCCGGCGGTGGACGGCTAGGCGCTTCCCTGGGGCGCGCCGTGCCGGCCGAGCCCGAGGGCGCGGACCGCATGCTGGACGGTGGCGTGCGCCAGGATCAGGACCACCAGGGCCAGCAGGCCGTGAAGACCCTTGACCCACTCTCCTCCCGTGTCCACGAAGGCGAGCTGGAGCGTGCCGATGACCGCGAGCGCGAACACCAGCCCGACCTCGCCCCAGCGCTTCCAGTAGGCGCCGATGGCGGCGAGGAAGGCCAGCACCTCGACCATGTGGACGATGCCGCCGAGATCCTTGTGCGCGTCCAGGATGTCCCGGTCGACGCTCCCGCCCAGGATGTAGGTGGCGATGAGGTAGACCTGGACGAAGACCCCGATCACCACGAGGCTCGCGAGCACGAGGACGGCCCACAGGAAGGCCTTCTTGACACCGGGGTTCATGACGCGGCGATTCTACTCACGCCCTCGGGGTCCTTGTCGACGTGGATTGCGGCGCCGAGCCGGTCGGCCACCCCGGGCAGGTGGGTGATCACCGCGACCAGCCGCCCGTCGCCGGCCAGGCGCTCGACCCCCGCGAGCGCCTGTTCCAGCGACTCGGCGTCGAGGCTCGAGAAGCCCTCGTCCAGGAACAGGCAGTCCAGGCGCCCGCCCGACTCGGCGGCCACGTCCGACAGGCCGAGCGCCAGGGCGAGGCTCGCCAGGAAGCGCTCTCCCCCGGAGAGGGTGGCGGCCCCGCGGCGCCGCTCGCCCCGGCGCTGGTCGATCACGGCCAGCGGGTCGGGCTCCGTGCCGGCGAAGCGGTAGGCGCCCGCGGTCAGCTCGTGCAGCCGCGCCGACGCGCCCACGGCCAGGCGCTCCCGGTAGCGGGCGAGCAGGAAGCGCGGGAAGGCGTTCGCGCGCAGGTCGTTCGCCACCTGGCGGTGCACCCGGGCGCGCCGTTCGGCCTCCTCGGCCTGGGCCCGCAGGCGCCGCGCCCGCGCCGCCGCCTCCTCGACCGCCGCCCAGCGGGCGCGCGCGGCGTCGCGGGCGCGTTCGGTCCCCCGCAGGGCGGCGCCGAGGTCGTCGGGATCGGCCACCCCGAGCGCCGCGCCGTCCGCCGCCAGCGCCTCCTGCGCCCGCCCCGCCGCCTCCTGCGCCCGCGCGGCCCGCGCGGCGTGGGCGGCCGCGGCCGCCAGCGCGGCGTCGCGCAGCTCGCCGGCGGCCGCGATCAGCTCCTCGCCCGCCAGGCCGCCGTCCGGCGCGGGCAGGGAGCCCCGGGCCGCCACCCGCGCGGCGGCGGCCCGCAGCTGCGCCAGCGGTCCGCTCTCCAGCCGGGCCATCGCGGCGTGCGCGCGCGCGGCCGCCTCGGCGGCGGACGTCGCGTCGGCGCGCGCGTCCTCCGCCGTCCGCTCGGCCGCCGCGACCTCGGCGAGGGCCGCGTCCAGCGCGGCGACCGGCTCCTCGTGGGACGCCCAGGAGCCGAGGCCGTCACGGTCGCGGTCGCGCTCGGCCGCGTCACGGGCCAGGCCCGCGCGCTCGGCGGCGCAGGATGCGGCCTCCGCGTCGAGTGCCCGCTCCCGATCGCGCAGCTGCGCGAGGACGGCCTCCATGGCCTCCGCGCGCGTCCGCGCCTCGGCCGGATCGGGCGCGGAGGCCGTCGGGGCGATGCCGGCGCTCTCCAGGGCGGCCGCCTCCCGCGCGAGGGCCTTCCGCGCCTCGTCCGCGTCGCGGGCCGCCGATCGCGCGCGCTCCTCGGCGCCGGCCCAGGCGCGCCCGGCCGCCGCCGCCGCCTCTCGCGCCTCCTCGCGGCCTCGCAGGCCCTCCTCCACGCCGGGCGCGTCCGGCAGGTGCTCACCGACCGCAGCGCCGCACACCGGGCAGGGGTCGCCCGGCTCCAGGCCGTGCTGGAGCGTCGCGGCCAGGTCGTGGCGCCGGGCCCGCTCCTCGGCCGCCTCGGCCGCGGCCTGCGCCTCCTCGGCGGCCGCGCGCCGCGCCGCCGCCTGCGCCAGCGCGGTCCGCGCCTCCTCCTGCGCCGCCGCCGCCCGCCGCGCCTCGGCCGCGCGCTCGTGCCAGCGGCCCAGAAGCGCGTCCGACGCCTCGCGCCGGCCGGCCTCGGCAGCCGCCGCGTCGGCATCGCGCCGCGACGCGGCCAGCGCCGCCCGCTCGGCCGCCAGCGTCCGCTCGCGGGCGTCGAGCGCGCGCTCGCGCTCGGGAAGCTCGCTCGCGAGCCGGCGCACCCGGACGGCCCGCTCGCGCAGGGCGGCGAGCTCGGCCGATCCGCCTCCGTGGCGCATCCGCACCGCGTCGCGGGCGGCATCGCGCTCGCCGCGCCGGGCGCTCGCGGCGGTGTGGCGGGCGTCGGCCTCCGCGGCCGCCTCGCGCGCGGCGACGAGCTCGGCGGTCAGCGTCCGCGCCCCCGCGGCGTCGGGCAGCTCGGCCGCCCCCGCGCGGGCGCTGTCGCGCCGGGTCCGCGCGGCCTCGGCGGCGGCGCGCTCGCGCCGGACGTCCTCGGCCGGGCCCAGCAGGCGCCGGGCGGCCGCGTGGACGCCCGCCGCCGCCCTCGCCGCGCGGGCCGCCCCGGCCCGCTCGGAGGGCGCGTGGCCCGGGAGCCCGGCGGCGTCGCCCATCCGCAGCTGGGCCTCGGCCGTCGCCACGCGCTCGAGGGCGACCGCGGCCTGTCGCGCGCCCTCCAGCGACGCGACGCCGAACAGCTCCCGCAGGATCGCGTCGCGCTCGCGCGGCTGGGCCGTGAGGAACTCGGCGAAACGGCCCTGCGCCAGCAGCACCGCGCTCGTGAAGGCGCCGAAGCTCATGCCCACGAGCTCGCCCAGCCGGGCGCCCGCCGCGGCCTCGCCCGCGAGCGTCTCGATCACGCCGCCCCCGTCGTCGTCGAGGCGCTCAGAGCAGCTGGCGGGGCTCCGGCGCGTCGCTTGCCGTAGCGCCGGGTCATGCGCCACACCTCGCCCCGGGCGGCGAACGTCAGGCGCACCTCGCCGTGCGTCGCGGCCCAGGGTCAGCAGCTCCGGCACCCGGCTCTGCTCGGGGCGTGCGGCCGAAGAGCGCGAACGAGACCGCGTCGAGCAGCGAGGTCTTGCCGGCCCCGGTGTCGCCGGTGATCACCACCAGCTCGTGGCGCGCAGGTCGACCGTCGCGCGGTCGTACGAGCGGAAGGCGGTGAGGTCGAGCTCGAGCGGGCGCACGCTCAGCGGCTCCCGGCGTCGGCCGCCGCCGTCGCCATGGCCTCGGCGAACGCCGCGGCCTGGGCGCCGCGACAGCCGCCCGGCCCTGCAGCCGGTGCCACGTCGCGCGTAGAGGTCGGCCAGGGCGGCTCGCCGCCCTCGGCGTCGGCCGCCGCGCCGGCCTCGGGCTCGGCCCGGCCGCGTAGTCGCGGCTCCACGCGCAGCGCGCCCGGCACGCCGTCGCGCACGCCGCGCACGAGGTCCATGACCGGGCGCGTCCAGCTCGACCGTCGCAGGCGAACCACGCGCCCGGGTGGGCGGAGGCGAGCGCGCCCAGCTCGTCGAGCGGTCCGCGCAGCCGCACCAGCGGCCGCGCGGCGGTGAGCGGCGCCAGGCGCGTCGTCGGTGCGGTCGCCCGCGATCTCCACCAGACAGGCGCTCTGGCGTGGTCGTCCTCGCTGAAGTCGAGGGCCATGGGGCTGCCGGCATAGCGCCCGGGCGCCGCCAGGCCGGGGATCGCTCTGGGGCCGGTGGACGTGCCCGAGCGCGATGTAGTCGAGATCGGCCGGCAGCGCCGCCGAGGAGACCGCGTAGGTGATGCCCATCGTCAGCTCGCGCTCGCCGCCCCCGGCGCTGCGCGCGATCCACCATCAGGTGGCCCACCAGCACGGCGGCGCCTCCGTCGCGGCGCGGCGCGCCAGCGCCTCGTGCGGCGTAGCCGCCGATCACGGCGGCCACCAGGTCGGCGTACGCGGATGCGCGCATCCTGGACGCTGGCGCCGGCGTCGAGCGCCATGCGCGCGGGCTCGGGCCAGGGCAGCAGGGCGGCGTGGAGCGGCCCGGCGGCGGTCGGCACCGTCACCACCGCCTCCGCGGCCCGGGCGCACGCGGCCCGCGACGTGGATGCCGATGCGGCGAGGTGCGGCGCGAGGTGTATCCAAGATCCGGGTCGTCGTGGTTGCCCGCCACGGCGAGAACCGGGGCGACGTCGCGCGAGGCGCTCCATCGCGCGCAGGCAGGCGCCGAGCGCGGCGGGCTCGACCATGCGCCGGTCGAGCAGGTCGCCCGCGACGATCACCGCGTCGACGCGCCTCGCGCTCGGCCATCTCGACGATCTCGTCGAGGGCCGCCTCGGCCTCGTCCATCCGCTCGACGCCGGACAGGCGCTTGCCCAGGTGCCAGTCGCCCGTGTGCAGCAGCTCCTCATGCGCTCCGAACCTCGCGATCGCGGCGTCCGCGCGGACGCCCGTCGGAGACCTCGCCCGGGGTGGTCGCCCACGGCGGGAAGGGGATCTCCACGCGATGGGTGCCGGGACGCTCGGCTGGCTGCAGCAGCACGCGCCCTGCATGAGCAGTGCTGCGCCCGCGCGCGCGGCGCCGGCCCCAGCGCAGCCGTACTCGCTGCGCTCGGCCTCGGCGGCATCGAGGCGGCCGACGATCCGGATGCGCGGCGTTCTGGGTGATCTCCGACGCCGACCACGCGAGGCCTGCTGCTGCGCGCCGATCAGGATCACGCCCAGCGAGCGGCCGCGCTGCGGCGATGTCGATCAGCGTCTCCTTGATCGGGCGAGTCCGCCCTCGCGCGGCGCGTACTTGTTGAGCTCGTCCAGCACGACGAACTCGATCGGGTCGCGCCCGTCCCGGCCTCCTTCGCGCGAAGGTCTGCGCGAGCAGGGTGCCCACCACGAAGCGCTGGGCGAAGTCGTGCAGGCGCGCGAGGTGCACCACCGCGACCGGCGGCTCATCCTCGGCCGGCGTCGCCGCGCGGGATGGGCGACGGCGTCGGAGCGCACCAGCCCGCGCAGGCGGCCCGCCGCGCTCTCGAGCCGCCGCACGAAGGCGCCGATCGTGCCCGAGGCGGCGCGCCGGTCCACGCGCCGCCCCCGCCGTCCTCGGCGTCGAGCTCGGCCACCAGCCACTCGACCAGGCCCGTCGAGGTCGTGGAAGGGGCCGCCGCGGCTCGCCCGCCGGGCGCGCCGGCGCGGCGCTTGGCCGGCGCGCCCTCGGCCGGGACCGTCAGCAGCCCCAGCGCCCCGGGTGGCCCTGCACCGGGACGGCGCGCCGCAGCAGCTCCCCGCGCACCCGCTCCTCCACGAAGCTGAGCTGGTTGCGCATGTCCGAGGCGTCCGAGAAGCAGAACCGGAGCAGGCCCTCGCAGGACGAACTCGTGCGGCGTCCAGCCGAAGACGCTTGCATGCCCTCGTGGCGCGACTCGCTGCTCGGCAGGCGGTGGTCGTCGCGGCGCGGGGGCGCCCAGAACGCCACGTCGGGGAAGCCGCCCGGACGTCCTCCAGCCCGAGGCGCCCCCAGCGGTCGTCGAGGTCGGCGCGGTCGGCCGTTCGCCGCGTAGGTGGCGGTTGGGTTGGTCGATGAACAGCAGGTCCTCGCCCTTGACGTTGAACAGCAGCACCCGCACCCGCCGCCGCATGTCCTCGTGGGCCAGCAGCAGGCGGATCAGGGCGAGCGCGGTGCTGGTCTTGGTCGCGACGCCGCTGATGCCCGAGATCGACACGTGCCCGCCCTTGGTGCCGTCGAGGAAGTCGAGGTCGAGGTGCATCGGGCTCCCCGTCGCGGCCGATGCCGACCGCGAGGCTTGCGGCCCATCGTGTCCTCGTACAGCGCCAGCTCGCGCTCGCGCTCGCGCGCCCGGCGCACGGGCGATCCGGGGTGCGGCGCGACCCAGCGCTCGGGGTCGACGCGCATCACCTGCACCTCGGCCGTGCGCACCAGCTCGCCGGGCATCTCGCCCGCGGCGATGACCTCGTGTCCGAGGGCAGCTAGGCGCCCTCCATCTGGGCGTAGCTCTCGGTGACGATGCCGAAGTCGTCACCTCGCCGCCGGAGTCGGTGGTGGTCACCGCCACCAGGTCGTCCACCTCCAGCGTCTGGCCCTCGGCGCAGCCCCACCGGAACACCTGGCTGCTGGCCGCCTGGTGCCCCAGCACGACGCCGACGCGCGGCGCTCATGCGGCCACGCGGCGCCGCGTCGACGTCGGCCACGGCCACCAGCGCCGCGGCCGCCGGCGTCGATGCCGGGCGGCCAGCGCGGCTGCGCCGCACGGCGCGCAGCGCCAGGCGGCGATCGCCCATCCGGTGGCGCAGGCGCCATTCCAGCCCGGCGATCGGGGAGAGGTTCTGCGGCGCGCGCGGGTCGCGGTGGGGGCGGCCGGCGAACCGCGGCAGCTCGGCCGCGGCGCGGTCCGCCAGGCGCCGCGCCTCGGCCCGCCAGCGAGCGCGGCGCCTCCCCGCGCAGGATGCCCGCCCAGCCGTCGCTGCCGACCCCGGGCAGCCGCTGGTACCAGCAGAGGCGATCCTCCCCGATGGCGAACAGCGGCGTGCGCTCCCCGACGCCTCAGGGCCACCACGGCTCGGGCCTCGGCGGGCGGCAGGTACATCCGGTGGTGGCTCTTGATGGCGCCGACCACCGGGCCGCCGACGTCGCGGACGAACGACAGCCGCCCGTCGAGCACCACCAGCCGGTCCGGGCCGGCCAGCCGCTCGGCGAGGGCCAGCTCCATCTGCTGGCGGAACTCGCCCACGCGCCGCGCCACCCCGGTCGCCTCGCTGGCCGCGCCCGCCCGTGCCTCCCAGGCGAAGCCGCCCACCGGCGGCAGGTACAGCCGGCGGTCGCCGACCGTCACGATGGCCCGCCGCACCCGCACGCCCACGATCTCGGCCATCCTGCCCGGGCCCGTCAGCACGGCGCCCGCGGCGGCGGCGAAGGCGGCCCCCGGCTGGGCCTCGGGGTCGTCGCCGGCCGTGATCGTGAGCCAGGCCTCGACCTGCTGGGCGCCGTCGATGAACGCGAGCTCGCCCCCCGCCGTCGCCGGCGGGGCCACCGGGCCCCAGGGGATGCCCTCGATCCGAGGTGTCGACCGGGGCGGTCTCGGCGTCCATGGGGTCGAAACCGGGTCCGTACGAGGGATCCGCGACCTGGACGTGGGGCTGGGGCGGGTGCGCGTCCATTCGGCTGACTGTAGTCCGACGGCCGGACGCGCCGGCGCGCCGGCGCGCCGGCATCACGCTATCGTCGCACAGGTCGCCGGCCCGGCCGGCCGACTCTTGGGGTGGATCCCGGACAGAGAGGGCCGGATACGTGAACAAGCGATACATCATCGGTGCCGTCGTCGCGGCCGTCGCCCTCGTGGCGGTGCTGGTGGGGATTCAGGCGTTCGGAGGGGACGACGACGGGGGCCGTCGGCGATCCCGGGGACCGCCGCCGTGCAGAAGGAGTTCGCCGAGATCCCCGCGTCGGGCAGCACGCTCGGCGAGGCGACGCCCCCGATCGCGATCATCGAGTACGGCGACACCTCGTGCCCGGCCTGCAAGTACGCCTCGGGACCTCGAGGTGCCCGAGGTGGTGCAGAAGTACGTGCGCACCGGCAAGGCCAAGATGGAGTTCCGCCCGATCGCGTTCATCAGCGAGAGCTCCGAGCGCGGCGCGCTGGGCGCCGAGGCCGCCGCGAAGCAGGATGCGATCTGGCCCTTCGTCACCACCCTGTACGAGAACCAGGCGCCCCGAGTCCCAGCCCCATGGCTCACCGACGACCTGATGGAGGAGGCGGTCGGCAAGCTCGGGCTGGACGTCGACCAGTGGAAGTCGGACTACATGAGCAACGAGATCAACAGCGCCTTCTTCGAGCGCAGCGACCAGGCCAAGGCCGACGAGGTGGAACCAGACGCCGACGTTCATCATCACCGGCCCCAACGGCACCAAGAAGCTGATCGGCGCGGTCGACGTCGGCGAGTTCGACGACGCGATCTCCGAGGTGGGGTGATTGCCCGCGCGGCTGAGTGAGACGTCGCTGAGGATCGCGCTCGGCGTCGTCTCGATCGCCGGGCTGGGCGTGGCCGGACACCTCACGGCGGTGCGGCTGGAGGGCGACTCGCCCAGCTGCATCGTCGGCGGCGGCTGCAAGACGGTGCAGGAGAGCGAGTACTCCGAGCTGGCCGGCATCCCGGTGGCGGTGCTCGGGCTGCTCGCCTACGTCGGGCTGCTGGCCGCCGCCCTCCTGCCCGGCCCCCTGGGGCGGGCGCTGGGGCTGTTCGTCGCCCTCGTCAGCTTCGGCTTCTCGATGTGGCTCACCTACGCCGAGCTGTTCATCATCGAGGCGATCTGCGCGTGGTGCGTGACGAGCGCCGCGCTGGTCACCCTGGCGTTGATCCTGGCGGCTGCGCGGGCCTTCGGCCCCTGGGCCACGCCGGGAGGAAGCGCTCGTCCGACAGAACCGAGACCTCCCGCCGCCAGGGCGGTCCCGCCAGCGAGCACATGACGATGCCCACGTCCGGCGCGGCGACCTCGAAGAACCCGCGCCAGCCGGGCAGCGACAGCACGACCACGTAGAGGGCGAAGAGCCCCAGGCACAGGCCCCCACGGTGTAGCTGCGCACGCGCTCGACGACTCCAGCACGACGATCAGGTAGAGCCCCATCGCCACCAGCACCGTCGTCGCCACCGTCCGGGCGCGCACGTCGTCCATGCCCAGCAGGTTGATCGAGAAGCAGGAAGCTCGCCACCACCCCGAGGCCGATCGCCGTGCCGGCGGGTATCGGCGAAGCTGGCCAGCTCGCGCAGGAAGCGCGTCGGCTTCCACGGCCCCGTTGCTCGGCGCGAGCGCGAGGAAGAACGCCGGGATCCCGATCGTGATGGCCGAGGCCAGGGTCAGGTGGCGCGGCAGGAAGGGGTAGCTCTCGGCCGACAGCCCCACGGTCAGGATGAGGAACGCGGCCACCACCGACTTCGCCACGAACAGCTTGGCCACCCGCTGCAGGTTGCGCAGAACCTTGCGCCCCTCGCGGATCATCGGCGGGATCGACGCGAAGCCCCCCTTCACGAGCACCAGGTCCGCGACGCCGCGGGCCATCTGCGACCCCGCCCCCTGGGCGATCGCCAGGCGGGCCGCCTTGAGGGCGGGCACGTCGTTCACGCCGTCGCCCACCATCACGACGTGCGATCCGTCGAGGGCCAGCGCCTCCACGTAGCGCCTCTTGCCGTCGGGCGAGATGCGGCCGACGATGTTCGTCGTGCGCACCAGCTCGAGCAGCTCGGCGTCGCCGGCGGGCAGCTCCCGGCCGTCGACCGGCGCGCCGCGCACCGGGATCCCCGCGTCGGCGGCGATCGCCGCCACCGTCGCCGGGGCGTCTCCCGAGATCACCCGGATCGTCGACGCCGTCCTCCAGCAGGAAGGCGATCGTCTCGCGGGTGTCCGGGCGCAGCTCCTCGGCCAGCACCACCAGCCCGAGCGGGACCAGCCCGGCGGGCGGAGGCGCGTCGGGCGCGGCAGCGTCAGTGGCACGTCGGCCGCGGCCAGCGCCAGCACGCGCCGCCCCGCCGCCGTCTCGGCCGCCACGCGCGCGACAGGCGCCCGATCCGAGGGCGAAGTGCTCGGGCGCGCCCAGCACGTAGGTCCGGCCCGCCCATGCGCACGCCGCTCCAGCGCCGGCGCGAGGCGAACGGCACGTTCTCGTCGATCGGCTCGGGCGTGCCGGGGACGAAGGCGGCCACGGCGTCGAGCGTCGAGTTGCGGCTCGGGCGAGCTCGCCGCGAAGCGACCCAGCACGCGTCGAGAACTCCCCCTCGGGCACGCCGTCGGCCGCGACCAGCTCGACCACCCGCAGCGCCTCCTCGGTGAGGGTGCCGGTCTTGTCGAGGCAGATCGACGTCCACCGAGGCGAGCGACTCCACGGCGTTGAGCTGCTGGCTCAGGGCGCCCGCGGCGGGCCATCCGCAGCGTCGCCACGGCGAACGTGACCGCCACCAGCAGCACGAGGCCCTCCGGGCATGATCGTGATGACGCCGGCCACGGCGGTTGCCACCGCCTCTCGGACCGGGGTGTCGTGCTCGATCAGCGACCACCCCAGCAGCAGCGCCCAGCGGCACCATCGCCACGCCGAGGATCAGGATCAGCCGGTCCAGCGCGAGCTCGAGGGGGAGCGCGGGTGGCGGAACTCGCGCGCCTCGCCCACCAGGCGCTCGGCGTAGGTGTCGCCGCCGACGGCGCCGGCGACGTACGCCCCCGAGCCCTCGACGGCGAAGGAGCCGGCGCGCACCTCGTCGCCCACCGCGCGCGCACGACCGGCTCGGCCTCGCCCGGTCAGGATCGACTCGTCCACCCCGAGCGCCTCGCTGCGCGTCAGGCGCCCGTCGGCGACCACCTGGTCGCCGGCGCCCACCATCACCAGGTCGCCGGGCACCACCTGGGCGACGCCGACCTGCACCGGCCGCCCGTCCCGGACCACCGTGGCGCGCGGCGCCACCAGGGCCGCCAGCCGGTCCAGGCTCGCCTTGGCGCGCGCCTCCTGCACGATGCCGATCCCGGCGTTCAGGATCAGGATCGCCAGGAAGACCGCGTCGCGCCAGTCGCCGAAGATCAGCGTGATGACGCCGAAGATCAGCAGCGTCACGTTGAAGACCGTCAGCAGGTTGGCCCGCAGGATGCTCGACCACGACCGGCTGGTCGGGGCGCCCTCCACGGGCCCCGCGCGCGCGAAGGCGGCGCTCGGCCTCGGCCTGGGTGAGGCCCTCCTCGGAGCGCGGAAGGCGCTGGGTCGCCGTGCTCAGGTCCCGCCAGGGCCTCCGCCACCGCCGCGTTCACCACGTGCCCGTCGCGCACGTTGACGCCCGGCCGCAGGCCCGGATGGGTGCGCAGGGCGCCGTCGACGCCCTCGTCCGCGAGCCAGGTCACATAGGGCAGTGTCGCGTTGCAGAGCGCGCGCGTCGAGGTCACCGGAACCGCGCCGGGCATGTTCGCGACGCAGTAGTGCAGGACGTCGTCGACCGTGTACACAGGGTCGGAGTGCGTGGTGGGCCGGGTGGTCTCGATGCACCCACCCTGGTCCACGGCGACGTCGACGACCACCGAGCCGGGTCTCATCAGCCCGAGCGCCTCGCGGCGCACCAGGCGCGGCGCGCGGGCGCCGGGCAGCAGCACCGCGCCGACGACCAGATCGGCGCTCGGCAGCAGCTCCTCGATGGCCAGCTGGGTCGAGTGGAGCAGGGTCACCCTGCCCGCCAGGAGCAGCTCCAGCTCACGCAGGCGGTCGAGGTTCGGTGTCGAGCACCGCCACGTGGGCCTGCATCCCGGCGGCGACCACGGCGGCGTTGGTGCCCACGATGCCGCCGCCCAGGATCACCACCGAGCCGGGGGCCACCCCGGCCACCCCGCCCAGCAGCACGCCGCGGCCGCCGAGGGGGCGCTCCAGGTACCGCGCCCCGGCCTGCACGGCCAGCCGTCCCGCGATCTCGCTCATCGGGGCCAGCAGCGGCAGCCGCCCGCTGAGGTCCTCCACGGTCTCGTAGGCGACCGCCGTCGTCCCGGCGCGCTTGAGGGCGTCGGCCACCCGGGGGTTGGCCGCCAGGTGCAGGTAGGTGAAGAGCGCCTGGTCGTCGTGCAGGAAGCCGAACTCGGCGGGCTGGGGCTCCTTGACCTTCAGGATCAGGCCGCCGCCCCAGGCCGCGTGGGCGTCCCCGACGTGCGCCCCCACCCGCGCGTAGTCGTCGTCGGCGAAGCCGGCTCCGCGGCCCGCGCCCTCGCTGCACCCAGACCTCGTGGCCGCGCCGCGCCAGCTCGAGGGCACCGGCCGGCGCGAGCGCCACCCGGTACTCGTCCGCCTTGACCTCGGCCGGTACTCCGATCCGCATCGTCCCTCCCGCGCCCGAGCGCCCTACCTTACCCGTCCGTCGCCACGCCTCCCCAGCGCCAGCCGCCCCAGGGCGATCGCGCAGACGAGGGCGCCCACGGCGGCCACCACGCCGAGGCCCAGCAGGATCCCCCGGCCGCGCGCCACGCCCTCCAGCCGGTAGTCACCCGCCGCCAGCTCCTGGCGCCCGGGTGCGCTCCACCCCCGCCAGCGTGTGGCCGCCGAAGGCCGCCAGGGTCGTCGTGAAGCCCTCCTGGGCACCGGCGAAGTCGAAGCGCCAGAGGTCCTCCATCGCGCCGCGGAAGGCCGCCGCCGCGCGTCCCTCGGCGGGCGTCACGCCGATCGACTCGAGCAGCTGGCGCACCTCGGTGGCGCGCTCGGCGACCCCGCCGGGCGCCTCGCGCAGGATCACGACCCCGCGGACGCGGCCCTGCGCGTCGACCACCGGCCCGCCCGAGTCGCCCGGCTCGACCGGCACCGTGATCACGGTGGCCTCGCGTTCGGGCCCGTCGTCGTCCTCCAGGGTGCCGGTGCGGCCCAGCCGCCCGCGGCGCACCTCCGGCTCGAGGTCGCCGCGCCGCGGGCCGTCCAGCGCGGAGCCCCGGCCGAAGCCGATCGTCACGACCGGCGTGCCGATCGTCGCGGCCTCGTCCAGCCGCAGCGCGGGGGCGCCCGGGGCGTTGATGCGCAGGGCGGCGAGGTCGGCCGTGGGGCTGGGCACCACCTGGACGGGCGTGAAGGTGCTCGAGCGCCGGTTGCCCCCGCCGGCGTCCGCCTGGGACACCAGGCGCCGCACGACCTTCCCCCTCACCGGCCGCGCGCCGGTTCTCCCTCACCCAGACCCTGGCCGCGTGGTCGGGCACCTGGTGGCCCCGCGCGCGCTCGCGGCTCTGGTAGGCCAGGGCCGCGAGCACCGCCGCGCCGGGGGCGGCGACGTGGGCGGCCGAAACCAGCCAACCGCCGGGAGCGACCGCGAAGGCGGTCCCCACCTCCTGGAAGGCACTGGAGCGGCCGGGCATGTCCAGCCGGCGGCCGTCGCGCAGGCGCAGGCCGTCGACGTGCAGCGTCACCTCCAGGCGGTACACGCTGGGCAGCGCCAGCAGGGCGGCGCGGTCCAGCGGATCGCGCGAGAGGTCGTCGGGCGGGGCCGCGAGGGCCCCGGAGGCGAGGGCCAGAGTGCCCAGCAGGGCGGCGATCAGGTGACGCACGCCCACAGGGTATGGGCCTGCGGCCGCCGCCGCGGCCGGGCCCGGTCAGGCGGGGCCGGAGCCCTCCACGATGCGCTTGACCCGGGCGAGGGCGTCCCTCTGGGTGGGTCCCAGGCGCTCCTCGAGGTCGGCGGCCGGATCGGAGGGCTCCGCGTCGGTCGTCCAGATCACGGTGCTCGCGTCACCCCGTGCGGCGACCTCGAAGCTCGCCCGGTGGGACGCCACCGGCGCGCCCGACAGCACCGAGTAGGCGTAGAAGCGCCGGTCGTCGTCGCGCTCGAGGAGGGCCTCGCGCAGCTCGGCGCCCTCGGCGCTGCGCAGCACCCGGGTGTCGCCCGCGACGGTGCACTCCACGTACTTCGGATACCACTGCGGCACGGTCGTGGGGTCGCCGATGAACGCCCACACCGCGTCGGGCGGAGCGTCCACGTCGATCGTGAGCTGCCAGCGCGGCATCTAGGATCCGTCTTGCGATGAGACGCGGCCATCCGGCCGCGAAAACCGAGCGAATCTAGGACGGAGGGAGGGTGCAATGCCTAAAGGCATTGCCCCGACTGAGGACGACGATTCGCTCGAGTTCCCCGGCCGGCCAGGGGCCGGCAAGGCGAGCCGGTGGTCGTGGACTTCCATCGTGAGGCGGGTCCTTTTAGTGGCGGAAGTGGCGGCGGCCGGTGACGACCATGGCGACGCCCGCGGCGTCGCACGCGGCGAACACCTCGTCGTCGCGGATCGATCCGCCGGGCTGGATGATCGCCGTCACCCCCGCCTTCACCGCGGCCTCGGGGCCGTCGGCGAACGGGAAGAAGGCGTCGCTCGCGAGCACCGCTCCGGCCACCGGCACCTGGGCCTTGTCGAGGGACAGCCGCACCGAGTCGACCCGGCTCATCTGGCCCGCGCCGATGCCCACGGTGGTCAGGTCGCGGGCGAGCACGATCGCGTTGCTCTTGACGTGCTTGGCCACGCGCCAGGCGAACAGCAGGTCGCCCCACTCGGCCTCGCTCGGGATGGTGCGCGTCACCACCGACATCTGATCGCGGTCCTCGGCCTCGGCGTCGCGGTCCTGCACCAGCAGGCCGCCCGAGACCCGCCGCAGGTCCCGCTCGCCGGGGTTGGAGCGCCGCCGCTCGCCGCTCAGCATGATGCGCGTGTTCGGCTTGCGCGTCAGCGCCTCGAGCGCGTCGGGCTCGTAGCCGGGCGCCAGCAGCACCTCGACGAAGGTCGACGCCAGCAGCTCGCCGAGCTCGCCGTCGACCGGGCGGTTGACGACGATCACGCCGCCGTATGCGGAGACGGGGTCGCAGTCGCGGGCGGCCACGTAGGCCGTGCCCACGTCTCCGGCGATCGCCGACGCCGCAGGGGTTGTTGTGCTTCACGATCACGCACGCCGGCAGCTCGAACTCGGCCAGCAGGCCCCGCGCGGCATCCATGTCGTAGAGGTTGTTGAACGAGAGCGCCTTGCCGTGGAGGTGGTCCACCCGCGAGAGCAGGTGCGTGCGCGCGCCGCGCTCGGCGTAGTAGGCGCCGCGCTGGTGCGGGTTCTCGCCGTAGCTGACCTCGAGGTGCTTCTCGAAGCCCAGGAGGATGTGGTCGGGGAACTCGCCCTCGCCCTCGGCGAACCAGTTGGCGATCGCGGCGTCGTAGCGGGCGGTGCGCTGGAAGGCCGCGCCGGCGAGCCGCCGGCGCAGGGTGGACGAGATCTCGCCGTCGCCGGCGACGAGCTCGTCGAGGACCTCGCGCGTACTGGTCCGGCGAGGTCACCACCGCCACGCGCGCGTGGTTCTTGGCCGCCGCCCGGATCAGGGTCGGGCCCGCCGATGTCGATCTGCTCGATCAGCTCGTCGTCGCCGACGCCCCGCCGCTGGACCCACTCCTCGAAGGGGTACAGGTTGACCACCACCAGGTCGATCGGCTCGATCCCGGACTCGCGCATCTGCGCCGCGTCGCCCTCGTGACCGGCGCGGCCGAGGATGCCGCCGTGGATCTTGGGGTGCAGGGTCTTGACCCGCCCGCCGAGGATCTCGGGGTGCCCGGTCACCTCGTCCACCGGCACCACGTCGATGCCCCAGGAGCGCAGCGAGTCGGCCGTGCCCCCGGTCGAGATGATCGTCACGCCGCGCGCGCGCCAGGCCGCTCGGCGAACGCCTCGAGCCCGGTCTTGTCCGAGACCGAGACGAGCGCGCGGGAAACCTTCACTCGCCCTCCACAGGGATGATCTGGACCTTGCGCCGATCCGACCGGGTCGCGGCGCACCCTGCCGGCGGCGAAGAGGCGCACCGCCTCGGGCACGAGGCGATGCTCCACCTCGCGGATCCGCGCCGTGAGCGCCTCCTCGTCGTCACCGTACATCACGGCAACCGGCTCCTGCAGGATGGCCGGACCGCCGTCCACGACCTCCTCGGCGAAGTGCACCGTGACCCCCGTGTAGCGCACGCCCCAGGCGAGGGCCTGCTCGATCGCGTGCAGCCCGGGGAAGGCCGGCAGCAGCGACGGGTGGAGGTTGATGACCCGGTCCGGGAAGCGGTCGAGGAAGTCGCCGCTGAGGATGCTCATCCACCCGGCCAGCACCACCAGGTCGGGCCGGGCGGCCGGGCGACCACGTCCCCCAGCTCGCGCGTCGCGCTCGGCGCGCTCGCGCCCGCTCCATGCCCACCACCGCGCGTCGCGATGCGACGCGCGCTCGGCGCGGCCAGGGCGGGGACCCCGTCGCGCGAGCTCGACCACCAGCGACGATCTCGATCGGCCCGCCGGCGGCGTGCACCGTGTCGATCAGGCTCTGCAGGTTGGAGCCGCTGCCCGACACCAGCACCACCACCGCGCAGGCGCCGCCTCAGCCACGGGCCACTCCCGCGCCGGGCCGCGGCGGCTGCCCGACCATGCGCGCGCGTCGGCGATCCGCCCGCGACCTGCGGCACGTCGCCGGGGGCCACGAGCAGGCACATGCCGAGGCCCATGTTGAAGGTGCCCCAGGCCTCGTCCTCGTCGACACGCGCCCGGTCGCGAGCAGCGCGCCGTCGGGCCGGCCCGCGCTCCCACGAGCGCGGCGTCGAGCACCGCCCGCAGGCCCTCCGGGAGCGCCCGCGGCAGGTTCTCGGCCAGCCCGCCGCCGGTGATGTGGGCGGCCGCCCGCACCGCGACGCCGGCCGCCGGCGAGCCCGCGCCAGCTCGCGCACGTAGAGGCGCGTCGGCGCGAGCAGCAGCTCGGGGTCGGGCGACGAGCGCGCCGTCGGCCACCAGCGCCCGCACCAGCGAGTAGCCGTTGGAGTGGACGCCCGACGACGGGATCGCCCACGATCGCGTCGCCCTCGGCCACGCGGTGCGGGCCCGAGCATGTCGGCGCGCTCCACCACCCCGCAGGCGAAGCCCGCCAGGTCGAAGTGCCCGGGCGCGTACAGGCCCGGCATCTCGGCGGTCTCGCCCCCGGCCAGCACGCAGCCCACCGCGGTGCAGGCGTCCGCGATCGAGCGCACCAGGACGGCGGCCTCGTCCGGGTCCAGGCGGCCGACGGCCAGGTAGTCGAGGAACACCATCGGGCGTGGCGCCCGGTGCAGGCGAGGTCGTTGACGCACATCGCCACCAGGTCCTGGCCGAGCCCGCCCGAGCCGCCGCAGCTCCTGGGCCAGCAGGAGCTTGGTGCCCACGCCGTCGGTGCAGCTCACGAGCATCGGCTCGCGCATCCCGGGCGGGATCGGATGGGCCGCCGCGAACCCGGTCTGGCCTCCCGCGAGCATCGCCGCGATCGCCTCCGTGTGGCGGCGCGCGGCGTCCAGGTCGACGCCCGCGTCGCGGTAGGAGATCCGCTCGCTCACGCCGGGACGCCTAGGCGCGCAGGGGCTCGCGGGCTCCCGGCTCGAATCGCAGCTTGAGCGACGAGTCGGGGATCGGCGATGGGGTACTCGCCGGTGAAGCAGGCGCGGCAGAACGCCGGCGGCCGGGCTTGCCGAGGGCGCGCTGCAGCCCCTCCAGGGAGAGGTAGGCCAGCGAGTGGGCGCCGGTCAGCGCGGCGATCTCCTCCACGGTGTGGCCGGCGGCGACCAGCTCCGAGCGGTCGGCCATGTCGATCCCGTAGAAGCAGGGCCACAGGATCGGCGGGCTGGAGATGCGGATGTGCACCTCGGTGCGCCCCCGCGTCGAGCAGCATCGCCACGATCTGGCGGGTGGTGTTGCCGCGCACGATCGAGTCGTCGACCACGACCAGGCGCTTGCCCGCGATCACGGCGGGCAGCGGGTTGAACTTGAGCCGGATGCCGTGCTGGCGCAGCGCCTGGTCGGGCTGGATGAAGCTGCGGCCGACGTAGCGGTTGCGCACGACGGCCTCGGCGTACGGGATGCCCGACTCGCTGGGCGTAGCCGATCGCCGCCGGGGTGCCGCTGTCGGGCAGCCCGACCACCAGGTCGGCCTCGGCGGGGCTCTCGCGGGCGAGCTCGGCGCCCATCGCGCTGGCGCGACTCCCACACCGTCGCGCCGTCCATCTGGCTGTCCGGGCGCGCGAAGTAGATGTGCTCGAACACGCACAGCCGCCCGCCCGAGCGACGGCAGGGCCTGGCGGCTCTCGACGCCGTCGGCCGTGACCCGGACGCCTCGCCCGGGCGCACGTCGCGCACGAAGCGTGGCGCCGATCTGGTCGAGCGCGCAGGTCTCGGAGGCCACGCACCAGCCGCCCTCGTCCAGCCGGCCCAGCACCAGCGGGCGCACGCCGTGGGCGTCGCGGAAGGCCACCAGCTCCCGTGCCCGAGATCGCCACCACCGAGTACGCGCCCACCAGCCGCGGCATCACGTTGCACACCGCGGTGAGCAGGCTGCCCTCCTCGGCCGCGATCATCGCCGCGATGATCTCCGAGTCGGTGCTGGCGCGCAGGTCCACGCCGGCCATCTCCATCTCGGCGCGCAGCTCGCCGGTGTTGGTGAGGTTGCCGTTGTGGCCGAGCGCGACGATGTCGCTCGCCGCGCGTGTGGGTGACCGGCTGGGCGTTGTCCCACTTGTTGGCGCCGGTGGTGGAGTAGCGCACGTGGCCGATGGCGGCGTCGCCGGTGAGGCTGCGCAGCGAGGGCTCGTCGAAGACGGCGCTCACCAGGCCGAGGTCGCGCTGGATGGTGACGTGGCCGTCGTCGCGGACGGCGATGCCGGCGCTCTCCTGGCCGCGGTGCTGCAGGGCGTGGAGCGCGTAGAAGGTCAGCCGCGAGACGTCGCGGCCGGGGGGCGCGGCCACGCCGAACACGCCGCACTCCTCCTTGGGGCGTCGTCGTCAGCCGGCCGAGGTGCCGCTCATGCCAGCGCCTCCGGGCAGGCCGCGCTCGTAGGCGGCGCGGGCGTCGGTCGAGGGCGAGGGCGACCTCGCGCCCGCCGATGTCGATCGCGACGCCGTCGCCGCCGACCGTCGCCCAGGCGCCGCAGCCGCACCCCGGAGCCGCTCGGCGATGCGCCGCGATGCGCGCGGCCGCGCCCTCGCCGGAGGCGCTCAGCAGCATCCGGCCCGCCGCCCTCGCCGAAGAGCACCTCGTCGTCGCGCGCGCCCGGGCTCGAGCGCGCACCCGCGCGCCGAGGCCGCCCGCCAGCGCGCTCTCGGCGAGCGCGACCGCCAGGCCCCCGCCGGACACGTCGTGGGCGCTCGCGCAGGAGTCCCTCCTCCGCCGCGCTCAGCACCAGCTCGATGGCGGCGACCTCCCGGCTGACATCGATGTCGGGCCGCGCCCCTCCGGGCCGCGCGACGTACTCGCTCGCGTCGAGGACCCCGTCGTCGCCGACCAGCAGCACGATGTCACCGTCCTCGGAGAAGGCGTGACCGACGCTGCTGTCGGCGCGCTCCAGCAGGCCCATCATCCCCACCACCGGCGTCGGAAGGATCGCGCGCGTCGCGATCTCATTGTAGAGCGACACGTTGCCGGACACGACCGGCACCGCCAGCGCCGTCAGCGCGTCGGCCATCCCGGCGATCGCCTCGGCCAGCCGCCAGCCCGTGGCGCCCTTCTCCGGGTTGGGGAAGTTGAGGCAGTCGGTCGCCGCCACCGGGCGCGCCCCGACGCACGCCAGGTTGCGCGCCGCCTCGAGCACCGAGGCCCGCCCGCCGCCGCGCGGGTCGATCTCGCAGTGGCGCTCGGCGCAGTCGGTCGTCAGCGCGATCGCCCGCTCCGAGCCGGGCAGGCGCACCACCGCGGCGTCGCCGCCGGGCCGGCGGATCGTGTTCGCGCCGACCAGGTGGTCGTAGCGCTCGTAGATCCAGCGCTTGCTGGCCACGTTGGGCCGGGCGAGCAGGTCGCGCCACGCGCCGCGCGAGGTCGGCGGGCTCGGGGATCGTCGACGCGGTCCAGCGGCGCGGGCGCGGCGGCGCCGGGTCGCGCGGCACCTCGTAGACCGGCGCCTCGTCGGCCAGCAGGCGGGCGGGCAGGTCGACCACGACCTCGCCGCCGGCGCGGGCCACCAGGTTCTCGCCCTCGGTCACGGCGCCGATGGCGGTCGCGTCGAGGTCCCAGCGCCGGCAGACCGCGATCACCTCGTCGAGCCGCGCCGGCTCGACCACGGCCAGCATCCGCTCCTGGCTCTCGGAGACCAGGATCTCCGCGGGGGCCAGCGTCTCGCGCAGCGGCACCAGGTCGAGGTCGATGTCGAGGCCCACGCCGCCCCTTGGCCGCCATCTCGCTCGCCGCGCTGGTGAGGCCGGCGGCGCCGAGGTCCTGCAGCGCCACGAAGCGCCGTCGGCCGGCCAGCTCCAGGCAGCAGTCCATCAGCTTGCGCTCGGTGAAGGGGTCGCTCACCTGCACCGACGGGCGCTTGTCCTCGTCCTCGTCCAGCTCGGCCGACGCCAGCACGCTGGCGCCGCCGATGCCGTCGCGGCCGGTCCGGTTGCCGATCAGCACCAGCGCGTTGCCCGGCCCCCGAGGCCGCCGCGCGCAGGATCCCGCCCGGGACCGAGCACGCCCACGCACATGGCGTTGACCAGGCACGACTCCTCGTAGCGGTCGTCGAACGAGACCTCGCCGCCGACCGTCGGGACGCCGATGCAGTTGCCGTAGTGGCCGATGCCGGCGACCGAGCGGGTGAACAGGTGGCGGCTGCGCGCGCTGGACAGCTCGCCGAAGCGCAGCGAGTCGAGCAGCGCGATCGGCCGCGCGCCCATGGCGATGATGTCGCGGACGATGCCGCCCACGCCGGTCGCGGCGCCCTCGAAGGGCTCCACCGCCGAGGGGTGGTTGTGGCTCTCGATCTTCAGCGCCACCGCGATGCCGTCGCCCACGTCCACCACGCCGGCGTTCTCGCCGGGGCCCTGAAGCACGCGCGGGCCGCGTCGTGGGGAAGCCCGCGCAGCAGGGGCTTGGCTGTGCTTGTAGGAGCAGTGCTCGCTCCACATCAGGCTGAACATGACCAGCTCGGGGTCGCTGGGCGCGCGCCCGAGCAGCTCGGGGATGCGCGCGGCCTCGTCGTCGGTGAGGCCGAGCTGGCGGTGGCGGGGGACTCGGTCGGTGCTCATCGCCGCCACCAGCCCGGCCGCCAGCACCAGGCGCCCGTCCGTCGATCCCAGCAGCGCGTCGCACGCCTCCTCGGGGTGGGGCATCAGCCCCATCACGTTGCCGGCGGCGTTCGCCACGCCGGCCACCGCGTCGGTCGAGCCGAGCAGGTTGTCGCGGTAGCGCAGCACCACCCGGGCCGCGGCCGGGTCGCCGTACCAGGCGCCCTCGTTGTTCTTGACCGGGATCGAGATGCGTCGCGCCCGCCGCGCAGCCCCGACGTCCACGGCGTGTCCGGGTCGGCCACCTCGAGCTCCATCTGGCGGCACACGAACGAGAGGGTGGCGTTGCGGCGCAGCGCGCCCGGCAGCAGGCCCGGCCTCGCACAGCACCTGGAAGCCGTTGCAGATGCCGACCACGCGCCCGCCGGCCTCGGCGTGGCGGCGCACCGCGGCCATGATCGGCGCGCGGCTGGCGATCGCGCCGCAGCGCAGGTGGTCGCCGTAGGAGAAGCCGCCGGGCAGCAGCACGGCGTCGGTGCCGGGGGGCAGCTCGGTGTCGGCGTGCCAGGCCTCGACGCTGGTCGCCCCGAGGCCCTCCACCGCGCGCGCGGCGCTGTCGTGGTCGAGCGAGCCCGGGAAGCGGACCACGGCGACGCGTGCTCACCCGGCGACCTCCACGCGGTAGTCCTCGATCAGCGCGTTCGCGAGCAGCTTCTCGCACATGGCCGCGCGCCTGGCCGGCGGGGTCGTCGCCGGCGATGGCCAGCTCGATCCGCTTGCCGATGCGCACCTCGCCGACGCCGTCGAAGCCGAGCTGCCCCAGCGCCCCGGCCACGGCCTGGCCCTGGGGGTCCAGGACGCCCTGCCTTGGGCATCACGCGTCACGATCACCTGCGTCACTCGTCCACCTCCGTGATGCGCTCGTGCGCCTCGATGTACCGGGCCCGCGTCCCCTCGACGACCTCGTCGGGCAGCTCGGGAGGCGGCGAGGCGTGGTCCCAGCCGATCGCGTCGAGCCAGTCGCGCAGGTACTGCTTATCGAATGACGGCGGGCTCTGCCCGGGCGACCAGCGGTCGGCGGGCCACAGGCGCGACGAGTCCGGCGTGACCGCCTCGTCGCCCAGCACCAGCCGGCCGTCGCGGTCGATCCCGAGCTCGAACTTGGTGTCGGCCAGGATCAGCCCGGCCCGGCGCGCAGCGGTCGGCGGCGCGGCGCGTAGAGGGCGAGGGTGATCCGCTCGGCCTCGGCCAGCACGCTCGGCGCCCACGATCCCGGCCGCCTCGTCGCGGGTGATGTTCAGGTCGTGGCCCTCGGTCGGCCTTCGTCGCCGGGGTGAAGATCGGCTCGGGCAGCGGGTCGGCCTGGCGCAGCCCGGCGCGGCAGGCGGTGGCCGCAGACCGCCCCGGTCTCCAGGTAGTCCCTCCATCCCGACCCGGCCAGGTAGCCGCGGGCGACGCACTCCATCGGCAGCATGCGCAGGCGCCGCACCAGCATGGCGCGGTCGCCCACGGTCTCGATCAGGTGGTTGGGGACGATGTCGGCGGTGCGCCCGAACCAGAACGCCGACAGCGCGGTGAGGACGCGCCCCTTGTCCGGGATCGGCGTCGGCATGATCCAGTCGTAGGCCGAGATCCGGTCGGTCGCGACGATCAGCAGCCGGTCGGCGTCGACCTCGCGCACCTGGCGCACCTTGCCCTCGAGGATGAGCGGGTACCCGGCGACCGCGCCCGCGTCGATCACAGGCCGGCCACCCTCTCCATCACCTCGGGGACGTGGCGGGTGTACCAGGCGGGGTCGAGCAGGGCCTCGAGCTCGGCGGCCGGCAGCACCGCGGCCACCTCGGGGTCGGCCGCCGAGCAGCTCGCCCAGGGGCCGGCCCTCGTCCCAGGCGCGCATCGCGTTGCGCTGCACCAGCGCGTAGGCCTCCTCGCGCGTCAGCCCGCGCTCCACCAGGCCCAGCAGCACCCGCTGCGAGAACACCAGGCCGTGCGACGACTCGAGCACGGCGAGCATCCGGTCGGGCCGCACGACCAGGCCCTCCACCAGCGCCCGGGTGCGGGCAGCATGTAGTCGAGGGCCAGGAACGCGTCGGGCAGGATGATCCGCTCCACCGAGGAGTGGGAGATGTCGCGCTCGTGCCACAGCGCCACGTCCTCCAGCGCCGCCACCGCGTGGCCGCGCACCACGCGGGCGATGCCCGAGATGCGCTCGGCGGTGATCGGGTTGCGCTTGTGGGGCATCGCCGAGCTGCCCTTCTGGCCCACGCGTGAAGGCCTCCTCGGCCTCGCGCAGCTCGGTGCGCTGCAGGTGGCGCAGCTCGGTCGCCAGGCGGTCGAGCGAGCTGGCGGCGACGGCCATGGTGCACACGAGCTGGGCGTGGCGGTCGCGCGCGACCACCTGGGTCGCCACCGGCTCGCCGCCGATGCCCAGCTCGGCGAGCACGCTGCGCCTCGATCGCCGGGTCGAGCATCGCGTAGGTGCCGACGGCGCCCGAGAGCTTGCCCACCGACGCGCCGCGCGATCGCCTCGGCGAGCCGCTCCTCGTTGCGCCGGCTCTCCATGGCGTGGCCGGCGAGCTTCAGCCCGAAGGTGGTCGGCTCGGCGTGGATGCCGTGGGTGCGGCCGACGCAGAGCGTGTCCGGCGTGGCGCAGCGCCATGTCGCGCAGCGTCGCGGTGAGCGCGGCCTGCTCGGCCAGCAGCAGCGCGCCCGAGCGCTGGATCGCCAGGGCGAGCCCGGTGTCGAGCACGTCCGACGAGGTCATGCCGTAGTGGATCCAGCGCGAGGCCGGGCCGACCTGCTCGTTGACGTCGGTCAGGAAGGCGACCACGTCGTGGTTGGTGGTCCTCTCCAGCTCCAGCGTGCGCTCCACCGAGAAGCCGGCGCTTCGGCCTCGATCGCGGCCAGGTCCTCGGCCGGGATCACGCCCTCGGCGGCCCACGCGCGGCACACGGCCAGCTCCACCTCGAGCCAGCCGCTCGAGCTTGGCCTCCTCGGTCCAGAGCGCCGCCATCGCGGCGCGGGAGTAACGCGGGATCACGCCGTGCCTCCATCCCCGAGGCGATGTCGCCGCGCATCTGGCGGCCCTCGAACGCGCACCAGCTCCGCCGCCGCGTAGGCGCGGGCGCGGGCGTCCGCGACGCTGTCCCCGCGGGCGCTCACCGCCAGCACGCGCCCGCCGGCGGTGACGATCGTGCCGCCCTGGCCCGGCGCGGTGCCGGCGTGGTACACCTCGGCGCCGGTCGCGGCCGCCTCGTCCAGTCCCTCGATCACGTCGCCCTGCGCGCGGCGTGCCCGGGTAGCCGTGCGCGGCGAGCACCACGGCCACCGCGGCGCCGTCGTTGACCCGCACCGGACCGTCGGCCAGCTCGCCGTCGGCCGCCGCGGTCAGCAGCCCCAGCACGTCCTCGCTCGAGCCGCGGCAGCAGCGCCTGCGTCTCGGGGTCGCCGAAGCGGGTGTTGAACTCGAGCACCCGCGGGCCGTCGGGCGTCATCATCAGCCCGGCGTAGAGCACGCCGCGGAACGGGGACCCGCGGCGCTCCATCTCGGCGATCACGGGCCGGTGGACCGTGTCGATCAGCTGGTCGGCCAGCGCGTCGGGGATGTCGGGCACCGGCGACACCGAGCCCATCCCGCCCGTGTTGGGGCCGGTGTTGCCCTCGCCGATCGGCTTGTAGTCGCGGGCGGCCGGAAAGCGCGCCACCGCGCGGCCGTCGGTGATCGCGAGCAGCGACACCTCGGGCCCGGTCATCCCCTCCTCCACCACCACCACGCGCCCGGCCTCGCCGAACGCCGCGTCCACCAGGCAGGTCTCCAGCGCCTCGCGGGCCTCCGCCTCGGTCGCCACCACCATCACGCCCTTGCCGGCGGCCAGCCCGTCGGCCTTGATCGCCACCGGCAGCCCCAGCTCGGCCACGGCGGCCATGCCGGCCTCGACGTCGGTCACCGCGATCGAGCGGGCGGTGGGCACGCCCGCCGCCGCCATGACCTCCTTCGAGAACGCCTTGCTGCCCTCGAGCCGGGCCGCGGCGGCGCGAGGGGCCGAAGGCGCGGATGCCGGCGGCGCGCAGGCGGTCGCACAGCCCCGCGACCAGCGGGGCCTCGGGGCCGACCACCACGAGATCGACCCCGTAGGCGGACGACAGGGCCACGACGCCGCCCACGTCGTCCAGGTGGACGGGGATCATCTCGGCGTCGGCGGCGATCCCGGCATTGCCGCCGGCGCAGAAGATCCGAGGCCTCTCGGGCGAACGGGCGATCGCCCTCACCAGGGCGTGCTCGCGCCCTCCGCCTCCGACGACCAGCACCGTGCGACTCACCACGCCACTCTCGCACATCGCCGGGACGTCCGACGCGCCGTCGAGCGGGTGGCCCCGCCCGCGACGACTCACTACCATCGGCCGACGATGCCCCCTCCGCCGACACCCCAGTCACGCGCCGATCGCGAGGCCCACCGCGCCGTCCTCGAGGACGCCCTTGCCGAGCTGCCGGGCGCCGGCGATCCCGAGCGCGCGGCGGCCGAGGTGATGCGCGCGCTCGACTCCTACATCGAGGCGACCGGCGGCGGCACCGCCCTCAGCCCGCGCGAGGCGCCGGTCACCAACTTCGAGCGCCAGCGCGACGGGACGACGTCCGCTGGCCGCTGTGGTTCGTGATCGGCGGCGCGGTGCTCGGCACGGTGATCGTCGCGATCGCGCTCTCGGGCGGCTGGCCGGCCGCGATCACGATCGTGGGGATCTGGGTGCTGGCCCTGGCGATCCTGGTGTCGACGTGAGCGAGGAACCCGACGTGACGGTGGACGACCTGCTCGCCCGGGCGCGCGACATGCCGCCCACCACCCGCCCGGCCCCGCCGCGGCTCGGCCTGGCGATCGTCATCTGCATGGACGCCCGCCTCGACCCGGTGGCCCTCTTCGGGCTCGAGCCCGGCGACGCCCACATCATCCGCAACTCGGGTGGCCGCGTGGACAAGGGCGCGCTGCGCTCGATCGCGCTCTCCCAGCGCATGCTCGGCACCCGCGAGGTGCTGATCGTGCAGCACACCGGCTGCGCGCTCCACGGCTTCGACGAGGAGGCCTTCGCCGACCAGATCGAGCGCGACACCGGGGTGCGGCCCGACTGGCGCGCGGGCGGTTTCCGCGACGTTGACGCGAGCGTGCGGGGGGCGATCCGCCACGTGCAGCGCACCGACTTCCTGCCCCACCGTGACCGGGTGCGGGGCGCGGTCGTGGACCTCCTCGACGGCGGCGTCCGCGAGGTCGCGGCCGAGGTGCACGTCCCCACCTAGACGGCCGTCCGGTCCGGGCGGGCCCCCTCGACCGTCGCCGCCCGTTCGGGGGGTCTTCGCCGATTTCCCCACGGGTCCGCCAGCTTTCGACAGTTTTTCGCGCCCGCGGCGATCCGGATGCCGATGGCCTGCGCTATAAGCGAGCTGTCCCGCACGCCCGGAGGCACCCCTGATCGGCTCCGCACACAGCCTCACGCGCCCGCTGTGCCGTCGCGCCGCCATCGGCGCCATCGTCCTCGCCGCGGCGGGCGGCGCGGCCCTCGGGGCCTCCCCGGCGTCCGCCGCCGACGCCGCCCCGCCGGTCGCCGCGGTCGCCGACGAGCCCGCTCCGGTCGCGGCCACGGTCGGCGCGACCTCGGCCACGGCACCGCCCGCCAAGCGGCCCTGGCGCCCGCGCGCCTGGTGGTGGTGGTGCGCGCCCGCGCCCCCCGTCGATCCCCCGCCGATGCCCCCGCCGCCGGCGCCCGAGCCGCCCCCGGTCGATCCGGACCCGGCGCCCGCTCCCGAGCCCCCGGTCGTGGAGCAGCCGCCCGCCGAGCCCGAGGTCCCCACCACGCCCGCCCCGCCCCCGGAGGATCCGGTCTAGCGGGTCAGGGTCCTAGACGCCGACCTGGTCGATGACCTGGTGGCGCCCCTGGCCGGTGCCGATGAGGCTGATCGGCACCCCCACCACGTCGGCGATCGCGTCCACGTAGTCCCGCGCCCGCGGCGGCAGGTGCTCGAGGTTGCGGCACTCGGAGAGGTCCTCGTCCCAGCCGGGCATGGACTCGTACTCGGGCCGGCAGCCGTGGAACACGGTCTGGTGGTAGGGGAAGTCGGTCAGCCGCTGTCCGTCGCGATCGCGGTAGGCCACGCACAGCTTGACCTCGCCGAAGCCCGAGAGCACGTCGAGCTTGGTGAGGGCCAGCTCGGTCATGCCGGACAGGCGGGCCGCGTACCGCAGCGCCACCAGGTCCAGCCAGCCGCAGCGCCGCTGGCGCCCGGTGGTGGTGCCGAACTCGTTGCCCCGCTCCAGCATCCGCTGCCCGTCGGCGTCGGCGAGCTCGGTGGGGAAGGGGCCCTCGCCCACCCGGGTCACGTAGGCCTTCGTCACGCCCAGCACCCGGTCGATGCGCGTGGGGCCGATGCCGGTCCCGGTGCAGGCGGCGCCGGCCACCGGGTTGGACGAGGTCACGAAGGGATAGGTGCCGTGGTCGATGTCGAGCATCGTGCCCTGGGCCCCCTCGAACAGCACGCGCCGGCCGGCGCGCAGCGCCTCGTCGATCAGCAGGGCGGTGTCGGCGATGAAGGGCCGCAGGCGCTCGGAGTGGTCCAGCAGGTCGGCGGCGATGGCCTCGGGCTCGAGCCGGGGCAGGCCGTAGACCTTCTCGAGGACCTCGTTCTTGTGCTCCAGCGCCACCTCGAGCTTGCGCAGCAGGATCTTGGGATCGAGGAGGTCCTGGGCGCGGATGCCCACGCGCGCCGCCTTGTCCTCGTAGCAGGGGCCGATGCCGCGCCGGGTGGTGCCGATCGAGAACTTGCCGAGGCGCATCTCGGACGCCCCGTCCAGCATCACGTGGTACGGCATGATCAGGTGCGCGTTGCCGCTGATGCGCAGCATCTCCAGCGACACCCCCCGCCCCTCGAGGCCGTCGATCTCCTCGCACAGCGCGCCGGGGTTGACCACGGTGCCGTTGCCGATCACGCAGACGGTCCCCGGGTACAGGATCCCCGAGGGGACCAGGTGCAGCTTGTAGACCTCCTCGCCGGCCACGATCGTGTGCCCGGCGTTGTTGCCGCCCTGGTAGCGCGCGACGACGTCGCTGCGCTCGGCCAGCAGGTTGACGACCTTGCCCTTGCCCTCGTCGCCCCATTGGGCGCCGATCACCACGGTCGCCGGCATTCAGTGGTCCCTGTCGAGGTTGTCGAACTTGGCGTAGCTGCCCCGGAAGGCGAGCTTGACCCGGCTGGTGGGACCGTGGCGGTTCTTCGCCACCAGCACCTCGGCGAGCCCTTTGTCCTCGGACGTGTCCGGGTTGTAGTAGTCGTCGCGATAGATCATCAGCACGAGGTCGGCGTCCTGCTCGATGGCGCCGGACTCGCGCAGGTCGGAGAGCATCGGCCGCTTGTCGTTGCGCGCGTCGGGCGCCCGGTTGAGCTGCGAGACGCAGATGATCGGCACCTCGAGGTCGCGGGCGAGCATCTTGAGGCTGCGCGAGATGCTCGAGATCTCCTGGACCCGGTTCTCGTCCTTGCGGCCGCGGTTGCCCTCCATCAGCTGGATGTAGTCGACCACCAGCAGGTCCAGCCCGTCGCGGCTCTTGAGGCGGCGCAGCTTGGTGCGCATCTCGCCGACGGTCACGCCCTCCGAGTCGTCGATGTAGAGCCGGGCGGCCGACAGACGGTCGGCGGCGCGCCCGATGCGCGACCAGTCCTCGGGCGCCAGCTTGCCGGCGCGGATGCGCCCGGCGTCCACCACCGCGGTCGACGAGAGCATGCGCTGGATGAGCTCGTCGCCGCTCATCTCCAGGCTGAACACGGCCACGGCAAGGTTCGCGCTGAGCGCGGCGTGCTCGGCGATGCCCAGCGCCAGGGCCGTCTTGCCCATGCTCGGCCGCGCGGCCACCACGATCATGTTCCCCGCCTGCAGCCCGCCGACCACGCTGTCGAGGTCCGTGAAGCCGGTCGGCACCCCCACGACGCCGTCGCCCTCCTCGGCCGCGGTGAGGCGCTCGAGGCCCTTGATGACCAGCTTGTCCACGCGCGTGAAGTCTCCCCGCACGCCCTTCTGCGAGAGCTCGTAGACGAGCGTCTCGGCGTCCTGGAGCATCGCGGTGGTCTCGCCCTCGCGCTGCACGATCATCCGCTCGATCTCCTGGCCCACCCGCAGCAGGCGGCGCTGGGTCGCGGCGTCGCGGACGATCTCCGCGTAGCTGCGGTAGCTGGCGGCGATGAAGGGCGTCTCCATCAGGTCCAGCACGGCCACCCGCCCGCCGGCGTCGTCCAGCTCGCCGTTCTTGGTCAGCTGGTCGATGACCGTGATCGGCTCCACCGGCTCGCCGGTGTGGAACAGGTCCTGGATCGCGCGGTACACCGCCCGGTGGCCCTCGCGATAGAAGTCGTCCGCGTCGAGCATGCCCTGGGCCTCGGCCACGTACGCGCCGACCTCCATGAGGCTGGCGAGCAGCATGGCCTCGGCGTCCGTGTTCTGCGGTGGGGAGACGCTCTCGGATGCCACCGGGTTCCTCTGCCCCGCCGGGCGGGAGCTGCTCAGTCGAGCAGAGGGCTGACGATGGTCTTCACCTCGGTCGTGAGACCCGGGGCGAGCTCCACCGGCACGGAGTAGGTGCCGAGCGCCCGGATGGGGGGCTCGACCGTGATGTGGCGGCGGTCCACGCGCACGCCGCGCGCCTCCTCGATGGCCGTGGCCACGTCGGCGGAGGTGATCGACCCGAACAGGCGGCCGTCGTCGCCGGCCTTCGCCTTGAGCGTCAGGATCGTGCGGCCGAGCAGGTCGGCGAGCTCCTTGGACTGGGCCTCGGCGCGGATCTCGGCGGCCCGGCGGCTCTCCTCGCGGCGCTGCACCTCGGCGATGCGCGCCGGCGTGGCGACCTCGGCGATGCCGCGCGGCTCGAGGTAGTTGCGCATGTACCCGCGCGCCACGGTCACGACGGACCCGGCCTCTCCGAGCCCCTCGACCTCAGTCAGAAGAATCGCCTGCATGTCGCCTCGCCTGTCCTAGAAGGGGATGTCGTCGTCGTCGGCGGCGGGCTTCGCCGGCGCCATGTCGCTGCGGTCCACCGGCAGGTCGCCACCCGCCGCCGGGCGCCTGCTGGCTCCAGCCGCCGCCCTGGGAGGCCTCGCCGCCGCCGCCCTCGCCGCGCGAGTCGAGGAAGAAGACGTCGTTGGCGATCACCTCGACGCTCTGGCGCTTGGAGCCGTCCTGGGTCTGCCACTCGCGCCAGGACAGGCGCCCGTTGACGCCGATGCGCCGTCCCTTGGCCAGGTAGGTGGAGGCGGTCTCGGCCTGGCGGCCGAAGACGGTCACGTCGAAGTAGTTGGAGCGGTCGCCCCAGTTGCCGCCCTCATCGCGCGCACGCGAGGAGACCGCCAGCCGGATCGAGCAGATCGGATCGCCGCCCTGGGTGTGGCGCAGCTCGGGATCGCGCGTCAGGCGACCCACCAGGGTCACGCGGTTGAGGTCGGCCGGCACGCGGTCCTAGCGGGGCCGGCGGCCGCGGCCGCCGCCGCCCGGGCGACCGCCGCGCTGCGGGCGCTCGCCCTCGGGGTGCGCGTCGACGGGGGCCGGGGCGCCGTTGGCCTGGGCCCGCTCGAACTCGGTGCTGTTGAGCCGGATGAAGAGCGCGCGCAGCACGACGCCCTTGTTGATGCCCAGGATCCGCTCGATCTCGGGGAGGGAGGTCGGCTCACCGGTGCAGGTGATGATCACGTAGCGGCCGTCGGGCCGCTTCTCCATGGGGAACGTGATCTTCTTGCGACCCCAGTCGTTGACGTGCGCGACCGTGCCGCCGCCGTCGGTGATGAGCTGCTGGACCCTCTCGAGGATCTCCTGCTGCTGCTCCTCGTCCGCGTCCGGATTGAGGATGATCATGATCTCGTAAGGGGTGATCCCAGACCTCCGAAGGTTGCGACACGCGGGCACTCCGGGGCGACCGGGCCCCGGCAGGCGCGTGAGTATAGCAGCGGGCCACGGGCCCACTAGGATGGCCCTGGAACCCCCAGGCGAGGTGATCAGGATGCGCAGATGGAGCGTGTGGGCCGCCTCGGTGATCGGCGCCGTCGGCGCCGGCGCGGGCCTCGCGGCCGCCACCAGCCGGCGCGGGCAGGGCCGCTCGCCCGAGCCGGCCGAGGCGCCCCCGCAGCTGCCGGTGGCGATGCCGGACGGGCCCGACGACGACCCCGAGGCGGCCCTCGACGCGGCCCGCGAGCGCCTGCGCCGGCGCGCCGACGAGCTCCGCCAGCGCATCGACTCGTCGGGGGACGGCTCCGGGGGCGGATGAGGCGGGCCCTCGCCGGGGGCGTCCTGGTCGCCGCGGCGCTCGGGGCGGGGGCGGGCGCCGCCCCCGCGGACGCCGTCGCGCCGGTGCACTTCGCGGTCAAGGGCGACTGGGGCACCGGCTCGGCCGCCCAGGCCGCCGTCACCCGCCGCATGTGCGGCGAGGCGCGCCGCCGGCCGTTCGCCTTCGTCCTCACCACGGGCGACAACTTCAACCGCCCCGACGGCGTGGCCACGCGCGCCACCTACTGGCGCCCCGAGCGGTGCCTGCTCGCCCTGCGCATCCCGTGGCGCGCCGCCTGGGGCAACCACGATGTCCGCGGCCCCTCGACGGCCTCCGTGCTGGGCGCGCCCGGGCGCTGGTACGCGTTCTCGGCCGGCCCGGCGCGGATCATCGTGCTCGACGCCAACGCGCCCACCGATCCGGACGCAGCTCGCGTTCCTGCGCCGCGAGCTCTCCCGCTCGCGCGAGCGGGTGCGCATCGTGGCCCTGCACCAGCCGGTCTACACGTCGGGGATCCACGGCGCGTCGCCCGAGCAGCAGCGCCTGTGGGCGCCGCCCCTGCGCGCCGGGCGGGTGGCGCTGGTCCTCCAGGGCCACAACCACATGTACGAGCGCATCGAGCGGGACGGCGTGACCTACATCACGACCAGCGGCGGCGGCGACCGCCTCTACCCGTGCGTGCGCCCGACGCCCGGCCTGCGGGCATGCGCGTTCGCCTTCCACTTCCTGATCGTGACGGCGACGGAGCGGTCGATCGACGTGCGCGCCGTCACGCCGCGCGGCCGCATCATCGAGCGCGTCACGATCCCCGTCCCCCGCCGCTAGCGATCAGGCCGGCGGGCGTCCCCCGCGGCCGGCGACGGCCGCCGCCCAGGCGGTCGCGACCCTCACGGTCAGGTGGCTCATGGCCGCCACGACCTCGCGCCGCTGCGCCTCGCTGACCGGCTCCGGGGGCTCCGCGAGCGCCCGGTCGATGGCCCGCTCGAGGGCCAGGCTGCCTCCCAGCGTGACCTCGGCCGACGAGCCGGCCAGGCCGTGCCCGCGTCCGTAGGTCTCGGAGCGCTCGAGCGCGTCCGCGAGGCTGCCGGTCTCGAAGGCCCCCGCCAGCGCGTCGACCCAGGCGCCCACCACGTTGCGGCGCTCCATCGGGGGCAGGCGCCGATAGGCGACCTCGGCCGGGCCCTCGACCAGGCTCTCGACGGCCTCGGAGACGCGGTCGATCCGCGCCCGCAGGGCCTCCGCCAGGAGGGGCTCGACCGGGATGCGCACCGCGGCCTGGCGGGGCGTGCGGCTCGGGCGGGCCGGCTGGCGCGCCAGCCACTGGCGCAGGGCCTCGGGGTCGAAGCGGCGGTGTCCGCCGGCGGTGCGGACGTGGGGCACGCGCCCCTCGCTCGCCCACAGGCGCAGCGTGCTCGGGCTCACGCCCAGGGCGCGGGCCGCGGACGACACCGACAGCCAGGGGCCCTCGGAGCGCCGGGGGCGGGGGCCGATGCGCGCGACGGCCACCTCAGCGCACCGCTCATTCGAAGCTGGACCGGAGCCGGCAGCGCACGCCGTCCGCGTACCCGGCGGCCACCCGGACCGCCATGCGGTCGAGGGCGCGCTCCACGGCGCGCAGCTCGGCGGTGCGGCCGGCCAGCTCGGGGCCGAGGACGCGGTCCACCGCCCGCCGCAGCGCGAGGGCCTCGGTCACCGGCGCATCGCCGGGCTGGCCGGAGGCGCCGTTGCGGAACCCCTCCCACTCCGCGTCGCGGTAGCACTCGGCGAGATCTCCCTCCGAGAGGGCCTCCGAGAGGGCCTCGAGGGCCGCGAGCACGCGTGTCTGGCGGGCCGACGAGGGCCGCAGCGCCCCGGCGCGGGTGCGCCCCAGCTCGTCCTCGAACGCCTCCAGCACGGCCGGCGCGGCCGCCGCGAGGGCCTGGGCCGTCTCGGGCATCGCCTCGAGGCGCGTGGGCACCAGCTCCTGCAGGCGGCTGCGGGGCGCGGGGGGCGCGCCGCCGCGCTCGGCCAGCCAGCGCACCAGCTCGTCGAGCTCGAAGCGGCGGTGGCCGCCCGGCGTGCGCACGTGCGGCACGCGTCCGGCGGCCGCCCAGCGCGCGCAGCGACGACGAGCTCACGCCCAGCAGCCGCGCCGCGGCCGAGACGGACAGCAGGGTGGAGTCACCCGTTCGCGTGGCCTGCGGCGCGTCGAATCGCGCTTTCGCTCCGGCCGCCGCCACGGGCGCGGTGGCCATCTCAGGCGCCCCGCTCGGCGGTTGCGCGGCCCGCTCGGTTGCGTTTTGCGGGATGAGTGCCACCGATCTTCAGGGGATCCAGCATGTTCCCGATTCTGGGGAGGCCTTTACGACCCCGCAACCCCATTCTCGGCCGCCCGCCCCTGAAACCTGACGAAACCTTTGGGTCCCGTGGGCGCGTTCAACAAAAAACTCACAGGGTCTCATGCGTCCGGCGGCGGAGCGTCTCCGGACCCGGACCCCTCGCCCGCGGCCTCGAGCCGTTCGCGGTTCACCCGCTGGCGCTCCTTGAGGGCGATGAATCCGCCCACCACCCCGGTCACCGCGAAGGCCACGACGAACGCCACCCACAGCTGGTCGGCGAAGGCCTTGCCCGCGAAGTAGCCCAGGAGGGCGGCCTGCGCCGACCACACGAGCCCGCCCATCATGTCGAAGGCGAGGAAGCGCGGGTACGCCATGTGCCCCGCCCCGCAGGACAGGTTGATGGCGATCCGGATGCCGGGGAGGAAGCGGCCCACGAAGACGAGCGCGGCCCCCCGGCGCTGCACCATCCGCTCCGCCGCGAGCAGGCGCTCGGCTCCGGCGAGGCGCGTGACGGTCCGGCGTATCGGGCCGTGGCCCGCCCGTCCGATCGCAGTAGGCGCAGCTGTCGCCCAGGACGGCTCCCACCGCCCCGGCCAGGATGACCAGCCACAGGTTGAGGCTGCCGTTGGCGGCGAGCACCGCGGCGGCCACGATCGCCGTCTCCCCGGGCAGGACGGGGAAGATGCCGTCGCCCGCGACCACCAGCATGACGGCCCAGTAGCCGTACGACGCCGCGTCCTCGGCGAACTGGTTGACCGACTCCAGCAGCGAGGCCGACCCGAGCAGCGTGACGGTGCCGTTCACGGTGCGATCCGGCGCGTGCGTGCGGAGCGCGACACGCGCCGATGATGCCAGCGCGCCCGCGTCGCCGCGACCGGACCCCCCGCTATCCTCACCCGATGGGCCGCATCGCCGACTCGGCCGCAGACCTCCTCGCCGCCGGACCCCTGGACGCCCGCGATCTGGGCAGCGCGCTCGCCGAGGCGGGCGTCACGCGCTCCCGTGATCCGGGCGCCGCCGTGCTGCGCGCCCTGCGCGGCGACCCGCGGTTCGTCCGGCTTCCGGACGGGCGCATGGCGATCACCTCGCGGGCGCTCGACGAGCGGCTCGACGGCCTCGACGCCGAGGTGGCGGCGCTGTTGGCGGCGGAGCGCTTCGGCGAGGCCGGCGAGGCGCAGGAGCGCCTGGTCGCGCTGCTGGACAGCGCCGCCCCGGACCGGGTCCCCGCCGCCCGCCGCGGCCTGGCGCGCATCCTGGCCCGGGCGGGACGGCCCGAGCAGGCGCTGGTGCACCTGCGCGGCGCATTCACCGCGCAGGATCCCGAGGACTGGTACGAGGCCGCGGTGATCGCCTACCGCATGGGCGACGTCGTGAGCGCGCGCCGCTGGGCCGAGTCGGGGCTCGCGCACTCCACGGCGCCCGAGCGCGCCGAGGTCGCGGAGTGCCTCGAGGACATCGCCGGCGACCTCGACGCCCAGGCGGCCTTCCTGCGGCTGCGCGCCACCCTCGAGGACGAGGACGGCGACATCGAGCCCGAGCGCGACGGCATCCCGCGGGTGGTGCGCGCGCTCACCGGCCTCGAGCGCTCGTACCTGGTCGAGGCCATGGCCGAGTCGATCGTCGAGAGCGTTCCCCCCCAGGGACTCGCCTCGTTCCTGACGGCGGTGGCCGAGGTGGAGGAGGGCGGCCGCGACGCCTGCCTGGCCCTGGCCACCATTGTGGAGCCCTCCCTCGGACGGGCGGTCCGCGACGGCCTCACCGGGAGGATGGACCCCTCGAGCCGCCCCGCGGTCGCCGGCCTGCTGGGCGCCCGCCCGGTCGCCGCCTGGGCCACCTCCCCCCTGGACGCCCCCGATCAGCAGCAGGTCGTCATCACGATCGCCAAGGAGCGGGGGCGCCTGTCGCCGCTGGTGGCCCTGGTCGACCTCGACGAGCTCGGCGGGGGCGTCAAGGACGCGTTCTTCCTGCCCGACATGGTCGAGCCGCGGCTGCGGCGGGAGCTGTTCGCCCCGATGGAGCAGATCGGGCTGCCCAGCGCGCCCGTGGACACCCACGAGGCGATCGCCCTGATCGGCGTCGCCCTCGAGCGCACCGCCGAGATCGGCTGGCGGATGCCGTCGCTCCAGCACCAGCCCGTGCTGGAGCGCATCGAGCGGTGGCTGCTGCGCCCGCAGCGGGGCGGCACGGGCCGGCGCCCGGTCACCGGCGGCTGATCAGGCGGCCCTGCGCTCCTCGCCCGCGGCGACGGAGGCGGGTGCGTCGGGGGCCCGGGGCGTCGCGACCGGAACGCTGACGGGAACCTCGCCCTCGGCCTGGCGCGGGGCGCGCATCAGGCCCAGCAGCAGGGGCGTCGCGGCGACGGCCGCCACGGCCGCGGCCTCGTTGGCGCCGATGCTGAGCGCGAGCGCCGCCATCGCCGTCAGGCCCAGCCCGCCGATCGCCCGCAGGGCGAGCAGGGCCGAGGCCGACGCCCGTCCCGCGCGCCCGACGTCCCACGCCGCCACCGCGACGAGCGCTGCCAGCGCCAGTCCCGCCATCCACCAGTCCACCGCGGCCTCCCTTCGGGGTGGCCTGTGTTGGCGCTCGCCCGGCGGTTCCCTTCCACGATTTCGCCCCCTGCAACGTCACGATGTCCGTTTCCTGTGCGATAATGCCGCTATGGCCGATGAGATCCCCGCGCAGTTGCTCGAGTCGTTCAAGGTTCTCGACCCCGCGGTGGCGCAGCGGCTGACCGACGCCCTCGCGCCCGTGGTCGCCGAGCTGGGGCCCCGCGAGGAGGCCGTGCTCGAGCGCCTCGTGAAGGGTCTCGCCGAGGGTGCGCCCGCCGCGGAGCTGAACGCGTTCGTGCGGCTGCTGCCGGTCACGGTCAGCCGGGCCGTCCAGCCGGCGATCGAGCCGGTCACCGCCTGAGCCACGGGCCGGGGGCGGGCGTCGTGCGCCCGCCGCGGTGAGAGAGGCGTTGCACGTCCCCGCCGCACCGGATCCGGTCGTGGCCCGTCGAGGTGTTCGCTAGCGTGGGCCGGGTGCCGTCGCGACTGCGCCCACTGCTCGTGCTCATCGCCCTGGCGGCCCTGCCGCTGGCCGCGTGTGGCGGGACCGGCGACGACTCGGAGGCGGCGCCCGGCACGGCGACGGCCGCCGCGGCTCCCGCCGCCCAGACCCAGGCCGGGCTGCGGCTGGCGAGGGTGCGCTCCGGGCTCGGCGACGCGCTCTACGTGACCTCGGCCCCCGGCCAGCGCAACCGCCTGTACGTGGTCCGCCAGAGCGGCCGCATCCAGATCCTCCAGAACGGCCGGCTCCTCAGGACCCCGTTCCTCGACGTGTCCTCGCTCATCAGCGCCGGCGGCGAGCGGGGTCTGCTGGGGCTCGCGTTCCACCCCAAGTACGCGCGCAACGGCCGCTTCTACGTCAACTACACCGACCGCTCCGGGGACACGCGCGTGGTCGAGTACCGCCGCGCGAGCGCCAACCGCGCCAACCCCAGGAGCGCTCGGCGGCTGCTGGCGATCGACCAGCCCTACTCGAACCACAACGGCGGCGGCCTCGCCTTCGGCCCCGACGGTCGCCTCTACATCGGCACGGGCGACGGCGGCAGCGGCGGCGACCCGCAGGGCAACGGCCAGCGCGTCGACACGCTGCTCGGCAAGCTGCTGCGCATCGACGTCGACACCCGCACCGGCTCGCTGCCCTACGGCATCCCCGCCGACAACCCCTTCGCGCGCGGCGGCGGCCGCCGCGAGATCTACTCGTACGGGCTGCGCAACCCGTGGCGCTTCTCGTTCGACCGCGCGACCGGCGACATCTGGATCGGCGACGTCGGCCAGGGCGACATCGAGGAGATCGACCATCGCGTCAAGGGCGCGGCCCGCGGCGCCAACTTCGGCTGGAACGCCTACGAGGGCGACCGCCGCTTCGGCGGGACCCTGCGGCGGGGCGCCACCCCCATCCCGCCCGTGGCCCAGTACACGCACGCCGACGGCTGCTCGGTGACCGGCGGCTACGTCTCGCGCGGCGCGCGCGCCCCGAGCCTCAAGGGCCGCTACGTCTATGCGGACTACTGCTCCGGGCGCGTCTGGAGCATCCGCGCGGGCAAGGATCCGAGCGGCAACCGCGAGGAGACCGGCCGCCTCGGGCGCACGCTCTCCAACGTCACCAGCTTCGGCGAGGGGCTCGCCGGCGACCTGTACGTGCTCGCCGGCGGCACGCTCTACCGGTTCGTGGGGTAGGGCGCGGCGTGGGGGAGGTCCGTCCGTCCGAGGGGTGGGGCGTCGTCCATCTGCTCTTGCGCGTCGATCGCGGCGCGCCGGGCGCGGACGAGGTGCTGGCCGACATCGCGCGCTTCACCGCGGCCGAGCCCTGTCAGGTGATCGCGTTCTCGGTGCTCGGCGCGCGGGCCGACGTGGGCCTGATGGCCCTCGCGCCGGACCTCGACGCGCTCGACGCCCTGACCAAGCGCGTCCTGGCGGGCCCCTTCGAGGTCGTCTACTCCTTCTTCTCCCTGACCGAGTCGAGCGAGTACACGAGCACCGAGGAGGAGGAGCGTGCCCGGCTCGAGGCCGCCGGCGAGCCCGCCGTCAACGCCGCCCTCGAGGCCTGGCGCACCCGCATGGCGGCCTATCTCGACGCGCGGCTGCACCCGCGCCTGCCGGAGCGGGCGATGATCGCCTTCTACCCGATGTCCAAGCGCCGCGCCGAGGGGGCCAACTGGTACTCCCTCCCGTTCGAGGACCGGCGCGAGCTGATGCAGGGCCACGCCCGCGTGGGCCGCTCCTACGCCGGACGGGTGCTGCAGCTGATCACCGGGTCAACCGGGCTCGACGACTGGGAGTGGGGCGTCACGCTGCTGGCCGAGGACCCGGCCACGATCAAGCAGATCGTCTACGAGATGCGCTTCGACGAGGTCAGCGCCCGCTACGGGGAGTTCGGCCCCTTCTTCGTCGGGCTGGTGATGGATCCCCGGGCCGCGTTCGTCCGGGCCGGAGCCCTGCGCGAGTAGGCGGCTCCCCGCCGGCCGCGCCGCGTATCCTGGCCGGGTCCGGAAACGACGGGTCGGGGGCGATCATGCGAGGACTCACTTTCCACGGCGCGCGGGACGTGAGGGTCGACGACGTGCCCGATCCCGTGATCGAGCAGCCCACCGACGCCATCGTGCGCGTGTCGCTCGCCGGCATCTGCGGCTCCGACCTCCACATCCTCAACGCGGGCGAGGCCTTCGGCTTTCCGGCCGGGTCGCGCCTCGGACACGAGTTCATCGGCACGCGTCGAGGCGATCGGCCCGGACGTGCGCGACTTCGCGGTGGGGGACCGGGTGCTCTCGTCCTGCTCGGTCGCGTGCGGCGAGTGCACCTGGTGCCGGGAGGGGCTCCAGTCATCGTGCGTGCGCTGGTCGCTGTTCGGCTGGGCGCCGCGCACCTGGCAGCACGGCGGCGCGGTGCAGGGCGGCCAGTCGGAGTACGTGCGCGTGCCGCTGGCCGACACCACCCTCTTCCGGATGCCCGAGGCGCTGGCGGCCGGCGACCGGGACGCCAGCCTCCTGCCGCTGGTCGACATGATGTCGACCGGCTGGCACGGCCTGACCAGCGCCGGCGCCGCGGGCCGGCCAGTCGGTGGTCGTGATCGGCGACGGCGCGGTGGGGCTCGCCTCGCGTGCACGGCGGCGACGGCCAAGGGCGCCGAGCGCATCGTGTGCCTGGGGCACCACGAGGGCCGGCTGGAGACGGCGCGCCTGCTGGGCGCCACCCTGACGGTCGATTCGCGCGACGACCAGGCGATCACCGAGGCGGTCATGGAGCACACCGCCGGCGAGGGCGCGCACGTCGTGGTCGACACGATCTCGGGCCCGGAGTCCATGGCCACCGCCCACGCGACCGTGCGCCCGGGGGGCACCATCGCCTGCCTCGGCATGGACCACTTCATGGGCAAGACGCCGAGCGTGAACTGGTTCGACCAGTTCCTGCGCAACATCTCGGTGACCGGTGGGCTGGTGCCCGGCAAGGTCTACCTGCCCGAGCTGGTCGGGCTGGTGGAGGCCGGCCGGCTCGATCCCGCGCCGATGCTCTCCCACACGCTGGACCTCGGGGAGGCGGCCGAGGGCTACCGGCTGATGGCCGATCGGGTGGACGGGGTCACCAAGGTGGCCCTGCGGCCCTCGGCATGAGCCTCGACCAGCGCCTGCGGGCGGCCGGCCAGCCGCACCTGGCCCAGGTGCTCGAGCGCCTGCCCGAGGACGACCGTCGCGCGCTGGCCGAGCAGGTGGAGGCGCTCGACCTCGACCTGATCCGGCGCCTGGTCGGCGACCTGCTGGGCGACGATCCGGCGCCCCTGGGCGAGATCAGCCCCGCCGATCCGGACACGCTGATCCCGCTCGCCGCGCACCGAGGCCGAGCGGGCCCGCGACGCCCGGGCGCGCGAGGCCGGGGAGGCGCTGCTGGCCGAGGGGGCGGTGGCGGCGGTGCTGCTGGCGGGCGGGCAGGGCACGCGCCTGGGCTTCGACGGCCCCAAGGGCCTGTTCCCCTTCGCGCCGATCTCCGGGCGCACGCTGTTCGCCCACCACGCCGCCAAGATCGAGGCCCTGCGCGCCCGCTACGGCGCGGCCCTGCCCTGGTACATCCTCACCTCGCCCCAGAACGACGAGGCCACCCGCGCGGCGTTCGCCGACGCCGGCTGGTTCGGGCTCGACCCCGCCTCGGTGCGGCTGGTGGTGCAGGGGACGCTTCCGGCGGTGGACCGCGAGAGCGGGCAGATCCTCCTCGACGCGCCCGATCGCCTGGCGCTGTCGCCCGACGGGCACGGCGGCCTGCTGTCGGCGCTGAGGGCCTCGGGCGCGCTCGACGGCATGGCCGCGGAGGGCATCCGCACGATCTTCACGTTCCAGGTCGACAACCCGATGGCCCGCGTGTGCAACCCCGAGCTGCTCGGCCACCACGCCCTGGCCGAGGCGGAGATGGCCTCGGTGGTGGTGCGCAAGGTGGCGCCCGAGGAGAAGATGGGCGTGATCGCGCGCGTGGACGGGCGCACCGGGGTGGTCGAGTACAGCGACCTGCCCGACGACCTCGCGCAGCGGCGCGACGACGGTGGCGAGCTCGTCTACTGGGCCGGCTCGATCGCCGTCCACTGCCTCCAGGTGGAGTTCGCCCGCCGCCTCACCGAGGGCGGGCTGCAGCTGCCCTACCACCGCGCCGAGAAGCGCGTCCCGTACGTCGACGACGCCGGCGCGACGGATCGAGCCGGATGCGCCGAACGCCGTCAAGTTCGAGACCTTCCTCTTCGACGCCCTGCCGTCCGCGCGGCGCACGGTGACGGTCGAGGCCGCGCGCGAGGTCGAGTTCTCGCCGATCAAGAACGCGCAAGGGTCCGACTCGCCGCAAACCGCCCGCCGCGACCTCAACCGTCTCTACGCGCGGTGGCTCGAGGCGGCGGGCATCGCGGTGCCGGCCGGGCCCGACGGCGAGCCGGTCGACCTCGAGATCGACCCGCGCACCGCCCTCGAGGGCTCCGACCTGGTGGCGGCGCTGCCGGCGGGCTTTCGCGTGGAGGGCCCGACGGTGATCAGGCCGCCCGGGGCCAGCCCGTGACGATCGGGTAGGGCGGCACCGGGCCCCCGCCGCCCGGGTGGATCTCGAAGTGGAGGTGGGGCGAGGTGCCGCGGGCGTCGCCGCTGTCGCCCACGTATCCCAGGACGGTGCCGCGAGCGACGCTCGCGCCCTCCACGGCCGCGGGGGAGAACGCATCCAGATGGGCGTAGTAGAACGTATTGCCGCCCGTGTCGCGCACCCACAGGCGCCAGCCCCCGAGGCCGTTGTACCCGACGCGGAAGACCGATCCGTCGGCCACGGCCACCACCGGCGTGCCCGCGGGCGGCGAACAGGTCGATGCCCTGGTGCAGGCGGCCCCCGGCGCGCCCGAACATCCAGTCGTTGGTGAACGTCGCGGCCCCCGCGACGGGGAACAGGTAGCGGCCGGCCGGCAGGGCCCCGCCCAGCGCGGTCTGCCCGGCCACCGGCATCGAAATGAGCGCGCTCTGGCGCGCCTTGGCGAGCGCCGCGAGGCGGGCCCGGCGCTCGCGCTCCTGCGCCACCTGGCGCGTGAGCTCGGCGCGGGCGTCGGCGAGCAGCGCGCGGCGGTCGGCGACCAGCGCCGCCACCTCGGCGCGCCGGTCGGCCGACGACTCGCAGCTCGGCGGCGCGGGCCGCTCTCGGCGCGCTCCCGCGCGCGCTCCAGGCGCTGGAGGCGCGCCCGGCGCTCTCGGACGGTGACCACGACGCCCGCGTCGCGGCGGGCGACCTGATCCAGCAGGGCGCCGGTCTGCTCGGCCGCCGCGAGGCTGCCGGTGGTGAGCAGGATCTCGACGAACGATGGCTGCCCGCCCACGTACAGGGCCACCAGCCGCTCCGAGAGCGAGGAGCGCGAGCGCTCGAGGTCCCGCCGGGCGCCGGTCAGCTCGCCCCGCGTGTCGCTCAGCGCCCGCTCGGCCGCCTCGAGCCGGTCGATCGCCAGGTTGTGGGCCTCGACCGCCTCGCCCACCTCGATGTCGAGCGCCGCGACCTCGCGCCCGAGGCTCGCGATCTCGGCCCGGGTGCCGGCGATCGAGGGCGCCGCGGCGGCGCCGGCGGCGGCCGCGAGGCAGACGAGCGCGGATGCGGCCGCGGCTGCGGCGCGCGTGGCGGGGCGGAGGAGGGGCATGGGGTCCGTCGGGCACTCTGGGCCCGGACGCAATGGCCTTCAATGCCCATCGGCGCACGTGCAACGCCGCCTGAGCGGCTGCAACGCGCGCCGACCGCGGCTAGCCGGCGGGGGTGCTCGCCTCGCGCGGGAGGGAGAAGACGACGCCCTCGGCCGACGGGATCTCCTCGCCGCCGCGCGAGAAGCCGGCCGCGGTGATGGCCTCGGCCACCTGCTGCACCAGGATCTCGGGCGCCGACGCGCCGGCGGTCAGGGCGACCCGGGTCTTGCCCGCGAGCCAGGCGGCGTCGAGCTCGGCGGCGTTGTCGAGCAGGTGCGCCTCGGCGCCGCGATCCCGCGCGACCTCGACCATGCGGTTCGAGTTGGAGGAGTTGCGCGAGCCCACGACCAGCACCAGGTCGGCGCCGTCGGCCACGGCCTCGCGCACCGCGTCCTGGCGGTTCTGGGTGGCGTAGCAGATGTCGCTGGACTTGGGGCCCAGGAGCGCCGGGAAGCGGCGCTTGAGCACATCGACGATCTCGGCGGTGTCGTCCACCGAGAGCGTGGTCTGGGTGGTGAGCGCGACGTTCTCGGGGTCCGCCACCTCGACCGTCTGCGCATCGGCGACGGTCTCGACCAGCACCACCGCGTCGGGCGCCTCCCCGCGGGTGCCGATCACCTCGTCGTGCTCGCCGTGGCCCACCAGGAAGACGGTCGCGCCCTTCGCGGCGAAGCGGCGCACCTGGGCGTGGACCTTGGACACCAGGGGGCAGGTCGCGTCGACCACCCTCAGGTCGCGCTCGGCGCACACGCGGTGCACCTCGGGCGAGACGCCGTGAGCCGACAGCACGATGGTCTCGCCCCGCGGAACCTGGCTCTCGCTGTCCACGAAGACGGCGCCCTTGGCGCGGAGCGTCGACACGACGTGCGTGTTGTGCACGATCTCGCCGCGCACGTACACCGGCGGGCCGAGCTCCAGGAGGACGCGCTCGACCGTCTCGATGGCGCGGTCGACGCCGGCGCAGTAGCCGCGCGGGGCGACCAGTTCGAGCTCATTGGCCACGGGTCAAGGGTACCCCACCCGACCGCGTATCGTGACCGGCATGGTGACGATGGAGATGGGCGAGGGACCGCCGGTCCTCCTCGTCCACGGCCTCAACGGCTTCAAGGAGGGGTGGGGCCGGTTGCCGGCCGCGCTGGCCGAGGCCGGCCACCGCGTGGTGGCGGTGGACCTGCCGGGCTTCGGCGAGACGCCGCCCCTGTCCGGCGAGCGCGCGTCCCCCGAGACGCTGGCCCGGGCTCTCGCCCCCATGGTCGCCGACCTGGCGCCGGTCGGCGTGGTCGGCCACTCGCTGGGCACGCAGCTCGCGACGCTGCTCGCGATCCACCAGCCCGACCGCGTCCCCGCCACCGTCCTGATCTCGCCGTGGGTCAGGCCGCGCCGCGGGCGGATCCCGCCGCGCGGACTGACCGACCTGCTGCAGCTGCCGCTGGTGGGCCGCCCGCTGGCCCGCGCGGCGATCCGCCGCGTCCGCCGCGACCCCGATCGCCGCCGGGCGGCCTTCGTCGCCCAGATCCCCGACCCCGCCGGCGTGGGGGACCGCCCCGAGCTGGAGGCCCTGCTGCAGGGCGCCGCCGACCGTCTCCTGCGGGTGCACCTGCGCACGATGGTCGACTGGGCCCAGAGCGGCGTGGCCGACGACCTGCAGCCCCTCGTCGGCCGGGTGACCGCTCCCACCCTCGTCGTCACCGGGACGGGCGACCGTCTGACGCCGATGGCCGACGCCGCCTGGCTGGCCGGCGCGCTGCTGGACGGACGGCTGGAGCGCGTCCCCGGCACCGGCCACTTCCCCCATCTCGAGAGACCGGAGGTCGTCGTGCCCGTCATCGTCGAGCACATGGCATGAGCGCGGAGCTCCTCGACCTGGCCCGCGCCGCGGCCCACGCCGCCGGCGCCCTGCTGCTGGAGCGGTTCGGCGACCCGGCCAGCGGCATCGTGGCCAAGAGCAGCCGCACGGACCTCGTGAGCGACAGCGACCGGGACGCCGAGGCCCTCGTGGTGGGGATGATTCGCGCCGCCCGGCCGGACGACGGCATCCTCGCCGAGGAGGGCGGCGGCGGCGAGGGCCGCTCGGGCGTCACCTGGCTGGTCGACCCGCTCGACGGGACCATCAACTACCTCTGGGGCGTGCCCCAGTGGAGCGTCAGCATCGCCGCCCAGGACGCGGAGGGCCTGCGCGTGGGAGTGGTCCACGACCCCAACCGGGGCGAGACCTTCAGCGCTGCGCGCGGCGCCGGCGCGCGCCTGGGCGAGGGTCCCATCGCGGTCCGCCGGGGCGCTCCGCTGGCCGAGGCCCTCATCGCCACCGGATTCAGCTACCGGGCGCAGGAGCGCGCCCGCCAGGCCGAGCGGCTGCTGCGGGTGCTGCCGGCGGTGAGGGACGTGCGCCGCTTCGGCTCGGCCGCCCTCGACCTGGCGTGGCTCGCGGCCGGTCGCATCGACGGCTACTTCGAGACCGGGCTCAACCCGTGGGACCGCGCGGCCGGCGAGCTGCTGGTGCGGGAGGCCGGCGGGGAGGTGCGCGAGCTGCCCGGCGCCGGGCTGGTGGCCGCCGAGCCGGGGCTCGTCGGCGCGCTCGCGTCGCTGGTGGACGACGCCGCGGCGTGAGCGCCGGCGACGGGGGGCGGCTCTGGGAGGTGGACGCCGTCCGCACGCTGGCGATCGCGATGATGGTCGTCTACCACGGGGCCTACGACGTCTCGCAGCTCGCGCCGGACCTCGGCGTCGACCCCTTCTCCCCGGGGTGGCGGGCGCTGCAGGTGGCCTGCGGCTCGACCTTCCTGTTCCTCGTCGGCGTGAGCCTCTCCATCTGCCAACGGCCGCGGCCGGGCGCTCGGCCTGCGCGGGTACCCCCTCTACCGGCGCCACCTGCGGCGCGCGCTCCAGGTGGCCGCCGCGGCCGCCCTGGTGAGCCTCGTGACCTGGATCGCGCTCGGCGACCAGTGGGTGCGCTTCGGCGTGCTGCACTGCATCGCCGTGGGCATGCTCGTCGGTCCCCTCCTGCTGCGGCTGCGCTGGTGGAACGTGCCCCTCGGCGTCGCGGTCATCGCCGCCGGCATCTGGATCGACCAGGGGCCGCGCACGGGCTCGTCCGCCCTCCACGTGCTGGGCGTCCAGCGCCAGGGGGCGACCCCCGTGGACTGGTACCCGCTCATGCCCTGGCTGGGCGTGATGATGCTCGGCCTGGCGGCCGGGTCGGCGCTGTACCCGGCCGGGCGCCGCGGCCCCTGGGCGCGGCGCCTGCCCCAGCCGCGCGCCGCGCGGGCGCTGGGGGCGCCCGGCCGCCACTCGCTGCCGATCTACCTCGCGCACCAGCCGGTGCTGATCCCGCTGATCGCCGCCGCGCTGGCGCTGGCGGGCGTCTCCTGGAGCTGGAGCGGGTTCGAGTAGCGCGCGGCCCTCAGCCGGCGGCGGCCCGGATGGCGCGGTCGAGGTCCCACACGATGTCGTCGAGCGTCTCCAGGCCCACCGACACGCGCACCATGTCGTCGCCGACACCCGCCGCCGCGAGGCCCTCCTCGTCGAGCCGCCGGTGCGTCGTGGACGCCGGGTGGATGATGAGGGTCTTGGCGTCGCCCACGTTGGCCAGGTGCGAGCACAGCTCGCACGCCTCGATGAGCCGCCGGCCGGCCTCCCGTCCGCCGCGCACGCCGAAGGTCACGACCGCCCCCGCCCCGCGCGGCAGGTACGTGGCCACCCGCTCGCGCTCCGGGCTGTCGGGCAGCCCCGGATAGCCGACCCAGGTCACCCCGGGGTGCCCGGCCAGGAAGCGCGCGACCGCCTCCGCGTTGGCCACGTGGCGGTCCATGCGCAGCGAGAGGGTCTCCAGGCCCTGCAGCAGCAGGAAGGCGTTGAAGGGCGACAGCACCGGGCCGAGGTCGCGCATGGTCTCCACCCGCGCCTTCATGATGAACGCGAAGTTCCCGAAGGTCTCGGCGTAGCTCATGCCGCGGTAGCCGGGGCTGGGATCGACCAGGCCCGGGAAGCGCCCCTCCTGCCAGGGGAAGGTGCCGGCGTCGACGAGGACGCCGCCGATCGACGTGCCGTGGCCGCAGATCCACTTGGTGGCCGAATGGCACACCAGGTGGGCGCCGTGCTCGATCGGGCGGCACAGGTAGGGGGTGGCGAAGGTGCTGTCGACGAGCAGCGGCACGCCGGCGTCGTCGGCGACCGCCGCCACCGCGGCGATGTCGAGCACGTCGAGGCGCGGGTTGCCGATCGTCTCGCCGTACAGCAGGCGCGTCTGCGGGCGCAGGGCCGCCCGCCAGGCCGCCAGGTCGCCGGGATCGACGAAGGTGGTCTCGATGCCGAACCGGCGCAGCGTGATCGACAGCTGGTTGTGGCTGCCGCCGTAGAGGTGGCGCGAGGCCACCAGGTGGTCGCCGGCCTCGAGGAGGGTGGTGATCGCGACCATTTGCGCGGCCAGCCCGCTGGCGGCCGCCAGCGCCCCGACGCCCCCCTCGAGGCTGGCCATGCGCTCCTCGAAGACCGCCGTGGTCGGGTTCATGATCCGCGTGTAGATGTTGCCGAAGCGGTTGAGGTCGAACAGGTCGGCGGCGTGCTCGGAGTCCTCGAACACGTAGGCCGCCGTCTGGTGGATCGGCACCGCCCGCGAGCCGGTCTGGGCGTCCACGCGCTGGCCGGCGTGGAGGGCGCGGGTGTCGAAGCCGAACTCGTGGGCGTCGCTCATGGGCGGAAGTCCTCCATCCGGCGTGCGCCGATGACCCCGGTCGAGAGCCCGACGACGTTGAGGCCGCCGAAGAAGCGGCAGTGCTCCATCTTGATGCACCGGTTCTCGACCACCTCCAGCCCGGCGGCCCGGGCGCGCGCGGCCGAGGTCGGCTCGGAGATGCCGAGCTGCATCCACACCACCCGGGCGCCGAGGGCGATCGCCTGGTCCACCACGGCCGGGACGTCCTCGGGCCGGCGGAAGACGTTGACGATCTCGAGCGGCCCGCGCGCGGCGGCGGCCGCCAGGTCGGGCGCGCACGGGACCCCCAGGACCTCGGAGCAGTTGGGGTTCACCGGCGTGATGTCGTAGCCGTTGGCGCGCATGTGCACCATCGCGCGGTGGCTGGGCCGCTCGGGCCGGGGCGACAGCCCGACCACCGCCAGGCGGCGGTAGCGCTCGAGGATCAGGCGCACGGCGTCGGAGGGGGCGCCATCGCTCAGGCCGGCGTACTGGGGCACGCCCGCAGTATCCCGCGCCGGGCTTTCACAGGTCGTTCACCACAGGGTCACACCAAAGTCACCCGACGGGGACGGGGCCTGGGCTAGCGTCGCCCCGGTCGCACGGGTTGGGTCCCGTGCCCTGACTTTTTCCCCGAAGAGGAGCGACGCATTGATGGCACGTGGACGCCGAATCGCCCTGATCACCGCCGCCGCGGTGCTCGCGGTGGGCACGCTCGCAGCCGCCGGCTGCGGTGACGACGACTCGTCGAGCTCCGACACCGCGGGGGGCTCGGGCGGCCTGTCCGGCGAGATCGCCGGCGCCGGATCGAGCGCTCAGGCCGCCGCCCAGGAGGCCTGGCGGGCCGGCTTCCAGACGGCGAACCCGGGGGCGACGGTGTCCTACGACCCGGTCGGCTCGGGCGGTGGGCGCGAGCAGTTCGTCGCCGGCGGCACCGCCTTCGGCGGCTCCGACGCCGCTCTGGCCGACGATGAGCTGACCGGCGCGCAGGAGCGCTGCGGCGGAGTGGACAACCTGATCGAGATCCCGGTCTACGTCTCGCCGATCGCGGTCGCGTACAACCTGCCGAGCGTCGAGGGCCTGCAGCTGTCGCCCGACACGCTGGCCAAGATCATGAAGGCCGACATCACCACGTGGAACGACCCGGCCATCGCGGCCGACAACCCGGACGCCGACCTGCCGGACACCCGGATCACCGTGGTCAGCCGCTCCGACGAGTCGGGCACGACCGAGAACTTCCAGGAGTACCTCGCGGCCGCCGCGCCGAAGGTCTGGACCTACACGGTCGACGGCAACTGGCCGGTCAAGGGCGGCGAGGCCGCCCAGGGCACCTCGGGCGTGGTCGCCGCGCTCAACGCCGGCGAGGGCACCATCGGCTACGCGGACGAGAGCCAGGTCGGCGACCTCGGCGTCGCCTCCATCAAGGTCGGCGAGAACTTCGTCGGCCCCAGCGCCGAGGCCGCCGCCAAGATCCTCGACGAGTCGCCGAGGACCTCGGGCACGGGCGCGAACGTGTTCACCTACGACCTGGAGCGCGACACGACCGCGGAGGGCGACCTACCCGATCGTGCTGACCTCGTACGGGATGGCCTGCACGCAGTACGGCTCGGCCAACACGGCCGCGCTGGTCAAGGGCTACTTCAGCTACATGATCAGCCCGGAGGGCCAGCAGGTCGCGGCCGACGCGGCCGGCTCGGCGCCCCTGTCGCGACGTCGCTGCGGGCGCTGATCCAGCCGACGGTGGACAGCATCGGCAGCTAGGCAGGAGGATCCGCGCTCGCGGCGGATCCGGTGAGCTCAGACGTACGTGCGGGGAGCGACCGGCACTCCCCGCACGTCTCCCATCCGAACGCGAAGGGATCTGGCCTTGTGAGCACCACCGCACCCGACAGCCCGCGCGAGTCCGCACGCGCCCGCGGGTCCAAGCGCGCCGGCGACCGCATCTTCGCCGGCCTCGGCCTCGGCTCGGGCATCTTCATCCTGGTGCTGCTCGCGGGCGTCGCGCTCTTCCTGGTCGTCGAGGCGTGGCCGGCGATCACGGCCGACTCCGCGGAGCTTCCCGGCGGCAAGAGCCTGGCCTCGTACATCGGCCCGCTCGCCTTCGGCACCATCCTGTCGGCCGGCATCGCGATCATCTTCGCGGTGCCGCTGGCGGTCGCGTGCTCGCTGTTCATCGTCTTCTACGCGCCCCGGCGGCTCGCCCAGTACGCTCGGCTACATCGCTCGACCTGCTCGCCGCCATCCCGAGCATCGTCTACGGGCTCTGGGGGATCGCGGTGCTCGGGCCGGCGTCGGTGGGGCTCAACCAGTGGCTCGCGGACAACGCTCGGCTGGCTCCCCTTCTTCGAGGGGCCGGCGTCGGTGACGGGCCGCACCATGCTCGTGGTCGGCTTCGTCCTCGCGCGTCATGATCATGCCGATCATCAGCGCCGATCACGCGCGAGGTGTTCGCGCAGACGCCCAGGACGCACATCGAGGGCGCGCTGGCGCTCGGCGCCACGCGCTGGGAGATGATCCGCATGGCGGTGCTGCCCTTCGGCCGCTCGGCGATCATCGGCGGCTCGATGCTCGGCCTCGGCCGGGCGCTCGGCGAGACCATGGCCGTCACGATCATCCTCTCGGTCTCCGGCGGGGTCACCTTCAACCTGATCAGCTCGGGCAACCCGTCGACCATCGCGGCCAACATCGCGCTCGACTTCCCGGAGTCGTCGGGCATCGACGTCAACGTCCTGATCGCCTCCGGCCTGGTCCTGTTCGGCATCACCCTGATCGTCAACATGGCCGCGCAGGCGGTCATCTCGCGCGCCGAGGCGAGGGCGCGATGAGCACCTCCGCGCCCACACCCACCGGCCCCGCTCGTCGCGCCGCTCGCGGGCGCCGAGCTGGTCCGCGGCCGGCTGCCCACCTGGGGGCCCTGGGCCGTCTACGGCGGCGGCGCGGTCGCTGGCGATCCTCCTCTGGAGGCGCGTCGGCCTCAACCCGCTGCTCGCGATCATCCTGGCGCGCGATCGCGGCGGGCGCGGTCATCCACGCCTGGTCGCGGGTCGTCGAGGGCTCCCGGCGCGCCCTCGACCGCGGCGTGACGCTGATGGTGACCACGGCGTTCACCATCGCGATGGCTCCCGCTGCTGTCGGTGATCTACACGGTCGTCGAGCCGCGGCCTGCCGCGCTTCGACGTCGACTTCTTCACCGAGTCCACGCGCAACGTCGTCGGCGCCGGCGGCGGCGCCTACCACGCGATCGTCGGCACCCTGCTGATCACCGCTGGTCACCACGGTCTTCTCGGTGCCGATCGGGATCATGGCCGCCATCTACCTGAACGAGTACGGCCGGGGCTAGCTCAAGTCGTGCGCATCATCTTCTTCGTCGACGTCATGACCGGCATCCCCTCGATCGTCGCCGGCCTGTTCGCCTTCGCGCTGTTCGCGCTCTTCTTCGGGCCCGGGCGTCCGCGCTGGGCATCGTGGGCGCCATCGCCCTCTCCGTGCTGATGATCCCCATCGTCGTCCGCTCCACCGAGGAGATGCTCAAGCTCGTGCCCAACGGCCTGCGTGAGGCGTCCTACGCGCTGGGCGTCCCCAAGTGGCGCACCGTGACGAAGATCGTGCTGCCGACCGCCCTCGCGGGCATCCTCACCGGCGTCATGGTGGCCGTCGCCCGCGTCATCGGCGAGACCGCTCCGCTGCTGATCACCACCGGACCTTCTCGACGGTGAACTGGAACCCGTTCGAGGGGCGCATGGAGGCCTGCCGGTGTTCGCATACGACCAGTACAAGAACCCCGGCGTGCCCAGGACGCCTACATCGACCGCGCCTGGGCCGCGGCCTTCACCCTCATCATCATCGTCATGGTCCTCAACCTGATCGCCCGCTTCGTGTACCGGCGCTTCGGAAAGGAAGTCCGCTGATGGCCACAGATCGCCCGACGGGCACGCCACGACCCGAGACGGAGGTCCCGGTGACCGCCGAGCCCGCCTCGGCGCGCGTCGCCGCCCCCGCGACCGCTCCGAGCGACCACGCGCCGGAAGCGGCATCGAGGTCTCCGACCTCGACCTCTACTACGGCAAGTTCCACGCGGTCGAGGGACGTCAACATGACGATCAAGGCCAACGCGGTCACCGCGTTCATCGGCTCGTCCGGATGCGGCAAGTCGACCTTCATTCGCTCGCTCAACCGCATGCACGAGGTCATCCCACGGCGCACGCGTCGAGGGCACGTGCTCATCGACGGCGCAGACATCTACGCGCCGGGCGTCGACCCGGTGCTGGTGCGCCGGAGGTCGGCATGGTCTTCCAGAGCCCGAACCCGTTCCCGACGATGTCGATCTACGAGAACGTCGCTCGCCGGCCTAAGCTCAACAACCGGCGGCATCAAGAAGGCCGACCTCGACGCATCGTCGAGCGCTCGCTGCGCGGCGCCAACCTCTGGAACGAGGTCAAGGACCGCCTCGACCGCCCGGCTCCGGCCTCTCCGGCGGCCAGCAGCAGCGGCTGTGCATCGCCCGCGCCATCGCGGTCGAGCCCGAGGTCCTGCTCATGGACGAGCCGGCCTCGGCGCTCGACCCGATCTCGACGCTCGCGATCGAGGACCTCATCGAGGAGCTGAAGCAGGACTACACGATCGTGATCGTGACCCACAACATGCAGCAGGCGACGCGCGCCAGCGACTACACCGCCTTCTTCAACATCGAGGGGACCGGCCAGCCGGGCACCTCGTCGAGTTGGACGACACGACGAAGATCTTCTCGCGCCCGTCCGACAAGGCCGACCGAGGACTACGTCAACGGCCGCTTCGGGTAGGCGGGGCCGATCGTCCCGCGCCGCCGGGAGCCCCGGTGGCGCGGTTCCCGGCGGCGACCGGGCTGAGAGCATCGACGGCCTGCCCGCGGCGAGCGCCGACGCGCTCGCCGGTCCGTCTCGTCGACCAGGCCCGTACGATGCCACCCTGGCGAAGGTCCGCCACCAACTTCAGGATCGCGACGGGCGCCGCGCCCGCGCCGGCCGCCGGACGGCGCCCGCCGGCCGCCTCCCACGACGCCGGTGGCGTCGTGTTCCGCACCTCGCGGCTCGGCCTGTCTTCTACGGCAGCGCGGTGGCGCTGAAGGACATCGACCTCGACATCCGCGCGAACGAGATCACGGCGCTGATCGGCCCGTCCGGCTGCGGCAAGACGACCTTCCTGCGGTGCCTCAACCGCATGAACGACCTCATCCCCGGAGCCCGCATCACCGGGGACGTCACGTTCCACGGGAGAGCCTCTACGCGCCCGACATCGACGCCGCGGATGTCCGGCGGCGCGTCGGGATGGTCTTCCAGACGCCCAACCCGTTCCCCAAGTCGATCGGCGAGAACCTGCTCTCGGGATGAGGATCAACGGCCTCGACGGCGAGCCGACGCACGGGTGGAGGAGGCCCTGCGCCGGGCGGCCTGTGGGACGAGGTGAAGGACAAGCTCGGCCAGCACGCCTTCGCGCTGTCCGGCGGCCAGCAGCAGCGCCTGTGCATCGCGCGGGCCATCGCCGCCGAGCCCGACGTGATCCTGATGGACGAGCCCTGCTCGGCCCTCGATCCGATCTCCACGATGGCGATCGAGGACCTGATGCGCGATCTGGCCCGCCGCTACACGATCGTGATCGTCACCCACAACCTCCAGCAGGCCGCGCGCGTGTCGCGGCGCACGGCCTTCTTCGCGCTCGCCGGCTCCGGTCCCGGCGAGCGCCACGGCGTGCTCGTGGAGCACGGCGAGACCGAGCGGCTGTTCTCGGCTCCGCTCGACCCGCGCACCCGCGACTACATCACGGGGCGCTTCGGCTGAGCGGCCCCGTCAGGCCCCGGCGCTCTCCGTGTAGAGGCGGCGCAGCACGGTCGGGCAGGATGCCGCCGTTGCGGATGTAGTTGAGCTCGGTCGGGCCGTCGATGCGGGCCAGGGCCTGGAACGCGCCGGTGCGTGCCGTCCTCGCGGTGTAGGCGATGGTCAGCTCGTCGCGCGGGGCGAGGTCGGCCAGGCCGGTGATCGAGAAGGTCTCGCGTCCGGTCAGGCCGAGCTCCTCGTGGCCCTCGCCCTCGCGGAACTGCAGCGGCAGCACGCCCATGCCCACCAGGTTGCCGCGGTGGATGCGCTCGAACGACTTGGCGATCACCGCGCGCACGCCCAGCAGCAGGGTGCCCTTGGCGGCCCAGTCGCGGCTCGAGCCGTTGCCGTAGAGGGCGCCGGCCATGACCACGAGCGGGGTGCCCGCCTCCTGGTAGGCCATCGAGGCGTCGTAGATCGTCGTGATCTCGCCGGTGGGCAGGTACTCGGTCCAGTTGCCCTCCTTGCCGCGGCGAGCTGGTTGCGCAGGCGGATGTTCCCGAAGGTGCCGCGCATCATCACCTCGTGGTTGCCCCGCCGCGATCCGAAGCTGTTGAACTCGCGCTGCTCCACGCCGTGCTCGATCAGATACCTCCCGGCCGGCGAATCGACCGGGATGACGCCGGCCGGCGAGATGTGGTCGGTGGTGATCGAGTCGCCGAGCACCGCCAGGGCCCGCGCGCCGACGACGTCGGTGACCGGGGGCGGCTCCGGCGTGATGCTGCTGAAGAACGGCGGCAGCTGGACGTAGGTGAACTCGGGGTCCCAGGCGTACGGTCTGGCCCTCGGGCACCGGCAGGGCGCGCCAGCGCTCGTCGCCCTCGAACACGGTGGCGTAGCTCTCCTCGAAGAGCCCGCGGTCGACCGCGTCGCCCACGGCGTCGGCCACCTGCTCCTGGCTCGGCCAGATGTCGGCCAGGTAGACCGGCCCGTCGCTGCCCTCGCCGAGGGGCTCGCTGGTGAGGTCGATATCGACCCGGCCGGCGAGCGCGTAGGCCACGACCAGCGGCGGCGAGGCGAGGTAGCTCGCGCGCACGTTGGGGTGGATGCGGCCCTCGAAGTTGCGGTTGCCCGAGAGCACCGCGGCGGCCACCAGGCCGTTCTCCTCGATGGCGGCGTCGATCGGGGGGGCCAGCGGGCCCGAGTTACCGATGCAGGTGGTGCAGCCGTAGCCCACCAGGTCGAAGCGCAGCTGGTCCAGGTACGGCGTGAGCCCGGCGCGGTCGAGGTAGCCGGTCACCGCGCGGCTGCCGGGGGCGAGGCTGGTCTTGACCCACGGCGGCGTGGCGAGGCCCTTCTCGACCGCGTTCTTGGCCAGCAGGCCGGCGCCCACCATCACCGACGGGTTCGAGGTGTTGGTGCAGCTGGTGATCGCGGCGATCGCGACCGAGCCGGTCTGGAGCGGGAAGGTCTCGCCCTCGACGGTGACGTCGACCGGCTGGTAGTGCGGGCCGGCGCCGTTGGAGACCAGGCCGTCGGTGAAGTTCTCGCGGAACTCGCCGGCGACCGCGTCGAGCGTGACCCGGTCCTGGGGCCGGCGCGGGCCGGCCAGGCTGGGCACGATCGAGGCCAGGTCCAGCTCGAGCGTCTCGTCGAAGTCGGGGTCCGGGTCGCCGTCGGCGCGCCAGAGGCTCTGGGCCTTGGCGTAGGCCTCGGTCAGCTCGATCACGTCGGCCGGGCGGCCGGTGGTGTTCATGTAGCGGATGGTCTCGGCGTCGATCGGGAACAGCGTGCCGGTGGCGCCGAACTCCGGCGACATGTTGGCGATCGTCGCGCGGTCGGCCAGCGTCAGGCTGGACAGCCCGTCGCCGAACAGCTCCACGAACTTGCCCACCACCCCGTGGTTGCGCAGCAGCTCGGTGACGGTCAGCACCAGGTCGGTGGCCGTGGTGCCCGGACCCATGCGGCCGGTCAGCTTGAGGCCGATCACGGTGGGGCGTGGGCTGCGACAGCGGCTGGCCCAGCAGGACGGCCTCGGCCTCGATGCCGCCGACGCCGAAGCCGAGCACGCCGACGCCGTTGATCATCGTGGTGTGCGAGTCGGTGCCGACCAGGGTGTCGGGGAAGGCCAGCAGCTCGCCGTCGACCTCGCGCGCCTGCACGACCGGCGACAGGTACTCGAGGTTGACCTGGTGCACGATGCCGGTGCCCGGCGGGACGGCGCGGAAGTCGCGGAACGCCTGCTGCGCCCACCGCAGGAGCATGTAGCGCTCCTGGTTGCGCTCGTACTCGCGCTCCACGTTGGCGGCGAAGGCGTCGTGGTCGCCGAAGCGGTCGACCTGCACGGAGTGGTCGATGACCAGGTCCGCCGGGACCAGCGGGTTGATCAGGCTCGGGTCGCCGCCCGAGCGCGCTCATGGCGTCGCGCATCGCGGCCAGGTCGACCACGCAGGGGACGCCGGTGAAGTCCTGCATCACCACGCGGGCGGGCAGGAAGGGGACCTCGGCGGCCGAGCCCGAGTTGGGCCGCCACGCCGCCAGCGCCCGCACGTCGTCCTCGGTCACGAAGCCCCGGCCCACGTTGCGCAGCACGTTCTCGAGCAGCACCTTGACCGTGTACGGCGTCCGCGCGAGGTCCTCGCGCACGGCGTCGATCCGGAAGATCACGTGGCTGCGCCCGCCCGCCTCGAGGGTGTCACGGGCGGCGAAGGGATCAGGCGCTGGGCTCACTGCGGTCTCCTCGTACTGGTCGGCAGTCCAACCAGACACGTTACCGGAGCCGTGCCGCCCGGGCTCGGCTCAGCCCGGGGCGTGCAGCCTGCGGTAGGTGATCCGCTTGGGGCGCGCGGCCTCCTCGCCGAGCGTGCGCCGCCGGTGGTCCTCGTACTCCTGGAAGTTGCCCTCGAACCAGGTGACGGTGCTGTCGCCCTCGAACGCCAGGATGTGGGTGGCGATGCGGTCCAGGAACCAGCGGTCGTGCGAGGTGATCATCGCGCAGCCCGACCAGGCGACGATCGCCTCCTCCAGGGCGCGCAGCGTGTCGACGTCGAGGTCGTTGGTCGGCTCGTCCAGCAGCAGCAGGTTGCCGCCGCCCGCGAGCAGCTTGGCCAGGTGGACGCGGTTGCGCTCGCCGCCCGACAGCTGCCCGACCGGCTTCTGCTGGTCGCCGCCCTTGAAGTTGAACGAGGCCACGTAGGCGCGCGAGTTCATCTCCTCGCTGCCGCCGAGCTGGATCAGGTCGAGGCCGCCCGAGACCTCCTCCCAGACGGTCTTGGACCCCTCCAGGGCGTCGCGCGACTGGTCGACGTAGGCGAGCTGGACGGCCTCGGCCAGGCGGATGCTCCCGGAGTCCGGCTGCTCGAGCCCGGCGATCATCCGGAACAGCGTCGTCTTGCCGGCGCCGTTGGCGCCGATCACGCCCACGATCGCGCCGGGCGGGACGGTGAACGAGAGGTCGTCGATCAGCAGGCGGTCGCCGAAGCCCTTGGAAGTCGGTGGCCTCGAGCACCAGGTCGCCCAGCCGCGGGGGCGAGGGGATGCGGATCTCCACCGCCCGGCCGCGGCGCGCGCCCTCCTCGGCCACCAGCTTCTCGTAGTTGGCGATGCGCGCCTTGCTCTTGGACTGGCGGGCCTTGGGCGAGCTGCGCACCCACTCCAGCTCCTGGGCCAGCGCCTTCTGGCGCGCCGACTCGGCCTTCTCCTCCTGCTCCAGGCGCATGCGCTTCTGCTCGAGCCAGGACGAGTAGTTGCCCTTCCACGGGATGCCCCTGCCGCGATCCAGCTCCAGGATCCAGCCGGCCACGTTGTCGAGGAAGTAGCGGTCGTGGGTCACGGCCACGACGGTGCCGGGGTACTCCTCGAGGTGGCGCTCCAGCCAGGCCACCGACTCGGCGTCGAGGTGGTTGGTGGGCTCGTCGAGCAGCAGCAGGTCCGGCGAGGACAGCAGCAGCCGGCACAGGGCCACGCGGCGGCGCTCGCCGCCGGAGAGGGTGGTCACGTCCTGGTCGCCCGGCGGCACGCGCAGGGCGTCCATGGCGACGTCGAGCTTGCGCTCGAGGTCCCAGGCGTCCAGCCGGTCGATCTCCTCCTGGAGCTCGCCGTACTCGACCAGCGCGGTCTCCATCTCGTCCGGCTCCATCTCGCCGAGCCGGGCGCCGATCTCCTCGAAGCGGCGCAGCAGGCCCACCTGGTGGGCGGCGCCCTCCTCGACGTTGCCGCGCACGTCCTTGGTGGGGTCGAGGTCCGGCTCCTGGGGCAGCAGGCCGACGCTCGCCCCGGGCGCCAGCACGGCGTCTCCGGAGAAGTCGCGATCGAGCCCCGCCATGATGCGCAGCAGGGTTGACTTGCCCGCGCCGTTGGCGCCCAGCACGCCGATCTTGGCGCCGGGCAGGAACGACAGCGACACGTTGTCGAGCACGACCTTGTCCGGCGGATGGACCCGCCGGAGCCGATACATGGTGAAGATGTACTCGTCCGCCATGGAACCCCTTCGAGACGTGTGGGCGTCCCGGGGAGTGTGCCAGTCGTGCGGCGACGGGGGCCGCAGGAGGATCCGTTCGGCCGGGGAACACCCCCCGAACGATTGTTGCGCGGTGTAACCCCATGTCGCACGGTCCTCAAGTCGGCTCGCGCTATCGTCGAAGGCGACACCAGATGAGAAGAAGCGCGGCGGGGCCGCGCACTCCCCGGGGAGGGGACGAGAATGACCACCATTGAGATGCCGGACAGACAGTCGACCGCCGAGACGGGCTGCGTGGCCCATATGAGCGCCGGCGGCTGGGGGCACTACCACCGCGAGTCGTGCCCGCGGGCGCCGCGCCGGGGCGATCTGGGGGTGCGCGATGTCGTGCACGGCCCGTGGCGCTACTTGTCGGCCCACTGGGCGCCCTGCCCGGTGTGCCGCCCGCCCGCCGGCTCCGAGAGGTTCGGCACGGCGGCGTAGCAAGTAGGTCCGCCGGGGCGATGGTCCACGGCCGCCTGCTCGCTTTGCCGGCCCCCGGCCGGCCGGGGAACCTTCGCGACTCGTCGTCCTCGGTCGGGGCGATGCCTTCCAGGCATCACACCCTCCCTGCGTCCTAGATTCACTCGGTTTTCGCGGCAGGCCGGCCGCGTCTCGCCTCGGCGGACCTACTCCGCGGGCGTGGGCCCACGGCCCACGCCTCCGCTACCGTGGGAAGTCAGGTGGCGAGCAAGGGAGGGACGAGACCGTGGATGTGACCGAGGCGACCTTCGACGCCGATGTGCTCGCGCGCTCCCACGAGACCCCGGTCGTCGTGGACTTCTGGGCCGCGTGGTGCGGCCCGTGCCGGCAGCTCGCCCCCGTCATCGAGGACGCCGTGGCGCGCCGGGAGGGCGCGGTGCTGCTGGCCAAGGTGGACATCGACTCCAACCCCCGCTTGGCCCAGGAGTACCGGGTCATGAGCATCCCGTTCGTCAAGGGCTTCCGCGACGGCGAGGCCGTTGCCGAGTTCGTGGGCCTCCAGCCCGCGCCGGCCATCGACGCCTTCCTCAACCGCCTGGTGCCCTCCGAGACCGAGCGGCTGATCGCCGAGGGCGACGAGGACTCGCTGCGCGCGGCGCTCGCGATCGAGCCGGGCAACGTGCCGGCGCGCGTGGCCCTCGGCCGCGTGCTGCTCGCCGAGGACCGCATCACCGAGATCGGGGAGGTGCTGGAGCCGGTCGCCTTCGATCAGGCCGCCGGGGCCCTGCTGGCGCGGGTGCGCCTGGCCGAGGTCGATCAGCCGGACGTCGTGGCCGGGCTGGCCGCGCTCGGGCGCGGCGACGTGGAGCTGGGGCTGACCCACCTCGTGGACGCCGTGCGGGTGGCCGACGCCTCGCTGAAGGACGACCTGCGCGCCGCGCTCCTGGGCGTCTTCGCCGACCTGGGGGAGCACCACCCGCTGGCGGTGCGCTTCCGCCGCCGCCTGGCACAGGCCCTCTACTGACCAAGGAGGCGGCGCCCGCCCTCTTCTCGGGCCTGGCGGGTCCCGCCTACTCGCGCCGGGCGGCTTTGCTGTCGCTCGGCCAGGAGCCCCGCTGGCACCGCTTCCTGGTCGATCGCCTGCGCGTCGGGCCCGAGGCGCAGGTGCTGGACGTGGCCACCGGCACCGGCGCCGTGGCGGAGCAGCTGGTGCTGCGGCGGCGCTGCGCCGTCACGGGCATCGACCAGAGCGCCGACATGCTGGCCGCCGCGCGCGAGCGCATCCTCGGCCGGGGGCTGCTGCAGCGGGTGCGCCTGATGGAGGGCGAGGCCGAGCACCTGCCCTTCGAGGACGGGACGTTCGACGCCCTCACCGTGAGCTACCTGCTGCGCTACGTGGACGACCCGCCGGCGGTGCTGCGCGAGCTGGCGCGGGTGGTGCGCCCCGGGGGCACGATCGCGAGCCTCGAGTTCGGCGTGCCGCCGGCGGCGCCCGCGCGGCTGGCGTGGAGGGCCTACACCGGCGCGGTGCTGCCGGCCCTCGGCCTGGCCGTGGGGGGCCCGGCGTGGTGGCGGGCCGGGCGCTTCCTGCACCGCAGCATCCCCGACTTCTACGCGCGCCACCCGCTGCCGGCGCTGCTCGACGACTACCGCGCCGCCGGCATCGGCGACCTGCGGGTGCGCCGCCTGAGCCTGGGCGGCGGCATCGTCGTGTGGGGGGTCAGGTCGAGCTGATCGCGGAGGCCTCGGAGCTTCCGCCCACCGCGAGGATCGCGTCCTCGCTGGTGAGGCCGTGCGGCGTCTTCTCCCAGTGGAACGGGTTGAAGACCAGCTGGTAGAGGGCCCGCCACGCGGCGATGTAGTGCAGGCACCAGTAGAGCGGGTTGAGCAGCGCGTAGGGCAGCAGGTGGTGGATCCTGCGCCGCCCCACGGCCAGCGCGTTGAGGGCGACCATCATCGCGTTGCCCACGATCAGGTTGATCGCGCCGATGGCCTCCATCGGCCCGGGCAGCAGGTCGGGCAGGGCGGTGGGCAGCCCGGCGAAGCTGAGCAGCCACAGCACGGTGAAGAAGGCCATCACCGGCGCGAGCAGGAACGTGAGCGGCGTGCCGATGATGAGCAGCAGCAACCCGAAGACGCCGCGCACCCCCGCGGCCTTCGCCGTCTTGATCGGCCGCCGCGTGTGCACCAGGCCGGTGACCATGTAGCCCTTGATCCAGCGGGTGCGCTGGCGGATCCACGGCCAGTAGCGGCCGCAGGCCTCCTCGTAGGTGGTGGAGGGGATCACCCCGACCGTGTAGCCCTCGGCGGCGGCGCGCAGGCCCAGGTCGGCGTCCTCGGTGACGTTCCACGCGTCCCAGCCGCCCAGGTGGCGCAGCACCGAGGTGCGGAAGTGGTTGGACGTGCCCCCGAGGGGGATCGGCAGCTTGAGCCGGTCGAGTCCGGGCAGCATGTAGTCGAACCACCAGGAGTACTCCAGGGTGAACATGCGCGTGAGCACGTTCTCCTTGGCGTTGAAGTAGTTGAGGCGCGCCTGCACGCAGGCCAGGCGGTCGTCGCCCGAGCGGAAGGCGGCCACCGCCTCGCGCAGCTGCCCCGGCTCGGGGCGGTCCTCGGCGTCGTAGATCACCAGGAACTCGCCGTGGCTGAAGACCAGGCCCAGGTTGCAGGCGCGCGGCTTGGTCTGCGGGCGCCCCTCCGGGACGACCACGAACTTGACCGTGTCGGGCGGGTTGGCCGCCCGGGCGGCGTTGATGGTCTCGGTGTCCTCCTCCTCCATCAGGAGCAGGATCTCGAGCTTCTCCTGGGGGTAGTCCAGCTCGCGCAGGTGGCTCACCAGGCCGCCCACGATGTTGGCCTCGCGGAACACCGGCACGAGCACCGTGTAGATCGGCAGCTGGTCGTCGGGGATCCGTTCGCCCGACGAGGGGCCCACCCGGCGCACCGAGCGCCAGCCGGCGATCGCCGTTACCAGCTTGAAGGCGACGGCCGTGAAGAAGCCGATGTTGGCGACCGAGCAGATGATGATCGCCGTCAGCAGCGGGTCGAACACGAAGCCCGCGATCACCACGGCCAGGGCGCTCAGCAGCGACACGCGCTGGCCGAGCGTGAGCGGGTGGCGCGCCGACGCGAGCGGGTCCTGCTCGTAGAGCTCGTTGGCCGCGTCGTGCGCGAGGCGCTCGGCGAAGATGCGCCGCAGCACCGCGTTGACGTCCCACTCGGTGGTGGCCAGGAACTCGATCTCCACCGGCCCGTCCAGCTCGGCGGCGAGCGTGTCCGCCACCTCGGGGTCGGGCGGCTCGGCCGTGGCCACGCGTACCGTCTCGCCGTGCCAGCTCACCGGCACCCAACCCTCGAGGGCCATCTGCTTGGGGTCGAAGCGGCGCACGAGCTCCTGGTCGGCGTCGGCGTCGAGCAGGTCGCAGTAGTCGATGCCCCAGATCTCGCCGAGCACGCGGTGCAGGTCCTGGCGGCGCACCAGGCCCATCGACAGGATCACCCGCCCCAGGCGCTCGCCGCTGGAGCGGTGCTCGGCCAGGGCGTGGTCCAGGTCCTCGCGATCGATCAGCCCGTGGCGCAGCAGGGCGTCGCCCAGTCGCTCGCCCACGTGCGAGCGGTCGATGGTGCGCTCCGGGGCCAGCGTGGCGGCGGTCTGCGCGGCGGCAGCCGCGATCTCGGCAGCGGCCGGATCGGCGTCGTGGGCGCGTTCCGGGGTGCTGAGGACCCGGCGTGACAGCCACAGGAGGTCCACGTAGTCGCGCACGGTCGCCACGCGTACCTCCATCGGCGCGGGGCGCGCGGAACTGAGCCGGGGCCGGTCGGCCCCTCATGCGAGCGCCCGCGGGGCCGATGAGTCCCAAAAGGCTTCGACGTGGAGGACCCGATGGCGCAGGGCACGGCGGGTGGAGCGGTGGCGGCGCCACCCTTTGGGCTGGGCGACGTGCTGATCGAGATGGGCGCCATCACGCCGGCGACCCTCGAGGGCGCCCTGCAGCGCCAGCGCGAGGAGGGCGGCCGGCTCGGGGAGATCCTGGTCGCGATGGGGAGCATCAGCGCCGAGATGATGGGCGACGGCCTGGCCCGCCGCCTGGGGGTGCCGCGCGCCCGCCTGTCGAGCGGCGTGGACCCCGCCATCCTCGACCTGCTCGACGAGCGCAGCCGGCGCCGCTATCGCGTGGTGCCGCTCGCGGTGGACGGCGGCGGGGCGCTGCTGCTGGCCATGGCCGATCCCACCGACGTGCTCACGCTGGACGACCTGCGGATGCTCGTGGGCCGCGACGTGCGCCCGGCGCTGGCGCTCGACTCGGAGATCGACTCCTTCCTCAACGCCGGCAACGTCCACGAGGACAACTTCCTGTCGGGTCTCGTGCGCGAGGCCGGGCCCGCGACGGGCGCCCCCGCCCGCGACGACATGGGCGACCTCGCCTCGATCACGGGCGAGAGCGCGCCGGTCGTGCGCATGGTGGGCTCGGTGGTGTCGCGCGCCGTCGAGGAGGGCGCCTCCGACATCCACCTCGAGCCGCAGCCCGACGAGATGCTGGTGCGCTACCGCATCGACGGCGTGCTGCGCACCGTCGCCGCCATCCCCTCCAGCCTCTCCCGCGAGGTCGTGAGCCGCATCAAGGTGATGGGCGACATGGACATCGCCGAGCGGCGCGTCCCCCAGGACGGCCGGGTGGGCCTCACGGCCGCCGGCCACCGCCTGGACCTGCGCGTCGTGACCGTGCCCACGGTGCACGGCGAGGGCGTCGTCATCCGCATCCTGGACACCTCCAACGCGATGCGGAAGCTCTCGGAGCTCGGGTTCGGCGCCGAGACCCTCGAGCGCTTCACCCACTGCTACCGGCGCCCCTACGGCGCCGTCCTGGTGAGCGGGCCGACCGGCTCGGGCAAGTCGACGACCCTCTACGGCGCGCTGCACTCGCTCAACACCGGCGACCGCAAGATCATCACGGTCGAGGACCCGGTCGAGTACCGGCTGGCCGGCATCAACCAGGTTCAGGTCAACAGCAAGGCGGGCCTCACCTTCGCCACCGGGCTGCGCGCCCTGCTGCGCAGCGACCCCGACGTGCTGATGGTGGGCGAGGTGCGCGACGGCGAGACGGCGCAGATCATGATGCAGGCGGCCCTGACCGGCCACCTGGTGATGGCCACCATCCACACCAACGACGCCGCCAGCGCGCTCACCCGGCTCACCGAGATGGGGGTCGAGCCCTTCCTGTCGGCCAGCGGCGTGCTGGGCGTGCTGGCCCAGCGCCTCGCGCGCCGCCTGTGCACCGAGTGCCGGCGCGAGGTGCAGGTGCCCGCCGCCACCCTGTGCGAGTTCGCCGGCACCAACACCCTGCCCGAGGGGGTCCGCGACCCCGCCACGATCTACCAGGCCGTGGGTTGCGCGGCCTGCCGCCAGACCGGCTACAAGGGGCGCCTCGGCATCTACGAGATGCTCACGATGAGCGAGGACATCGAGCGCCTCACGGCGGCGTCGTCGCCCTCGTCGGAGATCCGGCGCCAGGCCCGCCGCGAGGGCATGCGCACCATGCGCGAAGACGGGGTCCTCAAGGTCCTGGCGGGCGAGACCACCCTCAACGAGCTGGCCCGCACCGTCGCCTGAGTAGCTTCTGCGCGCTCCCCCCGCGGGGGGAGGACGACAACCCCCCTCGCGAGGGGTGCCCGCCCGCGGCCCTCCCCGTACCGTCGGGGGCGTGTTCGGAGCCATCGACATCGACCAGTGGGCGCAGCAGGTCGCCGCGACCGAGGCCGGCGCGGTGCGCCGCGCGGTGCACGAGGCCGTGACCATGGGGCGCGGAGGGGCATCGGCACTGCGCGACGTCGGCCGTCGCCTGGAGCGCCTGACGCCCGAGCAGCGGCGGATCGTGATCGACGAGATCCGCTCGGTCTCGCTGTAGTCAGACCCCCGCGAGCGCGCTCGCGGCCAGCGCGTCGGGCTCGCCGGGCGAGCGCTCCAGCCCCGGGCGCACGAACACGTAGGTGATCCGCCCCACGCCGAGCCCGGTCGCCTCGCGCAGGCCGCGGGCGTACAGGCCGGCCTGCACGCGGTAGCCGGCGAGCCGCTCCTCCACCCCCCCCGCGGTCACGTCGTCGGTCTTCCAGTCCACGATCTCGACGCCGTCGGCCGTCGGGATGACGAGGTCGATGAAGCCCTCCACGATCGCGTCTCCGTGGCGGAAGGCGAAGGGCACCTCGCGCAGCGCGCCCCGAGCGGCGCGGGCCCGGCCGGCCGCCTCGGAGCCGAGCGCCGCGGTGACGAGGGCGGCGACCTCGTCGGCGCGCTCGGGGATCGCCTCGGCCACGGCCTGGGCGGCTGCGGCCGCGGTGACCTGCCCGGAGTCCGCGTCGAGGCTCAGGCTCTGGATCGCGGCGTGCACCGCCCGCCCCACGCGCGTCCCGCCGCGTCCCCGCGACCACGGCTCCTCGCCGGCGTCGTCGCCGCGCTCGAAGGAGCGCTCGCCGCCGGCCGCCGCGATGCCGGTCGCGCTGGTGTACCGGATGAGCCGGGCCCCCTCGACCAGCGCACCCCGGGCGGCGGCGTGCTCGGCCGGCGAGGTCGGCGCCCCCTCGACCTCCAGGTCGGCGAGCGGGGCCGGCCGGCCGGCGGTCGATGCGGCGGGCGGCTCCCACCGCGGGGCGTGCTCCATCGCGCCGGCCCCGATCAGGCGGGCGGCGCCGCCCTGGGCGGCGCGCGCCTGGTGGTGCAGCGAGACGATCAGGTGGTCGCGGGCGCGGGTGGCGCCGACGTAGAGGACGCGCGCCGCCTCGGCGGCGCGGTGGGTCGCCTCCCGGGCCTCGACCGCGGCCATGTCGCCCAGGGTCAGCCTGCCCGAGCTCTTGGTGCCGACGGTGACTGCCGGCGCGCCCACGGGGTCGAGCGAGACCGTCGGTGGCGCGGCGTACGGCGGGTTGGAGCCGATCCCGGCCAGGATCACGATCGGGAACTCGAGCCCCTTGGCGGCGTGCACGGTGAGGATGCGGACCGCGTCCTCGTCGTCGTCCAGCCCCGCCCCGTCGCGCTCGAGGAATGCCCCGCCGGTCCGCTCCTCCAGCCAGGCCGTGAACGCCCGCAGCCCCTGCGGGCCGTCGGCCTCGAAGGCGCGCGCCTGCTCGACCACGAACCGGGCGCGCCGGTAAGCGTCGCGGCTGCGCCCGTCGACCAGGCCCACCTCCACCAGGCCCCGCTCGGCCACGAACCGCTCGACGACCGAGGCCAGCGAGTGGTCGTGGCGCTCGCGGTGGTGCGCGCGCAGGCAGCGCAGCGCGTCGGCGACCGGGCCCGGCGCCGCGTCGACGGCGGGCGCGAGGTAGTTGAAGCGCAGGCCGTCGCGCCGGTGCTCGGCCAGCTCCACGTCCGAGCAGGCGAAGGCGGCGCTGCGCAGCGCGCCCACCACGGCCACCTCGTCGCCCGGGTCGTCGATGGCCGTCAGGCAGTTGATCAGGTCGCGCAGCTCCTGGGTGCGGAACACCAGGCTGCCGCCCTCCACCCGGAAGGGGACGCCCGCGGCGCGCAGCGCGCCCTCGATGGCGCTGAGGCCGGTGCGCGTCGGGATCAGCACGGCCATGTCCCGCAGCGCCGCCGGCCGGATCGCGCCGTCGCGCTCCTGCACCTGCCAGCCCTCCTCGACCGCGGCCCGGCAGGTGGCCGCCACGTCGCCGGCCTCGGCGCGGCGCACCTCCCAGGCGCGCGCATCCGAGGCCTCGCCCATCCAGGCGACGCCGGGGCCGGCGACCTCGTCGCCGCGCTCGGCCAGGATCGGGACGTACGGGGCCTGGACGGTCGGGTCGTCGACCTCGCCCAGGAGGGCGCCCATCACGGCGTTGACCCAGTCGACCACGACCGACCGCGAGCGGCGGTTCTCGGTGAGGCGCGCGAGCACGCCCGCCCGCCTCCACCACCCGGGCGCGCTCGGCGGCGTAGATCGCCATGTCGGCGCGGCGGAAGCGGTAGATCGACTGCTTCGGGTCGCCCACCAGGAACAGGCGCCCGGGCTCCAGCGCCCCGCGTCGGCCGCGCGCGCGAACGACTCCGCGATGTCGACCTGCCAGGGGTCGGTGTCCTGGAACTCGTCGATCAGCAGGGCGTCGCAGCGCGCTCGCGCAGCTGGCTCCGCGCCGCGCTCGTCGTCGCGCAGCAGGTCGCGGGTCCAGAGGATCAGGTCGTTGAAGACCAGCGTGCCGTCGCGCCGCCGCGCCGCCGCGTCGTCGATCACGACCCGCGCGAGCCAGGGCAGGATGCCCGCGAGCGCCTCGGTGCGCGGAGGCCCGCAGCACGTCCCCGAGCGCCTCGCCGACCGCCGCCGCCTCGGCGCGCGCGCCGTCCAGGGCCGCGCGCGTCCCCCCGCCAGTTGGTGCGGTTGCCTGTGCGCGCGAGCTTCCTCTCGCACACGGGCGCGGCGCCCGCCAGGCGGGTGTCGCGCTCCCACTCGTCGGCCGCGGTGGTGTCGTCGATCAGCTCGAGCAGGTCCTCGATGTGGCGCAGGCACGCGTCCTCCTCGGCCACCGACTCCAGCGGCAGGGCCGTGAGACGGTCGCGCAGCGAGGGGATCACGTGCCACTCCGGGGCCGGTGCGGAGGGCGGCTCGGCGAGGATCGCAGCCGCGATGTCCTCCCGCTCCATCAGGGCGGCGGCGAGCTCGCGCAGGCCCCGGAGCGTGAGGCCACGCCCGAGGGCGCGGTCCAGCGCCCGCCCCTCGGCGCCGTCAGGATCGACCCGCTCGAGCGCCGCGCGCCAGCGCTCGTCGAAGCGCCGCTCGGCGGCGAGCTGGTCGAGGGCGGTCATCTCGGGGTCGATCCCGGCCTCGGCGGCCATTGTGCGCAGCAGGCCCTGCCCGAACGCGTGGATGGTGGAGAGCTGGGCGCGGTCGAGATCGGCCAGGGCCACCGCGCAGCGCCGCGCGACCGCGGCGTCGTCGCCGTCCGCGGCCGTGCGCTCCTCCAGCCCGCCGCGCACCCGCTCGCGCAGCTCGGCCGCGGCGCGCTCGGTGAACGTGATGGCGGCGATCCGTTCGATCGACGTGCCGGCGGCGACCAGCGCGACGCACCCGGTCCACCAGCGCCCGCGTCTTGCCGGTGCCGGCTCCGGCCTCCACGAGCATCGTGTCGTCGAGGCGCTCGACGATCTCGCGCCGCGCGTGGTCCGCGTCGGCGCTCACGCCGTCCCACCGGCGGTCGCCGCCGACCCGCGCCCAGGCGCCCGCGCCCGGGCTCGTCGGCCTTGCGCGCAACGTCGTCGCCGCGGGCCGCGCGAGCAGATGCGCGTGAAGTCGCAGCGCCGGCAGTTCTCGAACTCGGCCGCAGAACTCGTTGAAATCGCCCGGGACGGCGGGGAACGACCCGGCCGCGACGCCGCCGCCGATCGCCTCGACGTCGCCGCGAACCGCTCTCCGCGTTGGCCGGGGTCGCCGCGTAGGGCACCAGCCCGAAGCCCCCGCGCGCGCTGATGTACCAGTACACGCGCCGTCGCCGGGCCGCCCTCCGGCGGCGGCGAGCAGGTAGACCGGCAGCTGGAGCTCGGTTGCCCGCGCCGAGCGCGGGTCGCTCTCGTCGGGCGCCGAGCCGGTCTTGTAGTCCACGATCCACACGCCGCCCCCGCCGGGGACGCGATCGACGCGGTCGACGTAGCCGCAGAAGCGCTGACCGCCCGGACCGTCCTCGTCGATGCGCTGCTCGAAGGCGACCGGCACGGCGCCGGTCGCGCGCCGGAAGGCGGCTGTCCCGGTGCAGGAACTCGCGCAGGTCGGCGCGCAGGGCGCGCTCGTCCTGCCGGCGAGAGCGCGGGCAGGCCGGTCAGCGCCCCAGCGCCCGCGCCGTCGCCCAGTCGCTGCGCGAAGAGCGCCAGCAGCGCTCGCTGCGTCGTCGGCCGGTCCAGGCCTCGCCGACGGCCGGCCGGCCCGGCCGCCGCTGCTCGCCGAAGAACGCCTCCAGGGTGTCGTGCACCAGGTTGCCGCGCACCAGCGGGATCGATGGTCTCGGGCTCGCGCGGGCTCCTCGGGCACGCGCAGGCGCAGCAGCGAGGCCATCAGGAAGCGGAAGCCGCAGGCGCCGTACTGCTCCAGGCGCGGTCGGCGACACCGGTTGCGGCACGCGTCATCCACTCCGCACGCCGACCAGCGCCGCCAGGTTGCCGTCCCACTCGCTCAGGCTCGCCGCCGGCGCCGCGCGTGCAGCATGCGCCAGCGGGCGGGCGAGCGGGATCGCCGCTGGGGGGCGCCTCGTCGCCGCGGACGCGGCGCACCGCCGCGCGCAGGCCCACCTCCCAGGCGTCGACCGCCGGCCCGCGCAGGTGGGCGGCGAGGGGTGACGCCGGCCGGGCGAGCCAGGCGGCGGCGCCGTGCCCGCGCAGCTGCGATGGCAGCTCGCGATCGCGGGGTCGCGTCGCCGGGCCGCCTCCACCGCGGCCGGCGAGGGGTAGTGCTCGCGGGCGCCCGCGCCCTCGTAGAGCGGGCAGGTCATCACGCAGCGCCGGCGCGCCGGCCACGGCCCGCGCCGCCGCGTCGCGGGCGCGCGCCATGCGCACTGGCGGCGTCCTCGACGTGGGGGTGGCCGCGCCGCAGCGCCGCCCACGCCGCGTCGGGCACCAGCGGCGTCCGATGCCCGGCCCGGCGGGCAGGAGCCCCTCGGCGGCGCCGCAGAGCACGACGCGGCGCGAAGCGCAGGCCCGCGGCGAGCGCGGTGGTCGGCGACCAGCACGCCCTCGCCCGGCGCGGCCCTCGCGCAGCGACGCCGCCTCCAGGTTGACGCGCAGCGCGGTGGAGAACCGCGCCAGCGAGAAGGTGCCCCCGACCGCGTCCACGGTGCCGAGGCGCTCCATCTCGGCCAGCACCTCCGCCATGCCGGTCGCCTCCGGGTCGAGGTAGTCGGCCACGACGGCCCGCAGCCGCGCGAGGAAGGCCGCGGCCGGCGCGTCGGGCACCAGCTCGAGCAGGCGCGCCCACAGCGTCTCGACCACGCCCAGCAGCTCCTGCGCTTCTGCGATCTCGTCGCCGAGCCAGTCGCGGTCCAGCCCGTCGCGGCGCGCGGCCTCCATCCGCGCGCGCCGGTCGTCGCACAGCGCCCGCAGGCCGCGTGCGCCAGCGCTCGATGCCGTGGGTGACGCCCGCCGCGCGCGACACGCGGTCCCATCGCCCCAGGCGCAGCCGCGCGAGCCCGCCGCCGGCCGCCGGCAGCTCGCGGCGCACCGGCGCCACCGAGAGCGTGTCCATCAGCGCCGTCCGCGACAGGTCCTCGCGCACCACTCCGAGCAGCTCCAGCACGCCACGGCCGGCCGGGGTCTCGACCAGCGGCAGCCCGGGCATGGCGGCGACCGGGACCGCGGCCGCCTCGAGCGCCTCCCGCAGCGGGCGGGCGTAGGCGCGGTCGGCGCCGTGCAGGACGGCGATCTCGTGCAGCCCGAGCCCCTCCTCCAGGGCGGCGATTACCTCGCGGGCCGCCTCGCGGGCCTCGCTGGCGCGGTCGGGCGCGAGGATCATCCTCACGTCGTCGGTCGGCGACGGGTCGGCGGCCGCCAGGACGCCGCCGCGCGCGGCGCCCAGCGCCGACAGGAACGCGTCGCCGTCGGCCGAGCGCGGGCCGGGCGGCACCAGGTGGAGCGCGCCCAGCTCGGCCACCCGGGCCGGCGCGTCGCGGGCGACGGCTGCCGCCGCGCCCAGCAGGTCGTCCTCGTCGTAGAAGTCGCGGATCAGGCCGCGCCAGAGGCCGTAGAGGCGCATCACCTCGCGCAGGTGGGGGCTGGCGAGATCCGGCGGGGGCTCCTCGCCCCCCACCAGCCCCCCGCGGCGCAGGCGCGCGAACAGCCGGCGCAGGGCGCGCGCGTAGCCGGGCAGGCGATGGATGCGGTCGAGCGGGGGCCCCGACCGCTCGGCGACGCGCTCGGCCAGGTGGTCGCCGATCGGGCGGGCCAGAGGGCGCCGGCCCTGGGCCGCCAGCGCGGACGCGCCCACCAGCTCGGCCAGGCGCGGCAGGGTCTCGAAGCGGACGGCGGCGAAGGCCGTCCGCTCGGCCAGGCGCCGCCGCAGCTGGAGGGCGGACAGGTGCGACGGGCAGATGACCGTGACCGGCGCGAGCGGGTCGACGACGCGGCTCGCGGCGATCCGATCGAGCAGCTCCTCGGTGGTCGGATGCGGGTCGCTCACCCGCTCCACGCTAACCTCGCGGGCGGACGCCCGGAGGTCCCGCCTGATCGCCCACCTCGACCTCGACGCCTTCTTCGCCGCCGTGGAGATGCACCGGCGCCCGGAGCTGCGCGGGCGCCCCCTGGTGGTGGGCGGCGACCCGCACGGGCGCGGCGTCGTGGCCACGGCCAACTACGCCGCGCGGCGCTTCGGCATCCGCTCGGCCATGAGCGCCGCCGAGGCGCTGCGCCGCTGCCCGGAGGCCGTCTTCGTGCGCCCCGACATCGCCCACTACCGCGAGTGGTCGGCGCGGGTCTGGGACCTGGTGCGCGAGCTGTCGCCGGCCGTCGAGGTGCTGGGCCTCGACGAGGGCTACCTGGAGCTGCCCGACGCGCGACGCGGCCGGCGCCGCCGACGCGGTGCGCCGCGCCGTGGCCGAGCGCGTGCGGCTGTCGTGCTCGCTCGGCGTGGCGACGTGCAAGGTGGTCGCCAAGGTCGCCTCCGACCGCGACAAGCCGGGCGGCGTTACGGTCGTGCCGCCGGGCGACGAGGCGGCGTTCCTCGCGCCGCTGGCCCTGCGGGCGCTGCCGGGCGTGGGGCCGCGCACCGAGGCCGCGCCTGGCGCGCTGCCGGCATCGTCGACGATCGGCGACCTCGCCGCGCTCGACGACGAGCGCCCTGCGCGCCCTGGTGCCCGGCCAGTGGGGCGACGACCTGCGCCGCCGCGCCCGCGGCATCGACCCACGGCCGGTCGCGCCCGTTCCGGCCGAGCGCATCTCGATCTCCTCCGAGCGCACCTTCGAGCGCGACATCGACGACCGACCGGAGCTCGAGCGCATCGGCCGCGCGATGGCCGAGCGGGTGGCGTCGACCCTGCGCACGCGCGGCCGGTCGGCCCGCACGGTGACGGTCAAGCTGCGCTACAGCGACTTCCAGACCGTCACGCGCGGCCAGACGGTGCCCGCCGCCACCGACGACGAGCGCGTCATCTGGCAGACCGCGCGTGGCCTGCTGGCGCGCGCGCTGGCCGAGCGCGAGGGCCCGCTGCGCCTGATGGGCGTGGGCGTCTCGGGGCTCGTGAGCGAGCGCCAGCTGACCCTGTTCTGAGCCGCCCGCCCTGCCTGACCGGCGGTGGACCGGCCGCGAGTCCTGGTAGCGTCGGCCGCCCGTGGAACTCACCCTGCGGATCATCCTCGCGGCAGTGCTCGCCTGGGCCGCCCTGGCCAAGCTCCGCGACCCCCGCGAGCTCGTCGCGGCCGTCGGTGACCACGGCATCCCGGGCCGGCTGCGCGCGCCCGTGGCCGTGGCCCTGGTGGCGGCCGAGGGGGCCCTGGCGGTGCTGCTGCTGATCCCGGCGACCGCCCGGGCGGCCGGCGTCGGGGTCGCGGTGCTCGGGATGGCGTTCGCCGCCTCGCTGGCGCTGATGCGCCTGCGCGGGCGCCGTCGTGCGCCGTGCGGCTGCTTCGGCGGCACCCGCTCGCGCCCGGTCGGCCTGCTGGCCCTGCGGGCGCTCGCACTCGCCGCCGCCGGGGGCCTGGTGGCGTCCGGCGCGCTCGATCGCGGCGCCCCCTCGGAGCGGGTCCTGGTGGGGGCCGCCCTGGCCGTGCTCGCGCTCGCGGTGCTGGTGCTGGCCGTCCTCGTGCTGGCCCTCTTCCGCCAGGTGGGGGTGCTCGAGGGCCGGCTGGGTCCGCGGGCGGCGCTCGAGATCGCCGAGGAGGGCCCGCCGCTCGGAGCGCCCGTGCCGCCGCTCGCGGGGCTGGAGCGCCGCGGACCCGAGCTGGTCGCCTTCTCGTCGCCCGGCTGCCGCCTGTGTGCCGAGATCCGCCCGGCCCTGGACGCGCTCGAGCGGGAGGGATTGCCGGTGCGGGCGGTGAACGAGGACCGCGACGCCCCGGCCTTCGCCGCGTGGGGCGTGCCCGGCACGCCGTTCGTCGTCTACGCCGTGGACGGCCACGCCGCGGCCAAGGGCCTGGTCAACACGCTGGAGCAGATCGAGGAGCTGATCGAGGTGGGCGAGGAGCGCGTCGGTGCCACGGCCTGAGAGGCTCGTCGATCGCGGCGGCCGCGCGCTGTCGCGGCGCCTCGCCTCCGGCGGCACCCGCCGGGGCTTCCTGGCCACCGTGGCCGCCGCCGCGCTGGGGCTGATGGGCGCCGGGGCGGGCGGGGCCGGGGCGGCCCGCCGCCGTCCGGTGCGCGGCAGCAACCGCACCCGCCGGGGCTGGTACGGCTTCTGCGGCCACACCTGGACCACCGGCTCCTGCCCCACGCCGTTCACGCTGCCGCGCATCGACACCCACGGCTATCCCGTGCGCCCGGCCGACGGTCGTCCGGTGGACAACCTCGGCCGCCTCATCGACGCCCTCGGCCAGCCGGTCTCGGCCGCCGGCGAGACCCTGCTCGGGCCCGACGGCTCGCCCCTGCCGCGCGCGCCGCGCACCCGGGTGTGCGAGGAGGCGGTGCGCGAGCGCTACGGCATCGACGTGGTCGTGCAGGGCGCCTGGTACCGCTGCTGCGGGGGCCAGATCCGCAAGCTCGTGGACTGCTGCACCACCACCCGCACGCGCATCAACGGCGACGCGGCGCTGGTGGGCTACTGCCGCCCCAACCGCCGGGTGTTCTGCGTCCTGTACATCGACACCGCCGTGCCGTGCTGAGGCGGCCGGCCGCCCTCGGCGCGCTCGCCGCCGCGCTGCTGGCGACACCGGCGCTCGCCCAGCAGGCGAGCACCCAGGGGGCGTACGACCCGGCCGCCTGGGGCGCCTCCACCGCCGTGGGCGTGCTCGACGCGGGCACCTCGAGCGTGGTCGTGCGGGCCTCGGGAGCGGCCGTCGCCAGCTTCCCCGACGCCCGCTCGCCGGCGCTCGACGGCGACCTGCTGGCCTACGCCGACTCCGCCGGCATCCGCGTGGTGCGCTGGCGCACCGGCGAGGAGGTGGCCCGCGTGGACGGCCCGCTCACCAAGCCGGCCCTCGACTGGCCCCACCTCGCCTACGTGCGCACGGGACGCGGGCAGGCGCTCGAGCTGCGCGACCTGGCCAGCGGCCGCACGCGCCTGGTGGTGCGCACCGCGCCCTCGGTCGACCTGGGGCGCCCGGCGCTGCGCGGCGGCTACATCGCCTGGCACATCGCCGCCGGGCGCCGGTCGCAGCTGCGCCTGGCCCGGGTGAAGGGCTACCGCTACGGGCGCTCGCGGGTGATCGCCTCGTCGGTGAGCGGCCTGCAGGTCAACCCCTCGATCGCCTCGGGGCGCATCCTGTGGGTGGAGCAGCGGGCCTCGTCGTCGTATCTGCACCTGCGGCGCATCGCCGGGGGGCGCACGCGCACCCTGGCCAGGCTGCGCGGGCCCAGCCGCATCCTGTGGACCACCGCCCTCGGCGGGCGCACCGCCTACGTCACCCGCTGGAACCCGACCGCCGGCAAGGCCGAGGTCATCTCCCGCCGCTGGCGCTGACCCCGGCGAGCCAGCCCTCGAAGGTCGTCGGCGCCAGCTGGGCGCCCGGGCCGGGCAGCAGCGCGTCGGCGGGCATCTCCGGGTCGAAGGGGCCGTCGTCCCAGCTCGCCACGACGCGGATCGACTCTCCCCGCGCCGCCATCGTGCGCCGCGCCATGTCGGAGAGGTCCTCGGGCCGGGGCCCGGCCAGGTCGGGCGCCCGCCCCTGCGGCGGGCCGGTCGCGACGCGGGCCAGCACCTCGGCCACGTCGGCAACCGCCACGGGCTGCACCCGCACCGGGGGCACCGGCGCCACCTCGCCGTCGCTCGTCCACCCGGCCACCATCTCGGCGAACTCGTGGAACTGGGTGGCGCGCACGATCGTGTACGGGACGGGGCCCGCGACCACCAGCTCCTCCTGGAGCCGCTTGCCGGCGTAGTGGGGCGGCCCGCTGATGCGGTCGACGCCCAGGATCGACAGCAGGACGTGGTGCGCCACCCCGGCCCGCGCCTCCGCCTCGAGGGCGTGGCGGGTGGCCGCCCCGAACAGGTCGCGCGCCTCCTCGGCGTCGCCCGCGGGGAGGTTGGTGACGTCGACCAGGGCCCGGGCTCCGGCGAGCGCGGCGTCGAGGCCGGTGCCCGCCACCGCGTCCACGCCGCTCGAGCGCGACAGCGGCACCGGCTCGTGTCCCGACCGCGCGAGGGCCTCCACCACCGCCCGGCCGGTGAGGCCCGTTCCGCCGAGGACGGCGACGCGCACTAGAAGGGGATGTCGGAGTCCTCCGCCGCGGCCGGGGCGCCGCCCGCCGGCGCTCCCACGGGCGCCAGGTCGCCACCCGCCGCCGGGGCCTGCTGGCTCCAGCCGCCGCCCTGGGAGGCCTCGCCGCCGCCGCCCTCGCCGCGCGAGTCGAGGAAGAAGACGTCGTTGGCGATCACCTCGACGCTCTGGCGCTTGGAGCCGTCCTGGGTCTGCCACTCGCGCCAGGACAGGCGCCCGTTGACGCCGATGCGCCGCCCCTTGGCCAGGTAGGTGGAGGCGGTCTCGGCCTGGCGGCCGAAGACGGTCACGTCGAAGTAGTTGGAGCGGTCGCCCCAGTTGCCGCCCTCATCGCGCGCACGCGAGGAGACCGCCAGCCGGATCGAGCAGATCGGATCGCCGCCCTGGGTGTGGCGCAGCTCGGGATCGCGCGTCAGGCGACCCACCAGGGTCACGCGGTTGAGGTCGGCCGGCATCGGTACCCCCCATCTGGCTCACGGAACCCGATCATCCTGACCCCTGCCCCGGACGCCATTCCGGCCGCACCTGCGACGCGGGCGCAACGCGGGCGCACCCGGCTCCGGCGCTCTCAGCGCGTGGGGGCGCCATCCTTCTCCCGCATGACGGCGACCTCCTCGAGAGCCCTGGTGAACACCTCGTGGGGCTGCGCGCCGCTCACCAGCAGGCGGCCGTCCAGCACGAAGGCCGGCACGCCGGAGATGCCGTGACGCTGCGCGGTCGCGGTGGAGCCGTCGACCACCGGCGCGAAGGCGCCCGAGTTCGACCGCGGTGCGGGCCTCCTCGGGGTCGAGCCCGACGTCGGTGACCAGCGGCGCCAGCTCGTCCCAGTCGCCGATGTCGCGCCCCTCGACCCAATAGGCGTCCATCACCCGCTCGTGCATGGCCTCGTGGGCGCCCTGCCCGCGGGCCCACTCGATCAGCTCCAGCGCCCGGCGCGTGTTGGGGACGCGCTCGGGGTGCGGGTTGTAGACGAGGCCGGCCTCCTCGTTCATGCGCCGGGCGGTGCCGTCGGCCCCGGCCGGGAAGCGCTGCATGAGCTCCTGCCGGTCGATGCCCTCGGGCGGGTACTCGGGGTGCAGGTGGAACGGGAGCCACTCCACGACCACGTTCGCGTTCTGCGCGAGCCAGCTCGCCCGCTCGCGCGCCACGTTGCAGAACGGGCACGCCACGTCGCTCCAGATCATCACGTTCATGGGCGCGTCGTCGGACATGGGGTCCTCCCGTCTCGTCTCGCCGGACCGACCAAGCGTAGGTCGCTGGCCACGATCGCGCCCCCCGGGCGGTCCCGGTGACCGCCCTCGACTACATCGTGATCGTGTGGATCGCCCTCTGGGCGCTGCTGGGCGCCGGCCGCGGCCTGGTGGAGCAGGTGCTCTCGCTCACCGGGCTGGCGGTCGGGGCGCTGGTGGGCTCGCGGCTCGCCCCCGCGCTGCTGCCCGACGGCCGCGAATCGCCGTGGCTGCCCCTGGTCGCGCTGGGCGGCGCGCTGGTGGGCGCGCTGGCGGCCCAGGCGCTGCTGCTCACGCTGGCCCGGCCGCTGCGGCGCTGGGTGGCGAGCGGGCCGGCGCGGAGCGTCGACCGGGGCGGAGGGGTCGTGCCTGGGCGCCGTCGGCGGGCTGGCGCTGGCCTGGCTGATGGCGGCCGTGATCATCTTCCAGCCCGGCGCCCGCGACCTGGCCCTGCGCGACGACGTCCACGAGTCGCGCATCCTCAGCACCGCCCTGCGCCTGGTGCCGCCCGACGAGGTGCTCGGGGCCCTGGCGCGCCTCGACGCCTTCCCGATCCTGCCCCTGCCCGCCGCGGCCCTGCCCGAGCCCGACCCCTCGGTCACCGCCACGGCCGGCGCCCGGGCCGCGCGCGGCAGCGTGGTGCAGCTGACCGGCAGCGGGTGCGGCCTCGTCAAGCAGGGCTCGGGATGGGTGGCGGGCGACGACCTGGTGGTCACCAACGCCCACGTGATCGCCGGCGAGGACGACACCCGCGTCACGGTGGCCGGCGGCCCCTCGCTGGACGCCCAGCCGGTGTACGTGGACGGCACCAACGACGTGGCGGTGCTGCGCGTCGATGGCCTCGACCTGCCGGCGCTGGCCCTGGGCCCCGCCCCGCGGGGCGCCGAGTCGGTCACGCTGCTCGGCTACCCCGGCGGCGGGCCCCTCACCGCCCGCGCCGGCACCGCCTCGGCGCCCCGCACGGCCATCACCGACGACGCCTACGGCAACGGCGGCACGGTGCGCAGCATCATCGTCACCCGCGGCACGCTCGGCCCGGGCAGCAGCGGCGGTCCGATCGTGGACGCCGACGGCGAGGTGGTGGCCATGATCTTCGGCGGCTCCGACGACGGCGCCTCGGGGGCGGCCGTGCCGCCCGCCGCCATCAGGTCCGCCCTGGGCGCCCGCCTGCGGCCGGTCTCGTCGGGTCCGTGCCCGTGAGCCGGTGCGCTACCCTCGGCGCGTGACCGAGCTCCTCGTCATCGCCGGCGTGGTCGCCGCCGGCATCGCCTGGCTCTCCGCGCGCCGTCGCGCCGCCCTGGCCCAGGCGCGCCTCCGGGCCGAGGGCATGCTCGACGAGCTGGCCGAGGCCGCCTGCGCGGCCATCGCCCGGGGCGACGACCCGGCCACCTCGCGGCGCGGCGCCCGCGCCCTGGAGCGCTACGAGCGCTCGCGCGAGCGCGTCGCCTGCGCCACCACCCGGCGCGAGCTGGACAGCCTGGTGGCGCGCCACGAGCTGCGCCAGAACGCCAACGAGCTGGTCGCCCGCGGCATCGAGCGTGTGCGCTCGCTGGTGCCGCTCTCGTACCGCTAGGAGCGCGTGTGGGGGCGTCTGCGGTTGTAGTACCGCATCCATGAGGCGAGCGCTCGGTTTCTGGCCGCTGAGCTGGGCCAGATCCCGGCGTGGGCCCATTCCTCATCGAGCGTGCGGATGAAGCGCTCCACCTTCCCGTTCCAGCGCGGGGTGCGCGGAGGGATGCGGATATGGCGCACGCCGTGGGCGCGTCCAGCACCTCGGCTGAAGACGTTGCCCTGACGTAGACCAGAGCGTTGTCGGTCATCACCGCCTCGGTCGGCCCGCAGCCCTGGGCAGCAACCAGCGCGATCGCCCGCTCGAGCACCGCGCGGCGATCTCGCCCCGGTCGTGGCGGTGCACCTCGACATAGGCCAGGCGGCTGTGGTCATCAACCACGCAGTGGGCGTACTCGATGCCGGCGCCGCGGCTGCGGTAGATCTCTGAGCGATCGCCGTGGGCGCAGTGGCCGGGCTGGTCGAAAGCGTGTGAGCTGCTTTCCGTCCATGTGAAGCAGGGCCCCGGGCTCTGCCCACTCGTAGCGGCGCCTCGGTCGGGGCGTGCCTCTCCGAGCGCCGCCGGCGCGAGCAGCCGTGGCGGTACAGCACCTTCCAGATCGTCGCGCCGGCCCGCACGCTCACGCGAGCCGCCGGGCGCGCACCACGGCATCGACGCCGCCGCCGGCCGCCCGGCGGGGCCGCTCCTGCGCGACCACGACCTCCCAGCGGGAGGGCTCGAGCGCGGCGACCGCATCGTCAACGGACACCTGCACCTGACCGGCCGCGGGCGTCGGCGCCCCGGTGGCGGGGTCGATCGGCCGGTGGCCCACCAGGAGCAGGGTCCCGCCGGTCGCGACGCCGGCGGCCAGCCGGCGCACCATCTCCGGGACCGACCCGGCCACGTGGACGTAGAGGCAGGCCACCAGGTCGTAGCTCCCGGGCGCCGGCGTCCAGGTCGCGAGGTCGGCCGCGATCCACTCGATGCGCTCGGCCACGTCTGCGCCCAGGCCCTCGGCCCGCGCTCGCGCGTGCTCCAGGGCGGTGGTGGAGAAATCGACGGCCGTGACCCGCCAGCCGCGCGCCGCCAGCCAGAGGGTCTCGGCGCCGTGGCCGGCGCCCGCGTCCAGCGCGCGGCCGGATGGCAGGTCGGCGACCTCGGCCAGCAGGTGCGCGTTGGGCGGGCGCCGGTCAACCGCGTGCGCGCCCCCGCCCAGTGCCCGCGACCAGCGCCGCTCCCAAGCGTCCCGGCCGAAGTCGCCCCCGGCCTTTGGTGGTGAGGGCATCCGCGCACCATCGCCCAGAACCGCGGCCTTGGCAAGCGGCCTTGCCGATTTGGCAAATGAGAACGGCGGTGGACCGAGCGGCATCCGCTTTCTCAGGCCGGGCTGGCACACTCGGGGGTCGTGCGCCTGTCCCGACCGCGACGACCCGAGACCCTGGTCGCACTCGTCGCCGGCCTGGTGCTGCTGGTGGGCGGGGCGGCCCTGGTGACCGCCCGCCTGCTGACGGCGCCCGACGACCGGGTGCCCGCGGGCGTGTCGATCGACGGCATCGCCGTGGGCGGGTTGAGCGCCGACGAGGCCCGCCGCGCGGTGCTGGCCGGGGCCACGGCTCCGTCGGGGACGGTCACCATCGAGCGGCCGGGCGACTCCGACTTTCCCGAGCGCGTCTCGTACTCCCTGCTGAAGCCGGTGCCGCGCGTCAACCGCGCCGTGGCCGAGGCGGTGAAGGACCCCTCGCTGTTCGGCCGCGTGCTGGCCGAGGTGGGTCTGGAGCGCGGGCGCGACGTGCCCCTGCAGTGGAAGGCCACGCCGGCCAAGGCCCGCGCGGTGGGCGCGCAGGTGGCCGCCCACGTCGACACCGACGGCCGGGCCGCGACCGTGCGCGTGGACGGCGCCGAGATCGTCACCACCCCCGCCCGCGAGGGCGAGGCCGTGAACGGGCCCGCGCTGGTGCGGCGCCTCGTGTCGCTGCCGGACACCGTGACCGTGCCGGTCGCCCCGGTCGCCCCGGCGGTCAGCGACGCCGCCGCGGCCGCCGCGCGCACGCGCGCCCTGCGGCTGACCGCCGACGCGGTCACGGTGGTGGGGGCGGGCCGCACGGCGCGCATCACGCCCGCGCAGCTGCGCGCGGCCCTGCGCTTTCCCGTCACCAAGGCCGGCATCCAGGTGGCGTTCGACCCGTCGGCGATGGCCGACGCGGTGCGCCCGACCTTCGAGCCCATCCTGCGCCCGGCCGTGTCGGCCGGCTTTCAGATCGACGGCGACAGCGTGAGCGTGACGGCCTCGCGGCCGGGCCGGCGCATCAACCAGAAGCTGCTGGCTCAGCGCGTGGCCGATCACGTGGGGCGGGCGGACGTGCGCCTGCCGGTGGCCACGGTGGCGCCCACGCGCACCACCGCCCAGGCGCGCGCCATGCGCATCCGCACGCTGGTCAGCGAGTTCACCACCCCCTACGCCTGCTGCCAGCCGCGCGTCACCAACATCAAGCGGGCGGCCCAGATCCTGGACGGCACCGTCATCCCCGCCGACGCCCGCTTCTCGCTCAACGTGGCCCTGGGCGAGCGCACCAAGGCGCGCGGCTTCGTGGCCGCGCCCCAGATCAACGCCGGCCAGCTGGAGGACGCCGTCGGGGGCGGCGTGAGCCAGATGGCCACCACCATCTTCAACGCGTCGTTCTTCGCGGGGCTCAACCTGGTGCAGCACACGCCCCACGAGTTCTGGATCACGCGCTACCCGCCGGGCCGCGAGGCCACCGTCTCGTGGGGCGGGCCCGAGCTGGTGGTGGGCAACGACTGGCCGGCGGCGATCCTGATGAAGGTGTCGGCCTCCGACAGCGGGGTGACGGTGAGGATGTACTCGTCCGAGCTCGGGCGCCGGGTGGCCACCACCACCGACCCGTCCGATCCCACCGCCGGCACCGCCTTCGGGGTGGTCTACACGCGCAAGGTGTGGCGCGGATCCGAGCTGCGCCGCGATGAGCGCTGGACGTGGAACTACAAAGCGCCCCGTCCGTGCGGCAAGCGCCCCCTGGGCGAATGACTCAGGCGGGGTCGTCCCGCTCGCGCAGGAAGCGCTCGAGCTCGGCGGCCAGCTCGTCGCCGGTGGGCAGCGGGCCCTGCTCGACCACCTCGTCCTCCACCCGCCCGGCAGCGTCCTCGAGCTGCTCCACCAGCTGGCGCAGGCGCGGCTCGGCCTCCACCGCGCGGGCCACCTGGCCCTCGAAGGCGGCGGCGGCCTCCTCCAGCTCGCCCACGTCCACGCCCACGCCGGCCACGCGGTCCAGCGCGCGCACCAGGGCGAGGCTGCCCTTGGAGTTGGTGAGGCCCGCGGCGTAGTGGGAGACGGGGGCCCAGATCGAGACGGTCTCGAGGCCCCGCTCCATGGCGTAGTGGTGCAGCACGCCGACGATGCCGGTGGGGCCGGCGTAGCTGGGGTCGCGGAAGTTCAGGCCGCTGATGAACGAGGGGTCCGACGCCATGCCGGTGAGGCGCACCGGGTGGCTGTGGACCACGTCGGCCAGCAGGGAGCCCAGCAGCACGACGCGCTTCACGCCCACCTCGGTCGCCGCGTCGAGCAGCGCGCGGGAGAAGGTCTGCCAGCGCATCGAGGGCTCGGCCCCCGCCACCAGCAGCAGGTCGCGCGTGCCGCCCGGCGGGCGGGCCACCAATAGCTCCACCTCGGGCCACATGATCGACGAGCTCTCCGACGAGCTCAGGTCGATGAGCGGCCGCGTGGCCTGGAAGTCGTAGAACTCCTCGGGATCGAGCGAGGCCACCCGGCGGGCGCCGAACTGCTCGCCGATGTACACCACCGCACCCGAGGCGGCGGCGGCGGCGTCGTTCCAGCCGCCGAAGGCGGCGATCATGACCGGATCGCGCAGATCGGCAGGCTTCTCGTCCCAGCGGAGGAAGTCCATTGGGTGATGTTGCCAGGTTGTCGGGCCGCGTGAGGGCCGTATCGCCACACCCGGTCGAATAGGCGTCCGGAGGAGAACCCGATGAACGATTCCGCGCCCTCCCAGGTGCTCGTGGCGGGCGCCGGCCCGGTGGGCCTCGCGGCCGCGCTGATGCTCGCCCGCCACGATGTCCCGGTGCGGATCATCGACCGCGACGAGGCGCCCACGGACCTCTCCAAGGCCCTGGTGGTGTGGCAGCGCACCCTGGAGACCTTCGACCCGGTGCTGCCCTTCGAGCGCTTCACCGCCGGCCACCCGCTGCTGCACGGCGTCAGCCTGGGCCTGTCGCCGGGCAAGAACGTGGAGGTGGAGGTGCCGTCGCAGGAGGGACGCCCGCCCGCCTGCGTGCTGATCCCCCAGAGCGCCACCGAGCGCATCCTGCAGACGCGCCTGGAGGAGCTTGGCGTGACCGTGGAGCGCCGCACCGAGCTGACCGGTTTCATGGCCGACGCCGAGGGCGTCACCTGCGAGATCGCCGGGCCCACCGGCGCGTCCGAGACGGTGCGGACGCCGTGGCTGGTGGCCTGCGACGGCGCCCACTCGATCGCGCGGCGCGACCTGCACCTGGAGTTCCCCGGCGAGACGGTCCACCACCGCTGGCTGCTGGCCGACGTCAACATCGCCGCCGACCCCGTCCCCGGCGACCACCGCATCCTGATCCGCTCAGGCTCGGGCGGCCTCGTGGCCCTGTTCCCGATGGGCGGCGGACGCTGGCGCGTGATCGCCGACCTCGGCGAGGTGGAGGGCGCCGGCGCCCCGCGCGAGATCGCCACGGCCGAGGTGCAGCAGGTGCTCGACACGCGCACCGACATGCGCTGGCGGATCACCGCCTCCCACTGGACCTCCGACTTCGGCGTCAACGAGCGCCAGATCACCGACTACGTGCACGGGCGCATCGTGCTGGCGGGCGACGCCGCCCACATCCACAGCCCGGCCGGCGGCCAGGGCATGAACACCGGCCTCCAGGACGCCGCCAACCTGGCGTGGAAGCTCGCCCTGGTGCAGCGCGGCGCGGCGCCCGAGGCGCTGCTGGCGACCTACCAGGCCGAGCGCCACCCGGTGGGCGAGGCCGTGCTCACGCAGTCCGGGGCGATGCTGCGGGCCACGATGATGGAGGGAACCAAGAAGTTCCTGCGCGACCACCTGGTGCCGGCGGCGCTCTCGCTGCCGGTGGTGCGCCGCAAGCTGGTCGAGTTCCTCACCGAGGAGGCGGTCAGCTACCGCGAGGGCCCGCTGGCCGACGGCACCGGCCACCACCGCGGCGCGCGCTCGGGCGACGGCTGGCCGCTGAGCCGTGGCGCCCAGGCCGAGCTGGTACTGCTGGGCGCCGCCGCCGCCGACCCTGCGCCCGAGAGCTTCGGCGGGCCCCACGGCCTGCCGCTGACGGTGACCCGCGCCCAGGTGGACGACCACCTGGCCGAGGCCCTGGGCGACGACAGCGGGGCCGTGCTGGTGCGCCCCGACGGGGTGGTGGCCACCGTGGGCGAGGGGGCCCAAAGCGCGACGGCCTGGATGCGCGAGCGCATCCAGGCCGTCGGTACCTCGTGAAGCCGGGGTCCGGCTACGCCGCTGCGGCGGCCGCCTCTACTGCTGCGGCGGCCTCGGCCATGCGCTCCCACGCGCGGCGCTCGGCGGTCTCGTAGTCCGACGTCGTCCCGTAGAGGTGCGAGTTGCGGGACACGGCCAGGTAGTCGCTGGTCGCCCGCTCGAGCTCTGCGGCGGGATCGAAGATGACGTCTGCGCTCAACGGTTCCCCCTCTTCACGTGGGTGGCCGGTTCACATCGGCACGATGCGTCCGGTACGTGAGGTTGGCAGATGTTGCGCCACCCCGCCCTTGGCCCGGGGGCCAAGAGAGAGGTGGCGGACACGTCCGGGTAGGCACTTTGCGACATTCACGACGCCGGGCTCAGAATCCCTGCTCGGTCTTGCCCACCCGGCGGACGATCGCGGTGCTGCCCGAATCGTGGGCGCGGGCGCTGCGCGGGCCCCTCACCGAGGCGGTGGAGTGGCCGATGTCGCCGGCCAGCCCCTTGGACACCCGCACCTTGAGGGTGAGCGTGGCCGAGCGGCCGGGCGCGCAGCGCCGAGACCTTCCAGCGCGCGGCGTGGCGGCCGACCCCCGCGGAGGTGCCCCGGGGCCCCCTGGCCTTCAGCGGGCGCAGCCCGGAGCTGACCCGCTGGGCCACCTTCACCCCGCGCGCGGTGCGCGTGCCCGTGTTGGTGACGCGCAGCCGGTACACGGCCAGGCCTCCGGGCGCCGCCAGGCGCGGGCTCTCGAGCGTGATCGCCAGCGGCGCCGGGGCCGGCGCGGCCGGCGCGGCGGGGGCGCTCGGGGCGGGGCCGATCAGCGTGCCCGGCCCGGCCGGGCCGAACAGGAACACGCCGCAGTCGATGAAGCCGTGGGTGGCGGTGTCGTCGAGCGTGCCCGGGCGCAGGAAGAGCTGGTCCTGCGGGCTGGTCTGGCCGGGGGTCTTGGTGGCCCGCAGCAGGGTGGGCGCCGAGGTGGTGGCGCTCACGCTCACCTGGCCCACCACCGACGAGCGCAGCTCGGCCGAGGCCGTGCCGGTGCCGTCGATGGTGACCTGGGCGGGCTCGACCGTGCCGGTGCCGGCGGTGACCGCGAGGTCGACGACCGCTCCGGGGGTGCCCGTCACGGTGACGCCGGCGGCGGTGTCGAGGCACGTGTCGCCGCCGTTCGACCGCCACCGCGAGCTCGGACGGCACGCTCCTGCCGGCCGCCGCGGCGCGCAGCTCGGCCACGCGGGCGTTGAGCGCCGTGTCGCTGGTGGGCGCGTCGAGGTCGCGCGCCTGGCCCGACAGCTGCCAGACCGCCACCTGCAGGGCGCCGGCCTCGAGGGCCGGGTCGGCTGCCGCGCCGATCAGGTCGTCGGCCTGCGACAGCAGCCAGCCGGCCGCCAGGTACGAGGGGTCGCCCAGAGCCGGGTCGTCGGCCGCGCTCTCCAGGTTCACCTGGTAGTCGCGGCCGGTGGTGATGTAGTGCGACAGGTCGACGCAGTTGCCGCTGGTCTCGGTGGTGCCGGCGGTCGTGGTGATGCGGTAGTGGTAGCGGGCGGGACGCACGGCCACCGTGCCCCCCGCGGCCTTGTGCACATCGACCGACGAGTAGATGGGCGACGAGCCGAGCAGCCGGAAGGTGGCCGGCTCGCTCGCCAGGGCCGAGCTCGCGAGCACCGCGAGCAGCGCGAGCGCGCCGACGGTCGAGGCGATCAAGCGGCCCGCGCGGCGGCGGGGGGAACGGGACATGACGGGATCTCTCCTGGGACACGAAGATGACGGGGTCCTTCTCCGTCCCTGTCGGCCCCGCGCGAGTGTGCGCCACCGTCACGATGCGGTATGCCTCGCCGTCGCGATCACGCGGTAGGCTCACGGGCAGTGTCGTCCGGGACCCCTTACGTGGAGATCCGCCGGATGGTCGTCCTGGGGGCCGGGGGCGACCTGGCCGCGCGCCTGCTGCTGCCGGGCCTGGCCGGGCTCCTGCACCTGGGCAAGCTCCCCGCCGGCTTCAGCCTGGTCGGCGTCGATCGCCCCGACTGGGACGACGCCACCTTCCAGAAGCACGTGCACGACTCGGTGGCCGCGCACGGCGATCCGGGCGCCCAGCAGGCGGCCCAGGCGCTCGCCGATGTGTGCACGTTCGTCCACGGCGACGCCGGCGACCCGGCGGCCATCACCGCGGCGCTGGTCACGGGGGAGGGCCCGGCGGTGATCTACCTGGCGCTGCCGCCGCCGGTGTTCGCAGCGGCGATCACAGCGATCGGCCAGGCCGGCCTTCCCGACGACAGCGCCATCGTCATCGAGAAGCCCTTCGGCCACGACCTCAAGTCGGCCCAGGAGCTCAACGCCCTGCTGGCCAAGGCCGCCCCCGAGCGAGGCCATCCACCGCATCGACCACTTCCTCGAGAAGCAGACGGTGCAGAACATCCTCGGCCTGCGCTTCGCCAACCGCGTGTTCGAGCCGCTGTGGAACCACCACCACGTCGAGCGGGTGGAGATCGTGTGGGACGAGGACCTGGCCCTCGAGGGCCGCGCCGGCTACTACGACAACGCCGGCGCGCTGCGCGACATGATCCAGAACCACCTGCTGCAGGTGATGGCGCTGGTGGCCATGGAGCGCCCGCGCACCCTCGACGAGCAGGACCTGCGCGACCGCAAGGTCGAGGTGCTGAAGGCGGTGCGCACGCCCACCCCCGACGAGATCGCCACCCAGACGATCCACGCCCGCTACACCGCCGGCACCTCGGTGAACGGCCCGGTGCCCGACTACGCCGACCGCGCCGGGCATCGACCCCGCCAGCGGCACCGAGACCTTCGCGGCGGTGACCCTCCACATCGACGCTGCCGCGCTGGCAGGGCGTGCCCTTCGTGCTGCGCACCGGCAAGGCGCTGGAGGGCCTGCGCCAGCACGTGGCGATCCGCTTCAAGGCCGCGCCGTACGTCACCTTCGGCCAGCACCGCAGCCCGCGCTCCAACATGCTGGTGCTGGGGCTCAGCCCCGACCGGCTGGAGCTGTACGTCGACATCAACGGCGAGGGCGACTCCTTCGACCTCGAGCCGGCGACCATGGTCGTGCACCCTCGCCCCCCAGGACGTCACCGCCTACGGCCGCGTGATCCTGGACGTGCTGCACGGCGACCCCACCCTGTCGATCCGCGGCGACGAGGCCGAGGAGTGCTGGCGCATCGTCGAGCCGATCCTCGCCTCCTGGAGCCGGGGCGCCCGCCGCTCGAGGAGTACCCGGCCGGCTCCAACGGCCCCCCCGGGACTTCTGGAGCGAGGCCGTGGTTCCCCCCGACGCGCCCCGGGGCCAAGACCCTAGTGGCGGGTTTCACCGCGGGCCCACCGGGCACGACAATCCAGGTGTGGCCGATCCCTCCGCCTCCGTCACCGAGTTCCGCGTGACCGCGCGCAGCCGCGCCCGCGAGGACCTGCTCTGGTACATGCGCCACGCCGACGCCCTCGCCCGCTGGCCCGTCCTCTCCGAGCCCTGGGCCCAGCGGCTGGAGCACCACCGCCTCAACCCCGACGACGAGCGCGCGGGCACGCGCACGGCGGCCGAGTGAGGAGCCTCGGCCCGCGCTTCGACGAGGCCCTCGTCTACGCCGCCGACATCCACCGCGACCAGCGCCGCAAGGGCACCCAGACCCCCTACATCGCCCACCTGCTGGCGGTTGCGTCACTGACGATCGAGGACGGCGCCCTCGCCGGCGAGGTGAACGAAGACGAGGCCATCGCCGCCCTGCTCCACGACGCCGCCGAGGACCAGGGGGGGAGGAGCGGTTGGCCGATATCCGGCTCGGTTCGGCGAGCGGGTGGCCGAGATCGTGGCGGCCTGCAGCGACACCTTCGAGGAGCCCAAGCCACCGTGGAGGGAGCGCAAAGAGGCGTACATCGCTCGGCTTCGGGAGGAGACGGATCGCGGGATCCTGCGCGTCTCGCTGGCGGACAAGGTGCACAACTGCCGGGCGATCGTCGTGGACTACCGGTTGCTGGGGGATGCGTTGTGGACGCG